>NZ_ABVL01000011.1 GCF_000173075.1 Chthoniobacter flavus Ellin428
CGCGCGGTCGGACTGCGCGTCAGCGAAGACCCGAGCAAAACCGAATGGGCGCAAGCCGCCCATGGCGCCTATCTGCTGCGCACCAACTGCACCGAAGAAGATCCCGGCAAGCTTTGGCGTTGGTATATCCAACTGACGGAAGTCGAAGACGCCTTTCGGACCAGCAAGAGCGACTTGGGACTGCGCCCAGTCTTTCATCAAAAAGAAGATCGGGGTGCAGGCCCACATCCTGGTCTGCTTCCTGGCGCTGGTCATGTGGCGCACCTTGGAACTCTGGCTCAAAGCCAAGGCCATGGGAGACACCGCTCGGCAAGTGGTGCAGGAACTCGGCACCATTCATTCCATGGACCTCTTGTTCAACGTCCGTGACCGCGGCGAAACCCGGCTGCGCCTAGTCAGCAAACCCGAACCGCTGGCCGCCGATCTGCTGGCTCACTTGGGCCTGAAACTGCCCACGCGTCCGAAAATCATCGAAAATGTAGTGGAGAAAAACCGCCTTTAATCAACGTAAGCCCTTCAAAATCAACCCAACTAACTTCGTAACTGTCGAACTTGGGTTAGTTGCGGCGGCCGCTTACACCGTCCTTTCACCGAACTCCTGGCTCAATCGTCCCTCGGCCATTGCCTGTGCTCTCGCTTGGGGACGGCTGGCCCCGTTTCCCGGCTCCGCGAAACATTTGGACATCACGACCAGCGGCGGTCCTTTCACTCGCGCCTTTCGAGTCACCTTCACCGCTCCGCCGGCTGACATCGAGCGGTGGTTGCAACAATCGCCCGGCACTCTCGACGTCCACGCGACCTCTCCGTCCACGGGAATCCGTCACTTTCAGATCGAGCCCGGTGAAGGCGCGGAGTGGGCGGAAGTCACGGTGGATGATACCAAGCACCGGGTGGACATTTACGTCTATTGGAGTTAGTCGAGGACCGCGCGGCATTACCCACAGCTTTGGTCAGTAGAGACAGCGGTGAATTCGACTGCGGCTCACTGGGAGGGGCGACTTTCCAGTCGCCCTGCGTCGCGGAGCGACGCCCCAAAGATGGCGCTCCGCGCGTAAGTCTCGGTCGGCGACTGGAAAGTCGCCGATCCCAAGGCGCTATTCGTATCGACGTCCAAACGCCGAGCAAAGATGTGGGTTAATGCTTAGGGAGCACCGCCGCACTAGAGAACGCAAGCGCCCGTGGCTCGTCCTTTCGAATTCGTAAACACTGCTTAATGCTCTCACGTCACCAATCAAACGACACCCCGCCGCAAAACCCACGGCGGCCGCCGAATTGTGGGGCATAGCGACCCGTCTTCCCGGAGCAGCGGGTGTTCATCTGCAGCGCTGCCCCGCCATCGCGATTACAGCAGCGGCGCCAGCGGCCGCAACAGGCTCTCCTTCAACCGCTGCGACCACGGGCGCACGAGAAACTCCTCGAGCACGATGGGCCGTGAATCGAGATCGAAATCATGCGCGAGGACCGCCTCGAGTTCCGCGGCGCGCTCGGGGTCACGCACGGCGACGTTCAGCTCGAAATTCAAGCGCATGGAACGGATGTCGAAATTCGCCGAGCCGACCATGAGCCATTTGTCATCGATCAGCGTCACTTTCGCGTGGTTGATGCCCTTATCGTATTCGTAGATCTTCACGCCGAAGCGGAGCAGTTCCTCGTAGTAAGAGCGGCCGACGTTGACGAGCAAGGGGTGGTCCGACTTCTCCGAGACGAGGAGGCGCACATCGACGCCGCGCGCGGCGGCCAGTTCCAGTGCGGTGAGCAGGGGCTCCTTCGGCACGAAATATCCGGCAGTGAGCCACACCCGGTGTCGCGCGGAGTTGAGCAGGTAGACCATCGACATCTGGATGGGGTCGTCCGGGGAGTCGGGCCCGTCGGGCATCGATTGCACGAGGTATTTCTGCGGCACGACCGGCTGGGGATAGTAGTGCTTTTCGAGCAGCTTCTCCTCGGTGACGAAAAACCAGTCGTCGGCAAAAGTCATCTGCAAGCGTTTGGCCACGCCGCCGGTGAGCTCGATCTGCACGTCCCGCCACGGGCCGACCTCCGGATCTTCGCCGGCGTATTCGCGGGCCATATTCATGCCGCCGACGAAAGCGATGCGGCCGTCGATGATCTGCAGCTTGCGATGGTTGCGGAGGTGGAAGGTCCAGCGATTGCGCAAAGGATGCGCGGTGCGGAACCAGGCAAACTTCCCGCCCGCTTCGCAGAGCGGATCGAAAAAAGAGCGGCGCAGGCCGAAGCTGCCGATTTGATCGACGAGCACGCGGACCTCCACGCCGCGCTTCGCGGCGGCGATGAGATGTTCGCGGAGCTCACGGCCGCGAGCGTCATCGCGCCAGATGAAGAACTCGATGTGCACATGCTCGCGCGCTTCGTCAATCCGCTGACCGAGCGCGGAGAAGAATTGCGCTCCGCCGACCAGGAGGCGCGTGGACTGGACGGAGGAAACGGCGAGCTCGTTGATGTTGTTGAGCAGTTCAACCGCAGCGCGCTCCGGATCGGGCAACTCGTCGAGCAACGTGCGGGTGAAAGCGGTCACACGCCGTTCGGAGCGGGCACCCGAGGCGGCCATCTCACGGCGGGCGCGCAGCTTCTTGCGCTCTATGCGTTCGGTGCCGAAGACGAAATAGAAAAGCGTTCCGACGTAGGGAAAAAGAATGACCGCCCAAATCCAGGCGAGCGTCGAGACGGGCGGCTTGTTGCGCAGGAGAATGTGCGGGATCGCTCCCAAGGTAAGGAGATAGCCAAACCAGGCGATGGACCAATGAAACGACACGCGTTTAAAAGGCGCGGAAATCGCGCGTTCGGCAAGTCTCGACGCCACGCGAAATCGAGACGACTGCCATTACGCTACGAAGAAAAAAGCACGCCCCCGTGGTGCGCTGCCACGGGGGCGTGGGTTACCGAAACCAAATGAGGTCCGAGGTTAGCCGACGGTGATCTTGCGCGGCTTGACAGCTTCCGCCTTCGGCAGATGGAGCGTCAGGACGCCTTGATCGATCTTCGCGGTGATCTTCGTGGTGTCGATCGAGGGATCGAGTTCGAAGGCCCGGCGGTAATCGAAGGCACGGGATTCGCGATAGACTTCGCGGCCGCGGTTCTCGGCCACCGCGCGGCGGCCGACGATGGTGAGTTCGCCGTTTTCCACGATAACCTCGAGGCCGTCCTTATTCACGCCGGGCATCTCGGCTTCGAGGACGTAGCCGTCCTTCGACTCGAGGATGTTGGCCAGCGGGGTGACATAGTTGACCCGGTTCGCGCCATTCTGGGCGACGTCGGTGGAGGAAGTGGGTTTGTTCAAAGTGGCGTTCATAGATTTTCTGAAAGGTGAATTGGTTTGAGGTTTTGCAACTTGCTCCGGCGGGCCATGGCGAACCCACCGGAGGCTGGAAGTGAGCGTTGGTTGATCAGGCGACGTTGACCGCGATCTGCTTCGGCTTGGCTTCCTCGGCTTTCGGCAGGTCGACCGTGAGGATTCCGTCCTTGTAGGAGGCGCTGACCTTGGTGCTGTCCACCGTGGCGGGGAGGGTCACGCTGCGGTGGAACTTGCCGAAGTAGCGTTCGCTGCGGAAGGACTCGCCCTCTTTCGACTCGTGCTCCTGCTTGCGTTCGCCCGAGACAGTGAGGACGCCCTTGTCGAGAGAGATGTTGATCTCGTCCTTGTTCAGACCTGGCAACTCGACTTTGACGACCAGGTTGTCCTTGTCATCGAAGACATCCAGCGCCGGGGACCAGCCGCTGAACAGGCCGCTATCGCGGCTCGGCCACGAGAAGTCGAACAAACGGTTCACTTCGTCGCGCAGGGAAGCCAGACGATCGGACGAGGACCAGTTGGGTACTTGCGGGAATTGGTAACGGATAATGCTCATAGGTTGGAATTGGTGAAGTTGGTTTTTGGTTTCTTCAGTTTCCTTGTCGAGCTTGGACAGTGCCACCGCTTTTCCTGCCGCAATTTTTATCCATAAATCGCTACAGATGTGGGATTTGTACCACGATTTCGAAACGCAATCCGCTCGCCGAAAAGAGTCATATTGACTCAGCAACGGCCGTGAGATAACGCACGCGACAGCGCCGATTTGGCGCTACTGGAGCATCTTCTCGATCTGTCCGTAGTACCCTTGGTAGAAGCTGACAATCTTCCACCCCATATACAGCACAACACCGATGTAAATCAGCCTCGGCAGCCACTCGGTGAATGCGGCCAGGGCCACGAGCGCCCGGTCCCGGAACTCCATGCTGAGCCGCTGCAACTCGTCGTCGAGCGAGCCAGTTTCTTCGCCGACGATCAACGCCTGCGCCATATCGCTCGGGAATGCGCCACTGGCCGCCAGCAACGGACCCACTTGGGAACCGCCGCGAATATTCGGCACCGCCGAATCCACTGCCGAGCGCACCAGTCCACTGCGACTGGAGCGACCGGCCGTGATCACGGAATCGATGACATTGATCCCCGCGTCGAGTTGCAAACCGTAGACGGTGCAGAAGCGCGAGAGAGCAAACGAACGGCGAATCTGCCCGAGAATCGGAAATAGGATCAGGAGCCGATCGATGCCCGCGCTGACGGCGCCCGCATCGCGCAGCAGCGGCGCCGCGAACGCGATGACGGCGACACAGGCGTAGACGAACAGGAAAGCCGTGCCCACCTGGCGGCCATAGGCGGCGGCACTCTGGGTGAAAAGCGTCGGCGCGTTCAGCAGCAGAATACCGAAGTGCAGCATGAATACGGGATAAGCGCAGCGCATCACAAAGTCCCGCCGGGCTTTATCGAGCGCCGCGAAGTATTCGGAGAGATCGCGCAATCCGCGATCGAGTTGCCCGCTTTTCTCGACGGCGCTGACCACGGCGCTCTCCAGCGAAGAGACGACCGATGGCATCGCGGTGAAGGCCTCGCCGACCGTGTGGCCCGAGGCCAGGGATTTGCGCGCCGCTTCGATCAGCCGGCGGGTATCGCCCCGGGCGCCCGGCGCGAGTTTATTCAGCGCGGCGGGGAAGGGGATGCCCTGGCGGACGAGTTGCGCCAGGCTATGGTAGAGGCGCTGCTTCTCCCGGAGGCTGAGTGACACGGCGTGAAGTTCCGGGTTCAAAGGCGGTTGCGCAAGGTTTATTAACGAGGAGATGCAAGACGAAGAATTCATGCGAGCGGCTCTGGCCGAAGCACGCCGGGGACTGGGCCAGACCAGCCCCAATCCGGCGGTGGGCGCAGTCATTGTGCGCGCAGGGAAGATCATCGCGCGTGGGTATCATCACCGCGCCGGATTGCCGCATGCGGAGATCGAAGCCTTGCGCGCTTTGCCGAAGCCGGCGCTGGCCAGGGGCGCGACGATCTACGTCACGCTGGAACCATGCTCGACGCATGGACGCACGCCACCGTGTGTGGAAGCGATCATCGCCGCTGGCTTCCGGCGCGTGGTGATTGGGACGATCGATCCGAATCCCTCCCACGCCGGGCGTGGAGTGAAGCTGCTCCGCGACACGGGGATTGCTGTCACCACCGATGTGCTGGAAGCGGAATGCCGCGCGCTGAACGCGGCGTTCAATCACTGGATCGTGACGAAGATGCCATTGGTCATCGCCAAAGCCGGGATGTCCCTTGATGGGCGGATCACGCGCCCGCCGGGAGAAGGCCAGTGGCTCACGAATGCCGTCGCGCGGAAGGATGCGCATCGGTTGCGCTCGCAGGTCGATGCGATCCTCATCGGCGCTGAGACATTGCGACAGGATAATCCCCGGCTCACCGTGCGCGGCGTGCGCGGAGCGAGACAGCCCTGGCGGATCGTTATTACCCGCAGTGGGAAATTACCGAAGGAGGCGCACCTCTTTACGGACGAACATCGCGAGCGGACGCTGGTCTATCGCGAAAAATCATTGCGCACCGTTTTGCGCGACCTTGGCAAACGGCAGATCACCAGCGTGATGATCGAGGGCGGTGGCGGAGTGCTCGGCGAAGCCTTCGACCGGCGGCTCGTGCAGCGCGCGCACTTTTATCTCGCTCCTTTGCTCTGCGGTGGACCCGCAGTGGTCGTGAAAGGACTCGGCGTCGGGTCGAATGCGGAAGCCGCCACGATTCGCAACGCCACTTACACGCGCCTGGGTGACAACCTTTGTCTTACCGGCGAAGTGGAATATCCGGCCCCTGTTCCCGCGGCGTAAAGCGGTCCGTTGTCGCCGCCGACGGAGAGAACAGAGGACGGGAAAAAACGCGGGGTAATTTCTTGCGCTTTTCCGGCGCATGGGTGACAAACCCGCCCCCGAAAAATTCGACCGCCATTTGCCTATGAAAATCAAAGGACTGAACGAGGCCCAACTTCTCGCGCTGCTGCAAAAAGTGCTCCCCAAGGCGACGAACGATCCGCACCTGGCGACGGCGATTTACAATGAGGTGGCGAAGGAGGTTCAGTTGATGAAGAACATCGAGTCCTTCGAAAAATTCTGCGAGAAAGGCGCGATCCCGGATCTCGAGCCTCAGACCGTCACTGGCCTGCAGAACGAGCTTACCGCGCACTTCGGCGAGGAGAATGTGGCCATCACGCCCGATGAGGAGACGAAGCAGGTGGCAGTGGAAATCGTCCTGCCGGATCGCACCATCAGCAGCAAGGTGAAGGTCGATCCCTCCGTGAAGGAGGAAGAGGTGAAGGCGCCGTTTGTGCCGTTTCCCGTGGCGCTGCCGGAAGATCCGGAATTGGTCTGGCTGCTGGGACGGCGTGAGAATCTCGGACCCGATGAGGCCGCGCTCTCGCTGGCCAAGATCGAGGAAGAGTTTTGGGAGACGAAAAAGGGTGTCGAGCTCCAGCGGGATCGCGTGGAAAAAAGCTTCGCCGAGTTCATCACTCACGTGCCGGCGAGCGCGTTGACCGATAGCGGATTGCGGCGGCATTACAAGGAGCCTGAGGCGCTGCGGACATTGCGGTTGCTGAAGATCGGGAAGGGTCCGGAGCTGGCTGAAGCGAAGGCGTAGGTGGTGTTTGCGAATTATTGCTGGCCTACGCGACAGCGTTTCAAAAAAACGACGTCATCCTGAGCGAAGCGGGGAATCATGGGCGGAGTCGAAGGACCTCTGACTTCTGTGGGTTTTCGCGCGGAGCTTCCACGCGCTTGGGCAGGACTGCGCGCCATTTTCCACCGCCTTCGCCCCCGGACACTGCGCTCAAGGATGACGGCGCCCAAAAATCCCTGTCATCTTGAACGAAGAGAGGGGGTGGCGACCGAGCGCAGGCGAACGACCTCCCATATCGTTGTTCTTCATCCGCATGGCTGTCGAACGCGCTTTCTTGTCCGGAGATCGTCATGGCTCCGCGCGAAAACCCACGGAAATTGGAGGTCCTTCGACTCCGCCCATGATTCCCCGCTTCGCTCAGGATGACCCGTGTTTTTTTGGAAACGCTGTCGCGCGTGGCGTGGCGTTGCTCTGCTTTTGACCGCCCTCATCACCGCGGGGGAATGCCCGGGCGCTGCTTGGGCTGCGTGATGTGGGGTTCGCGCAGGTAGATGGGTTCGAGGTTTTCCGTGGCGATGATGCCGCGGTTGGCTGCGGCGAGACGGGCCAGCAGAGCGGCGGAGGGCAGGGCGATTTGCGCGGCGGGAAACGGGAGGACGGCTTCCGTGGCGAAGATGGGGAGCGCGGCGCAGGATCCAAGACGTTGTTTCAATTCCTCCTCAGTGGCGAGGAGCGGACCTTCCACGCACACGCCGTTTTCGATGCGGGAGAAGTAGAAGGAGTCACGGCGCGCGTCGCCGATGACGATATAGGTCGGTGCGTCGGTTTCGAGCGCGGCGACGGAGGGGATGCCGGCCAATTTTGCGTCGAGCGCGAGGCGGAGGCCAAGGGCGGCCGCGATGGCGATGCGCACGCCGGCGTAGGAACCGGGGCCAAGGCCGATGGCGATCTGGTCAACACGATCGGTTTGCGCGCGCACCTTTTCGAGGGCGACGAAGAGTGAAGCGCTGTGGCTGCGGTCGCCGATGAAATGCTCGTCGAAGAGCAGAGCATCATCGGCGAGCAGCGCGACGCTGCCGTGCGGAGTGGAGGTGTCGATGGCGAGCGTGATCATGCGGATTCCTCGATGACGCGGGCCCCGTCGGCGCGGTGGGTGAAGCGGAGCCACTGGGTGTGTGCGGGGAGCAGGCCGGGGAATTTGTCGCCCCATTCGATGACACACACGCCGTCACCGTTGAGATATTCGTCGAGGCCGATCTTGAGCGCCTCGTCTTCGTCCTCCAGGCGGTAGAAATCGAAATGATAGAGCGGGAGACGGCCGCCGAGGTATTCGTGGATGAGGGTGAAGGTGGGGCTGGTGACGCCGGCGGTGGCGCCGAGTGCGGCGACGAGGCCTTTCACGAAATGGGTTTTGCCAGCGCCGAGATCGCCACACAGGGCGAGGACGTCACCGCGCCGGAGGGCGGCGGCGTGGGCACGGCCGTGGGCGATGGTTTCGTCAGCGCTCTGCGAAATGATCGTACCCATGGGAATACGGAGTGCGGATTGCGGAATGCGGAATGAGACGGCCGATTTGCGTGAGCGGCAGACGGGGAAAGCGCTTTTTCCAAGCTGCTTCGAGGGCGGTTGCGGAACGCGCGGGCAACGCGAAGAGGAGTTCGAAGTCTTCGCCGTCGCTCATCGCTTGAGTGGGAGTGCAGCCGGTATTTAAAGGGAGGCACGCTTCGTCGATGGTGTAGCCGCATTGGCTGGCAGCGGCGAGGCGTGGGAGGTCGGCGGCGAGACCGTCGCTCAGGTCCATCATGGCGCGCGGTTTGAAATGAGAAACGAGCCAGCGGGCTTCCTCGATGCGGGGTTGGAAGTCGAGATGCTTGCCGGCCAGTGAGCCACCGAGACGGCCGGTGACGTAGAGGGAATCGCCGGGCCGTCCACCGGAACGCAGCACGCACTGCTGACGCTCGACCCAGCCGGTGAGCGCGATGTTGAGAAAGAGCGGGCCGGGAGAACGCGATGTTTCGCCACCGACGATGCCCACGTCATATTTCCGCGCCGCTTTGCGCAGGCCGGCGTAGAGGGCTTTCACGCGGTCGACGGGTGTCGCTGCCGGTGCGGCGAGGGTAATGAGGGCGTGCGCGGGTATTCCGCCCATCGCGGCGATATCGCTGATCGCACGGCAGAGGGCTTTCCAGCCGACGCGGCGGGCGTCTTCATCCGGCAGGAAATGGATCCCTTCGATGACGACATCCGTTTTCAAGAGCTGCCAGCGCGCATCACGCTTGCGTCCGATCACCGCGCAATCGTCTCCCGCGCCGACGAGCACTTCCGCGCCGTGCGGCAGGTCGCGCGTGAGGGCAGCGACGAGACGATCCTCGCCCCAATCGGCGAGCGTAGGAGAGGAGTTATGCCGGGAGCGAGGCATGCAATTCTAATGAGCGAATTGCACCTGCGCGTAGAGCACGAGCAGGCTGGTGAAATTGAAGAGCGCGTGCATGCAGATCGGCACGAGCAACGAGCCGGTGCGCTCGTAGGCGATATTCAGGCAGACCGCGAGGACGAAGAGACCGGCGAAGGCCGCGAGGCTGGTGTGAAAGGCCGCGAAAAGCAGGCAGGCAAAAAAGCCGGCGCTCCACGGGCCGACATAGCGTTTCCATACGCCGTAGAAAAATCCGCGAAATAGGAACTCTTCGCAAGCCGGCTGAATGAGCACGGCGGAGACGAGGATTTTGCTCATCGACGCGTAGTCGTGCTCCTTCGCCATTTTAGTGAAGAGATCGACCAGCGGCTGGGGCTCGAGTGCGCCGTGCGAAAGGAGCGCGGTAATGGCGTTGGCGACTGCGGCGAGGGGAAAGGCCGCAAGCAGCAGGCCGATCGCCCAGCCCAGCAACGCCAGGGGCCCTACCCGGTCGAGCCCGAAAGCGCGCCGGAGCTGGATGCCGCGGAAGGCCATGAAGCCTCCGATGCCGATGACGAACGCGATGAAGAGCAGCGAGTTCGGCAGCACGGCGCTGATATCCACCTTCGTCTCTTCGTGCGCGTGTCGCTGCACGGCGCCGAGCGCCATGAAGCCGAAGAACCCGGCGAAGACCAGGCTCATCAGCAACTCGGGCAGGTCGAATTGGTCGACGAGCACCTTCCCGCCTTCGCGAATGATCCGGATCAACTGCCGGCCGTAGATCGCCAGGCCGATGAGGACGAAAAATCCCGCGACGAGAAAGTCCGCAAGCGTTGGGGAAGCGGAAACCGGCAAGGGTTACGGCGCGTAAGAGCCCGGCAGGAAATAGAGCCGCCCGGCTTCGAGCTTCGGTCGGATGGTGTTGGCCAGATTCACCTCAACGCTGGTCTTTTCACTTTGGCCCAGCAGACGGAAAAGTTTCCCGAGCTTGAAGGGCGACTCGTAGCGAATGACCGTGGCGCCCCGTGCGTTGCCGAGTTCCATGGCCTTGGCGTAGGCGTCTTCCACTTCGCCAGTGGCGTTGATCAGCTTGGCGGCGAGGGCGTCCTTGCCGGAGATGACGCGGCCATCGGCGAGGCCGTGGCGAAGTTCGTCTTCGTTGAGCTTGCGCTCCTTGGCCACGATGCCGACGAACTTGCCGTAGGTGTCCATGACCATCTTCTGGATGTAATCGCGCTCTTCCTGGGTGAGATCGCGCGAACCGCTGAGCATGTCTTTGAACTGGCCGCTCTTGAAGGTGACGGTCTGCAGCCCGAGCTTGCCGAAAAGCTCCTTGTAGTTGAGCGATTGCATGATCACACCGATGGAGCCGGTGAGCGTGGTTTCATTCGCCATGAGCCAGGTGCCGGCGCAGGAGATGTAATAACCGCCCGAAGCCGCGAGCGAGCCCATGTAGACGACGACCGGTTTCTTCTTTCCGTAACCGCCCTCGCGCACCTTGCGCACGGCATCGTAAATGGAATCGGAGGCGGTGACCTCACCACCGGGGGAATCGACATAGAGCACCACGGCCTTCACTTTTTCGTCGGTGGCGGCCTGCTCGAGCTGAATTTTCAGGTCGTCGACCATCGATTCGCCGAGGGCACCCGGTTCGGAAGAGCTGATGACACCCCGCAGGTAAATGAGGGCGATTTTGGAGTCGGTCACCTTGCCATCCTTGGTCGGCTTGGCGTCCACGACGACGGATTCCTCAAAGCGCGGCGCCCTGGGCATGACGACGGTGCGCACGCTGTTGCCGCTGGCTACGATGAAGACGATGGCTAGGACCGTGAGGAAGCCGAGGCAAAGGCCGAAGCCCGCCAGCATCCAGAGACAGCCTGAATTTTTCTGCGTCATGGAGGGGGAACGTTGGCGGATGTGGGGACGTTAGACAAGAGGGAAGCGGGGGAGGGGAAGGTGGAACATCCAACATCCAACACCCAACATCGAACATCCAATTGCGCAGGCTACGTGCGCGAGCGGGCTTTTGGGTGGGACTAATTGGATGTTGGGTGTTCTGCCCTTCCGCCTTCACCCCTTCCCCGCTCGCAGATCTTGGAAAGCCCGGCCAAGGTATCGGAATAGCAGTGTCGGAGTCAGGGATTCCTCGGATTCGTCGCCTACCGTCACCGCGAGTTCGGCGGCGCGGCCACAGAGCCAGGCCCCCACCCGGGCGGCGTCGTAGAGGGAAAGACCCTGCCCGGCGAGCGCGGCGCAGACGCCAGTAAGGATATCGCCCATGCCACCGGTGGCCATGCCGGGCGAGCCGGTGGTGTTGTAAGAAAAGGGGTGGTCACGCTGGCCTATGAGGGTGCGGGAACCTTTCAACAGGAGGGTATGGGGCCAGCGGGTGGTGAAGGCTTCGACGGTCTCGCGGCGGCTGCGATCTTTGGACTTGGGATCGAGCCGGGCCATTTCCCCGGGATGCGGGGTGAGCAGGCGAGGGCCGGCGCAGCGATCCAAGAGATGGATGCTGTCGGAGAGGATATTGAGGGCGTCGGCGTCCACGACCATGGGCTGGGGGGCCTGTTCGATGATTTGGCGCACTTCGCTGGCGTGGCCGCTACCCAAGCCTGGACCGATGGCGAGGACGTCGGTCTTGGCTTCGAGCACTTCCAGATAGGATTGCACCGGTTTTACCATCACCTCGGGGCCGATGGCGGAGACGACGATGAGATAGATGTTTTCGGTGGCGAAGAGGGTGATGAGCCCGGCCCCGGCACGGACACAGGCCTCGGCGGACATGATGGCCGCACCGACGAAACCACGGGAACCGGCGACGATTCCGACCCGCCCGCACTGGCCTTTGTGCATGTCGAAATTGCGCCGGGGGAGCGTGGATTGGAGCTCTTCGGCGGTGGCCACGCCGTCAGGATTCCCGCCGGAGGCGCGCTTGCTGAGTTCTTCCAGTGGCAATACGGCCAGTCGGCCAACGAAGCGAGCGGCGGCATCGGCCAGTAACGGCTGCTTGGCGAAGGAAATAGTCAGCGTGTAGTCGGCGATCACGGTGTCCGGATCGGCGGCGCCGGTTTCGCTATCGAGGCCGGTGGGCAGATCGATGGCGAAGACCCGGGCGTTGCTGGTGGCGCGGAGGCGATTGATCTCGCGGGTGGCGTCGAGAATGGGCGGGCGCAACGCTCCGCCGGCGCCGATCCCGAGCAGGCCGTCCAGGATGATCACCGGCTGTGGTCCCGGCCTCGACAGGATGCAATGGCGGCCGTCTGGTCCGGTGGCGATGTCGCGCACGACCTCCCAATTCTGGCGGGTCAAAGGCGCCCATTTGTCTTCTGGGAAGGCAGGCTTCCACTCGAGCGTCCAGCCCGCTTCCGCAAGGTGCCGGGCGGCGACCAAGGCATCGCCTCCATTGTGGCCTTTGCCGAAGACGACGATGCACTTGCCAGGAAAGGGGTAAAACTGGCGCACCGTTTCGGCGATCTTCCGGCCGGCTTCCTCCATCAGGGCCTCGGCGGTGATACCATCGGCAAAGGCGCGTTCCTCCAGCGCTTTCATTTCACGCGAAGTCAGGATCATAGCGATGCTCCAGTGGTTTCAGAGATGTGGTGTCGGCAGTAAAGACGCGGCAGGAGGTCTCTGGGGAGCGCACTCGTCCCGAGTGCTGGTTTCGGCGTCTCGCCGAAACGAACTTCTTCTGCGCCCTCACAGATATTGTCCGTTGCCTTGGAGAAGGAGGTGGGAAAAAGTCCGCGAAGGCGAGACGCCTTCGCCAGCACTCGAGACCGAAGAGGCGGAGGGGAATAGTGGGGGTAGGTTGAAGGGTGAGCGTGCGCTCCCCGGAGCTCCTGCGACTTCGCTGGATTGGAATGGCTTGGGCTCATTTCCAATCTAATTCGCAGACCTGCCTTGGACTGCGGGTCACTGATAGCGATCCATGATCCCGCGTGCGATGGCATCGGCGATCTTTTGCCGGTAGGCAGCCGAGTTGCCGACCTTGTCCGCGTCTTGGGGGTTACTCAGAAATCCCGGCTCGACGAGGATCGAGGGGATGATCGTGCGGCGAATGACGAAAAACCCGCGTCGGCGAACGTGCCGGTCTTCCAAGCCAGTCGCCGCGAGCAGTCGCCGATGCACGGCTGCGGCGAGCGAGGCGCTCTGCGACGAGTAGTAATAGGTCTCCACGCCGTCCGCCGCGATGCGCGGTGCGCCATTGAAATGGACGCTGACAAAGATGGCGTTGCTCTGGGCATTGGCGATGTCGCAGCGCTGGCGGAGGCCGACGAAGTAATCGCCATCGCGCGTGAGGATGACGTGAAACCCATGCGCGCGCAAAGTGGCCGCGAGCCGCAGGCCAACGTCGAGGGTATAAGGTTTCTCGGGTACCCGCTGACCGGGAGCGCCACCACGATCGATGCCTCCATGGCCCGGATCGATAACGACGGTGAGCGCTCGCGCCGGGGAGACAGCGAGGAAGACCACAGTGAAAACCAAGGTAAGTAGGAAACCGGGGTATTTCATGGCAAACCGCGCCAAAGAGTTTGGAAAACCGGTGCGCTTGGCGAGAGGAAAATCGCTACAGGAATTGATGGGCACGGCGAAAGTTTGAGAGATGGGGTAGTGGGAAGGACGGGTTGCGGGAGGCTTTGGAGCGTCGCAGGGCGGTTGGCGTTCGTTTTTTCCGAACAGAATTTCAATCGCCGGTGGCATTCACGGGCATGCTCGTTAACATCTGGTGGCCGTGGCCCTCCATTGATTCTGCGGCCGCCGATTTTCCCGCCATGCCAGTATCTCCACTCTCCACTCGCTCCCTCTTTGCCACGGCCTTGATCGCTTTGACGCTCCCGCTCTCGGCGCAAAAAATGGCCACGCGGACCGGCGAGGCGCCCGGGCCGTGGATTCTCGGTACGATCGGGGTGGGCAAGGGCGTGGACGCCAAAACACCGAAGGCGACGGCGCTCAAGGGAATCGCAATCAAGATCGGTGACCAAGGGGAAGCGGCGATCGCTTATGATCTCGACCTTTGTCGCGTGGTGGGGGTGTGGACGGGCAAGTTTACCACGCCGATGAACCTGATGTCGCGGGGCGATTACCCGACGGCCTTGGGGGACGTGTCTTTCACGACCGGCGAAGGCCCGGGGTTCATCGCTGGGAAAGCGCCGCAGGTGTGGAAGGATGCGCGGCCGGAGCCGTTCGGGCCGTTGCCGCCGGGGCAGGCGCGTTTCAAGGGGTTCTTCGTGAACGGCCGCAAAACCATCCTGAAATGGAACATCGGTGGGATCGACGTATTGGAGATGCCGGGCTACGATGAGGTGATGAATGGCGGCGCCTACTTCACGCGCACTTTTTATGTGCCGCCGACGAAACAGCCGATGCAGATCCTCGTGGCGGGGAATCCGCAGGCGGACAATCCGTTCGACGTGCCGACGCACAAGCGCACCGAGGGGGCGGTCGAAGGGCTGGAAGACAAGGAGCGCGTGATGCAATCGACGCCGTGGGTGCATGGCGATCATGGCGAAGTGATGATCTGGGCGGCCGGCGATCCCGATGGCTCGATGTGGCGGAAGCTCAACGGTCAGCTCGCGCTCGAAGTGGCGCCGCATGCCAGGCCGGCCACCTTCCAGGTCGCCTACTGGACGGCGCCGGCGCGCGACCCCGATGGCCGTGGCGCGCCGCTCTTTTTCCACGAGCCGGACATCAACCTGCCCGCGTTGCTCAAAGGCGGCCCGGCGCATTGGCCGGAGCCGGTGGTCACCGAGGGCGATACTGCGACGGCGAAGGCGGATTCGGCTTATGTGGTGGATACGATCAAGGTGCCGGAGCCGAATCCATGGAACGCGCCGATGTTCATCGGGGGATTCGATTTCTTCCCGGATGGCCGCGCGGCGGTGTGCACCTTTCACGGCGATGTGTTCATCGTCTCGGGAATCGACGACACGCTGGGGCACGTGACGTGGAAGCGTTTCGCCAGCGGGCTGTACCATGCCCTGGGATTGAAGATCGTGAACGGCGATATCTATGTGACGTGCCGCGATGGGCTGTGGCACTTGCGCGACCTCAATGGTGACGGCGAGGCCGACTCCTATGAGGCGTTCAACTTCGACGTGAAGGTGACGAAGAGCTTCCACGAATTTGTCTTCGATCTGCAGACGGATCCGCAGGGGAATTTCTATTTCGCCAAAGCCGGCCCCGTGAAAAATGGCGGGCGCGGCTTCGATGAGGTCATGGCGCATCACGGGTCGCTCATGCGCGTGTCGCCGGATGGTTCGAAGCTCGATGTGGTGGCGACGGGATTCCGTGCGCCCAATGGAATCGGGTGCGGTCCGCACGGCGAACTGACGACGGGCGACAACGAAGGCACGTGGACGCCGGTCTGCCGGTTGAATTGGATCAAGCCGGGCGGCTTCTATGGGGTGGTGCCGCTGGCGCATCGCGACCCGCTGCCGACGGACTATGACCGGCCGCTTTGCTGGATGCCGAAGCGCGTGGACAACTCGAGCGGCGGCCAGGTGTGGGTCCCGGATGACAACCGCTGGGGTCCGTGGCGCGGGCAACTGCTGCACACCAGCTACGGGACGTGCTCGCTTTTCGGTGTGCTGCGCGAGGAGGTCTCCGGCGCGAATGTGCCCTCGGCGATCAGTCCGCGACCGGCGACGGTGATGCAAGGCGGCGTGGTGCGTTTCCCGGTGAATTTCCAGAGCGGCATCATGCGCGCGCGGTTCAATCCGAAGGATGGGCAGCTTTATGTCGCCGGCCTGCGGGGCTGGCAGACGACGGCGGTGAAGAACGGGTGTTTTCAGCGGGTGCGCTACCAATCCGCGGCACCCGTGCGGATGCCCATCGGGCTGCACGCGACGAAGCGCGGTGTGCGATTGGATTTCGCCTGCGAACTCGACGCCGCCAGCGCGGCCGACGTGCAGAACTGGGGCGTGGAGGTGTGGAATTACATCTGGTCGAGCGCCTACGGCTCACCGGAGATTTCGACGATGGGCGCCGCAGTCACACCTACGGAACAGGGCAAGGACGGCGCGATGCAGTACACCAATCAGCAAATGGCGCAGAAGAAACACGACACGCTGACCGTGAAGAGCGCGACCGTTTCCGCGGACAAGAAATCCGTCTTCCTGGAGATCCCCGAGATCAAGCCGGTGATGCAGATGGCGATCAAGTTTGGCATCCGCTCAGCGGATGGCGGGGAGATCCGCAGCGAGGTGATCAACACGATCCACGCGCTGGCGGAGAAATAGACGGCGTAGCGGGGTTCTTAATCTTACTCTTAATCCTAATCTTAATCTCGGCCTTGCCGGAGAGAGTAAGATTACGATTAGGATTAAGATTAAGAAGGAGAAGTGGCCTCCGGCCCAGGCTAGACGATCTCCGAGATCGGCCCGAGGCTGTCGACGAACTTCTCGGTGTGGATGTCCATCTTCTGGAGCATGGTGAGCATCAGGTTGCTCAGGCGGGCCTTGCCGTCTTTCGGCTTGCCGGAGATTTCGCGCCACTCGTCGTAGCCCAGGGTATACGTGCCGTTCTTGAGGAAGGGCTTGTTGTAATCGATGTGCTGGCCGTGCTTGAGGCCGAGACCGCGCCCGCCGGCGAGGAGGATGGGCAGGTTCGCATTGCAGTGGCTGTGGCCGTAGCTCATACCGCTGCCGAAGAGGATCATCGTGCGATCGAGGAGCGGCTCATCGCCGTCCTTCACCGCGGCGAGCTCGTCGAGGAAATGCGCGAACTGTTCCATGATGAACGCGTCGCTCTTGGCCAGGCGATCGAGCACCACGGGGTCGCCGTTGTGATGCGAGAGGCCGTGGCGGGCCTGGGTGATGCCGATTTCCGGAATGGCGAGGCCATTGCCTTCGCTGCCGTTCATGTAAGTGACCACGCGGGTCATGTCCGTGCGCAGCGCGAGGACGATGAGGTCGAACATCGTTCGCCAGTATTCGCCGGCCTTGGATTTCGGGACGTCGCGCTGGAAAGGCGCGGCGAGATTCTTGTCCACCGTGGGCTTGGGAATATCGAGCCAGGCGTCGAGGCGCTCGGTGCGCTGCTCCACGTCGCGGACGGAGTGGAGATACTCGTCGAGCTTGCCGCGGTCGTCGTCACCCAGCTGGCGGCGCAGGGAATTTGCATCCTCCAGCACGGCGTCGAGCACGCTGCGGCGTTTGCCGAGGCGGGCGCGTTGCGCGGCGAGGCCGCCCTGTTCTTCACCGAAGAGGCGATTGAAAACGAGGCGCGGATTGTCTTCCGCTGGCAGCGGCACGCCATCGCGCGAAAAGGCGAGCGTAGTGGAATTGAGCGGCCGGCCGGTGCCCGAGGAAATGGAAAGCTCGAGCGAAGGAAAGCGGGTCTGCTTTTCCGTGACCCCAGCCATGATCTGGTCGACGGAAATGGTGTTTTCGTATTTGCGGGCGCTCTGGGCGTCGATCTTCGCGCCGGTAAGCCAGGTATCGGCGCAAACGTGGGCCTGGCCGATGCCGTTCGGGTGATGCAGGCCGCTGAAAATGGTCATGTCCCCGCGATGCTTGGCCAGCGGGGCGAGGGATTGGGAAAGCTCGTAATCGCGGCCGGATTTCGCCACCTGCCAGGTCATCCCGTTTACGCCGTTGGGGATATAGACGAAAACACTGCGCCGCGGCTTATCGAGCGCCACAGCGGCGCCGGCCCGCGAAGGGATCATCGCATTGAGCAACGGAAGGGCGACGGTCGCGCCGAGACCGCGGAGGAAGTGACGGCGATTGAGGAGCCACTTTTGGGAAATGATGTTGCTCATGATCAGGATGTTGCGGGGTGAGAGGTGCGGATCGAGACGGATTTACGCCCCGGCTCTCTGTATTACCCCTTGGGAGAGGCAATCTTTGGCGTCGTCTGAAAAACTGCGTTTCGATTTAAATGATGGTTAACGCGAGTGCCTACGGCTGGGCGCTTTGGCCGACCGTATCCGTCGGACCGGTGAAACCGGGGCCTCCGGCGGCGACATAGCCATGGCTGGCACCGGTGGCTTCCGGACTGACCCAGAATGCGTAGAGGCTGGCGTCCTTGAGCAGGAAACGGATTCGCACCGGGCGTCCGCGCAGGGCTGAGAGGTCGTCGGCGCCTTTCCAGTGCACGGCCTGGAGGGTCTTGTCTGCGGTGAGCGGCTGGCAATTGTCGGCGGTGAAAGGTGCGATCGCTGCACCTTTTTCGTTGACGATTTCCGCGCGCACTTCGCCCTTGGCGGCCGCCGCGTTGACGAAAAGATGTGTGCCTTGAAAGGTGATCGGGCGCGTTAGCAATTCACCGTCTTGGGCATCCGCGTCCATCGAGGCGAAACCGTCCCGGCGCAGAAAGGCGACATGCGTGCTCCCACCGGCGTAGAAATGCTTCTGCCCATCCGGCGCCACACCGGAGAAAGCGCTGTAGTAGAAATAGAGGCGATCGCCGACGACCGTGCAAACGCTGCCGATCGGGCGGACATAGCCGCGATCCCAATCGCCCTCCCGTTTCGTCGCCGCGATGAAGGAAGTGCGATCCGGCCGCGCGAAATGAAACCCATCGCGGCTGTAGCCGAGCTCAATTTCCGTCAGTTTCGGAAATTTCCCCTTCTGGCATTCGCCATTCTCCGGTCCGTAGTGAATCGCGAAGGCGCCGAGCAGGATGCTTTCGTAAGCGATCGGGCTCAGGCAGTAGAGTTGGGTCGTTTTCTGCGTGGGGATTTGCGGATCGGCCGGATCGAGCTCATCCGCACCCGACCAAAAGACCGGATCGTCCGTCTTCATCGCCGCAAGTTGCGGGAAGGTATCCGTCTCGTAATAGAGCCGCGCGCGGCCGCGTTCGGGCACGTGCCGTCGCACACTCATCACCCACTTCTTGCGGAAGGGATTGTAGAAAATCGTCGTGTTGTCATCGACGTTGGCTTTGACCTGCGCGGTGTCCGTCCAGTGGATGCCATCGGGCGAAGTGTAGAGATAACTGGCCCCGTGCCGCTTCGCTTCACCCGGCACCGCGATGCGCGCGTAGATGAACGCCTTCCACCGCTCGGCAGGATTTGTCGCGGTCCAATCCAGCCACGGCGAAAAAGCATCGCGGTAAAAATCCGGCCGAAATGGTATCACGACATTCGTGCCTGCCTGCACGTCGAGCTTCGGCCGTGTCCAGTGCAGGCCATCTCGGCTCGTGGCAAGACAGGTGTTCCGCCAGAACCCGCCCATGTACCACATTTTGAAAAGGTGGTCGGTTGGATCGTAGAAGACCCCGTCATCGAACGGACACGCGGTGGCTGTCGGGTCATCGGCGGCGTGCGAATAAGCGCCGTGGATTTCCTCCGGTGTCTCCGGCTTGAGGATCGGATTGCCCTCGTACTTTTCCGCGTGATGAAACGTGCGGTGCAGCGTCGTCTTTTCGATGAGAAAATCGTCGACGAATAACTGCCGCCCCACATCGATCGGGATCACCGCCGGCGGCGCGTCGAGATAAGGCACCGGCGGCACCTCGCGCGAGGCCGCCTTCACGTCATCGCGCGGTGGCCAATCATGCGGCAGACGAATGCCATTGTAGAGCAACTCGCCGTCATTATCCGCGGCGCAGACGATCGCGCCCGACAAGGCGAGGAGGACGAGGGGGAGCAGTCGGTTCATAGGAAATGAGCCCTCAGAGACTGTGAAAAAAGTGCCCGCGAATTACGCGAATGACACAAATGGGCGTATTTTTCATTGGCGTCATCTGTGTGATTCGCGGGCCAAATAATCTCACTGCCGCTTTATTTCACAGTCTCTCAGGATTTCTCCCAAGGCGGTCGCAGCTTGGGCGGTTCGGTGAGAAATTCCAGTCCATCGCGCAGCTTGCCTTCCTTGGTGAAGAACGGGTGATAGCCGACTCCGTTGATGCCGTTGCCATCCGGGCAAGTCGCGCCGGGTGGCAATCGCCTTGCCCTCGCGAATGACCCAGCCCATCCAGCCAAACCCCGCGGCGGACAGCATCTCCGAATAAAACCGCACGACCTCCGCGCGCACGAGATCATCCATCGCGCCGGGGAAAGTCTCGTTCACCAGAAATGGTTTGCCCTCGTCCTTGCTCATCGCGGTGAAGGACGTGATCAGCGCTTCGAGATTGTTGCGATGATGTCCGTAAGGATGGCCATTCAACACGTCCACCAGCGGCGCGAAGGTGGTGATGTTCACGCCGGACATCGTGCCGATGGTGATCGGTTGTTGCACGCCGCACTCGCGCGCGGTGGCCGCGATCTGGCTCAGCCATTGGAATTCCAGCGTGCTCCGATCGCGCGAACCCGGTTCATTGCACAGATCCCAGATGAGCACGCGATCGTCCTTGGCCAGTGCCTTCGCGATGGTTTTCACGTATTCGAAATGAGGAGTCCAATCTCCGGCCAGCGGCGTTCCGAGGTAATCCAGCTTCCGATCATGCCAGTGATTGAACAGGCACGGCATGACCTTCATGCCCTTCTCCGCGATCCCCGCCACGGCGTCGAGAAACCGCTCCGTCATCTTGTCCGGATCGAGCTTCCACGCCGCGTATTCGATCCACAGGCGGATGCAATTGGCATGCACCTGTTTTGCCAGCGCCACCTCTTCACGAAAGCGTGCGCCATCGTAAAGCTGCCACGCTTCCACGACGTTCGCACCCCACGAAGGCACGATGCCGAAACCGCGCAACCAGCCGTAGTTGGGATAAACATGCAGCGTCGGTTTCGTTTCGGCGCCCAAGGCGGAGGGCGCGATGTGCGAGGCCGCGGCGCCGAGCAGGGCGCTGCCGAGGGTCTTCAGCGTCTGGCGGCGGGAGAGGTTCATAGTTACTCGGGTTTGAGGGTCAATTCGGCGGGTGCTGTGGTCAGCGCCGCCTGGGGAATGGTCAGCAGATTAGCCGCATCCGGACGGACTTTCCCTGACGCAAACGCGTGACCCTCGCGCGAAAGTTGCCAGGCGTAACTTTTGCCGTGCTCGACCTTGAATTGCTGCCAGCGCCGCACGGTCACATCGGCGGTCGCCTTGTCCGGCATGCCGATCGAACCCGTGATTTCGGGATGCGCGATCCAGAGCTGCATGTCGAATTCACCCGGCGTGTCGCGCTCGCTCTTCCAGCGAAAGTAGGCATTCATCTGGCCGGAGTTGTCGTAATCCACCGGCGTATTCAGCCATGGGCAATGCCCATCGCTCGAGGCGTGGGTGAAAACCGGGTAAGCCTCGTTCTTGCGGATTTCGAGCCACGGATAGGCCAGCGCCACTTCACCGGTGGGATACTTCGCGATGGCGACGCTGTAGGTGGTGTGGCCAAACGGCCCCCAGCAAAGCATCAGCGGCAGATGCCCGGCCTGCGCGGCTTGCACGAGCGCGGGCTGGGTCACGGACCACGTGTCGGTCTGCGAGGAGAAATCGGTGATGACCGGCGGATCGGGCATGCCGGCGGCCGCCGCCCGGAGAAGCCAGGCGTCGCGCTCCGTCTGCGGCGCATCCGGCGCTGGCGAAGGACCGAAGCCCCCCATGCGGCTCGAAGCGTAATCGGTGCCTGCGGGCACGTTGGCGCGAATGGCGGCGAATATGTCGCCGTGTGGCATTCCGATGCCGAGGGTGCCGCAACCGCCCATCGACACGCCGCAGAGATAGATGCGGTTGCGATCGATTTTGTGATTCGTCACCACCCACTCGATCGTGTCGAGCACGCGCAATTCGGCGGGCGTGGGCGCGTTGGTGTGCTTCGGGTCGTTCGGCTTGATCTGCTTCCAGCCCCACCACTCGGCATTCGTCGAACTGAGATAGAGCGAGTAGAAATCGTCCGGCGAGTTCGTCATCACCGTGGCCGGATCCTCACGGTCCTGGATTTTGCGTCCGAGGCAGCCGTATCCGAGGTAATCGAAGGCCGTGCGATTCGCCGAGTGGAGCACGACGCAGAGCGGCGCGTTCGCGCGCGGATGCTTCGGTGCCACGAGATAAAAGCAACAATGGTTCTGTTGTCCCACGCCGGTTTCGCCATTTGGCGGCGCGATTCATTCTCCGCTCGCGCCAGCCGGATAACCCCACGTCTCCCGCGGGCCGTGTACATAACGCTCGACGGTGCGGCCGTCCTTGGTTTGCGTGGTGGTGTTGGTGGAATCCAGCGTGGGCGGCCAGCTATTCGCGGAAGCCTGCGCGAGGGAAGAGGTCGTCCACAATAACGGGAGCAGCAGGGCGGCGCCCGCCGCTCGAAGAGTGTGCATTTTCATTTCCAGAGAGGATCGATCTGCTCGCTGTTCCACTTGTCCCACAGCGCGGAGAGTTCCGTCACACGGGCGGCGTTTTGCGCGGCCATGTTGTTCGTCTCGCCAACGTCGTGCGCGAGATCGTAAAGCTGCCATTCCTTGCTGCCCTGGCGGAGCAGTTTCCAGTCACCGTGCCGGAGTGCATTCTTGCGGCCGACGCGCCAGAAGAGCGTGTCGTGCGGTGCGGCTGTCGTCTTACCGGTAAGCAACGGGAGGAGGTCGACGCCATCGAGCTTGGCCTGCTCGGTCTCCGCCCCGGCGAGTTTCAACGCGGTCGCCGTCAGATCCATGGAAATGGCGGGAGCATCGATCGTGTGGCCCGCGGGGATCTGGCCTTTCCAGGAAACGGCGAAGGGAATGCGAATGCCACCATCCCACAGGTCGCCCTTGCCGCCGCGCAGCGGGAGGTTGCTCGAGGTGAGTTCTTTCGTCGGCCCGCCGTTGTCGCTGAGGAAGACGACAAGCGTATTTTCTTCGAGGCCATCCGCGCGCAATTGCGCGCGGACCTTGCCGATATCTTCGTCGAGGTGGGCCAGCACCGCGGCGAAGATCCGGCGCTGGATGTCGCCGATGTGCGAGAACTTCTCCATGTACGTGTCCTCGCCCTGCAAAGGGCTGTGGACCGCGTTGTAAGCGAGATACAGGAACCACGGCTGCGCCTGATGCCGGTCGATGAAGGAACAAGCCTCGCGGGTGAAGGCGTCGGTCAGATTGGCCTTTTCTTCCACGGGCTGGCTGTTGCGCAGGAGCGGATTATCGGCGTCGTAGGCGGGTTCGTTTTCGTGGAGATCGGTGCTCCACACGGTGTGTCCGTCGGGTGAAGTCCAGCGGCCTTGTGAGCCATCGGGCAGGGCTTTGCGGCGCAGCCAGGTCGTCGCGCCGGACCAGGGCGGAGGGAGATAGAAATGGCCCTCGTGGAGGAAGCCGAAGAACTCGTCGAAGCCGCGCCGCTGCGGATGAAACGGCGCGGTGCCGCCGAGGTGCCATTTGCCGACGAGACCCGTGGCGTAGCCGACATCGCGCAGGCGGTCGGCGACGGTCTTTTCGTTCACCGGCAGGCCGGTCCCCGGGTCGGCATTCTTGGCGCCGATGGGATTGTACTCGAAGCCGAAACGCGTTTGATAACGACCGGTCATCAGCGCCGCGCGCGAGGCGGCGCAGAAAGGCGCGCTGACATAGCCGCTGCTGAAGCGCACCCCGCTGGCCACGAGCTTGTCGATGTTGGGCGTCGGGATGTCCTTGCCGCCGTAGCAGCCCGGTTCGCCGTAGCCGAGATCGTCGGCGACGATGAAGAGGATATTTGGCCGCTTCGGCGCGGCGATGGCCAGTTGCGCGCAGAAGAGGAAGAGGGTGAGGATGACTGAGGCCTGGGGGAGACGTCTCATGGGAATTTAAAGCTATAGCAGTTTAAGCAATACTGCGTCCGCGTTTTCACAGTATTGAACTCCGCTACAGCACCCCGCCTCTGGCGCGATAGCCGGCCGTCGACGGAGCGCTTCCCTCCAGCTCCGATTCGGGAACGAGTTCCGAGAATCGGCATCCATCGCTCAGCGCTTTTGGAAAATGTCGCTGGTCACCAGGCTTTCGATGAGCGAGGCGAGCTTGTAATCGCTTGCCTTGGCTTGCTCGGTCACTTTGCGCAATTCGGCGCGGTCGGAGAAGGTCGTGCCGCGGCGCAGCGCATAGGTCGCGAGCTTCTCGGTGAAGGCGTTGGCGAATTTATCCGTGTCATCGAGCAGGATCTTCTTCAGCTCGACGGCATCCTTGAAGGTGCGGCCATCGTAGAGCTCGCCGCTCGGGTCGATCTTCGGATCTTCACCGGTCCCGGCGTGCACGGTCTCGACGGTCCGCCAACGGCCGATGGCGTCGTAATTATCGAACGCGAGGCCGAGCGGATCGATGCGCCGATGGCACGCCGCGCAATTCGCGTCCGAACGATGTGCCTCGAGTTTCTGGCGCACCGTGGTCTTCCGGGAATTGGCATCCGGCGTCGAGAGCGCAGGGACATTCGCCGGTGGTGGTGGCGGCGGCTTGCCGATGATCGACTCCAGCACCCACACGCCGCGATGCACCGGGCGATGACGTGTGCCGTCAGAGGTGAGGCTCAGGACTGCCGCCTGGGTGAGCAGACCGCCGCGATGATCCTCCGGCTTGAGGGTCACGCGCCGGAAATTGTCACCCTCCACGCCATCGATCCCGTAGAACTTTGCCAGGCGCTCGTTGAGCATCGTCCAGTTGGAATCGAGGAATTCGCGCAGGCTGGCATTGCGGTGCAACACATCGGCGAAGAAGTCGACTGTCTCATTGATCATGCTCTTCTCGAGATACTCGTCGTAATCGGGGTAGAGCACTTTGTCCGGTGGAAACATGCCCACGCGTCGCAATTGCAGCCACTGGCGGGGGAAGGACGACGCGAAGTCCGCGGCTTTCGGATCGGCGAGCATGCGGCGCACTTCTTCGCGCAGCGTCTCGCGCTCATGCAGCTTGCCGGCGTGGGCGAGCTCGAGCAGATGATCGTCCGGCATGCTGCTCCAGAGGAAATAGGAGAGGCGCGAGGCGAGCTCGTAGTCGTTGAGCTTGGGCGAAGGCGCCACGGGCTTGCCTTCCTCGATGTAGAGGAAACTCTTCGCGCACATCACCGCGGAAAGCGCGGTCTTGATCGAGCCCTCGAAGTTATCGCCGAGTTGCTGGGCCTTTTCGGCGAGCTTCACGTAGCGGTCGAGTTCGTCATTCGTCACCGGCCGGCGCCAGGCGCGTTCGGTAAAGCGGCGGATGATCTCGCGAGCATAGGCGGAATCCTTGGTCGCATTCTCCCCGCCGAAGAAGATCTGCTGGTGCGCAGCCGTCGGCCACGAGTCCACGATCGGGCCATCGACTTCGATGTAGTCGATGAGCAGGAAGGGCAGGATCGGCTTGCCGTCGTCGTCCGTGAATTTCATCTGCCACGGAATGCGCGACTGCAGGCTGGTGAAGGCGATGGTGTTCGGGCCGGGCCGCGAGCGGCGGGCCTCGGGATTCGGGCCGGGCACGGAATTCACGATGTGCACGGGATGCTGCCCGGGCGGAAGGTGCGTGCGGAATTCGATGACGATCGGCTTGTCCTCCGGCGTGTCGATGTCCTGCTCGAAAAGCGTGCGGCTGATATCCGCGGCGTAGAGGCGCAGGCGCGGGGCTCGGCCGCCGGGCGGGCGCAGGCCGCTCAGCTTCACGCGGACGATGTATTCGCCACCGGTCTTGATGTTGAACGTGCGATCGTCGAGCGCGCCGTTGTTCGGCACGATGTCCGCGCGCACCTGGTTGGCGATGCCTCGGGCTTCGTATTCCTTTTCGAGCCCCTTCCAGCCGCCGCCGCGCAGGTCGAAGGCGGAAATGTGCGTGAACTCGCGCTTCGGCGCCGGCCCGAGGGAAAGCGCTTCGCTGAGCACGGAATCCGCGGCGGCGAGATACTTCTCGATGTGGGCGGGCGAAATGGTGAGCACGGAGCCGATGCGCTGGATGCCGTGCCAGTCCGGATCTTCCGGCAGGCCGGTCGGATCGGTGACGTCGAAATTCACGCCGAGCAGGTCGTGCACGGAATTGGCATATTCCTCGCGGGTCAGGCGGCGCAGGGCCACGCGCTCACCGGCGGAGGATTGCCGGGCGGAATCGGCCTCCACCAGTTGGCCGGCGATGTATTCGGAGACGCGCGCGATGTCCTCCGGCTTGGGCCGCTTGTCCACATCATCCGGCGGCATGTCGCCGGAGTTGATACGGTTCATGATCTCCTCCCAGTGCCCCATGATCTTCGGCGAATCGAAATCGATCATCAGGTTGTCCACCCGCAGGTCGCCCTTCTGTTTCTTTTCGCCGTGGCACTTCGTGCAGTTCTCCTTGAAGAAGGGACGGACGATTTTCTCGAGATTTTCCTGGGCCTGTGCGGCGGCATGGGCCGACGAGAGGCCAGCGGACAACAGGGCCAGGCCAGACGCGGCTACAGAACGGAGGGAAAACAGAATGCGACGATGCACGGCAGGGAAGACACGCGGGAGGGGCATTTCTTAGCCATTTCCAGAGGCGGCGCAAGCGATCCAGGCACCCTACTTCTTCGCCGTGGCGAGTTTTTTGGCCTGCTGTTCGGTGGCGGCTTTGTGCGTGTCTTCGCCGATCCAGATATCGGTGCAGTGCGCGGGCTGGCCGCTTTGTTCGCTGGTGCGATCGACGAGCAACAGGTCGCCTACGGCGAGGTCGGTGAGCTTCACTTGCTTGTCGCCTTTCCACACGCGCGTCTCGGGCGTGACGAGCAGGATGCTTTGCCCGAGGTCGGGCTCGAGTTCCATGTCGCCGTTGTAATTCTTCATCTTCGTAAGCTGCCAGCCGACGTCGATACGGCCCTGATCGAGCTTGAGTGCCGTGACGCGAAGCGTGGTGTTCTGCGAGGCGAGGTGGCTGAAGTCATCGCTCACCGTCCACGCCTGGCTGAAGGCGCCGTTGTGGTCCTGGTAGAGGCCGAAGGTGCAGCGCGTGCCGATGGGGATATCGGCGAGCGTGGCGTTGGCGTTGAGATATTGCACGCTGCCGCCGGGCACGAGGGTGAACTCCACGGTCTCGCCGGTGCGATCGGTGCGGAACTGGCAGGTGTGTTTTTCGGCGTCGACTTTCACGAGTTCGCCGAGGACGCGATGCTCGGAATACTGCGGCGGCTTCTGCCCGGGCTTGAGCTTGAACCACGGCAGCGTGTCGTTGCCATAGTCGGTGCGATACGGGTACTGCAGCGGATATTCCTTGGCGGTGTTCTCCTGGATCTCGGAGTTCGTCGGGCCGCGGTAGCCGTAATTCATCAGGCCCTGGCCATAAGGCGGATCCTTGATCGTCCAGCCGCTGCCGAAGACCCGCACCACGCGACCGCGACGGAAGCCTTCGAGCATGTAGGCCACCTGGATGACGACCTGCGTGCCGCTGCAGCCGTAACTTTCGGTCGGCACCTTGCTCACTTCCACGATCGAGCTCTTCTCCTTGTCCACCGGCGGATTCCACGTCCGCAGCTCTTCATTGGCCACGCAGAGGGCGACATCCTTGCCGACGGCGAGATCGTCCGCATAGGTCTTCTTGAAAGTCGGCACGTCGTCGCTGAAGAGCGTGACAGTGACTTTGTTGCCCTCGGTCTTGTTGATCCAGCCGGGCAGACCGAGCTTTTTCACGCGCTCGGCAAATTTGGCCGTTTGCGCCTCGGTGACTTTCTGGTGCGTCTCGGCGCCGACCCAGATATCCGTGCACACGCCGGGGCTCGACGCGCTACGGCCTGTGAGATCGTAGAGCAGTTCGTCACCCGGCTTGAGGTCTTCGAGCTTGATCTGCTGGTCATCCTTCCACACGCGCGTGGCGGCATTGACGTGCAACTCGGCCTTGCCCAAGTCGGGCTGGTTTTTCGGGATGCTCTGCTTGGTGGCGAGCAACTTGCCCTCGCCGAGTTTCACCTCGTCGAGCTTGTAGGAAAAGCTGTGCCCGGCATCGATGCTGAACTGGTCCTGCATCGTGGCCAGCCGGGTGAAATTCCCGTGGCCGTCGTCGTTGAGGAAGAAAAGGAAATCCGTGCCGAGCGGCACATCGCGCAGGTCGGCCTCGGCTTTCAGGAAATGGACCGAGGCGTACGGCGGCATGAAAAATTCCACGACCTCACCCGTCTTGCTGACGCGGAATTGGCCGGTGCGATGGATGAAGTCCGCGCTGATCAGTTCGCCATTGATGCGCCGGTCCGAATGGTGCGGCGGAAATTCCAGCGGCTTCGGCTGATACCACGGCAGATTGGCGTTCGCGAAATCGGTGCGGAAAGGATAGCGCGGGTCGGTCTTCGCGGCGTCATCGGCGGCCAGGGTAAGCGACACCGGCCAGAGCACTACGGATAAGAGAAGGAAAGAGCGGGGGAATGTCACGGAGGGGCAGGATGGAGTGGTTCGGTTTGCTTGGTCTTGGCGCCAACACTCTTCACCGGGCAAACGGCGTCTGATTAGCCAAATTTGTCGAACGAGGAGATTTCTTCCCGGATCTACCCAGCCATCGGCCCGGGCTGGTCGTCCTACGGAAGCGGAGGCAAGGTGGTGGAATCGCTCTTCTGCGGGATGTCCTCGAAGGAGCGGCGCACCTGCTCGATCTGCTGGCGGTAGTGCTCGGCGTCCCCGTAGTCGAAAAAGAATCGGTAGCGGCTGTGGATGGATTTCACGCGCAGGGCATGCTTGATCGGACACCAATACTGCTCGGTGCGGGCGGCTACCTCGGCCGCGTAGGCGAGAACGCCATTACCGTAGGCGCAGTATTCGCAGTTCAGCTTTTCGAGCACGTTGAGATAGGCCAGACGATGGCGATCGAGAAGGATGTAGTCGTCGCGCCGGACCTTCGGAATCCCGTAAATGCCAAAGCACAACGCCTGATAAATCGTGATCACGAGATCGAGGAAGGCGATCGGAATCAGACAGAACCAAATGATAGGTGCGGTGAGGAGGACCAGGAAGGTGGAATCCAGCAGGAATCGATGGATCCGTTTGCTCAGCCGTCGATGCCGGGTATGCGCTTCCTCCGTGAACCGGACCTTCCGTTGCCGGACCTCATACAGAAATTCCGTCTCCTTTCGTCGCAGCTCCTGCATCATCTCCTTTTCCAGCTCCTGCATTTTGTGGAGAAGCGAATCGAGCTTGTCGTTCATGCAACGACCTCTCTACGCGGAGCCGGGCCAGACAGCAATGGTAGTCGACCAGCGACGCGAGCTTCCGAGTGATCCGCGAAGGGATCGACCGCTGATTGCACAGCCTCTACGCGGCCGCGTGGATGGCCTCGGCCACGCGATTTGCGGTGCGCGTCGCGGCATCCTGACCGTGGGGCATGTTGTCGTAGGCGGAACCGGCGAAATAAATGCGCCCGACCGGCGTCCCGATGTGCGGCCACATCTTGTGCAGTTCCCCGAGATGAAAAGCCTGGCGCTCGCAACCGAAACACGTCGGCTCTTCCTTCCACCATTGGTGGACGATGCATTGCTCGATCGTGTCCTTCGCCTTGCCGGGATAGAATTTGCGAAAGGCGGCGAGCGCTTCCTCCGGCGTCTCCACTGGTGCGCCGCTGCCCATCAGCACGCAGCGCTCCCCGGGCACATCATCTGCGGTGCGATAGACGAGGACCATTTTCGAGTCACCGGTTTCGAGGTTGATGCTCGGTACGTCGCCTTCCCAAAAGCGGCTCTTCGCCTGCAACAACACCCGCGATTGCATGCCGATCTTCACGTTCTGGATGGCGTAGGCTTTTTCCGCCGGCCAATCCGGCGTGACCTTGATGCCGTTCAGCAACAGCGGCGAAAGGGAGATCACGAGATAATCGGCGGCGAGCTGCTTCGTCGCGCCGCCCTCCTCATATTCCACACGCACACCCTTGGCATCATGCTCGATGGCGGTGACGGGACAATTCCGGTGCACGCGATCACCGAGCATCTCGGCGAAGGTATCAGGCAGCCGTTGGTTGCCGCCCTTGAGATGATAGACCTCGCGCTGGAAGGTCGGCTGCCCGCGCAGTTTGGCGATGGCAGCCTGCCACAGGCGGAACAGTGCGGACGTATCGGTGCTCGTCGGCGGCTTCTCCGGCGTGCTGCGCCGGCCGCCGGCGATGAAGCGGATCGCGGCCCCCGACGCACCATCCTGGGCCAGCAGGTCACCGAGCAACACATGGTCGAGATGATCGAGTCCCACGCCGAAAGGCTGAAACTCGTCGGTGAACTTTGCCAGGTACGGCGCGAAGTAGAGCGTGCTCAAATCCGTCCAGCCGTGCGCGAGGATGTGATCGATCTCGCGTTGATTAAAGCCGAAGCTGGTCACTGTCGCGCGGTCGGCGAGTTGCTGCTCGGTGTACCATTTCCCGTCGATCTTCCGGTACATGTTCTCCCGCCGCTTCCATGGAAGATAGGGCAGGTTGAATTTCTTCACGTACCGCCAGTACTGCTCGTAACCCTCCTTGGTGAAATGCTCCGCGCCGACGTCGGCGTAGAGCCCGTCGGGCAGAGGGTCGCGAATCGTTTTCACGTGTCCGCCGGTGCGGCGTGAGGCTTCGAGTAGCGTTACGTCGTGCCCGCGCTCCATCAATTCGTACGCGCAACTGAGTCCACCGATGCCCCCACCTGCGATGATGACTCGCTTGCGCGGTGCCGTCGCGGCGGAAACCAGCCCGCCGCTGGCCAGCAAGGCGAGACCGGAAGTTTTCAGGACGTCACGACGGGTATAGGTCTGGGGAGTGTTCATGGGGAGGGATGGGCGAGGGGAAAGCAGGGATTCGCCGACATGTATAAGAATCCCCGCATCGGTGGGTTTCCTAGGGACCGTCGCCTCTGTTACTTCGCTCCCGCTATGCGCTTCCACGCCTTCGTTGTCCTCGCCTCGCTCGTTCTTTGTCTATCGTTGCCCTTGCGGGCCGCGGAATCGTCCGTCGATCCCTTTGCGCCCTATCTCACCGGTCGCCCGCCGGAGATTTTGCGCGACGTGCCCGATAACAGTCCGCCTCCCGAGGGCGTGAGTGTGCGCCGCGTCGTCTTTCGCTCGCGCGAGAATGCCGAGATCTTCGCGGTCATCGTCACGCCGAAGACGGCTGGTCCGCATCCCGGGATGCTCGTGTTGCACGGCGGTGGCGGCAGCGCAGAAATCGACAAGGCGATCGCCTGGGGACAACGCGGCTATGTCGCTGTGGCGCCGGATCTGCCCGGCATCGCCAATCCGCAAAAGCTCACCGAGACCAAGGGCCGTTGGAATACGATGAAGTACGGGGAAGGTCGCTATGTCGCCAGTCCCGATGCCACCGCGAGCCTGCTTTTCGATGCCGTGCTCTCGGCCATGCAATCGCTCTACCTGCTCCGCGTACAGCCGGACGTGGATACCAAACGCATCGGCGTCGTCGGCATTTCCTGGGGTGGCTATATGACGACGATGGTGTGCGGACTCGCCGGTGATCAGGTCCGCGCGGGCTTCGCCATCTTCGGGTGCGGCTTTTACGAACTCACTTCGCAGCAGCCGACGCTGCTGAAGATGCCGCTGGAGGAACGCGAACGCTGGCTGCGCGATCTCGACGCCGGCCGCCGCGCGCCGGGTATCAAGGCTGTCTTCTTCACCGCTGGCGCAGCGAACGATTTCTTTTTCTGGCCGCCCGCCGTGCAGGCCACGCTCGATGCCATTCCGGGAACGAAAAATCATCTCTTCGCGCCGAATGCCAATCACAAGGTGCCGCTGCCCGGTGGCACGGTTTTCCCGAAGGCGTCGTCGGATCCCTTCGTCCCCACGCCTTTCCAGCCTTTCCCCACGCCGAGCGGCAGCAAGGCGAACTGGCTGGCGATGGAGGTGCCTTACTTCGACTATTATCTCAATGGAAAGGGCCAGCCGTTGCCCGTCGTCACGGTCGAGAAAGAGAACAACCCGTTGAGCGCGCGCTTCGACATCGCTTCGCCTCGGCCCATCGCGAAGGTGGAGGTTTACTGGAGCCTGCCCGGCGATTGGATGAAGCGCAACTGGCAGGCTTTGCCGATATCGAAGCTTTCCGATGATCGCTTTGAAGTGAGCTTTCCGACCGAGGCCGCGGAAGGCGCGGATTGGTTTGTCGTCGCGTCGGATGATCGGCCGGTCACCGTCTCCAGCGACTTCATGCACATTGGCAAACCCGCCAAAACACCGGAACATCCCGCGCCATGAAATCGCTTTTCGTTTTTCTCTTCCTCGCCCTGGCAGCGCTCCCGGTGCGCGCCGTGGATCCGCGGGTGGTCATCGTCTTCGGCGATTCCATCACCGCTGGCAGCGCATTGCCCAAGGACCAGCAATCCCAGCTCTGGCTGCGTCTCGTGGAGGCGCGTTCGGAGGGGAAGCTCAAGATGATGAATGAGGGCAAGGGCGGGCGCCCGACGGATTCGCTGAAGGAATTCGATGCCATGCTGCAGCGTCAGCCAAAGGCGGACCTGCTCGTGATCCTGCTCGGGACCAACGATTCCCGCGACATCACCGACCAGTGTGTGCCCAAGGCCGTGGCGAATGAGCGGGCCATGATTACCAAAGCGCGCGACCATTTTGGGAAGGACCTTGCCGTGCTGCTCGTCGGCCCGACGAATATCCGGAAGGACGCGCTCGGTCCAACCAAGCCGATCGCCGATCAGCGTGATGCCAAGTTGCGCGAACTTGGCACCGCCTTCGAGGCGCTCGCTAAGGAGACACAGTGCGATTTCACCAGCCTTTACGGCGTCGTGCCCGCGGCGAGCCTGGCCAAGGATGGCGTGCACCCCGATCCCGCCGGCAACGAAGCCATCGCGCAAGCGTTGCTGCCCAAGTTACTGCCGACGAAGCCGTAGATTGCTTCCTTCGAAACGATGGTGATCCGCTGAAGTTATGCGCAAGTTTCCCCTGTTCGTCCTGTCGCTCCTCGCTCTCGCGCCGCTGCATACACAAGCCGCGACGCCTGCGGAACTTTTCGCGCCGGGCAATCTGCACGCTTGGTGCGTGGTGCCGTTCGATGCGAAACATCGTGGTCCGGAGGAGCGCGCGGAGATGCTGCAAAAATTGAGCTTCCAGCACTTCGTCTACGACTGGCGGGCGAAAGATATTCCGACCTTCGATGCCGAGATCGAGGCGCTGCAGAAGCATGGCATCGAACTGACCGCCTGGTGGTCGCCGACCGCACCGCACGATCCGGTGCTCCAGACAATGCTCGATGTCTTCAAGCGCCACAACGTGCATCCGCAATTGTGGGTGATGGGGGGCGGTGAGCCGACGAAGAGTCCCGAAGAACAAGAGGCACGTGTTGCGCAGGAGACTGAACGCATCCGCCAGATCGAAGCGCTGGCCAAGCCGTACGGCTGCAAGGTCGAGCTCTACAATCACAACCGCTGGTTTGGCGTGATGGACAATGAAGTGGCAATCATCGAGCACCTGAAAAAACTCGGCGTGCACGATGTCGGCATCGTCTACAATTTTAGCCACGGGCACGACGACATCGCGGATTTCCCGGCGATCTGGAAACGCATCCAGCCGTATGTCGTGGCCGTGAATGTCACTGGCATGGTGAAGAACGGCGGCGGGAAACTGATGCCGCCGTCGCAGGGGGACTCCGAGTTGGGGATGCTGAAGGTGATCGTCGATAGCGGTTGGAATGGGCCGGTCGGCTTGATCGCCGAGCAGGGCGGCGATGCGGAGGTGACGCTCGGCAACTATTTGCGCGGGCTCGAGTGGTGCAAAGAGGAGCTCGAGCAACCCGGCTCCGGTGGCCCGAAGCCCGATTTCAAAACGGCGGCGGCAAAGTAAGGCAGTCTCTGCCAAATCGCAGAGCGTATTGCCGCACGAATTGCGTGTGGCGATGTGTCGCGGCTGCGTTTTGGGGTGCGGGGCTGCCGCCTAAGCATTCCCCACATCTTTGCTCGGTTTAGGGACAGGGGGAAAATCGGCTGCGGCTCACTGGGAGGGGGCGACTTTCCAGTCGCCCTGCGTCGCGGAGCGACGCCCTCAAAGAGAGGCGCTGCGCGCATTGGGTTTTCGGTCAGCGACTGGGAAGTCGCCGCTCCCAGTGGCGCCATCCCCTTCGATATCTAAACACCGAGCAAAGATGTGGGTAATGCTTAGGCTGCTGCGCCGCTTTTCGAGGACCGGCTCCCCGGATCGCACGGAAGCGCCGCTCTTGGATTCGAAATTACCGCGTGCCGGGCACGTAGTACGGCCCCATGGCCTCCAGCACCTTGGTGCGCAATTCATCGCCATCGACCGGGCCGTTGTGACGCCAGAGGATTTCACCATTCGCACCGACCAGGACGGTGTGCGGGATGGCGCCGGGCCACTCGGGGTCCAGCGCTTTCATCATGTCGTCCGTGCTGTCGCCATTATAGACGTAGCTGTTCGTGGTCCGGCCTTCGGATTTCACCGCGTTCTTCCCGCGCGCCGACAGACCCGCGCCGTGCTTCTCGAGGAAGGCTTTCACCGGCGCCGGATCTTTCGGATCATCGGCGCTGATCGTGATGAATTCGAAATTGCGCAGGTCGAATTTCCGCGCGGTCGTGACGAGTTCCGGAAATTCCTGCACACAAGGAACGCACCAGGTGGCCCAGACATTGAAGAGCCGTACGCGGCCGGAGCCGTTTTTGCGCAGGGCGCTGACGCCCGCGGTGTCGATCATTTGCACATCGACCGGCGTCTTGTCCCACTTCTCCATTTTCTGCGCGATGCCCGTGCTCTTGCTGTTCCACTTCGTCGAGCAACCGTGCGGCTTGGTCTCGGCCACCGGCACTTCCTTGCCGGCGAGCAGCGCTTCCACGGCATTGCGCGCGTCGGGCGATTTCACCGTCGAGGGATCGGCGTATTCCGAATCGTCGAAGCGCCCTTTGTAGCGCAGCTTGTGTTCGGCATCGAAGAGGAAGACGTGCGGCGTGGCCAGGCAGCCGTAGGCGTGCGCCACGGCCTGCGTCTCGCCGTCGTAGAGATACGGGAAATCGAAGCCCTGATCCTTCGCATATTTCTGCATGTCCTCGAAGCTGTCGTTGTACTTCGAGTAGCCGAGTTCATCGAGGCTCAGGCCTTTCGGATTGTTCGGATTGATGGCGACGAAGACGAACCCCTTGCCCTTCATCTCGGCAATGAGTTGCTTCATCCGGCCCTCCGCGGCGTGCGAGGAGGGGCAATGATTCGAGATGAACGCGATCATCAGCAGCTTCGCGTCTTTGTATTCCGCCAGCGTGTGCGTTTTGCCGTCGATGCCCGGCAGCGAAAAATCCGGCGCGGGGTCGCCGATTTGCAAATCGTGCAGGCCATCCTCCGCGTGAGCGGGCGCAAGGGAGACCAGGGCGAGAGAGAGAAACGCGAGCGTGAGACGGAGAAGTTTCATGGGAGACGCGAGTGGGGAATGAACGGCGAAGAGTCTCCAAGAATACCGTGGACCTCCATTTTTCCTAGCGCCTTCCGTTGTCCTCCGGTTCCGAAATTTTACCACGACAGCGCAGCCGCCGCCGAAGAGCCGCCACGAAGAAGAACCGCGAATGGACGCCAATGAACGCGAATGAAGGAGGCGAAGGCTTTTTTCTATTCGCGTCTATTGGCGTCCATTCGCGGTTTTAAAATCTCGCGCTTGGCGGCCTCGTCGTCCCTCCGGCGTTGTGGCGGGCGATACACGGAGCGCATCCCGTGAAAACGCATCGCCCTGCCCGGACGGTGCCGGACAGGGCGCGTGAATTTTTTCTTTCGTGTGGGATCAGGCGTGCTGGCCGGGGACCATGACCATCCAATTCACGCCGAAGCGGTCGCGCAACATACCGAACGCGGGAGAGAAGAAGGTCTTGGTCAGCGGCATGCTGGGCTCGCCACCGGCGCTGAGCGCATCGTAAATGCGCTTCGCTTCCGCTTCGTTCGAAAGCGTGAGGGCCAGCGAAAAGCCGTCGAACTTCTTTTCGTCGCCACAGCCGTCGGACATGAGGATCTGATTGTTCCCGAATTTGATGTTGGCGTGCATGATCTTCTTGTCCCAGTTGGGCGGCAACGGCATCTGGCTGGGCTCGGGGCTGTCGCTATAGCGCATCATCATCACGACTTCGGCATGGAGTGCGCCGCGATAGAATTCGATGGCTTCCTCGGTGCGTCCGCCGAAGAACAGATAGGGTTGAAGGGAGGTGTCGGACATGGTGGTGAACCTTTCGTTTGGTTTGGTGATTTGGATTCGTCGGCGTCGCGGATTTGTTCGTGGCAATCCACGCGCCGACAAACCAATGACGTTTGGCCCAGCCGCTCCAGGACAGCCAGTTTCAATTTGGTGAACTTTTTTCAGCCGGCCCTGGCGGCCACCTGGGCCTCCAACTCCGCGAGACGGGCTTTGAGAGGTGCGATCCGTTGTTCGATCTCCGCCTCGGTGTAGCGCGGGGTGATGTATTGCGGGCAATTCCAGTCGTAGCTCACGGCGTGGACGAGAAAAAGGCGTTCGATGCGGTGGCGCAGCTCCGGCGTGGGGCTGAGTTGGTCGGCGAGTTCGGGATGCTCGCGGGCGTCGAGGACGCGGGCGTGGCCGAGAATCTTGAGCCGTTCGCGCCCCGGGTAATCCATGAGGAAAAGCGCGACGCGATCGTCGCCTTCGACATTGCCGGTGCTGAGGAGTTGGCGGTTGCCCTTGAAATCGGCGAAGCCGAGCAAGTTCGGCCCGAGAACTTTCAGGAAACCCGCCGGGCCGCCGCGATGCTGGATGTACGGCCAGCCGTCGGCATTGTTGGTGGCCATATAAAAGCTGTCGCGCGTGGCGATGAAGCTGAGTTCCTCCTCGGTCAGGGCATCACGCTCGGGCGCGTCGGCCATGACGAAGTGCCGGCCGAAGTAGCGATCCTGTGCGGCCTGTACGGCGGGCGTGAGGGCCATTTGCATGAACTTGGCGGCCATGCGGAGGAAGTGGATGGTTGATAGTGGATAGTTGATAGCCGTCGCGGGTTTGCAGCATGGGTGCGCAAACGAGGGCGGAGATCACCGGCGTTCCCAGTGGAACTTTCGTTCTGCTTCGGAAATCGGCTGGTCGTTGATGCTGGCGAAGCGGCGCGCCATGTAACCCTGCGCGTCGAATTCCCAATTCTCGTTGCCGTGGCTGCGCCACCACTGGCCCGCGGCGTCGTGCCACTCATACTCGAAGCGCACGGCGATGCGATTTTCGGTGAAAGCCCACAGCGTTTTGCGCAGGCGATAGTCCTGCTCCTTCACCCATTTGCGCCGCAGAAAGGCGACGACTTCCTCCCGACCGTGGAGAAACTCGCCGCGGTTGCGCCATTCGGTATCGGGTGAATAACCGCCGGCGACGCGCTCGGGATCGCGAGAGTTCCAGGCGTCCTCGGCCATCTGCACTTTTTGCCGGGCAGTCTCGAGAGTGAAAGGTGGGAGCGGCAGGCGGGGAGTCATGGCGAAGGTTTCTGGTTTCTGGTCCGCGGCAGTCATAATGCGCCACGCGCCCGCCCCGGCGTTTGGGTTTCACCGGAGCGGAGCGTCATGGGCTGTTGGGTGCGGGTGTTGGTGTTGAGGTGTTGGAGGCGGATGCTTAGACCGTCGCGAGCGTCGGTTCGAGTTCGCCGGGTTTCACTTCCGGAAAATCCAACACGGTGCGGGCGACTTCGTTGGTGTAATTGGTCAGGGTGTTCAGCGCGACGTGCTGGATGATCTCGACGATCTCCGCGTCGTTCAGTCCAGCGCTGCGGGCGTTCTGCAAATCGGCGTCGGCGATGTGGCCGCGCTGCAGCGCGACGGCGCGGGCCAGTTTCAGCGCGGCGTCGAATTTATCGTCCGCCGAGGTCGACCGGCGCGCGGCGAGAACGTCTTCCTTACTCAGGCCAGCTTTGCCCGCGCTCAAAGTGTGGGCGCTCAGACAGTAACCGCAGCCGTTGATTTCGCCGACCGCCAGCGCGATCGATTCACGCAATTTCAAGGGCAGCGAGCCACGCATCAGCGCGCTGCTGAAATTCATGTAAGCTTCAAGGGCTGCCGGAGAATTAGCGAAGACCCGCATGAGGTTCGGCACTTTGCCGAGACGGGCCTCGACCGCGCCGAAGAGCTCCTGCGTTTTGCCTGTGGCCTGGGCAGGGTCGACTTGATGGAGACGATTCATGTCAGTGCAAAAGAAAAGCCAGCGCCCCGGTGATCGCCACGGCATGCAACCAGACGGTGATGATCTGCACCTTGGTATAGGCGCGACCGCTGGCCGTCTCGCTGGGGATATTCGGGTCAGGCCCAAAGAAGCGGTTGAAATTCGCAATCAGATACCCCCCGAGAAGGAGGGTGCCGATGAAGATGGCGAAGAAGACGATCTGAATGATGTGGCCGGGGTCGTTTTCCATGGAAAGGGGCGGATGGTTTGGTTTCGGACTGCCCCTTATATACACAGGAGGCGTGCCAATCGGCTCGGAGGGCCTATTTACAGAGAAAAACAGGCCCTAATTTGCCCGACAAAGTGCACTACGATATTTAGTAATGAACGACTTTTCGTTGCGCCCGCTACGAGTCTTCGTATGCTCGTGGCCTTGTGAATTGCGTCGATTTTCCACGCGTCATGGTCTCCATGGCCGAAGGTCGCACCTTGCCTGACGTGCTCCGGTCGGTCGTCAGCGGCATCGCGGCGTGCAAGAACGTCGTCCTCGCCCGCATCTGGCTGGTCGAGATGGGCGATCTCTGCGCCACGTGTCGTTTCCGCGAAGAGTGCCCTGACCAATCGCGCTGCCTTCACCTCGTATCCAGCGCCGGCAATTCCTCCGATCTCAATCGAGATTTCACCCGCATCGATGGCGCCTTCCGCCGCTTCCCGCTCGGCGAGCGCAAAGTGGGGCGCGTGGCGGCGAGCGGCCAGCCGATGCTCCTGCCCGGCGTCCGCGGCGATGAAGAATGGATCGCGGACCGCGAATGGTTCGCCCACGAAGGCATCCGCACCTTTGCCGCGCAACCGCTCGTTTTCCGCGGCGAAACGCTCGGTGTGCTGGCCATCTTCGACCGCGCCGTGCTCGGGCCGCCGGATTTCGAATGGCTGCGCATCTTCGCCGACCACGCCGCGGTGAGCATCGCCAACGCGAATGCCTTCGAAGAGATCGAATTTCTCAAGCAACGGCTGGAAGAGGAAAACATTTACCTGCGTGAGGAAGTCAGCGCGGTGAATGGCTCCGGCGACATCGTCGGCGGCAGCGCCGTCGTGCGCAAGATCCTGCAACAGATCGACCTCGTGGCGCCGACCGATGCCACGGTCCTCATCACTGGCGAGAGCGGCACCGGCAAGGAACTCGTCGCCCGCGCCATTCACGAGCGCAGCCCGCGGCGCGACCGCCCCATGGTGAAAGTGAATTGCGGCGCCGTGCCCGAGCCGTTGTTCGAGAGCGAATTTTTCGGCCACATGAAAGGCGCTTTCACCGGCGCGATGCGCGACAAGCCTGGCCGTTTCGAACTGGCCAATGGCGGCACGCTTTTCCTCGATGAAATCGGCGAGGTGCCGCTGACCATGCAGGCCAAGCTCCTGCGCGTGTTGCAGGAGCAGGAGATCGAACGCGTGGGCGACACCCGTACCCGCAAGGTCAACGTGCGCATCATCGCCGCGACGAATCGCGACCTGAAACAGGAAGTCGCCGCCGGCCGCTTCCGGCAGGACCTTTTCTATCGGCTGAGCGTTTTCCCGATCGACAATCCGCCGCTCCGTGAGCGCAGCGAAGATCTGCCACTGCTCGCCGAGCATTTCGTCAAAGCGGCCGCGCGCCGCCTCAATGCCCGCGCGCCAAAAATCTCCGCGCCCATGCTACGAATGCTCTCATCGCATTCGTGGCCGGGCAATGTGCGCGAACTGCAAAACGTGATGGAACGTGCGGTGATCCTCAGCCAGGGCGGCCCGCTGCAGTTCGAGAATCTCGGCGCTGCTTTCGGGCCATCCGCGGCGACCGCTCCCGCAGAAAATGTTCCTCTTTTATCGCCTTCCGGTGTCGTCACGCGCGCGGAAATCAAACAGCGGGAAGCGCAAAACATCAGCGCCGCCCTGCAGCAGACCGCGGGCAAGATTTTTGGCCCCGGCGGCGCCGCGGAATTGCTCGGCATGAAGCCGACCACCCTCGCCTCGCGGATCAAGGCGCTGGGGATCAAGGCGCAGAAGGATTGATTGGCTGCTTTTGGAAATGGCATACGCCGTCGTTCTCCTCGCGTTGGCCGCAGCGCTAATCACGTTGGGCATCACGTGGGCAGGCGTCGGCGGCGTTTTGCTGATCTGGCTTGCCGCCAATTTTCTATTGCTCGGAATCGCTCATGTGCGCCGGGCTCACCGACTCTTCGGAAAGCGATCCGACGGCACATTGCCTTGGTGGAGCTGGGTCGCTTTTCTGCCAATGCATCTCTCAAACCTCGCGGTCTGGCATCTTTACCGGCTCGCTAATTCCGAGCCGGTGATCAACGAAATCTGTCATGAGGTGAGCATCGGCCGCCGGTTGTTGAGCCACGAGTTATCCCGCGGTTTTGCGAATTATGTAGACCTGACCGCGGAATTCGCCGAACCGCGCGCTCTGCGCAAAGCCCAGGGTTATTACTCTTTTCCCATCCTCGACGGGACGGCTCCGTCGCTCCAGCGATTGAAGGAAGCTCTCTCCAGCCTGGCACCGGGAAAGACCTTCGTGCATTGCGCGCAAGGGCACGGACGGAGCGGTCTCTTTGCTGTGGCCTATCTGCTTTCCACCGGCCGTATTACCTCCATCGAGGCTGGCTTGAAACTGCTGGCGGAGACGCGCCCGGCCGTTCGTCTCAACGAGGCGCAAATGGAATGCCTTCGGTCGTACACCCAACTTGGGGGTGTCGGCAGCGCGCGACAGAAATAGCATTCGTCAAATTTCTGCCAGCCAGAGCATATTCCGCCTGCGAACCATCACGTTCGCCCATACCTCCTTAAACAAACCCAACTCCATACTCATGCGTACCTATATCGCCGCCCTGGCTCTCATCCTTATCGGCTCCGCCGCTTTCGCCGAGGACAAGGACATCACCGTCACCGCGGGTGATGCTTCGTTGAAAGTCACCGTCCCGAAAGAGACCGAAGTTACCAAGAAAGCCGGCCGCACCATTCTCCACGGGAACAAGTGGTGGATCTATGTGTGGGAAGTCACCGGCGCCAAGACGGTGGCCGAGGCCGTGCCGAATGCCGCGAAAATCATCAAGAGCGAGTTCGTGGAATTCGTTCCTGGCGAGACGAAAGACATCAAGGTCGCCGGTCATGACGCCAAGCATCTCATCGGCAAGGGCGCTGAGGCTGACGACAACGATCCCGGCAGTGCCGACGTGGTCATCTTTACCGATGGCAAGCATGTCTTCGCCGCCTGCGTGCATGGCGAGAAAGACGAAGCCGCGAAAGAGCGCCCTGAATTGCTGAAGGTGCTCAAGTCGGTCAAGCCGTAAGGCGCATCAAGCGGCAGCGGCGCCGTCCCCGGCCTCGGTCACTCCTGCATTTCCAAGATGGCGGTCCCGCGCAAGTGGGGCCGCCATCTTTTTTTTCCGCGTGGCCGAAGGGCATGATGGCAGCGGCATCCTGCCGCTGATCGTCCCAAGCCAACGGCAGGATGCCGCTGTCACATTGAAAACTGCTCCTATTTTCCCGGCGCAAGGCCGAGCGTGTCGGCGTAACTTGCGTCCGTCCGATGCAATTCCTCGAGCAACACCGCACGGAGCTTTTCCAACCGTTCTTTTTGCTCCGGCGTGGCGGCGAGGTTGGTCAATTCCTCCGGATCCTTTCGCAGATCATACAGTTCCTCAATCTCCCCGGCGCGCAGATAGTGGATGTATTTCCAGCCATCCTGCACCACGGCATCGTACCACGGTACATGCTGGTGCTCAGCTTTCTGCGGCTTGTTGCGCAGGATCTTGCCCACGTCCTTGCCATAAGTTTCACCAGTATGCTCGTAGAGGCAGGGATACGGCCAGGCCATGGCCGGATCGCGCAGCAGCGGCGTGATATCGCGGCCGTGCATTTTCCACGGCTGCTCCAATCCCGCGAAAGCAAAGAAGGTCGTGATGAGGTCCACACTGCTCACCACCTGCGGACACACTTTGCCCGTGGCCACCGTGCCCGGCATGGAAACGATAAACGGTGAGCGGTAATTTGCATCGTAAGGGGCGACCTTCATCCGGCAACCGTGCTCACCCATGGCAAAACCCTGGTCCGCAGAATAAACGACGAGCGTATTCTCGAGCTGGCCGGTCTCGCGGAGCGCCGCGATCAGCTGGCCGACGCCGTCATCCACCACGGGCACACATTCGTTCACCTGCCGCACCCAATCCTCGAATCCCTTCTTCTGTTTGCCGGGCTTGCCCGCGCCTTGTACACTGCCGGCCTTGCCGTCTTCGCTGGCTTCGCCACCGCCCGCGGAGAAGACGATGTGTCCATCCTCCGTCCGCGCCCACGCTTGCGTCAGGTTGAGATACTCGGGCTTGCCCGGTCGCGGTGGCAGGATGTCCGCCGGCTCCGGCACGGCGGCGTCTTGGTACATTCCCTTGTTCCGCGCGGGTGGGATGGAAGGCCCGTGAATGTTCCCGTAGCAGAGCCAGAGATACCAGGGCTTCTGCGGATCACGATGCGCGCCGCGGATGTAATCGCACGCCCACTTGTTATAGTTATCCGCGGGATAGCCCGGGATCGTTTGCTCCTCGCCGTTCGCCGCGATGATCTCGTCCTTATAGTACGCACCCGCATTTTCCGGATGCTTCGGACGATTCCAGACCATCTGGTAGTCCCAATCGCGTCCCCAGCCGGCGTCCTCGCCGGTGTGCCACTTGCCGATCTGCGCCGTCTGGTAGCCGTGCTCCCGAAATACCTTCGGCCAGAACGGGCACTGCTGCGGATCATAGGTGCTGTCCGGATATTTCCCCGCCATGCGCATCGACTCGATGCCGTGTGGCCAGTGCCCGGTCAGCAAGGCCGCGCGCGAAGGCATGCACCACGAGCCGAGATACGCCCCTTGGAAACGCACGCCACTCGCCGCCAACGCATCGATATTCGGCGTCTTCACCCAGGGCCACGATTCCGGATAGCCCCCGACGGTTTTGTAGCTCTGGTCATCGGCGAGGATGAAAAGGATGTTCGGCGGCTTGTGATCCGCAGCCGAGGAAGGGGACGCGAGCGCAGCGATGAAGAGGATCGCCACGAGCCATGGGAACTGGGAGGGTTTCATGAGGCGGAGACGCCAAAATAAACCGTCAGCGGTGCGATTCGTTGCAAAGATCTCTGGGATTCTCCCTAGTGACCTCGGCCTGAATGGGTTATCCCTATGCTCCCGCACGTCCATGTCTTCCCTTCCAGAAACGCCTTCCATTCTTCCGTGCTCCGGCCCGATCGGCCGTCGCGGATTTATGCGCATCGGGCTCACGGGATTTGCGACTTTGAGCTGGCCAGGCTTGCTGCGGCTTCGCGCAGAGAATGCCACCAAGTCTCCCAAGGAACGCACCGCGGTGATTCTCGTCTGGCTGCGCGGGGGATGCTCCCATCTCGATACCTACGATCCGAAACCGGATATCGGCAGCGAATATCGCGGCCCGTTCAAGACGATCTCCTCCAAGGTGCCCGGCATGCAGCTCACCGAGCTCATCCCGCTGCAGGCGAAGATCGCGGATAAATTCACCCTCGTCCGCTCGATGACCCACACCGGCGGCGGACACCCGGCCGGTTCGCTGCAGATGCTCTCGGGCGATCCCGATTCGCGCGACAAGCCGAAGCCCGTGTTGCCCGATTGGATGACCGTGGCGAATTACCTGCGCACCAAGGGCGGCCGCAAAAATCCGATCCCGAACTACGTTGGCGTCAATCCGATCGTCAATTACGACAGCTTCACCATCGCGGGCCCGGCCTATGTGAGCCCGGCGTATTCGCCCTTCGCGGTCCTCGGCGACCCGAGCCGGCCGGATTTCGAAGTGCCAAACATCGGCCTGTCCGATCCTTCGAAGGCGGCGCGGCTCAGCGATCGCGTGGCCCTGCGGCGCAACCTCGACACGCTCGAGCGCAGTCTCGATGACGCGGGCGAAATGCACGCGCTGGATGAGTTCGAAAAGCAGGCCATGACGCTGCTCACGAATCCGCAGACGCGCAACGCCTTCGACCTCAACAAGGAAGACGCGCGCACCCGCGACCGTTACGGGCGCCATCGCTGGGGTCAGCAATTGCTCCTGGCGCGCCGGCTCGTCGAATCGGGCGTCGAGATCATCACCAGTTGCCTCGACGGCCCGCAGTGCGGCCGTGTGGCGAATTGGGACGATCACGCGGTGAATCATCACATCTTCGACGCGCTGCGTTTCCGCATGGGGCCATTCGATCAGGCGGTCTCGGCACTCATCGAGGATGTCTATGCGCGTGGTCTCGACAAACGCGTGCTCGTGGTGGTCAGTGGAGAATTCGGCCGCACCCCGAAGATCAGCCACCAGCCGAGCTCTGGCGGCGGACAATGCAGCGGCCCGACCGGCACCGTCCAGCCGGGGCGCGATCACTGGCCGCGCGCTTTCACCAATCTCTGGGCCGGCGGCGGCATTCAGACCGGTGGCGTGGTCGGCGCCAGCGACGCCCGCGGCGAAGACGTCGTCGAGCGCGCCTGCTCGCCCGGTGATTTCCTCTCCACGATCTATCGTCACCTCGGTATCGACTCGGACAAGGTCACGATCAAGGATTTCAACGGTCGCCCCACGCCCATCGTCAACAACGGCCGGGCGATTCCGGAGTTGATTGGATAGGAAGCGAGGGTGCCGGAGTGTTCTGGGGAGCGATCGCTTTCCAGAAGAGCGGGTAATCATTATTGCTAAGTTTGAGCGAAGTTTTGCATTATCGTTGCCATGAAGTTTTCGTTCCTCCTCCCCGTTTTCGCCCTCGCTTTGGCCGCCACGGTGCGTGCCGATGAACCGAAACCACTCCGTGCCGGCATCATCGGACTCGATACCTCGCACGTGCTCGCCTTTACGCAGACGCTGAACAAAGGGCCGAAGAATCCGGACGACGCGGCCAAGGTGGCGGGCATCAAGGTGGTCGCCGCGTATCCGCAGGGGAGCAAGGATATCCCGAGCAGCACCACTCGCGTGCCGGAATACACCGCCAAGGTGAAAGACCTCGGCGTGGAGATCGTCGATTCCGTCGATGACCTGGTGAAGAAGGTTGACGTCGTCTTTCTCGAATCGAACGATGGCCGGGTGCATCTCGAGCAGGTCAAGCCGGTGCTCGCCGCCCACAAGCCGTGTTTTATCGACAAACCGATCGCCGGTTCGCTGGCCGATACCATCCGCATCCTCGACCTGGCGAAGAAGTCGAACACGCCGCTGTTCTGCTCGTCGTCGCTGCGCTTCGGCAAAGCGGTGCAGGCGGTGCGCAATGGTTCCATCGGCCAGGTGAAGAGCGCGGAGACGTTCAGCCCCGCGCATCTCGAGCCCACGCATCCCGATCTCTACTGGTATGGTGTGCATGGCTGCGAAGCGCTCTACACGGTGATGGGCACGGGTTGCCAGTCGGTGAAGCGCGGCACGACAGATGACGGCAAGATCATGGTCACCGGCACGTGGTCGGGCGGGCGCACGGGGATTTTCCGCGAGGAGAATGGCAAGGACCGCAAGAGCTACGGCGGCAAGGCCGTGGGCGACAAGGGCGAAGCGGCGATCGGCACGTATGACGGCTATGATGTGCTCCTCTTCGCGATCGTGGATATGTTCCGCACCGGCAAGGTCCCGGTGACGGCCGACGAGACGCTGGAACTCTACACCTTCATGGAGGCCGCCGATGAAAGCAAACGTCGCGGCGGCGCCGAGGTGTCACTGAAGGAAGTGCTCGACAAGGCGAAGGCGGAAGTCGCGGCGAAGCCATAAGGCGCAAGGCAGGACATCCAATAGGGCTGTTCGTGCGTTGATCTCAGCCCTCCGGGCTGAAACCGACGCGCTAAACGGATACTTCGGGGTGGTGCCCAGGCTGGCATGGAGTGCGCCGTTGGCGCCTAAGCGTTACCCACATCTTTGCGCGGTGTTCAGACGTCGAAGGGGATGGGGCCACTGGGAGCGGCGACTTCCTAGTCGCTGACCGAAAACCGATGCGCGCAGCGCCTCTCTTTGAGGGCGTCGCTCCGCGACGCAGGGTTTTTTCTAGGAAGTCGCCCCTCCCAGTGAGCTACGGCCGTATTACCCCTGGTCCTAAATCCGAGAAAAGATGTGGGTAATGCTGAGGTTGGCGCGCCGGGGGCTATTCGTTACGCGTCTCCACTCCAAAGCCGAGCGATGAAAAGGAAAGCGGCGCCTGGCCCGTATGGTGAGCAGAAATATCGTAAATTTCTAGCGTCCACCAGAGCGGGGAGGGGCGATTTTTTCGGAGCCGCAACCGCTTGATGGGAAGTTTTATGCGGTGCTGCGCCCTGTCCGGAGCGAGTCTTTGGTGCCCTCAATCGGTCGACATCGGAACAATCTACGATTAAAGTTGTAGGAATTCGCCGAAAGTACTGCTGACATCCCGCTCCCTGACATTTGATGGCAGCGCTCAACCTCCAACTGCAAACCCTGGCCGCGGCGGCTCCTCACGGCAACGACGCCGTGCTCTTCTTCTTTGCCCAGGTGGCGTTGCTCATCGTCATCGGGCGGTTGCTGGGAGAGCTGATGCAGCGGATCAAGCAGCCGGCTGTGATGGGGCAACTGCTGGCGGGCATCATCCTCGGGCCGAGCGTTTTCGGCACCATCTGGCCGGAGGCGCACGCGCTCATTTTCCCGACCCAATCCTCGCAGCGACAGATGCTCAGCGCGGTTTCCGAATTGGGCGTGCTCATGCTCCTGCTCGTCACGGGCATGGAGACGGACCTCGCCCTCGTGAAGCGTGTGCGGCGCACCGCGGCCGTGACTTCCATCGCGGGCATTGCCTTCCCTTTTACGTGCGGTTTCCTGCTCGGTGAATTCCTGCCGCAGGACCTGCTGCCCGATCCGAACCGGCGCCTCATTACCGCGCTCTTCCTTGCCACGGCGCTTTCCATTTCCTCGGTGAAGATCGTCGCCGCGGTGCTCCAGGAAGTCGATTTCCTCCGGCGCAATCTCGGGCAGATCATCATGGCGACGGCGATTCTCGATGACACCGCCGGGTGGACGATCCTCGCGCTGATCGGTGGTCTGGCGGCGAAGGGCAAGATCGTCCTCGGTCCGGTGTTGATCAGCGTGCTGGGCACGATCGTCTTCCTCGCTTTCTGCCTCACCATTGGACGCCGCTGGATCGCGCGCCTCATTCGCTGGACGAACGACCATTTCACCATCGAGATGCCGGTCATCAGCCTCATCCTCGCGGTAATGATCGTCCTGGCGCTGATCACGAATGCGATCGGCGTGCACACGGTGCTGGGAGCGTTTGTCGCCGGCATCATGATCGGCCAATCCCCGATTCTCACGAAGCACATCCAGGAGGAATTGCGCGGCCTCATCGTCGCGCTCTTCATGCCGGTCTTCTTCGGCGTCGCGGGTCTCTCCATCGATCTCAAGGTGCTGCACGATCCGCACTTGCTGGGGCTGGCGCTCTTACTCATCGCCGTCGCCAGCCTGGGCAAGCTCGGTGGCTGTTATGTCGGCGGGTTGGTGGGCCGCTTGCACAACATGGAATCGCTGGCCGTGGCCTTCGCGATGAATGCCCGCGGCTCGACCGAAGTGATCCTCGCCACCGTCGGCCTGAGCATGGGCGTGCTCGACCAGAAGCTCTTCACGCTCATCGTGGTCATGGCCGTCGTGACCACGCTCTGCATGCCGCCCCTGTTGCGCTGGGCGCTGGCGCACGTGCCCTTGCGCGAGGAAGAAAAGAAACGCATGGAGGCGGAGGATAAGGAAAAAAAAGACATCATCCCGCGGCTCCAGCGCGCCTTGGTCGCGGTCGATCGCAGCGCCGCGGGCGAGTTTGCCGCAATGCTCGCGGGTTGGTTGATCGGCTCGCGTCATCTCTCGGCGACCATCATGGAAACGGGGGAAGCCGATAGCCGCCCGGAAGAAGCCTTTTCGCCGTCGAAACGCCTGCTCGAATCGGCCAGTGGCGCTGCGCACAAAATCGAAGTGCGCGAGGAAAAGGAGATGAAGGAGCATCCTCCCGAACGCGACCCGCTCGATGCCGCCGCCCACGCGGCGCACACGCAGCAACTCCGCATTCAGGATTTGATCACCCTCATGCCGGCGAAAAAGCGCGCCCATGGAGGAGAAGACCCGATGGCCGACAGCATTTTGACCGAAGCGAAGAACAGCTACGAACTCATCTACCTGGCGGTGGGGGGATATCTGCTCGACGGCTCCTCGAAATTCCCGGCCAGCGTGGAAAAGATCGTGCGTGATTTCAAAGGCGCGATCGCCATTTTTTGCTGTCACGAAAGTCATCGCGCGAAACTCGGTGAGCCGTTGCGCCGGATTCTCGTGCCCACCACTGGCGCCGATTTTTCGCGCTTCGGTGCGGAGGTCGCGGTGGCCATTGCCAAAGGTTGCAATGCGGCGGTTACTGCTCTGCATGTGTCGCTGCCCAAGATGACCAGCGAACTGCAGTATCGCGCCGGAGAGTTACCGCGCAGCGGCCGCGCGATCATCGAGGACATGGTCTCGCTGGCGGATCGCGAATCCGTGCACGTGGTGACGAAGATTCTCTCCGGCCCGATGAAGGAAAACTCCATCCTCAACGAAGCGGTGGAGGGCGGGCATCAACTCATCGTCCTCGGCTCGAAGCCGCGCCCTGGTGAGACCCTGCATTTCGGCGAGAGCGTCTCGACGGTCATCGCCAATGCACCGTGCCCGGTGCTGGTGGTGACGACGTAAGTTGCAGCGGCGGTCGATATTCGGACCATCTTTCCCGGTTGCGCATTCGGAGGCGGTCGTGCACGGGCGACTGGGAGCGGCGACTTCCAAGTCGCTGACCCAAAAACTCCCGGTGCGAAGCGCCCGCGGTGTCGGCCACCACCTCGCGGGACAGGATTTTTCCAGGAAACCGCCCCTGAGCGCCGCCGCTATTGGTTACTTGCCGGTGGCCGGCTGAGGCGGGCGGTTCCCCACGTTTTCTCCAAAAGCTTGCAGGGTCTGGAAGATCGAGTTCACGGCTTTGCCCACGGTCGCGGCCGCAGCCGGGCCGGCCGCGTGAATCTGATCTTTCGTCGCGTTGAGGCGGGTCCGGAATTCCGGCAGCTTCTTCTTCAACTGCTCCATCATGTGGACGCTCTCCTCTTTGCTCGGCTGCTCCGCGGTCCGGATCTGTTCGTTGATCTTGCGCAGCTTGTCCTCGATCACCTTCAACTGGTCCGCCGCCTTGTTGGCGGAATCCTCGTCCTTCACGGTCTGCACCACATCGATGACGCGATCCAGTTGCGCAAAAAGGTCATTGGTAATCGCCTCGGCCGCTTCGTCGGCGGGGCTCGCCGCCTGCGCCAACACTGCGGAGAGGGTGAAGACAACGACGGTAAGCCAGCGGCGGAGGTTCATCATGCTGGGGACGGTGCCCGATTGCCTCCGGCAGGTCAACCGTGGGGGCAGAAAGCGCGAGCCAGCGCTGGTCAGGCTCGCTATTCCCTCGCGAATGGCGTTGGGGTATAGGCACACCCATGCGCTCTCTTTCCTTCCTCGCCGGGCTGATCCTGCTCGCCGCAGGCTGCTCGGCGTTCGCCGCGGCCACCTTGGATCCCCGGCAATACGGCGCGGTGGGCGATGGCAAAACAAAGGACACCGCCGCCTTGCAACGCGCGATCGATGCCGCGGCGAAGGTTGGTGGAACGGTGCGTCTCGCCACGGGCACTTACCTCAGCGGCACGGTGATTTTGAAAAGCGGGGTGACATTGCAGATCGACAAGGGCGCCACGCTGCTCGGCAGTCCCCAGCAAGCGGACTACACCAAGAACCGTTGGTTGGCGCTGATCGAAGCTCGCCGGCAGCATAACATCGCTATCGTGGGTGACGGGGTGATCGATGGCCAGGGCACCGCACTGGCCGCGGATGTGATGCGGCTCGTGCAGGAAAAGAAGATCGTCGATCCGCTGGCCAGTCATCGGCCGGCGGAACAGAACCGCCCGCAACTCATCGAACTGCTCGAGTGTCACGGCGTGACGCTGAAAGGCATCACGCTGAAAAATTCCTCCTGTTGGGTGCAGACTTATCTCACCTGCGAGGATGTCACCCTCGATCACGTGACGGTGCGGAGTACGGCTTATTGGAATAACGACGGGCTCGATCTGGTTGATTGCCACCGCGCGCATGTCACCAATTGCGACATCGACAGTGCGGACGATGGGATTTGTTTGAAATCAGGCGAGCGCCATGCTTGCACGGACATCGTGGTGGAAGACTGCACCGTACGTTCGAGCGCGAATGCCTTCAAGCTGGGGACGAGTTCGCGCGGCGGGTTCAAGCACATCCAGGCGCATCGGTTGCACATTCACGACACGTTTCGCTCCGCGATTGCGCTCGAGAGCGTGGACGGCGCGGCCATGCAGGACGTGGAGGTTTCCGATGTGGATGCGAAAAACACCGGCGGCGCCATTTTCATCCGCCTCGGCAATCGCCAGCGCGACACCGGTCCCGGCAGCATCCGCGATGTGCGCATCAGCAACGTCACCGTGGAGATTCCCGCGACGGCGCCGGACGCGGGTTATCCACTGGCCGGTCCGGCGGTCCGGGGAGCGCACAATCTTTTTCCTTCGTCCATCACCGGCCTGCCCGGTCATCGCGTGGCGAATGTTTCGTTGAAGAACATCACGATCACCACCGCGGGTGGCGGTCGTCGTGAGATCGCGAATCTTCCGCTGGAAAATCTCGCCTCGGTGCCCGAGCAGGAAGACCGCTACCCGGAGTTCTCGATGTTCGGCGAACTGCCGGCCTGGGGTTTTTATGTGCGGCACGCGGAAGGCATCACTTTCGAAAACGTCACCCTGCGCGCCACGGCGAAAGATTTTCGCTCCGTCATGGTTTTCGACGATGCCTCGAACGTGCAGCTCAATCACGTGCAGATGGGTCCTGCGGGGGACAATCCGGTGATTGTTCTGCGCGGCGTCGATGGCTGGAAACTCACCGACACGCCGCAGCCCGAGGGGACCCGGGAATTTATCCGCACTCTCGACGCGGCGGTCGCCAAAAAGCCTTGAGCCGCGGCTAAGGCGCGCGGATTCCGGCGGTTACTCTCCCGCCTCCCTCATTCGTTATTCCATGAAACCCCTGCTGCTCGCGGCTGCTGTCCTGTCCCTTTCCATCGCCACCCTTCACGCCGTGGATTTCGCGGCACAGGGCACCACGCTGACCGTCGCCGCCGGGGACGCGGACGTCGCCGGTCACAAGGTCGCGGTCAAGCAAGCCGCGACGCTCAACATCGCACCGGCTCCGGTTCAATCGGTGACCGACGAGGCGCTGAAGCTTTCCACCGACAAACCCGCCGGCTGGGCCAAGGGCACGCGCCTTCGGGGCTGCAATGCCCGCGACGTCAACGCCGCTGGGTCTTTCGTTCCTGGTTCGCTCGAGATCCGCGCGACCAAAGGCGGCGATTTGCTCAAGGAAGGGGACGATTATCTCGTCGACTCCGAATGGGGTCACGTGGGCCTCGGTCCGAAGAGCCGGGTTACGGCCAATGATACCGTCTACGCCAGCTACCGGGTTTCGCTGCGGCGCCTGGATACCGTGCAAGTCGACCCGAGCGGCAAGGTCTCTCTGAAGCAAGGCGAGCCGCATATCAGCGTGCCCGTGCCGCCGGAGGCCGATCCGGGTTGCACCGCCATCGCGCACGTCTTCGTCGACCACGGCGTGAAGACCATCACCAACGACGACGTTTATCCCATTCTCGAATCGCCCGCGCAAGCCGTCACCGCCAGCACGCCCGGACGGATTCCGAAAACGCTCGCCAAGCTCAAGGCCGGCCAACCCGTGACCATCGTCTGCCTCGGTGATTCCGTGACCGCGGGTGGCAACGCTTCCAAACCCGAGACGCGTTATGTCGACGTCTTCGCCGCAGGCCTGCGCGAACGCTTTCCCCAGGCGAAGATCGACGTGCAGAATATCAGCGCCGGCGGTTCGAACAGCCGCCAGTGGCTCGATCCGGAAAAACATCCCTACCGGAACCTGCACGGTGCGGAAAATCCCGCGCGCTTCGATCGTGTTGTGGCCGCGAAGCCCGACCTCGTCACCATCGAGTTCGTCAACGATGCCGGGCTCAATCCCGCGGGAGTGGAGGAGAGCTACAGCGAAATTCTCAAGCGTCTCGAACCGACCGGTGCCGAAGTCATCCTCATCACGCCGCACTTCACCATGTGGCGCATGATGGGCTTCAAATCGATGCGTGAAACGGAGCACCGCCCCTACGTGCTCGGCCTGCGCGAATTTGCCAGCAAACACCAGGTCGGCCTCGCCGACGCCTCGGCGCGCTGGGAACATCTCGCCAAGGAAGGGATTCCGTATCTCACACTCTTGCACAACACGATTAACCACCCCGACGACCGCGGTCACCGCCTCTTCGCCGAGGAGTTGTGGAAGTGTTTTCAGTAAGGTGACACCCTTCGCGTTCTCTTGACGCTCCTTTCCGACCGTCGGCGCAACGGGGTGCGATTCAGATTGGAGAAGGTCTTTTCCGGCCCTCTCGAATCCTGAACGCACATGAAAAAGCAGATCCTTTCCCTCGTCCTCCTGACGGTTCTGCCCCCGGCTCTCCATGTGACCGCCGCGCCGACCAACGCGCCCGGTTCGACGGAAGAAGCCGACCGCCAATTTCTCCAGAATCTCGAAAAAGCAGACGCCGCCAAAACGCGTGCGCCTGCTACCACTCCGGCGCCCGTGGTCATCGAAGCTGCCAAACCGGCTTCCCAGCCTGCGACCGCACAAACAAAAGTCATTGTGAAGCGGCCGAACACGATCGTGTTGGCCGACGACTACGAACAGGCGACGCAACCAGATGAAATTGCCGATGATGGATCCGGCCCCGCGGAGGCTCCGGTGACGCACGTCACGGTCGAGCGCCCGACCCGAGTCGTTCGCGAACACCACCACGCCGAGCGTCATCCGCTCCACCACCTTCTTCGCCGCTTGTTGAGTTTTCATCCCGAGGATTGGTGACCTGTCGGCAGCCCGTGGTTTTGAATTCCGTTCGTGGCCGGGCGTCTGAATAACGTTGCCCTTCTAGCGGTCCCACGTTCTCCATGGCCAGGATCATGTCCGCGCACCACCACCATCTTCCCGACCAGTTGGCCTCACTCCCACCCGTGGCCGCGCTCGGCGTGGGGCTCGTCCTGCTCTTCTTCGGCCGCAAACTCTTCTGGCTCTTCGTCGGCGCGGTGGGCTTTGTCGTCGGCCTCGAGGCGGCGACCGTTCTCTTTCCGCATCAGCCGGACTGGGCGCTCATCGCCGGGCTCATCCTGGGTCTGATCGGCGCCATCATCGCCATCTTCGTGCAGAAGATGGCCATCGGCATCGCCGGCTTCCTCTCCGGCGGCTATTTCCTGATGACCGCCCTGCGATCGTGGGAATTGCAGTCGCCGGAAAGTTCGTGGGTCTCGTTTCTCATCGGCGGCGTGATCGGCGCGCTCCTCATGTATGTCGTTTTCAATTGGGCGCTGATCATTCTCTCCTCGATTAGCGGCGCGCATCTCATCATCCACCCGTTCGCGCTGAGCCATCAGGTGGCGTCCGTGGCCTTTCTCGCCCTCGCACTGTTCGGCATCCTCGTGCAGGGGAAAGTCCTCGAAAGCTCGCGGCGCCCGGAAACCGACTAAGCCGGCGGCGTGAGGTGCCGGTGATGCTTGCTCTCGTAACGCTCCAGCGCCCACTTCACGATCCAGTAAGTGACCAGTGCGATCGGCACGCCGATCACCACCGACCCGACGAACGTCGGCCACAGCACGCCGAGCGTCTTCCACTGCAGCAACTCGGACATGTGAATCTTGCCAATCCCCAGCTTGGGCGGAAAACGGTGCGGCCGATTCAGGATCCAAAAGCCGAGATCGTATTCCCAGCGGAGGATGATCGGCCACACCGGGATCAAAATGTCGTGCAGCGTCACGGCGATGACCGCCGGGATCTTGCTGCAGCGCGTTATCCACGCCGTGAAAATGGACAGCAATGTCTTGAGCCCCGTCAGCGGCGTGAATCCCCAGAAGACGCCAATGGCCAGCCCTCCGGCGACCGCATGCGGCGCGTCGCGCAACTGGCGCAAACGAAGCCATGCTTGCCGGAGGAGTTGTTTCGGATGCAGACGGAATCTCACAAATAAAATTCGCTCAGAACGTGACGCACGGACTGAAAACGGGGCACCGCTCATACTCCACTGGTCCGCTTCTGCCCAGTGGTATTCTCGTAAAATCTGCGTTCCGTGCGCTATCCCATTAATGCCGTGAGATCGACTGCGCGCCACAGTTCCCGGCTCGCTCCCGCATAGATTCGCGCAGTCACGCGAGCGGTCGTCACGTCGACCACGGCATGCCCCGGCAGGTCCGCGTACTCGAATGATGTCACAAGCGGGCGCTCTTCGTCGTAAACCGCGCGGCGGGCGGCTTCCGTATCCGGCGAAAATGCCGGTTCCACCCGTACCTGATCGCCATTGTAATCCCCGACGCCGGAGAGCGCATCCTTGGCCTTGGTGCCGGCTGCGTTGATGACGCTGCTCACCGCCAGTTGCACAAATCTTCCGCCCCCCGCCGTGGTGCGGGTCAGCGTGTTGAACCGGTGGATGTGTCCGCCAAGGACAAACGCATTCTGCCGGCCCAGCATCTCGAGCAATTTCTCCCGCTTCGCCTTGTCGCGCGCGGCCCCGTAAATATTCCACGTCGCCCGCGCCCCGTACGGCACGACCGGCGGGTGAATGATCACGAAACAATGGCGTGCGGTCCGCTTCGCCAGCGCCGCTTCCAGCGAGGCGAGACTCTGCGTGTCGTAGGCGTCGAAAAAGCAAAACAGGGCGCTCCCATGCTCGATCGTATAGTTCGCCGCCGTTTTCGGTTTCCCGTCGCCGGTGAAATTCACGGCCTGCTCGCCGAGAAATCGGTGGCATACCTCCGCAAATGCCTCCGGCGCGCCGTCGCCAGTCACATCGTGGTTGCCCTTGGCAAAGACGAAGGGCACTCCCAACTGTGCGCCGCGAACGAAATCCAGGGCTTCCTGGTTCTGCCGTACGGCGCGCTCTTCGCTCCCGCACAATCCTTCCACGAGGTCGCCGACCTGGAGAACGAAGGGGACCCGGGTCGCGGCATCCCGGTTCAAATCTGCGACCGTTTCCCGGACCGCGCCGAAGAGCTTGGGCATGATCTCCGCGGTAATCCGCGAGTAGTTTTTGATCTGACCGAGGTCTCCTTTCTTGTTGCGATCCAACCACTCCATGTCGTGATGCTCCAGCTTGTCGAAATGCAGATCGCCCAGGAGCGGAAAGGAAAACGATGAGGACGTTTCCTGGGCTGGCGGCGGTGTTTCTTCACCGCGCACCGCGCTGGCCAGCGTCACGCCCACCGCCGCAGATGCGGCGGTTTGCAGAAATTGTCGGCGGGGGAGGGCCTTCATACAGCGATCTTTCCCCGAAATCTTTGGAAACGCGAACGCAAATCACCGGGCGGATGTCCCAAGAGGAGGTTTCCGTTCGTCACGGATTGGAATAACTAACCTCCACCGCCTCAACGAGCCATTCCCGATCATGACTACGACCATCGTTCCCTGCCTCTGGTTTGACACCCAGGCCGAAGAAGCCGCCCGCTACTACGTTGGCATCTTCAAGAACTCGAAGATCACCGCCATCACCTATTACCCGGACGAAGGAAACGAAATCCACGGGAAGAAAGCGGGGACAGTGTTGACCGTGGCCTTCGAGCTGAATGGCCAGCCCTTCACCGCGCTCAATGGCGGGCCGCAATTCCAGTTCAGCCCGGCTGTTTCGTTGCAGGTCATGTGCGAGGATCAGGCCGAGATCGACTACTACTGGGAGAAGCTCGGCGTCGATGGCGATCCCACCGCGCAGCGCTGCGGCTGGGTGGAAGACAAATTTGGTTTTTCCTGGCAGGTGGTGCCGAAGCTGGTGCCGGCCTTGCTCCTCGACCACAACAGCGCCGCCTGCCGGCGGGTCTTCGCCGCCATCATGGAAATGGACAAGATCGATATCGCAGAGCTGCAGCGCGCCTACGCGGGATAGGACGGGCATGACCGTCGGCGGATAGGAGGAATAGGAGAAATAGGAAGAATAGGAATGGTGGGACTCCTATAACTCCTATTCTTCCTATTTCTCCTATCCGTCGACAGCGAGAGACCGCTGCCACAGAATGAGCCACCTCAGGGCGCACGGGCGCTCAAATTCACAGCCATGCGCTTGACACTCCCGTACGGGTAGCGGCAGCCTGCCGAAGTCGATGCCTTCCACCCCGGAGAACAGCCGCAGCTCCATGCTTCTGGTCGAGGATTGTTTCGCGTCGCAGGACGCGAGATTCCTCGAAGCCTTGCGCGGCGTCACCTCCGCGAAGTGGCTCGCCAGCTTTGCCGATCGCTGGAAGAAGGACCCACGTCCCTGGGCGAGACAGCAGATCTTCGCTTATCTCGATCTCCCGCTGAGTTGCCCCGGGCACCAGCCCATCGTGAAGCGCCTCTTCAAGCAAGCCGAGGAAAACAAGGATACCGAGCTGATGGGCGCCTTTCTCGCGGCGTTCGATACGCTCGTCCGCCGCGTCCGTCGCCAGAAATGGCATTGGGATCGCGCGACGCGTCAATCTTACACGACAGAGCGCCTCGCCACGCCACGCGATACCATCCCCCTCGATGGCCAGACGCGCACCGTCTCCACTTACGACTATCGCGCGCGCAAGATGATCACGCGACAGGAGCCCATGCGCATGCCGCGCCACGGGCGTCTCTTCTCGCAACGCACGCGTTACTATCTGCACCGCCGGGTGTGGCGCTTTTTCCGCTGGCTCGGTTATCGACAGCCCGCGGACTATCCCGCGGCTATCGCGCCGGCGTTGAAGCATTATCGCGACGAAGACCTGGAGAAGGGGGAGCACATCCTCGATAGCTGGTCGCTGCTGAACATCTGCTTCCGCGGTAGTGAGGCGCTGGCCTTCAAGCCCGATCACATCGGCCTCGCCGAGGGGCACTCGCTTGCTGAGTTAAAAGCCGCACCGCGTTTTGCCAAAGCCTGGGAAACGCCCGAAGCCGCGCGGGTGTTGCATGGAGTGATCATCGGCGCGCACTCGCAACTCGTGCGCATGTGGGCGATGGAGATGTTCCGGCGGGTTGGTAAATCGCTCGAGCTCACCCCAGTGGAATTGCTCGCCTTGCTCGATCATGAAGACGAGCGTGTGCAGCAATTCGGCGCGGAGCTTTTCGAAACGCAGAGTGGCCTGGAGAAGCTTTCCGTCACCACGTGGCTGGACCTGTTGCGCACGAAGAATCTGACCGCGCTCGCTACCCTGTGCGCCGCTTTCGAAAAGCACGTGACCGGGGAACGCCTCGCGCTCGCGCAGTGCATCGAGCTCACGTGCGCCAGGCCGGTACCGGTGGCGAAGCTCGGTTTCCGTTTCCTGCAAGCGCGCTCGATTTCTCCCGATGTGACTCCGGCTCTGGCCGCGTTGGCCTCCGCGCAATGCGCCGTGGTCGCCGGTGAAATCGCTACCTGGACGCTCGCTCGCCTCGGCACCGCGGAGGCTTACAACCTCAATGCGGTGAGCCGCTTTTTCGACAGCCTCCTGCCGGAAACCCGCGCGGCCGCGTGGACCTGGCTCGTGGCCGAAGGTTCGCTCGGCTACCGCGACTCCGCGCTGTGGAGCCGGCTCGCCGAGACACCTTTTGAAGATTTGCGGCTGAAGATGGTCGACGAACTCGAGCGCCGCGAGCGTCAACCCGATCCCGATCGCCTCGCGCAAGTCTGGTCCGCGGTGCTGCTCGGCGTGCATCGTGGCGGACGTCAGAAAGCCAAGGCCGTGCGACAGCTCGCGGAAGCGATTGCCGCCGAACCCGCGCGCTCGCCGGCGCTGCTGCCCGTGCTGGTGGTGGCCATCCGCAGCGTGCGCGGTCCGGAAATGCGCGTCGGTCTCGCGTCGGTCATGACCCTGCTTGCGCAACGCCCCGAGCTGATCGATGCAGTGCGGGCGAACTTGCCGGAATTGAAATTCACCACGGAGGCGGCGACGGCATGAACCTTTCCTTTGCCTACCTCGGCCGCAGTGCGCTCACCGACGGCTCGCTCTCATTCTCTCCGAATCTCTCCCGCGAACCGGTGGCCTTTGATGCCGCATTGCGTCACACCTTGCGCTTTCGTGAGGCCATCTCGGCGCTGCACGATGTCGTCATCAGCGACCACCGCTACAAGAAGCGCGACAAAAGCGCTTACGAGGCGTGGAAAGCTTCCGAGGCCGCTCGCGTGCGCAATGTCCGCAGCGAAGCGTTGAAGCAGGCCAAGGCCGACGTTTACGCCAAAAGCCGGGTGCCGCTGCCGCCGGATTTCGAACGCCAGCACCATCGCCTCCTCAATCAATATTGGGATGCCCGCCGAAAATACGCCGACCATTTGCGCCAGACGGACATGGAGCTCTGGCGGCTGCTCATGCCGTGTGATCCCGTGGTGACGGTGGCCAACGACGTGGTCTTTTTCGAGTGCTTCAGCGCGGATGAATCGAGCTACGGCTGCCTGACCGTGAATCGCGACGATGGCTTCGGCCCGAGCGAGCAGCTCCAGCTCGGCACAACCAATGTCGATTACTCGTGGGATCTCTATCACGAGTTCCAGGCGCTGCGCTCCTATCGCGAAACGCGTTTCCGCGTGGACCCGCAAGGTTTCGACGTGGCCACGCACGGGCGCATGGAATATCGCGAGGAAAAGATCGATCTTCCCGATGGCTGGCTGCGCGGCTTCATGCAATTGCAAAGCGCGATGACGCTGCCGATGCGCCGCGTCACGCTGACCCGCGAAGCGCTTTACTCCGTGATGGTGTGGCTGAAGCGCCATCGCGCCCGCACCAGTCCACGCGCCTTGCGCTTCGAGCGTCACGGCGGAGGCCTCACGCTCGTCCTCGAGCCGTGGGAGACGCGCATCCCGGTTTACGGCGCCACGGCCGAAGCGGATTGGGCCGAGCCCGTGCGCATCTGGGGACGCCAGCGCTTGCTCGCGCTCGCGCGACTGTTGCCTATGATCGAGAGCGTGGATGTCTACCTGCTCGGCACCGGCTTCCCGAGCTTCTGGGTGGCGCGCATGGGCGAGATGCGGCTCACCCTCGGCCTCAGCGGCTGGACGGCGAACGATTGGACGCACGGCTCCGCGCTCGACATGCTCGCACCGCCCGCGCCGGCCAGCGCGGTGCAGATCGAGACCGTGGCGCAGCACATGCGCACCGTTCGCGCGCAATCTTTCAACGACATCGTCCGCGCGGTGAATCATCCGCCTTCCTTCGTCGCTTCGGCGTTGAAGCATCTCGCCCATACCGGTCAGCTCATCGCCGATCTCGACGCGGGCTTGTATCGCTGGCGGCAGATCATGCCGCGCGTCCTCGGCGAGGCCGAGCTCGGGCCGGAGAATCCGGAATTCGCCGCCATGCACGATTTGCTCGTGCGCAAGCGCGCGATCGTCGAAAGCACCGTCGCCGCGCCGAGTGGCGGTTTTATTTTCACCGGCAAGGTCGAGTCCAAGCCGGTCGAGGTCCTCGTCGATACCGATGGCCGGATCAAGCGTGGACGCTGCCTATGCGGGCATCATCAACGCGCGGGCATTCGGATGGGTCCGTGCCGGCATTTGCTGGCCTTGCGCTGGCTCGCTTTGAATCAGACGCCCTCCACCGGTGGAAACGACGAATGGTTTGCCCGCCTCCGCGCGCAAGCTGGCGAGAAAGGAGGCGCGTGAGGTAAAGACGATTTGAGAGTGGCGGGCTGGTCTTCACTGAGACCACCATGCTGCGGCGTTCCGCCGCGGTTGCGTTTGCCCAGCCATGCTTCCCCAAGGCCGTTGTTCGTTTGGCACCGCCCGCTACCGTCGCGGGCGGCCAAGACAACCCAAGGGTTCCGCCCACGACGGTAGCGGGCGGTGCCTTGGTTAACGGTCTCGGTCCTGAGCGAGTAGTCAGTGAGACCACCCGCCACTCTCCTTCTTCTCCTCGACGCGAGTTTCATGATTCCCCTTGGCGCCATTGCTGGAGCCCTCGTCGTGCTCTTGAGGCAGCTTTTCAAAGGCTCGAAGCCCCAACCCCGGCGATCGTCTCCGCCTCCTCCGGTACCGCGTCCGGGGGATCGGCCATACACGCCCGGCGCGCCACCGCCGATCCCTCCGGCCGCTGGAGCCGCTCGGCCGGCCCAACCGTCGCCGCCGCGCTCGGCACCTCCGCGGAGCACAACGCTGAATCTCGACGCCGGCCAGTTCACGCCGGTGAGCGCCGAAGAAGCGAAGAAACAGGCGCGCGGCATCAAGTGGAATTGGGCGAGTGTCAATTATGACCGGCGCGACCAGATTCCCGCGCCCACCCAGCCGCGCACCTTGCTCATCGATCGCGCGATGGTCGCGCAAGGTCTGCTCACGCCCGAGCAACTCGTGGAGATTCATGATGTGGGCGCGAAGATGGCCGAGCTGCGGCCCGATCTCGCCGGTATCGGCAATGTGGCCGACCACGCCGTTGCCGCGGACCAGGAGGAACGTCGCCGGCGCAAGGAACAGAAGATCGCCGAGTCCGCCGAACGCCAACGGAAGCACGCCGAGGCCGTCGCGCAGCGGCGCGCCACCGATATCATTTTCCTCGGCCGTGGCGTCTCCGGCGGCCTCGCGGATCGCCGGGCGAATGTCGAGAAGCTCCAGCAGCTTAACCTGCCGGTGCTGGCCACTTCCGGCGATGTCGCCAAAGTGCTCGACCTCGAAATTTCGCGTCTGCGCTGGCTCGCCTTTCACAGCGAGGCGTGTGCCGTCACGCATTACGTGCGGTTCACCATTCCCAAGAAATCCGGCGGCACCCGCGAGCTCGCCGCGCCGCACCGCGAGATGGCGCGGTGCCAGCTCTGGATCAAGCTCAACATCCTGGATCGCATTCCGCTGCACGAGGCCGCCCATGGATTCGTCGCCCATCGCGGCACGATGAGCAACGCCGTGCCACACGTCCGCCGCGATGTGGTGGTGAATGCCGATCTGAAGAACTTCTTCCCGACGATCACCTTCCCGCGGGTGAAGGGTATCTTTCAAGAACTCGGCTACTCGCCCGCCGTCGCCACCATCCTCGCGCTGCTCTGCACCGAGTGCCCGCGCCAGCGCGTGACTTACGCCGGCCGTGAGTTGCACGTCGCGACTGGCCCTCGCGCCTTGCCGCAGGGCGCCTGCACCAGTCCCGCGCTTTCCAATCTCGCCGCGCGTGGCCTCGACGCCCGCCTCACCGGACTCGCCCGCAAGCTCGGCTGGGATTACACGCGCTACGCCGACGACCTGACCTTTTCCACCAGCGGCGCACCCGCGCAGAAAACCGCCTGGATCCTCGCCCGCCTTCGCCACATCGCGCAGGAAGAAAACTTCACGGTCAACGAAACCAAGACGCGCGTGCAGCGTCCGAGCGCGCAGCAGACGGTCACCGGCATCGTCGTCAACAAACGCCCCAACGTTCCGCGCGAAACCGTGCGCCGCCTGCGGGCCATTCTGCACCGGGCGAAGACCGAAGGGCTCGCCGCGCAAAACCGCGAACAGCACCCGCACTTCGCCGCCTGGGTCGGCGGCATGATCGCCTATATGCAAATGGTGAATCCTGAACGCGGCAAAAAGCTGAAGGCGGAATTCGACGCACTGCCAAAGTAAGGCGCGGCGCGACAGAGCTCCGGGGAGCGCATGCGTCCCGCGTGCTGGCAACGGCGTCCCGCCGTCGCGGACTTCCATCCCGCTCGGCTGCACGAGAACTTTGAATCGTCAGCGAATCAAAGTTCGTTTCGGCGAGACGCCGAAACCAGCACCCGGGACGGGCGCGCTCCCCAGCGATTCGCCGCCACCCTTTCTCCTCGTCTCCACGAGGTTGGCGCGGCACGCTCAGACTCGGAATTCAACCCCGGAATGTCTATGTCTTCTCCAACCCAGCCCGCTTCGTTTCCCGACCCGCTACCCGATGAACTCAAGGCCATGCTTGAACTCAATCGCGACGCGCAAAGTGGCATTTGGGGTCAATACCTGTTCCTAAATATTGTCTTCTGGCTCGTCGCCGGATTCCTGGCGGCTGTGATCTTCCATTCCCACCTTTCGCCGGGATTGGTGAATGCGTTGTTTCCGTGTTTCCTACTGCAAAGCGCGTTAATTGGCCTGCAGGGTGCCGCGGAGCGTCGCGCCCAACGCCGTCTGCAATTGCTGCTCACCGTCATCCGCGGCATGCAGCATCGCAAGGACGCGGCGTCGCTTTCCTGATCACCTCATTTCCCAGCGAATTCGGACATTGTCCCTAACAAATCGGCGCGCTAAAGCTTCGCTCCCTCACACTCTACTCCCCATGCGTTTCCACACCCTCCTGACCCTTGCTCTCCTTTCGTCTGCTGCTTTCGCCGCCCAGCTTCCGGAGATTCCGAAAGAGTCCATCGCCAAGAAAGGCGAGTTGCTCTTCTCCGATGATTTCAATGGCACCACCCACGATGCGAAGTGGCATCGCGTGGTCGACACTTTCACCTTTGAAAACGGCGTCCTCAAGGGCACCCAAACCCGCGATCAGGACGTCCCCGCGCAGGACGGCAAGCCGGCGGTCACCAAGCACGCTGCCGTCTACGGCCTCGAATTGCCCACCAAGGACAGCGTCGTCGAAGTGAAGATCCGTTTTGAAGGCAACACCCTGATGGACGTCGAGTTCGACGACCGCAAATTCACTGGCTCGCACTACGGCCATCTTTGCCGCGCCCAGGTCCTCCTCGACCAGGTGAAAATCCTCGACGAGCGCGACGGCACGCAGAGCAACCAGCTTATCGAGCTCCGCAAAGACCCGGTCAAGAACAAGGAGGAGATCGGCAAGCTCCTCTCGACCCACACCATCAGCTTCCCGCTCGCGCACAAGCTCGAGCAGGGCAAGTGGTACACGCTCGTCGTCGAGACCGTGGGTGAACAAATGCGCGTGACCATCGACGGCACGCCGGTCGCCTACTTCAAGTCGCCGGGCATCGGCCACGAGACCAAGTCCAAGATCGAACTCGGTGTCTCCGGCAAGAGCGGCCTCTTCGACGACATCAAGGTCTGGAACGCTTCGCCGGCCAAGTAAGCTGCCAGCCGACAGCCCGAGGAACCCGCTCGATAAAACAGGGAACAATCCTTCATGGGACAATCGGCAGGTAATCTGCTGATTGTCCCATTTGTTTTCCGCGTTCTCTCAAATGAATTCATCTCGCGAATTCGTTGCCGGTGTCCTATTCGCTCGTGACGGCGCTCCGCAGGAATTTCAATACCGCGGCCCGCGTCGGCAGGGCCGGTTGCGCCCCGAGTTTGGTGGTCGCGAGAGCGGCTGTGACGTTGGCGAAGTGCGCGGCGTTCGGAATCGGTTGTCCTTCAGCGAGTGCCACGGCCAGGGCCGCGGCGAAGGCGTCACCCGCGCCGGTGGCGTCGATGGCTTTCACCCGCAGACGGGGAAGGTAGAAAGTGCGGAGGGGAACAGTGGATGGGGGACGGCGCACGGCCGACGCCGACTCGTGCCAGACGGCGAGGTTGCCTTGCCCCGCAGCGATGACGGTCGCGCGGAGGCCGAATTTGGTGAGCAAATATTCGGCGGCTATTTGGGCGGTGGAACCGTCCGTCACGCGGATGCCGGTGAGGGCCTCGGCTTCGTGTTCGTTGGCGCGCAGGACGGTGACGGTTCGCAAGAGCGCGGTTAGCTGTTTCGCGATATTCGGCGGCGGATTGCGCAAAGCCGGCGCTGGATCGAGGACGATGGGAACGCCGGCGCGATGAGCAAGGCGAGCAGCAGCGAGACTGGCCGTGAGGGGGACTTCGAATTGGAGAATGAGGACATCGGCGCCGGCGATAGCGCGAGCCACGGCAGGGCGCCGCACATCGGCCGCGCTGAGGCGCTGATTGGCGCCGGGAGACACGAGGATTTGTTTCTCGCCGCCGGCGTCGACGCTGATTAGCGCGACGCCGGTGTGACTGCGAGGGTCCCGGACCACGTCCCGCCCGTCGATGCCCTCGGCGGCGAGGCGGCGCAGCAGAGCGCGTCCGCGATCATCGGCGCCCACGCGTCCGACGAAGGTGACCCGTGCACCGAGGCGCGCCGCGGCCACGGCCTGATTCGCGCCCTTGCCTCCGGCTTCGGCGTGGTCGAATTCCTCGCCATTCACGGTTTCACCCGGGAGCGGCAACCGCGGCGCGCGGACGAGGAAGTCGGTGTTCGCCCCGCCGATGACGACGACGCGCGGGGAAGAGGGGGGTGGGCGCTTGGGCATCGGGGAGGTTTAACCGCAAATGAGGGGAATGAACACCCAACATCGAACATCCGATCAGGAGGGCTCGGCGCGCGATCGGCAATCATCGCCGATTCGTTTTGGGATCAAAACGTCGGTCCCCACGGTACGTTAACCTTTTCCCGAAGCGTCCCGCAGCAGACCATTGGATGTTGGGTGTTCGATGTTGGACGTTGGATGTTCTACCTCCCCCTTATTTCCCCTTCAAATCCGCTTCCGCGCGCGCGAGAAGTTCGCGCACTTCTTCATCCGTGGTTTGCGAGAAGTCCTTGTAGAATTCACCGACCGAATGGAAATAACTCGGCTTGCTCGCGCAGATGAATTCATCGACTTCATCTTCGAACTCTTCGCAGATCTCGGGGGCGGCAACGGGCACCGCGACCACGATGCGGGCGACGCCCTGCTGGCGCAGGGCCGCGATGGCGGCACGCATGCTCGCACCCGTGGCCAGACCGTCATCCACGAGGATGGCGGTCTGGCCGCGGAGCGCGAGCGGCGACCGGCCTTCGCGATAATCCGCCTCGCGCCGGGTGAGTTCGCGTGTCTGTTCCAAGGTGCTGGCCGCCAATGCGCGTTCCGGTTCGTTGAGACAGCGCATCACCGATGGGTTCAACACGCGCACGCCACCGGAGGCGATGGCTCCCATGGCGAGTTCTTCATGGCCGGGCACGCCGAGCTTGCGCACGACGAAGACGTCGAGCGGCACACCAATCTGCCGTGCGACCTCGAAAGCCACGGGAACGCCGCCCCGCGCCAGGCCGAGGACGATGACGTCCTCGCGCCCGGTGTAGTTGCGCAAGTGCGACGCGAGGATCCGCCCCGCCTCGCGCCGATCATGAAAGATCAGATCCATGGCTGCATATATCGTTCGTTAATTACTTGTTATCGCGGGCTCGCGAAACGAGTCTTACGGCCAACCCACTGAATCGCGGTGGAGGCGGGCGTTGGGTGTTCGAAATGCGCTCGCACCGGGATACTTTTTCAATGCGACTCAAATACTCCGCCCTGCAAACCGCTGGCCATGCGCCAAATTCCTTTGGCAAAATCACGTAATGCAACTCGTCGATCTTCCCTGGCCCGCGGTGGCCGCTTTGCCAAAGGATACGCCGATCATTTTTCCCCTGGCCGCGCTCGAACAGCATGGGCATCACCTGCCGGTGTTCACCGACAGTCTGTTACTCGGGGAAGTGATTCGGCGCGTGGTGCCGCGGTTTGAAGAGAAGGCGCTGTTTGCGCCGCTCCAGTGGCTGGGAAATTCGGAACATCATCTCGATTTTGCCGGAACGCTTTCGGCCGCGCCACGGGTGTATCTCGATATGCTCAACGGGTTGGCGGAGAATTTTCTCCATCACGGATTCCGCCGTTTCTTCTTCGTGAACGGGCATGGCGGGAACGACGTGCCGGGCCGCCAGGCGATCTTCGAGTTGCGGCAACGCCATCGAGAACTCGACGACGTGTTATTTCTTTTTGCGACTTACTGGAGCCTCGGCTCGCGTCCGTGGGATGCCGATCCGGCGATCGTGCAACGGGAGATGGGCCATGCCTGCGAATGGGAGACGTCGATGATGCTGCGCCTCGCGCCGCACCTCGTGGGCGATTACAAGCAGGCTCCGCCGGTGGCTTTCGGCACGCCCTTCACTCCCGCTTCGCGCGGATGGATCACCCGTGAGCGCTCCGAACCCGGCCACATCGGCCGCCCGCGCTTCTCCACGGCCGACAAGGGCGAAACGCTCTTCCGCGTCTTTTCCGATGACGTGGCCTCGATGATCGAGCGGGTGATTAAATGGGATGGCAAGAGTTGGAACGGGTAAAGTTGTAGGGAGTGTCTCACGCGCCGGGGTGGCCTCCGCTACGGCTTCGCCAACTGTCCCAGCACTTCCAGCAACGCCTGCCGGATTTTCGGCTCGGCGCCGACCTCGAGATAACTCGTGCGTGAGCGCCACGTCTCATAACCGCCGAGCGGGTGTTGCTCGGGCGTGGGCAGATAACCGTACCAGCCATTGGCCAGCGAGATGGTGAACATCGGCTTGATCGGCGAATCCTTTTTCATCGCGAGACCGGAGATGGCGAAGACTTCATTCGGCCAGCCGGCCACCGCGAGATCGCCGATGCGAAACGCCGTGAGCGGCATGGTGATGGTGTCGGGATATTGCGCGAGGAGGATCTGCTCGCGCGCATAGATTTCCGACGCCGTCTTCAGCGCGAGCGGAGGGCGATCGGCGACGATGGCTTTGGCTTTTTCCACGTCCTCCGCGGAGGGCTTGCGCGTGGCGAGCGTGAGTTCGCGTGTGGCTACACGCAGGGGGACGTCGTCATGCCACTGCACGCCGGCGAGGGCGTGCTGCACTTCGGTCGCGACCTCATCGGCGACCTTGTTGATTTGCGCGTACGGTCCTTTTGCCCGGTTGTCCGGGCCGCGGAAGGGGATGTTGTTGATATCGCCGCTGGTGCCGTTGCTCATGATGCCGACGAAAGGCGGATCCTGGCGATCGGCGCCGAGCAGTTGCTGGATGCGATCGGCAAACACACCGTAGTAATCCGCGGAGAGATCGCCCGGGCCGACGCCGCCGACATAATGCAGCGAGTAGTTGGCGAAGAGCGCGAGCGGGCGGCCGTCGGCGTGTTGCACGGCGATGAAGGAAATCTGCGGATCGGTTGGCCCAGCCGGTTCGACGAGATCGGGGTTATTGACGCCCGGGTTCATCTTCACGAGATCATTGCCGCCAAAGGGATTCGGCGCCTTCGCGCCTTCCTTCAGCCGCCAACGCCGGCAATGGACTTCGTCCGGCAGGCTGGCACTGCCCCAGGCGATGCGCGCCGGCGCGAAATTATGCATCGCGCGGCGGACGGCGTCGGCAATGTAGCGCGGCATTTGCGCCCGATACTCCTCGCTTGGCGGAGTGAGATACACGCCGGCCACCGAGCCGCACGAGTGCGAGTGCGTGGACGACATCATCACATTCTCCGGCGGCAGCGCGACCTCCTCGGTGAGGATTTTCTTCGCCGCATCGAAGACCTCGCGCGGGATCAGGCAATTGTCGACGACGACAAAAGCGAGCGTGGTCTTGCCATCGGTCAGCACGAGCGCGCGGGCGTGAAGTTCATCGTGGACATTGGCGGCAGGGATTGGACGGAAGTTGCCGTTGATCACTGTGCCGAGAGGCGGCGTGATGACTTCCGCGGCGGCGCCGGCTTTGAACTCACCAGCAGAAGCCGTGACGGCAGCGGAGACAACAAGGAGGGCGACGAGTCGAGAGAGCATAGGGGGAAACGAGGGTGGTGAATGGGCAATGTAATCGCTAAAGCATCATCCAAAACAAAATGAAACATTAGTGATGAAAAGAGAAGGTCACGTGATGCCGTCGCGCACACCCTGCGCGGCTATCAGTTGCCTCCATCCGGGTTCAGCGAACCCGACGCTCGCAGATTATCGCTGTAGTTCCAACGCCCTGCCACACGAAGCGCGGCTCTCAACTCTCAACTCTCAACTATCAACTTCCCTATTGAGCCGCTTCCTGAAACGCGCGCCGCACCGGACTCGCATCGCTGTTCGGAAAATTCGACCGTTGCACCATCAGCACATAAGCCACCCCCTTGACCGGATCGACCCAAGCCTGCGTGCCCCACGCACCGCCGTGACCAAACGTGCCAGGCGATAGCATCGCCGCCACGCCCTCATGCGGCTTCTTCAAAATGCACACGCCGATACCCCAGCCATAATTCATCCCGTACTGGCCGAAGGTCGAGTTCTGGAAAAACCCGGTCGGCAGATCGCCCGTCTGCGGTGTGGTGAGATACCGCATCGCCTCCGCGCTGAGATAGCGATGCCCCTCTCGTTCGCCACCGCCGAGCAACATCTGGCAAAAGCGCGCGTAGTCCGGCCCGGTCGAGTAGAGCCCGCCATTGCCTTGCGGCGGACGCTTCCGCGTTCCATCGTAATCCGCGCGCGGCGGCACGGCCTCCAGCGCACCAGTCTCTTTGTTCTTCGCATAGGCCGTCGCCAATCGCGCGTGTTGCGCTTCGGTCATATAGAAAGTCGTGTCCTTCATCCCGAGCGGATCGAACAACCGCTGTTGCAGAAATTGATCGAACGTCTGTCCGCTGACCACCTCCACGATGCGCGCCGCCGTATTGATCCCGCTCTGCGTGTATTTCCATTTCTCGCCCGGCTCATATTGCATCGGCGCTGCGAGGAAGAGCGGGATCATCTCCGCCAGCGTGCGCGCCTGCTTCGCCTTCTCCGCATCGGCTTCGCCGAGTCCCGAGGTGTGCGTCATCAGTTGCGCGATGGTGAGATTCGCCGGCTTGCCCGAGGGCGTCTTCAGCGCCGCAAATTCCGGAAGGTATTTCGCCACCGGATCACTGACCTTCAGCTTCCCTTCATCCTGCAACATCAGCACCGCCGTCCCGGTGGTCGGCTTGGTCATCGAAGCGATCCAAAAGAGCGAATCCGTCGCCATCGGCCGATTCGAAGCCACATCCGCCAACCCCGTCGCCTCGAGATGCAACACCCTGTCCTTCGTCACCACTACCGTCACCGCCCCGGCGACCTCCTTCTTCGCCACCATGTCCTCAATGGCCGCACCGATCTTGGGGAGGGTGGGCTCGACTCCGAGGGCGTTTGCGACAAAAAGGGCGGAGGCAAGGACACACAGTCGATTTGAATACATATCCAGTATTGCAGCCTAAACTGCTCTAGTGTTGAAGATCATAAATAATCAGTGAAGAATTCAAAATGCGGACAGCTCTTGAGCAAGGCGATTGATAAATTTGCCACGATATAAATGATAAGAGATATAACTGGCTAAAACTATGAATTCAGAGTTTGAGCAAACTGCGCTGTGGAAAACTACTTTGGCGCAAATTGATGATCCGTTGGAAGGGTATCGAGAAAGGCTTCGAAATGAGTTTCGTAAATTCCGATCTCGCATCGACGTTTTAACCGCGCGGATTCAAGCGCAACTTCCGGGGCTTACTGTTCATGGAATAGCTCATTTAGACGCACTTTGGGAAAGTGCTTCTTTGCTGGCGGGTTCTGGATATCCGTTGAATCCGCTCGAGGGGTTTGTGCTTGGAGGCGCCATTCTTTTCCACGACGCGGCCCTTTGCTTCGAAGCGTACGATGGTGGCGTAGAGGCGGTCCGCTCTTCTGTGACGTGGGCCGATGCTTATGCTTCGGAATGTGCAGATTCTGATGCGCGGTCCGATCAGGAGAAGCGCTCCGCCGCGGATTTTCTGGCTTTGAGAGAATTGCACGCAAGCCAAGCAATGCAACTCGCAGAGATAGCGTGGAGTGATCCTGCGACTTCAGAAAAGCGGTATTTAATTACCGATGATCATCTGCGGATTCATTTGGGGCCACTAATCGGTCGAATCGCGGCGAGCCATCATTGGGATATCGAAGATATTTCCTCCCGTCTGCCAGGGCAATTCAATGCGTCAGGCGAATTGCCATCAGCCTGGCGCGTAGATCCGATTAAGATCGCTTGCCTTCTGAGATGTGCTGACGCGCTAAGTTTTGATAATAATCGTGCGCCCGATTTTCTTCACGCACTGCTCCGGCGACGTGGAATTTCTCTGAAGCATTGGCAAGCTCAGAATTGGATTGGACGGCCCGCTTTAGATATTAGCGATAAATTAGGTGAGACTATCGTAGTCACTTCCACTAGGGGATTCCCGCTGTCCGAAGCTGAGTCCTGGTGGATCGCCTACGATGCGGCGTGTCTCGCCGAAAAGGAAATCAGATCGTCGAATACTCTATTAATCGAACGAGGCGTCTCAAGTTCGCCGCCGTTTGCCGTGAAATCCGTTCGTGGAGCCGGTTCCCCTGAAACGATGGCGAGCTTAATTCAGACGGTTGGGTGGTCCCCCTGCTCGGCAGAAATACACGTTGGCAACATCGAAAAACTAGTTAAGACGCTCGGGGGTGAGCAGCTTTATGGAAGTGAGGATAAACTAGGCGTGGTTCTTCGAGAGTTGTTTCAAAATTCGAGGGATGCGATCTCGGCGAGGCGATTTATTCAGCGCGACTTTGTTGGTTCTATTCGTCTTCGCATCCATAGAGACGGCGACGGGTTAGTGTTGATCATTGAAGACGATGGCGTTGGAATGTCCAAAAGAGTTCTTACAGGACCGTTATTGGATTTTGGTACAAGCTTTTGGGTATCCTCTCTTGTCCGTAGCGAGTTCCCGGGCCTTCGTGCGTCCGGTTTTCAATCAATTGGTCGTTTTGGGATAGGCTTCTATTCATCGTTTATGATCGCGGATGCGGTTTCGGTAATAAGCCGTCGATGGGATGCATCTCTCGAATCGACATGCGAACTCCGCTTTTCCCGTGGGCTGTCGCTTCGTCCGTTGCTGATCGAGGGGAAGAGACCTGATTTCAGCACCTCTACCCGCGTGATTCTTTCGCTCAAGATCGGAGCCTTAAAAGACGAGAATGAGGTTTTGATCAGACGGAACACCATGGGCGCGAAAAATATTTCCTGCAAGATAACCGAATACGTTGCGGCATTGGTCGCGGGTCTGGACGTTGACGTCTGGTGCGTAGAGCCAAACGGCGTTTCTACTATGGTTCACGCCGCTCAACCTTTGTCCGAACAAGCCTATGAAAAGTGGCTTCGAGCGATCTCCTTTGCCCGCGTTCAAAGTGATCCTTCTTTGGATAGTTACATCAAAGAAAATGCTCACCGGTTACGACCAATTGTTGAAAATGGGAAACTCCTCGGAATGGCAGCGATATCAACTAGGTCCTTCGGGCAAGACTTTCTTGGTGTGGGAACGGTCGGAGGGTTGGCTGGTAACATGCATGGGCGTTCGGGTGAGCGATTTATCGGTTATATCGATCACTTTTGTCGAACTGCCGCACGTGGAACAGAGGCCATCGCGGCGTCGGACTTTGTGATGTCCGCGTGGGCGCGCGAGCAAGTATTGCTCCTCCAGCAGATGAAACTAAAACCCGAAGAACACTTCTTTGCTGCCTGCAGTTTATCGCATTTTAAAATCGACCCCCGTCCCATCGCTCGGTTACTAGTAAGCTATAACGGTGGGTTTCATTTTCAAACATTCGATGAGGTGTTGAGTTCTTTAAATCGGGCCGATTTTGCATTGCTTAAATCCAACCAAATCGACCACGTGGAGCTTCATCACAACATCCAGGGGTTGGTCGGGATGGCGCTCATTTTGCCGCTTCGAAATTCAGGTTTGTCGTCGCTAAAGTTTAGCGCGCCCGGCATACCCGAGGCCAACTTCAGCATCATCGATTGCATTTATCGAACAGCGAATGAGCGTGGTGTGAAGCTGACGTGGCGCAGTGTTGATAATGTGGCGCAAGGTCCGTTTGGTCCAATTGGCGCGGTTGTTGTAAGCTTGAAAGAAAGAGAGTAAATAGTTACTCTACTCAAATTGCCTCCGAAAGGTGCGAAACTCTTCGCGGAGTTGTTCGAGTTCGGTGCGGAGGGTGGCGACTTCGGTGGTGAGGGCTTCCAGTTTGGAGGGAGTGGCGGGCTCGGAGGAAATGGCAGAGGGCTGATACGAAATCGTTGAGGCCAGGTCTTGCTCAGGGACTTCGGCGGAGAGGAGTTGGACGTAGCGGGCTTCCTTTTGGCCGGGGCGGGCGGGTTGTTTGAGGACGAGCGGGGAATCGCCGCGGGCAAGTTCGTCGAGGCAGATTTCGACCTCGGCGGTACTTTCGAAAGGCGAGAGGCGCTCGGTGCGGCCGCGGAGTTCGCCGGGAGTCTGCGGTCCGCGCAAGAGGAGCACACAGAGGAGGGCGACTTCGCGGAGGTTGAGCTCATAGTGCTCGAGCAGGCGGTGTTTATATTTCTGCACGCGCGAGCCGGCGCCGAAGATGACGCTGGCCAGTTTCTTTTCGCGCAAGGCGTTCACGCCGTTCTCGACGGTTTTTTCATCGAGCGACATCACCGGCTCGCGATTGGTGCTCTGGTTGCAGGCAGCGGTGAGGCCGTTGATTGAGAGTGGGTAGTTTTCCGGCGTGGTGCGTTCCTTTTCGATAAGGCAGCCGAGGACACGGGATTCGACGGGAGTGAGAGCGAAGGTGGACATGCTTGCGAGGGACTAGGAGAGAACATCCAACATCCAACGCCGAACATCCAACATCCAATGAGAGATCATCAGCACCCCCTCACTTCTGTCTGCGGTTGTCCCCACGGCACCGCGGACTTCTCACCAAGCTTCGAATCTGCGGCCTCTGCGTTTAAAAACTCTTTGGCGGCGGTTCTGCCACGGTCGGCGGTGCCGATGGCCCGGCGAATGTGATTGCCGCAACGCGCGGGCGTCTGGAAACTCCTAAGCTTCTTCCCTCTCCCGGAATTTCCCATTCGTTCCCTCTATGAAAACACCCATGACTCGTCGTTCGTTTCTCACTCGCACTTCCACCGCGGCGTTGGGGCTCGGGTTGAGTGCGCGGGTCATGTCACGCGCGCAGGGGGCGAATGAAAAGGTGGTGATGGGCATCATCGGTGCGGGCGGGATGGGGCGCAGCAATATGTCGGGACTGCTGAAGGTGCCAGGCGTGGAATTCGCGGCGGTCTGCGACGTCGACAAGGCGCAGCAGGACAAGGCGCTGGAGATTTTGAAAAAAGCCGGGCAGCCGGACCCGAAGGTGTATGGCGACTTCCGTGAGGTGCTTGATCGCAAGGATATCGACGCCGTGCTGATCGCCACGCCGGATCACTGGCACGCCATTCCCTTCATCGCGGCGTGTGAGGCGGGGAAGGACATTTATTGCGAGAAGCCGATTTCGCACGACATCATGGAAGCGAAGTCCATGCTCGGCGCAGCGCAGCATTTCAAACGCGTGATCCAGATCGGCACCTGGCAGCGCAGCGTGAAGCATTTCCAGACGGCGATCGATTTCGTGCGCTCGGGGGAGATGGGCACGATCGCCGTGTGCCGGGCGTGGTTTGTCAGTGCGTTCGGCGGCTGGCCGAAACCCATGGAGCCGAAGCCGGACGGTCCCGCGCCCGAAGGGTTCAACTACGATATGTGGCTCGGCCCGGCGCCAAAGCGGCCCTACAATCCCAACCGTTCGCACTGGAACTGGCGCTGGTTTTACGACTACGGCGGCGGCCTCGTTACTGACTGGGGCGTGCACATGATGGATATCGTCTTCCTCGGCATGCAGCAGAGCGATCCGCTGAGCGTGGCCTGCGATGGCGGCATCTACGCGCTCAAAGACGATCGCGATACCCCGGACACGATGCAGGCCATCTACCGCTTCCCGAATTTCCTCATGAACTGGGAAACGCGTTTCACCAATGGGCGCGGGCTCGACGGCGGCCGCACCCATGGCGCGGAATTCATCGGCACGAAGGGCACGCTGGTCGTGGATCGCACGGATTACCAGTGGTTCCCGGAAAACAAGGATAACCCCGGCCCGAAAGCATTTGAGAAATCACCGCCGCACGATCACTGGCAGAACTTCATCGATTGCGTGAAGACGCGCGAAAAGCCGCGGAGCGACATCTATTCCATGGCCAAGACCACGATGTGCTGCCACCTCGCGAACATCGCCTACCAGAGCGGCAAGACCGTGGAATGGAACGCGAAGAAGCTCGACCTGGCCAATCCGCAAGTGGCGCACGGCTGCAAGAGCTACTCGCGCCCCTACCGCGCGCCGTGGAAGCTGAAGCAGTATCCCGTGACGCTGGCGTAGTCCTGTCGCGAGAAACCCGACAGTCCCACGGCGAAGCATTTGACAAAGCCTCGCTCGCACCGTTGCATAGCAAGCTTCAAAAACCCACCAATGAAACGCCTTCTCACTCTCACCGCACTCGCGGCTGTCGCGCTGCTCACCGGTTGCGCCAATGGCCCTATCGCCCGCACGACGTACAACGTCGTTGCGTATAAGCCGCACAACCCGAATGACGTTCGCATCAAGGTCTCGCTTTCGAATCGTGCCGTCTACGTGATGGAGGGGAATACGCCGCTGCTCGTAACCGCCTGCGCCATCGGCAAGCCCGACCATCCGACACCCACGGGTAACTTCCGTATCTCCGGCAAGATCCCGAACAAGCGCTCGGGTGAATATGGCTTCTCGGTCAACGGAGACAACATCCAGCCGGCGAAAGCCGAGGAAGCGCATGGCCATTACGTCGGTTTCCCGATGGCTTGGTGGAGTGAATTCGCGCCCGGCTACGGCTTTCATGAAGGTGCCGTGTGGCCCACGCCGCGCACCCATGGCTGCATCCGCTTGCACCACAATGTGGCGCCGAAATTCTATGTGCTCGCGAAGCCCGGCACCCCGGTGAATATCGCTCAGAGCCAGCCCGAAGATCAGACCATCGGCAAGAATATGAAACGCCCGCTGGATTACGCGGATCCGGACCCGCTTCCGGGCCTCCTCATCTCCGACCGCATCTTCAGCAAGCCGACGGAACCGCTCCTCGTCGACCGTCCGTAACGAGCCCTTTTCTTAATCTTAATCCTGATCGTAATCTTAATCCGGCACGAACAGCGGCGATTAAGGCGAAGATCAAGATGACGATTAAGAGCTTCCTGCCATGGATCAATCCGACTCCTCCAAGCCCGCCCGCGTCAATCTCCGCACTCCGGACGTCATGGCGGCGGTGCAGGCCCAAGTCGAGTCGCACTACCGCAGCGAGATCGTGGAGAAGCTGCGGGCCGGTGGTGGCACGTTGAGCTGTGATGGTGTAACCGTGCGCCTGGCGAAGCAATTTGGCTTCTGCTACGGCGTCGAGCGCGCCATCGATCTCGCTTATGCGGCGGCGAAGGTTTTTCAAGATCGCCGGCTCTTCATCCTCGGGGAAATCATCCACAACCCCGAGGTGAACGAGCAAATCGTCGCGCTGGGCATCAAGAACCTGCTCGGCAAGGACAAGGAGGCGGAGGTGCAGGACTTGCGCGGCGATGACGTCGTCATCGTGCCGGCCTTCGGCACTGATGTGGGCACCCTGGCGCGGATCAAGGAACTCGGCTGCCAGATCGTCGACACCACTTGTGGCGACGTGATGAGCGTGTGGAAGCGCGTGCGGCAAAATGCCAGCGACGATGTGACGTCCATCATCCATGGCAAAGCCTCACACGAAGAAACCAAGGCGACCGCATCGCGTGCGGTGGTGAGTGGAAAGGGACACTATCTCGTCGTCCTCACGCTCGCGGATACCGATTACGTCTGCAATTATATCCGCCACGGCGGAGACAAGGCGGCGTTCCTGGAGAAGTTCCGCGGGGCGTTCAGCGAGGGCTTCGATCCCGACCGGCACCTGCGTCGTGTGGGTGTGGCCAACCAGACCACGATGATGCGCGGCGAGACCGAGGAAGTGCAGCGCCGCATCGAGGCCGCCGTCCGCGACCGCGACGGGGCCGAGCCGGCGAAACAGAATTTCCGTTTCTTCGACACCATCTGCGGCGCCACTCAGGAGCGGCAGGATGCGCTCAAGGAAATGCTCGATTCGCGGATGGACCTACTGCTCGTCATCGGCGGCTACAATAGCTCGAACACCTCGCACCTCGCCGAGATGGGCGAGGCCAAGCTGCCGACCTATTTCATCCGCAATGCCGGCCGCCTGGAATCGCGCCAGCGCATCGTCCATTTCGACCAGCACGCCAAGCAGGAGATCGCCACGGAAAACTGGCTCCCTGAGCGTCCCGTGACCATTGGTCTCACCGCCGGCGCCAGTTGCCCGAACAACCTCATCGAGGAAACGATCCTGCGCATCTACGAGTTGCACGGCATCAGCGCGCAGCAATTGCTCGGCGCGACCGTGGCGCGGAATTAATCACCACCTATCGCCCAATCCGCCGGAAGAACGTCTCCAGTCGCTTCGCGCCGGCGGTGAATGAGATCTTGTCCTTCGCCACTTCCTCCGCGCGTTGCATTACGTCTTCGACATCGTGTGGATGTTCCAGCAAACGCGCGGCGATGTCGAAAAGCTGCTCGGTATCGCGTCCGTGTCCGCAGAGATCCGGGAACACCAATCGCTCCGTGGCGCCATTCCCGCCCACACAGGGCACGCGCGCCAGTAGCGCATCGCCTGCGACCTGGCCGGGCACGCCGCTCGCATCCAGTTGCCAGACGAGTTTGTGTTTGCCTATCAGTCGCACATAGCGCGCATACGGCAGCCGGCCGTCGATCACTTTCAGCAAATGCTCGTCGTATCCCAGGCGCCCCAGCATCCCGCGTCCGCGCCAGCCGTTTTCATTGATCACCGTCACCGTCTCGTACATCGACGCGGCGAGTTGCTTCAGTGAGAGTAACGCCGCGAGATGATTCCGCGACGGCGTGCGAAAATCCCGTGTGCCGACAAAAATCCCACGGCGTTCCTCGATCGGCGTGGCGAAATTCCAGCGCGGGTCCTCGAGCGGATACGGCGTCGGGATGAACTCCACATGCCGCACCCCGGCCGCCGTAAAAAACGGCACCAGATCCGGCGTCGTCGCGATCGCCCCATCCGCGCGCTGGCAGATCTCCTGGAAAAGCTTGAGCGTCGCCGGCTTGGCCAATTGCTCGGCGACTTGCATCGTGCCCGCTTCCTTCCACGCGATCGCCACGGTCTTGCCTGTGCCGCGCAACTCGACCATCGCCTGACGGCACGCCTTCAAGTTATCTCGCAATAGCACCAGCACCTCCTTTTGGTCCGCCGGAATCTCCTGGTCCTTGCGAAAAAACGCGCCGCTCGTGCATGCCGCAAAAGCATGGCCGCTCACCGGCGGATGCGCCTTCTCATTCGGAGCGCCCGCGCCATCGGCGAAGTTCTGCGACGGGTCTTTTCCCCGGGGGTTGAGGACAGCGAGTTTCATTGGAAGGGCATTCCTAGCAGGCGCGACCCGCGCTCGGCAATGCTCCGCTCCGTGCCATCTCATGCCGCCGATTAATCCTATCCGTCCTATCGCTCCCTTGATGGCCACCGGGTTAAATTCGATAAATTTCTCCCACAGGTCAGCGCTGCCAAACGATTAACCCCGTTGGCAGACCTGCATTCCGAATTGCCAATCGCTGTGGTCGCCGCCACCCTTCCCACCACCTTGCGCCCCACCCGACTCGCCGCCCTCCTCGTTCTCACCGTGCTGCTCGCCATCGGCCGCGCCGCGGAGAGTATCCCGCCCCTCAAGTTCGAACAGCGCGCCCTGCCGAATGGGCTGCAATTCATCTGGCTCGAAGATCACAGCGCCCCGACCACCGCCATCCAGATGTGGTATCGCGTGGGCTCGAAGGACGACCCGGCCGGACGCAGCGGCTTCGCGCATCTCTTCGAGCACATGATGTTCAAGAGCACGAAGCGCATGCCCTCGGAATTTCTCGATCGTCTTACCGAAGACGTCGGCGGCGAGAACAACGCCTACACCGCGGACGACGTCACCGTTTTCCACGAGACCGTGCCCTCGAACAATCTCGAGCGCCTGCTCTGGGCCGAGGCCGAGCGCCTCAGCGCGCTCACCGTGGACGTGCGCAACTTCACCCTCGAACGTGAAGTAGTGAAAGAGGAGTACCGCCAGCGCGTGCTCGCCGAGCCGTATGGCGAGTTCGGCGAATTCATCCAGAAAAAATCCTTCACCGAGCATCCCTACAAGCGCCCGACCATCGGCAACATCGAGGAGCTCGACGCCTCGAACCTCGAGGAAGTGCGCGCCTTTCATACTACCTTCTACCGGCCCGACAATGCCGTGCTCGTCGTGGTCGGCGACTTCGAGCCCGAGCAGTTGCAGAAATGGGTCGACGAATACTTCGGCAAGATTCCGAAGCCCGACGCACCGATCCCGCGTGTCACGACCAAGGAACCGCCGCGCGACAATCCGAAACCGATCATCGCCTACGACGCGCGCGTCCCGCTGCCCGCGCTCGCCGTCACCTATCTCGGCCCGTCCGTCACTTCGGCGGATGCGCCGGCGTTGCGCGTGGCCGAGCAAGTCCTCAGCGGAGGCGAATCCTCGCGGCTGTATCGCAAGCTCGTCTATGAAACGCAGCTCGCGCAAAGCGCCGAATACTCCGCCGACCTGCGCGCGGATCTCGGCCTGCTCACTTACGAAGTCATTCTCGCCAGCGGCGTCCCGATCGACAAAGCCAGGGCCGCGCTTTTCGAGGAAATTACCAAGATCGCCGCGAAACCGATCAGCGACGAGGAGCTCACCATCGCGCGCAATCAGCTCCTGCTTTCCAAGCTCGTCGATCGCGAAACCTTCGAAGGCAAGGCCAGCGCCCTCGGCGAAGCGGCGGCAATTTACGGCGACCCGAATCGGGTGAATACCGATCTCGGCGATTTGCAGGCCGTGACCCCGGCACAGGTGCAAGCCGTGTCGCAAAAGTATTTCACCCCGGCCAACCAGCTCGTGATCGAATACCTCCCTGAAGCGATGAAGACCAAAGAGACGAAAGGCAAAGCGAAGAAATGAAGCCGTTCATCGATTGGCCACGAAAAGACACAGAAGGCGCAAAAGCAGCGAGGCCTTCGCATCATTCCCTTTTGTGCTTCCTGCGCCTTTTTGTGGCTACCTCTTTTGTGGCCGTGCTGCCCGTTCACGCAGTCGAAGTCGCCGGGCTCCCGAAAGCTGGTGAGCCGCATCACGCGAAAATCATTGCCGCGCAGGAAAAGACGCTGGGCAATGGCCTCCGTGTCATCGTCATCGAGCGCCCCGGTCTGCCGCTGCTCAGCGCGCAATTGCTGATCAAGACCGGCGCGGAATCCGACCCGGCGAAGCTTGCCGGTCTCGCCCATTTCACCGCCACTCTGCTCAAGCGCGGGACCACCACGCGCAGCGCGCAAAAGATCGCCGAGGAGACCGAAGCGCTCGGAGCGAAGATCGAAACGGAAGGCACCTGGGATGCCACCGGAGTGAAGCTCACCGCGCTTTCCAGCAACGCCGAGCCCGCCCTCGCCATCGTGGCCGATCTCGTCCGCAACCCCGCTTTGGCCAAGGAAGAAATCGATCGCCAGCGCCGGGAGACTCTCGATGACCTGCTCCTCGCGCTCGAGGAACCGGGCAACGTGGCCAAGTACTCCGCCAGCCGCGCCACGCTCGGCCTCGCGCCTTACGGCCATCCCGAAAATGGCACGCCGGCCGACCTCGCCCGCATCACCCGCAAGGACGTCGTCGCCCTGCACGACCGCGCCTATCATCCGGGCAATTCCATCCTCGTGATCGCCGGCAACATCACTGCCGGGAATGCCTTCGCCATGGCCGAAAAAATCTTCGGCGATTGGAACGGCGCCGCCAAGCCCGCCGAAAAGCCCGTGCCCGCGCCCGTGCCCCATGCGCGCGCCATTCTCGTGGACATGCCCAATGCCGGCCAGGCTGCCGTCTACGTCGCCGCCCCCAGCATCGCGCGCGAAGCGGCTGACTGGTATGCCGGCAAGGTCGCCAATGCCTTGCTCGGCGGCGGCTATTCGTCGCGGCTCAACCAGGAAGTGCGCGTCAAACGCGGCCTCAGCTACGGCGCGGGCAGCGGCCTCTCCACCTGGCGCAACGGCGGCCTCTTCATCGCCGGTGCGCAGACCAAAAACGAATCCGCCGCCGAAGTCGTCAAAGTCGTCCAGGCCGAGATCGAGCGCCTCAGCAAGGAACCAGCGCCGGTCGATTATCTCAAGACGCGTCAGAACGTCCTCACCGGCGCGTTCTCCCGCGACCTGGAGACCAATGAAGGGTACGTCAAGCGCGTCGGCGAACTCGCCCTCTACGGCCTGCCCCTCGATTCCCTCGAGAGTTACGTCGACCACGTCGACCAGATCACCCCCGCCGACCTGCAAGCCTTCGCTGAGAAACATTTCACCGCCGATGTATGCAACGTCGTCGTCGCCGGGCAGGGCAAAGTCGTCGAAAAACCGCTGCGCGCCCTCTTTCCCAAGCTCGAAGTCGTCCCCCTCTCCAAACTCGACCTCGACGCGCCGACCCTGCGCGCCACCGGTAAAAAGTAGTTCCCCGCCGATATCCACTTGCACAAAGCGGCTTTTACCGCACTATTGCCGCCCCGCAGCCAAAGGATGGGTGGCAGAGTGGTCGAATGCGCACGCCTGGAAAGCGTGTTTACCGCAAGGTAACGGGGGTTCGAATCCCCCCCCATCCGCCATCTGCCAGGGGGCCTCGCCGCGGAGCCCAAGCACCCTGGCAGATGGCGGATGGGGGGGGATGAGAACTTGCAGTTCGACTGCCCCTGCGCGAAGCGCAAGATTTCCAAACCGCCGGAGGCGCACACCGCAGAGCGGACGGGGTCGTGGCCGCAATCCCCCCCCATCCGCGATCTGCCAGGATGCTTGGGCTCCGCGGCGAGGCCCCCTGGCAGATGGCGGACCCGCCGGGGGATGAGAACTTGCAGTTCGACTGCCGAGGCGGCGGTCGAGAGGCTCACGGTGGCCGGTGACTTCGGGCGAGCCGCCGCGCGAAGCGCCTTTTTCCAAACCGCCGGAGGCACCGGAGGCGGAGCGGACGGGATCGCGACCCCTTGGGGGATGCCCGTTTGCGTGCGCCTGCTGCTATCGAAACACCAGGCCAAGAAAGAAGAGGAAGAACGACGGAAAGCTGTGGCGAAAAAGGGCGCCCGACTACGCGAGTGAAAGGCTCAGCCCTTCATACACGCGTTGCCCGACGGCATGACTCAAGATGACGCAGAAGTGAAATCCGCAACGATTCCATAAGCGCCGGGTTCGTGAATCTTCGCCTCCCAGCCGTGCTCGTTTGCAAATGCTTTTACAGCTTTTTCCTGCCGAGGCGGGGGCATATCCCAGCAGCGTTGGAGCACATCGAAGAACACGCGGCAACTGTCTCTAGTGTGTAGAGTCCTGCCAATAAACGCGGCGAGTTCGTCTGAGTCGTGAATCATGGGATTTCGATTCTTGGGCTCCACTGTGACGATGGATTCCGAATAAAGATCGCCCTCATCAAGCACCAGAAAGGGGAGTTCAATCGCGCCTTCGCTCTTCGCGAAACTCAGCGCCTCCCTGAATTTGTCGAATTCCCGTCGCCAATCGTCCAACTCTCGAATGAGAGCAAATTTCAGATGATCTGCGTGGAAGAGTAATTGGAATTGAGCGTTCATGCGGCGGGCGCGCCTATTGTAGGAGACAAGCGACGGTTTGGAAAGAAAATGCCCCGCCTTCGCTACGCGCTCGTGGTAACACCTGAGACGACCGGAATTGCCTCTCTCGATTGACGTGTAGTATCGGCAGATTTCTCGTCGCCAAAGTCATGAGCACGGAGACGAGCCGCGTCTTCGGCGAGATGGTCACTTACAACGATGCCGCCGGCCTGGACAAGGCGGTCGGCGAACTCGCGCCCAAGATCGAAGCCATTTTCACCGCACAAAACGCCGCCCTCGTAGCCAAGGCCGAAGAGCCCGGCGCACAAATCGCCCGCCTCAAGCAATTGGTCCAGGGCCGCAAGCTCCCGACCTCTCGGTCAATGTGACCGAACAGCACCTCAGCCATCCGGTCATCGATCCGGCCGTGGAGGCGGAACTGAAGCTGAGCCTGCAACAACTCGGCTTCGAGGTCATCGATCCGAAGCTGACCAACAAGGTCGCCGACGTAGCGATCAGCGGCGAGGCCTTCAGCGAATTCGCCGGCCGCCGGGCCAACCTCGTCTCCTGCCGTTCCCGGCTGGAACTCAAAGCCGCCCGCGCCACCGACGGCAAACTCCCGCTCACCGACCGCCAAACCGACGTGGCCGTCGACCTGGCAGAAAACGTCGCTGGAAAATCCGCCTTGGAAAACGCTGCCCGCAAACTCCTTGACCGCCTCATCCCCAAGATCACGCAGCTGTAGGACGTCCTGTCTCTGCGGGGCGGGCTCGGGGGAGGGGAAGCCTTCTCTGATTTCACGGCTGGCCGATATGCGGTTTGTGAGTGTGTGTCGCTGATCATTCACTCGCTCATCGGCCCGTTTCGGATTTAAGGTGAACGCGGATGACCACGCAACGCGATGCCCTGATCCGCCTGCTGGCGGAAGATGATGATCCCCACACGGTGGCGCTCATCAAAGGCCAGCTCATTGGACGCGGTCACGAAGCCCTCCCCGAACTGCGTCAATGGATCGTAGAAGCGCCCGCCGAAGCCGTCAGGCACCTTCGCGATGTAATCGCCAAGATCGAGGCTGCGGAAGCCGATGGGATATTCGAGGACTTCTGTGCGCACTGCGGCCAGGACGGCGACTTGGAAGAGGCCGCCTGGAAGCTCGCGGCCACCTTCCTCGCTGGCGAAGACTTTGCCGGCCAGCGCCGGGCGCTCGATGAGTGGGGAGGGGAAGTCGCGCGCCGATTGAAGAAAGCCGAGAGCCCAGTCGATGAAATCGAAACACTGGTCGAGTTTCTTGCGCACGACGTAGGGCTGCGCGGCAACGAGGCGGACTACTACAACATCAACAATTCGCTTTTACCGGAAATCGTGGATACGCGCCTCGGCATCCCCATTACCCTTTCGCTGGTCTATATCCTTGTCGGGCGGCGTGCCGGGATTTCAATTTCCGGCGCAGGCTTGCCGGGTCACTTTTTGATTCGCCACGGCCAACAGTTCTTCGACCCCTTCAACGGTGGACGGCGCGTTGGTCTGGACGAGTGCCGCGAGCGCTTGGCGAGCCTGAACCTGGCACTCACGCCGGGACACCTGGAGCCCATTAAGCCGCCGCAGTTCCTCACGCGAATGCTGGCCAACATTCATTCCATCGCTGTGGACCGCGACCCCGCCCTTGCTGTGAAAGTGTTGCGTTGGATTGATCTGCTTAAACCAGCGGTGATTTGAATCTTCGACCTTCAACGTGCAATTCGCGTCCGAAGCTCGCTCAAGCGCCACCCCTTATCTCCTCCGCGAGCTGGGCACGTTGGAAAGTACCCCGAAGGGGAGGGCGTGGGCAGCAAACCCGCATTGCTGGTTCGGATGGCCTACTTCGCTTTCGCCTCGCCCACTGCCAGGTCAGGTCGCGGCGGCGGCTCGGTGCGGTTGGGTCTTCGGCAACCGATCCAATCCATAGCGCACGATCTTGTATTGGAGCGCGCGTCGACTGATGCCCAGTCGTTCGGCAGCTTCCGCTCGATTGGAGGTGACTTTCAGCAGTGTCTGCCTGATTAACTCGGCTTCAACTTGGGCCAGCGACATACCGGGCTGAATGGTGAAGGCTTGATCCGGCCGCGATGACTGCACGAGCGCTGCCGGAAGATCTTCCGTTTCGATTACATTGCGTGGCACGGTGACGACCAAGCGCTCGATGATGTTGCGTAATTGCCGCACATTGCCCGGCCAGCGAAGTGTCTGAAAGAAAGCGACCACTTCGCGGCTGAATCTCTTCTGGCGGCGGCGATGCTTCGCACAGAAGTGCTCCGAGAATGATTGCACAAGGTGTGGAATATCCTCGGCGCGCTCGCGAAGGGGTGGAATGTGAATCGTGACGATGTTCAATCGATAGAACAGATCTTCGCGGAATTTCCCGTTAATACCCTCAGCTTCGAGATTCTTGTTGGACGCAGCGACGATGCGGGCGTCCGCGCGTTCGATCTTGTGACTGCCCACAGGACGGAAGATGCCATCTTCCAGGACGCGGAGTAAATCGCCCTGTCCTTTCGAGGAAAGATCTCCAATTTCATCGAGGAAGAGTGTTCCGCCGTGGGCAAGCTGAAACCGTCCCGGGCGGTCACTGATAGCGCCCGTAAACGCGCCGCGCGTATGACCGAAAAGTTCCGCTTCAATCAAGTTGTCCGGCAAAGCAGCGCAATTGACGGCGATAAATGGCCGGGCGTTCCTGCGGCTCTTTTCGTGGATGGCCCGAGCGACAATTTCTTTTCCCGTGCCGCTCTCTCCTTCGATTAGGACCGTGACATCCGTGGGGCTGATTTGCTGAATGAGGCGGTTGATCTCCTGCATCGCTGCGCTCTTCCCGGCAAAAATATCCGGCTCCGAACGCCGGCGCAGCCGGAGCTTGAGTCGTTGATCCTCCGCGACAAGCGCCTGGTGCTCCAGGGCCTTTCTGACCGATTCGATCAATTGATCCGCCTTGATCGGCTTCGAGAGATAGTCGAACGCCCCCTTGCGAATCGCATCCACGGCGGTGCCGATCGTCCCTTTCTCGCTCACGAAAATGAATTGAGTATCTGGCGTAATGCCGTGGATTTTGTTCATCAACGCGATGGCGTCGATCCGCTGCTCGTCGAAGGATTTTACGACGAGGTTAAAGAGCTTTTCTTCTGCAAGAATGAGCGCCGCCGGTTCATTCGAGGCAATTGAAACTTGATACCCAACCGGTTGTAGCGAGGCGGAAATTGCGCGGGCGGCCGCAGGATCACGATCCAGTACGAGAATGTGAATTTTGGCAGGATCCATTCAGGCCGACGCTATTGCACCCTGTTCGGATCACAAGTGCAATTTTTGCACCGAGACGAATCTCACGACAAGCATTTCCGCCTCTTGGGTACGCCGTGACATGGTATATCCGGCCATACGCCAACATGTTATGTATTTCGATCGCGGGCGCGGCACGAATAATGATCAAGGGTTCGAACTGTGAGTACCCTTGATGGCCCTGATGAAATTGAGACCCTTTTCTCCGTAGAAGACGAACTATTCGATTTGGTTTATCCGCCTTGGATTCGGGAGTTGTCGGCGCGCCATTGGACGCCGGTAGTGATCGCCCGAAAGGCGGCCGAATTCCTGGTGGCTGAGCCGGGAACTCGCGTACTCGATATCGGCTGCGGGCCGGGAAAATTCTGTATGGTCGGCGCGCTTGCAACCGCGGGGCATTTCACGGGAGTTGAGCAGCGAAAGCACTTGGCGAGTTTGGCGCTCGACACCATCAAGCAGGAGCAAATTCCAAACGCCGAGATTATCCACACCAACGTCACCGCGATCGATTTCTCCGCTTACGGCGCATACTATTTGTTTAATCCGTTCGAGGAGAATCTGTTCAAAATGGGAAGGATCGATTCGTCGCTGGAGTTGTCCATGGAAATGTACAATCAATACACTCGGCATGTGGCTGGGGAATTAGCGCGCGTGCCATTGGGAACTCGCGTGGCGACTTACTGCGGACTCTGCGATGAAATACCCGCTGGCTACAAGTGCGAGGAATCTCATTTTGACGACGCACTCAAATTCTGGCGAAAAACCAAAGAATGAGTGGCTCACGGCTCGCGCGCGTGAGAATCTTCATCTACTCCGACATTGAGGGGGGCGTCCGGCTCCACGTCGAGGGAGAGAAAACGACCAGAGAATGCGGGGATATGCTAGAAGCAATCGACGCAGCGCGAGAAGTGGCGAAGGGCAAGGACGCGGTGCTTGTAGTCTACGATGCGTTTGGGAAGGTGATCTTCACGCAACCGCTCTGAAATATTCCACGAGCCAATTTTAGATCACGACTCTTCTGACCGCATGGTCCGTGTATTCGCCCGCGTGAGACGGTCTTTCTTTGCTGTTTCTCTCAGAGACTGTGAAATAAAGCAGCAGCGAGATTATTTGGCCCGCGAATCACACAGATGACGCCAACGAAAAATACGCCCATTTGTGTCATTCGCGTAATTCGCGGGCACTTTTCACAGTCTCTCAGCCTCGGAGACGCTTTCGCCAGTTCGCACAAGGACTTCCTTCTCAGCGTACCCATCTTGTGCACGCCTGCGCCACACGCTTTACGAGATGGGCTGCACGTATCTTGATCTGGAGCGCAATATTTGCGCTTTCTCCCATTCTTTTGCAATCGCTCCCCGGTGTTGGAAACATTGTAATTGCCACAGCGGCAACATTTTAAACCTTTGGAAGGATTCCGTGGCACGGCGGATGCAAACAGCGGAAGCGCAATGAATCAAGCGCACAATATCATGCCCCGGCTTCGGCAACTCACCCAACTTGAGAGGGCGCGACGCCAATTCAAAGAACGCAGCAATGAAGGCAAATCGCTCGCCGCTGAGATTGAAGCCCTGCGTGACCTGCTGCCGACTTCCATTCTCGCTCATCACGACTCTTTCACCGCTCGCGGCAAACTGAGTATCGCACCTGTCAATCGAGGCATTTGTGGTGCTTGTCATCTGGCGCTGCCTCGGGGGCGCGTGGCTGAACTTCTCCGCATCCCGGACGATTTTAGCGTCTGCGACAATTGCGGCGTATTCATTTATCCGGCGGAAGAGCGGTCGCCGGAGACCGCTGCACCACCGGCCAGGACGGGGGCTGGAAGCAAAAAGACCAAATCCCCGAAACGCGTTGAGCGGCATTCGTCGAGCGGTGCTCATGAATCCCTTCGTTCACGCTGATGAACCGGAAACGAATCGCTATTAACGACGGAGGCGAGGCACTGACAACGGACCAGCATGCATCGCTTGCGCTGCGTGCGACTGGACAGCAAATGGTCCAGGTGGTCCGCGCGGCCGACATCACATTTGGAGACTAAACTCCGTATGAAACCACACTTCATTGTGACGCTCGTGCCCGGAGACGGCATCGGGCCGGAAATTGCATCCGCCCTCGTCAAAGTTTTCCAAGCGGCGTCGGTGCCGATCACTTGGGACCCCTACAATTCCCCCACGGATGATCGGAGCACCCTTAAAGCGATCGTGGAGAGTGCCCGGAAACATCGGTTGATGATCAAAGGGCCTCTTGCCACTCCGATCGCAGAAGGTCCGCGTTCCATTAATGTAACTCTCCGCTCCGCGCTCGGTCTCTATGCGAATGTGCGGCCGTGCAAATCATTCGCTGGGGTCGAGAGCCGATGGGACGGCGTGGAGCTTTTAATCGTTCGGGAGAACACCGAAGGGGCATACACTGGTATCGAGCATGATCGCGGTCAGGGAAAGGTAGAGGCGGTTAAAATCGTTACCGCGGCAGCATCGATGCGGATCGCCGAATACGCCTTCCGCGCGGCCAGCCACCGTCCTCGCCGCACACTGGCGGTCGCGCACAAAGCGAACATCATGAAGAAAGCCGATGGCCTCTTTCTGCAATGCTGCCGTGAGGTTGCCAGGAAATATCCGGCTGTCTCCTATCGCGAGATTCTCGTCGATAACTGCTGCCTGCAGTTGGTGCTCGACCCGCAACAGTTTGATGTCCTCCTTTTCCAAAATCTTTACGGAGACATCGTCAGCGATCTATGCGCCGGTCTGATCGGAGGGTTGGGCTTGGCCCCCAGCGCCAACATCGGCGCGGAATGCGCGATGTTCGAGGCGGTGCATGGCAGTGCGCCCGACATTGCTGGGCAAGGAATCGCAAATCCGGCCGCGCTGATTTTAAGCGGTGTGCTTTTGCTGCGGCATGTAAATTTGCATAGAGAGGCCAATCGGATCGAGCAAGCTGTCCGTTCCGTCATAGGACACCGTGAAGCAACGACCGGAGATCTCGGCGGCAACGGAACGACCACAAGCTTCACCAATGCCGTGATCGAGGCGTTGCACGAGCCCGCGAAGGAATCGCTCCTGCCCAGTTTGGCCGTGAGTGAATCGCCCTGGTGAGCTTTGAGCCAACCCGCATGGGCACACCAAACCAAAGGTCTGAATCCTGTCCTCAATCGTGAATTCGCTCACTGCCAAAAGACCGATCTTTCGTCCGAAACTCCTCGATTGCCTCCGCGGATACACCTCCGAACAGCTCTTCGCCGATTTGGTGGCGGGCCTCACAGTGGGAATCGTCGCGCTTCCGCTGGCGATGGCTTTCGCCATTGCTTCCGGAGTCAAACCGGAGGCCGGCATTTTTACCGCCGTTATCGCTGGCTTCATCATTTCCGCGCTCGGAGGTTCGCGAGTGCAGATCGGCGGACCGACGGGTGCCTTCGTCGTGATCGTTTATGGGATCATCGCCAAATACGGCGTCACCAATCTGGGCATCTGTACGATCATGGCCGGCTTTATGTTGCTGGCGATGGGTTTCACCGGGCTCGGTGCGGCGATCAAGTTCATCCCGTATCCGGTCACGATCGGATTCACCTCGGGTATCGCGGTGCTGATCTTCAGCACGCAGATCAAAGACTTCTGCGGACTGACCGTTGAGAAGGTGCCGGCGGAATTCGTGGAAAAGGTCAGAGTGCTTGGCGAGCATTTCAATACCCTGCAATGGCCTACGCTGGTCCTCGCAGTAACTTCGCTGTTGATCATCGTCTTGTGGCCTAAAAAGTGGGCGCGGCGAGTTCCCGGATCCATCGTCGCGCTGCTCTTCGGTACGACGCTCGTCATGATTTTCCAAATCCCGGTGGAGACCATCGGCACGCGCTTCGGCGGGATTCCTCAGGGGCTTCCGAAGATGCAATTGCCTGACCTATCCTGGCAAAACATCCACAACCTCTTCCAACCAGCGTTGACCATCGCATTGCTGTCGGCAATCGAATCGCTCCTGTCCGCCGTGGTTGCCGATGGAATGATCGATGACCGGCACGACTCCAATCAAGAGTTGATCGCGCAGGGGGTGGCCAACATTTTCAGCCCGCTTTTCGGAGGCATCGCCGCGACCGGCGCCATCGCTCGGACGGCGACCAACGTGAAGAACGGCGGACGCAGCCCGGTTGCCGGAATGACTCACGCCGTCACTTTGCTGGTCATCCTTCTGGTCGCGGCGCCCCTGGCTAAATTCATCCCGCTGGCGACCCTCAGCGCTGTGCTGGTCGTAGTGGCTTTCAATATGGGTGAGTGGCACCACTTTGCCCGATTGCCCAGATGGCCAAGAAGTGACGCGGCGGTGTTCTTGGCGGCGTTCGGCCTGACAGTGCTGATTGATCTGACCGTAGCGGTGGAAGTTGGAATGGTTCTGGCCGCAGTGCTCTTTATCAAGCGCATGTCCGAAACCACGCAAATCATCGCGGTGGATGAAAGTACCGAGACCGAAGGCTCGCAACATTCGCTGGTGGGCAAGGATGTGCCGGATGGGGTGCTCGTTTTCCGGGTATTCGGCGCGTTCTTTTTCGGCACGGCGGACAAGCTGGAAACTGCGCTCAAGCAGGCGCGGCAGGAGCCCAAGATTCTCATCCTCCGCATGCGCAAGGTGCTGGCCATGGATGCGACCGGCCTCAACGCGCTGGAAGATCTCTACGAGAAGATGCACAAGCGAGGCCAGTATTTGATCCTCAGCGCCCCACACACCCAACCTTACGCAACGATGATCAAAGCAGGATTCATCGACCAGATGGGTGAGGAAAACGTCTGTCCCCATATCGAAGCGTCGCTGCAGCGTGCGCGGGAGATTCTTGCGCTTTCGTCGGTGCCGTCCAGTGCTCCGTTGCATCCCGAAAGGAAAGCGCCGGAAGCGGTGCGCGTGGAGGTCGCCGGTACGCCGGAGCGTGCTGGCAAATTCCTCAAGCCGATCTCGCAGGGCGATAACGGTGGCCAAAAACCGTGATGGCAAACCGGGCCAGGAACCCTTTGACTTGATCATAGCCGATGGTGACACGCCGGCCATGGGTGGAATCGATCTCGTTACGAAGCTGCGATCCATCCGTTACCCGGCGGGAATCATTGTTTTCCTGACGAATATGAACAACGATTTGGTTCCGGGTTACGAACAGCTTGGGGTTAAAGGCATCCTAAAGAAACCGCTGGAACTTTCGGACCTGCGCCAATGTATGGAAACTCTTGGGGAAACCAAAGGGGCTCACGACAATGAACCTAAGAGACTGTGAAAAAGGGCCCGCGAATCACGCGAATGACACGAATGGAGTGTTTTTCATTCGCGTCATCTGTGTGATTCGCGGGCCCGAGACCTCGCTGGCGATTTCTTTCACAGTCTCTAAGTCGCCCGAACGCCCGCATGGCACATATTGCGGAGGGCAATTATTAGGCCGAAACCAGTTTGTTTCACCAGATTACCGGAACCGCGACAAACCAGCCGTTGAGCATCGGCGTCTCGCGATGCTACGCTCGTTTTCATGAGTAACCCCGCCTGTCCCATGTGCGAAATGAACGACGTTTTGGAGCACCCCGATCATTGGGAGTGCCTGACGTGCGGACATGAGTGGGCACATGAAACCAAGCCGGAGGAATTCGCCGGCCCGCGAGTCGTGAAGGACGCCTATGGAACAGTGCTGGCGGATGGGGATTCGGTGACCTTGATCAAAGATTTGAAGCTCAAGGGATCGTCGCAAGTCATCAAGGGCGGAACGAAGGCGAAAGGGATCCGCCTCGTGGATGGCGATCACGAGATCTCCTGCAAGATCGACGGGAGCGCCCTCTTCCTGAAGGCTTGCTTCGTGAAAAAGGCCTGAACGAACTCCCCGGCCGTTCTCGATCGTCAGTGCGCAGGCATTCCACCCCGGGGCCTGCGGCCATCGGGCGTTCCGCCGCGTACAATCGCTTCCAGACGGCGCGAACGTGGGGCGCCAGCAGGGTGAACTGGTTTCTTTCAATTCCGGTAAAGCCCAGCGGCTGCGCGTGGCGACGAGCGAAAGCCAGCAGCGGTCCCCGACCAGGATATCCACGGCCAGGCCATCTCTTTGGCCGACGCGGCGATCGGCTTCATTGTAGAGTGCGCTGTTTCGCCATTGGCTGGTAGTGAGCACATCAGAGATGCTGGTCGCGGTATGGTTGCGGCGCCGAGAGAAGGGGTTTTGCGTGGCGAATTGGCGCGCGGCTTCGTTGGCTGGAGCCGGCACGCTGCCCGCTTGCCGTGGCGAGATCTCTGTCAGCAGAGTTGATCCCCGTATTTTCACTTTATCTGCTGGCGCTAATTCCGCTACAACTCCCTCATGCCTTCCTCTGCCGAACCCTTTGATGGAGTCCTCACCGAAAAAGAATGGTCGAAAGCACGGGACAAGACCGGCCTCACCGGCAGCCTGACCGAAAAAGTCAGCATGGGCAAGGAGCTCACGCTCTTCCACAAGACGAAGGATGAAGCGGCGGCGACCCACCTCCTCGCCAAGATTGGCATCTACGAGCAGGCCTTAAAGACCAAGCATTCGAAGGACAAGTATTACGCCAAGTTGCTCAAGCTGGTCACCGAGCAGAAGGAGGCGGTGCAGGTCGGGATAAATATCTTGAAGAACGGGCCAGTCATCGCCGATCTGCGCAAGCGGCTGACGAAGCTCACCACCGGCTGGGCGGATCGGGTCAAAAACGACACGCAGAGCGGGGCGTCGGAAAAGGCGTTCAGGGATCGGCTCAAGGGCATCCGGGACCGCGTGACGGCCCTGATCGAAGAAGTCCCGGAGGGATCCTTCATCCTGAACCCGACCACCGTCGAGAAGGTCGTGCATGTGGAAAAGGATTGGGAACAATTCAAGGCTGATCTCCACACGGAAAAGACCCAGGATGATGATGACGACGAGGAGGGAAATGAGGGCGGCGCCACGACCCCGGCAGGCAAATACTGGGAGAAGACGATGGTCCCGTACATGACCGGCTTGATCAATCGTGCGCTCAGCAAGCATCCGGATTTGATGCTTAAGGGGCAGCCGGCGCAAGTCATCGCCGGGCTGTTGGGCGGAGTCCGCCAGAAGTTCGAGCAGACGTATGACGTCTACAAGATCAAGCCATTCCAGGATCATAAGCCGAATCCGGACGACAAGACCACGACCGAGGCGGTGAACACCGCGTGGACTCTCCTCGCAACGGCCGCACAAGCGGCTTCGGACAAAAAGGCCGACACAGAGTGGTTTCATTATGCGCCGGTTCCGGAGAAGACCGGTGGCGGCGGGGAGAAGAAGATCGCCTTCACCGGCACAGGCCCTGAACAATTTGATGACCAGAAGGCCTACGGCTCGCTGCTCATGAGACTCTCTGCCCTGAAGGCGGATGCGGGCGCGGCCGCGAAATTCCTCGGCGACAAGAAGCAACTCTCGGCGATCTTTCCCTACGAGATGTCGTATGGAAAGCATGAGGCCGTGCAGACGCCGAGCGTGGTCAATCTTCTCGGAGACCTCGGGAATGCGCTCTTTAACGAGATTACCAACCTGCGGCGGGATCTGCGCGGGCAGCCGCCCGCCATCGAATCCGCCCGCACCAGGTTCGGCCAACTCGAACAAACCGTGAACGGCCTTCACCTCCCGCGTCATGGCGAGACCGTGCAGAAAGCCGTGCGACTTTTCATCCTCGAGCCGCTGAAGCAAGAGATCACCGCGGTGGCGGGGAAATAGCCGCGCTGGAGCGGTGCATCACGGGATCAGAAAACCGAGCGAACCGGTATGGCGTCCGGGTGGATCGCGGTCTCCGAGCGCGATGGGTAACCCACTCGCGTGCGGCGGCTCGCTTCATTCCTTAATCCTTAATTTTTAATCGTTAATCGTTAATCCTTAATCCTTAATCCTCCCACTCGTAATGGCGATTAAGGATTAAGATTAACGATTAAAGATTACGAAAGGAACGCCTCCGGCGCGTCGTTTTATCATGCCGCTCGAAGATCGGTATCCCCGGCGCTGCGTTCACGCGCTTTAGTTTGCGGATTGCCGATGCCCAAGGATGCTTCATAATAGCGGACTCGAAATGACCCCGCTACCTGCTTGTATCGCCCCTTGCTGGCACATGGAATTCGATCGACTGGGCTGCCGTGGGTGGACACGTCCTTGAGCCACGGCCGTCTGAATTTCCACGTCGAGGCGCACGCCACTGGCTCCAGCGCCCGAGCCGGCACCTTCCGGACCGCGCACAGCCATGTCCTGACGCCGCTCTTCATGCCGGTCGGCACGCAGGCAACCGTCAAGGGGCAGCTCACGCAGTCGCTCGAAGACGCGGGCTCGCAAATCCTCCTGGCCAATACCTATCACCTGCTGCTTCGACCGGGGCCGGAAGTCTTCCGCCGCATCGGCGGCATCCACGAGTTCATGAGTTGGAGACACTCGGTGCTCACCGATTCCGGCGGCTTCCAGATTTTCTCGCTGCCGCACTCGCGGGCGATGACTGAGGAGGGGGCGGCGTTCAAGAGCTATCTCGATGGACGGACCATCCTGCTCAGCCCGGAGCTCAGCATCGAGACGCAGAAAGCCATCGGGAGCGACATCATGATGGCGCTCGATCAATGCATCCCCTCCACCGCGGATGCGGCCACGGCGCGGGCCGCACTTGGGATCACACAGCGGTGGGCGGCACGCAGCCTGGAGGCTCGCGGAGATTCGCCCCAGGCCCTCTTTGCCATCGTCCAGGGGGCGCTCTTCCCCGAGCTGCGCCGCGAGAGCGCGGCCGGTTTGTGCGAGATGCCCTTCGATGGTTTTGCCATCGGCGGACTCGCGGTCGGTGAAAGCCGGAGTGAACGACAGGACACCTGCGAACTAACCACACAATTTCTGCCGCAAGATCGCCCGCGCTATCTCATGGGCGTGGGCACGCCCCTCGACATCCTCGAAGCGGTCCATCGAGGCGTGGACATGTTCGACTGCATTATCCCCACGCAGGTGGCGCAGCGCGGCGGCGCCTTTACGTCGCGCGGCTTTCTGCAATTGCGGCGGGGCGTTTACAAATTCGCCGAGGCTCCTCTCGATCCCCTCTGCCATTGCCCTACCTGCACCCACTTTTCGCGCGCCTACCTGCATCATCTTACAAAGACGGGCGAGCACCTCGGCTGGCAGCTCATCGGGCAGCACAATATTTACTTTTACCACCAGCTCATGCGCGACATCCGGCAGAGCATCTTTGAGGATCGCTTTCTCGCCCTCTACCGGGAAAAGCGCGCCTTTCTGCATGAGCCGGACGCGGACCATCCCATCAAGAAGCAGAAGCCGCGACGCCAAATGGCCTTCCACCGGGGGAACTACGAGGTGCATCGCGCACCGGAAGGTTTCTGCAGCATCCGGCAGATTTCCTCGGGCGAGATCATGCATTCGCGCACGCCGCCGATGGTCGAGGCGCATCGCCTCTACATCGAACAGTCGGACCTCGCCGCGCGCCTGCAGATTTCCGCGGAAGAGAACACCGGCGCGAGCCCCGAGCCACTGGTCATTTGGGATGTGGGGCTCGGCGCGGCCGCCAATGCCATGGCCGCGATCCTTTGCTACGAAAGTCAGGCCGCCGCCGGGCCCGTCCGGCCCATGCATCTGATTAGTTTCGAAAACGACCTCGACCCGCTGCGCCTCGCCTTTCAGCACAATCGCGAATTCACCTACCTGCGCCACGCGGCCACCGCCGGTATTCTCGACGAAGGACGCTGGCAGTCGCCGCGACATCCCGGCTTGAGCTGGACTCTGGTGCAGGGCGATTTCCTCGCTTCCATCTCTCGTGCTCCCGCGCCACCGGATCTCATTTTCTTCGACATGTTCTCCAGCAAGACCGACGGCGCCCAATGGACGCTGAGTGCCTTCCGCGAGATTTTCGCCGCCTGTGCTGGCCGCGCCGCGGAACTCTTTACCTATACGTGCTCGACGCCGATTCGCGCCGCCCTGCTGGCCTCTGGATTCCACATCGCGCGCGGCTGCGGCACCGTCGATAAAACGGACACGACTATCGCCCTCACCCCGGCCGCGTTGCGAACATTGTCGCACCTTGGTTACGAATTGCTCGGCGCCGAATGGCTGGCCAAGTGGACCCGTTCCAGCGCCAAGTTCCCCGCCGATGTCCCCGCGGATCAGCAACCGGCGTTCGAACAAGCCATTCTCGGTCACCCCCAATTCCGACTTTCGCCCTCGATCTCAACCTGAACGGCGATCATGCATCCGGCCGAGATTGCCCAAAGCTACGACGCCATCGCCCATCGCTGGCTGGAGCCGCATCTCGAGAGCAATGGAATTCGCCAACACGAGCATGCTCTCCATTTCCGGTCGGGCGGCGGTGCGGCTTTGGATGTGGGTTCCGGATGCAATGGGCGCTTTATTCGGTTACTGGAGAGTCACGGATACATCGTCGAGGGACTTGATATCTCCGCGCAAATGATTGCCCTCGCGAAGGCGCGGAATCCCCACGTGACTTTTTACCACGAGGATGTGTGTGAGTGGGCGCCCAGCAGGCAGTATGATTTCATCACCGCGTGGGACAGCATCTGGCACGTGCCTCTCGCGCAGAGCGAGAATGTCCTGCGCAAGCTCTGCCGCGCTTTGGCTCCGGGAGGTGTTTTCATCTGGACGACCGCTGGGCTGGATGCCTCGGAGGAAAAGCGCGACTCCGCGATGGGACCACCCGTTTACTACAGCGTCCTCGGCACCCCAAAAACCCTCGAAATCATCGCTGCCGAAGACTGTGTCTGCCGGCATTTGGAATACGATCAGCCACCCGAAAAGCATCTCTTCCTCATCGCGCAAAAGGTCTAGTATGGCGAACTTGGGATGGCGCTTGGGTCGATCGCGATCTCCGAGCGCGATGATACAGAGCATGTGGCTCGCCTGCGTAGATTTTTTGACCGCGAATGGACGCGAATGGGTAGGAAGACGAATGCGTTTTCCGATTCGCGTTGATTCGAGTCCATCCGCGGTTTTTTAGTCCACACCAACCCCTCCACACTTCTTCTCTGCGTCTCCGCGACCTCTGCGTTTAAAAATTCTTCAGCCCGGCATCACTGCGTCCCCGTGCCGGGCGATCCAGTCTTTCGACCATTCCACGGCTTCCAGATGCATCCCGCAGAGCGGCGTGCAATGAAAGATCAGCCCTTCGATCTTACCTTGGTTCAACCATTCCAGACCGAGCCGGCATTGATGCTCCATTAACCCCAGGGGGATCGTTTTCTTTTCGCCGAAGTCCCACATGTAGATGCCCAGCAGTGTGCGCTTGCCGGGAGCGATTTTTTGATAAGCCGCGAAGTTATCTTCCAGCTTCGGTAAATCCCGCGCCTTCCATGTCCAGAAATAGACGAGATCCACGAGGTCGATGTGGCGCCGGATCGTCGGGCGCAACTGGTTCGAGTAGACGACGAGCGAGAGATCGAGCCGGCGGCCATTGACGGTCAGTTCCTTTCTCACCTGTTCGACTTGCGCGACAGTGAGATTGGCCGCGGCTCCCCCGCCTTCCGTTTTCGGAGTCGCATCGCCGATGAAGAAATCATCCATGTCCAGACCGACGAGATTGGGCGTCTTCCGAGCGAGGTCGAGCGCCTGCTGCAGCTTCTGCTCGGTGGTATAGTTCCTAGCCCCATCGACGAAGCTCCAGGTGAGTCGGCGGGCGTCGGCAAACTGCTTCACGTAATCGTCGAAAGGCGGCAATGGCGTGCCGGTGAAGCGCACCATGCAGACATTCGGAATGCCCATGTAGCGGAGGGCCACTCCGGGCGTCATGTCGTCGGGACCGCCGATGCCATAGCCTTTCTGGAGTGAGCCGGCGTCATGACCCCACATCCAAAGCCGATCGCGCAGAGTCCGGTCATAGGGAACCGGGCTGGCGAGGACGCGAGAATGGGTGAGGAGAATCGAGCCGGCTGCAGCGGTGCTCGCTCTGGCCAGAAATTGCCGACGCGATAGGAAACCGGGAGAGACTATTTCTGGTGGGCGAGGACTCACGGTTGTTCTAACTCCGCGCGCGCTCTTCCTTTAGCCTAAAAGCGGGATTGGGAATGGCCGCAAAAAGGCACAAAGGGCTCAAAAGGAAAATGTTCCTCGGCCCAGTGGGTGGCGCTCATGGACACCCGGCGGGCGAAACTGTCGTATTTTGCAAAGATCCGCTTTTGCGCTTTTTGTGCCTCTTTGCGGCCATTCATTCCTTTATTTAGGTTTAGAGACTGTGAAAAAAGTGCCCGCGAATTACGCGAATGACACAAATGGGCGTATTTTTCATTGGCGTCATCTGTGTGATTCGCGGGCCAAATAATCTCGCTGCCGCTTTATTCCACAGCCTCTGAGAGACAAATGGCGGGGACCCTGACGACGGTCGCTGGATACGGGAGCCGGCTCTTGCGCAGCGGAGGAACAACCGCCTAATGAATCCATGCCGAAACCGAAATCCAAAGCGTTTGCCCGCATCCGCGCGGAGGTCATCCGCCTGGTCGGCCTCATCCCGCCGGGCAAATTTACGACCTATGGGAGCATTGCCATTCACATGAATGTGATGGCGCGGCATGTGGCGTTTGTGATGAGCCGTTTAACCGAAGAAGAATCGGCGGAGTTGCCGTGGCACCGCGTGGTAAGTGCCGATGCGCGGATTAGTCCACGGATGGATGCGACCCTCGCGAAGTTGCAGCGCAAACGTCTGCGGAGCGAAGGAATGAAGATCAATGCCGCGGGTTACATCCAGGATGCGGACGATCATTTTTACGTCGTGGGTGTCCGACGGAATATTCGCTGGAGCAAGGAGTGAGGACTCCGGCAACAGCGACAGGTGCGGTCAAAGTGAAAGCGCTATAGCCGCTGCGCTCTACCGCCGCGCCGCCCCGAGAGTAACCCTCGAAACCAATTCCCGGTCGCGTGGCGGGTGCAGGGCGTGTGGCACCGGCATCGAGGAGGTATGGGACAAAGGTCCTATTTTGCCTGTGGAGCGATTCTGCGAAATTTATCATCTTCGCTTGTCCCTGCCGGCATATGAAGTTTTCCCTTCTTTCCGCCTTTCCGCCTTCCTGTTTCGGCGGGCCAAGGGTCGCTGGTGCCAGCATCCATCCGGTTTTTCCACAGCCCCACCGGCTTTCTGCGCAGATCCTCGCGATCCTGCTTTTCCGATGAGCGAGAACGCCACTTCCTCTTCCAGTGCGGACCCTCGGGTGCGGCTCGCATACGAACGTACTTACCTGGCCTTTGAACGCACGCAAATGGGCTGGGTACGCACAGCGCTGTCGTTCATTTCATTTGGCTTCGCCATCGCGAAATTCTTTGAGTGGGTTCGCGAGCAACATCCCGCAAACGGGCCGTTGCTGACTCCACGAGCCATTGGCCTGCTGATGATCGTTTGCGGACTGGCGGCGCTCCTGTTGTCCGAATTGCAACATCGCCGCGCGCTGAAGGTCATCCGAAAAGAATGCCCGGGTCTTCCGCCATCGCTGGCGGGCGCGACTGCGGCGTTCATCGCGGTGCTTGGCATTCTCGCCCTGCTGGGGGTGCTGCTCCGCCAATGATGGCACCAGCCAAAGCCGGTCGATCCCGAGTTCACCATGCCCCGGACAGACAGGAATACTGACAAGAGGACGACCACCGCGCAGCGATGGCGTTTTCCACTGCTGCAAGGCCTGTTGCCTTTCGACAAGGCGCGCCTCGGGCCGGACATTATGGCCGGCATCACTCTCGCCGCGCTCGGCATCCCGGAAGTGATGGGCTATACCAAGATCATCGGCACACCGGTGGTCACCGGACTTTACACGCTGTTGTTGCCGGTGTTGGTGTTCGCCGTTTTGGGCTCGTCGCGACATCTGGTCGTCAGCGCCGATTCGGCGACGGCGGCGATGGTGGCGGCTGGGTTGGTCTCGTTGTCATTCACCGCCAACACGCCGAGGTATGTCGCCCTGACCAGTTTGGTCGGGATGGTGGCTGGTGGAGTTTTGCTTCTCGCCAGAATTCTGCGGCTGGGATTTCTCGCCGATTTCCTGTCGCGCACCGTGCTGGTGGGATTTCTTTCCGGCGTCGGCGTTCAGGTGGCCTTCGGCGAATTGCCCGGAATGCTGGGCATCGAGAAGGGCGGGCACGGAGTCGTCCAGCAATTGCTCTTCACATTTGACCACCTGCCGGAAATGCACCAGGCGACGTTGTTCATCGCCCTGGCGGTGCTGGCGATCATCGTGGGATCGGAAGTGCTGACACCACGCTTTCCGGGGGCATTGCTGGCGGTGATCGGAATGACGGTGGCCAGCGCGTATTTTCATTGGGGCGAGAACGGCATCAAGATCGTGGGCGAAGTGCCTGGCGGACTGCCACACCTCGGATTACCGGAGGTGACCTGGGGTGACGTGAAGCTGATTCTGCCCATCGCCCTCTCCTGTTTCATCGTTATCCTGGCGCAAAGCGCGGCTACCTCCCGCGCTTATGCGTTGCGTTACCGGGATCAATTCAACCAGAACGTCGATCTGGTCGGCTTGTCGCTGGCCAATGTGGTCGCTGGTTGCAGCAGCACGTTTGTCGTCAATGGCAGCCCCACTAAAACCGCGATGGTCGACGGGGCTGGAGGCCGCAGCCAATGGTCGCACCTCACCACCGCGGTGGTGGTGTTGCTGGTGCTGCTCTTCCTGACGAAGCCCCTGAGTTTCCTCCCCAACGCGGTTCTCTCCGCCATCGTCTTCATGGTTGGCGTCAAACTCGTGGATTACCGGGGCCTCGCGGATATCCGTCGCAAGATGCCGCAGGAGTTTGCCGTCGCCCTGGCCACCGCCGCCACGGTGATCCTTTTCGGGGTCGAGGATGGGATCATCCTCGCGGTGGTTCTGTCGTTGCTGCAACATGTCCGCCGGAGTTATCGGCCGCGCGCGGGCGTCATCGTCCGGGATGACGTCGATCATTGGCGATTGGAGGAGGCAGCGCCGGGCAGGATGATTGAGCCCGGGTTGGTCATGTTTTGGTTCGGCTCGGATTTGTACTACGCCAACGCGGGATTCTTTGCGGCGCAGGCCCGGGGGATCGTCCGTGAGTCGCCGACGCCGGTGCGCTGGTTCGTCATCGATTGCGGCGCGATTACCGGCATCGATTATTCCGCCGGCCGCGCTCTGGCGGACCTGCAACAAGACCTGGCCCAAGCGGGCATCGTCCTCGCCCTGGCCCGTGTTCAGGAGAGACATCAAGGCGACCTGGAACAGATGGGGTTGACCAAACTGATCGGTGAAAACCGGCTCTTTGATTCGCGGCACGAATGTTTGCAGGCCTACCGACTGGAGGTCGAGACCAAGGGCCCTCCCGCAAAGCTCTAGAGGTTGGATCACCTCGATGCGCGGATCCGCCCGAGGATGGATGCAGCGCCGGCGCTGGCGCTGCGAAGGGACGAAAATCAATGCCGCGGCCTGCATTCAGGAATTTATTCGAAATCACTGAAAGAACGCCGGCCGCGCGCCCGTATGGGAAAGGAGGCGGGAACATCTACCGCGGCCCTTCCATGTTTACCAAATTTCAGCGCTTCCTTTCTCTCCTCGTCGGCGACTTTCATTGGAATCCTCCGGAGTGGCCGCGACGTTCGGCACGGACCGGATTCAATTGGGTGCGAGGCCATCGTCGCGCCAGCGTCATCACCGTGCTGGTGCTGGCGGCGTTGATCGCCGGGGGCTGGCAGACGTGGAATTGGTATCGGCATCGGCCCAAGCCGGTGACGATTAGCGTCACGGTGGAATCGCCGGGGGTTACGCCGATGGAAAAGGAGCTGAAGCCGCGGCCGATTTACATCCGCTTCGGCGGCTCGGTGGCCCGCCTGGACCAGATGACGAAGCCCACCTTGCAAGCCGTGGCTTCCGGGTCACACGCCACGCCCGCCCCGGCGGTGAGAGGAATCCAAATGGACCCACCGGCCAATGGCGCCTGGCATTGGGCGAGCGATCGCCTGCTCGTCTTCGAGCCGAAACAGGATTGGCCGGCCGATCAGAAATACCGCATCACGCTCGACCGCAGCCTCTTTCCCTCGCACGTGTTGCTGGAGAAGTATGTCGTCGAGGCCACGACGCCGCCGTTCGGCGCGGAGATCTCGAAGATCGAGTTTTACACCGATCCGACGGAGCCGACGGTGAAGCAGGTGGTGGCGACGTTTGAGTTCACCCACCGGGTCGATCTGGTGGAATTGGAGAAACGGTTGAAGCTGACCGTCATCGGCGAGTCGGAGATCTTTAAGAAGGGTGCGCCCCAATTCACCCTCACCGCGGGCCAGCATCAACGCATCGCTTACCTGCGCACGAGCCCGCTCATTCTGCCGGAACACGAGGACTTCCTACGTGTGACATTGGAGAAAGGCCTGCCGACCCTGCAAGGCGGTGCGGTGACGAGCGCGGAGGTCGAAAAGAAAGTCGAGGTGCCGGATATCTATAGCTTCTTCCGGATTTCGAAGACCACCGGTACGATCGTGCGGAACAACGAGGGCGATCCCGAGCAGTTGATTATGATCGAGACCAAGGGCGCGGCGAAAACGGAGGACATCCAGAAAGGGCTGCACGTCTATCTGCTGCCGAAGCGGAAGCCGGCCAAGGAAGATGACGACGCGGAGAAAAAGGATTGGTCCAGCGCGGAGGAAATCGATGAAGCAGTGCTCAAGCGAGCCACGCTGCTGCCGATCAAGGCCGTGCCGTCGGCCAGGGAGAACTCGGAGTTGCATAGCTTCAAGGTGAGCCTGGAGGCGGAGGGTCAGCTTTACGTCACCATCGACAAGGGCGTGCATGCGCTCGGCGGCTTTTTGCTGCGCGATGATTACGCGGCGATCATGCCGGTGCCGGAATTGCCACGGGAAATCGAGATCCAGGGGCAGGGGGGCGTGCTGGCGCTCAATGGCGAGCACAAGCTCTCCATCAAATCGCGCGGCGTGCGCACCATCGAGTACGAGGTCGCGCGCGTGCCGGCGGACCAAATCAACCATCTCGTGAGCCAGACGCGCGGCGAGTTCCAGAACCCGGAATTCGTGAACTACCACTTTGGCCGGGAAAACATCGCGCGTATCGCCACGGAGCGGCAATCGATCAACTTCAAAAACAAGTTCAAGGCGAACTACTCGGCATTCGATTTTTCGAAACATCTGCATCCCGCCGATGACGGCGGCAGTGCCATGCAGGGACTCTTCTTCCTCCGCGCTCGCGAGTGGACGCCGCCGAAAAAGAAGGACGCGGAGAATCAGGAAAATGCGGAAGAAAGTACTGAACGCACAGATCGCGAAGAGGCGGGAGCCGCCGATGAGGAGGACGACACGAACGGCGAGGATAGCGAGACCAACGTCGGGGATGGGCGGTTTATTCTCATCACCGACATCGGCATGGTGGTGAAGGAAAACACCGACGGCAGCCGCGATGTCTTTCTCATGTCGATCAAGACGGGGGATCCGCTCGGGGGTGTCGCTGTGGAAGTGCTCGCGAAGAACGGCGTGCCGCTGCTGACCGCACAGACCGCGCCGGATGGCCATGTGAACTTCCCCTCCCTCGGCAAGCCGACCCGCGAAAAGACTCCCGTCGCCTTCGTCGCGCGGCGGGGCAACGACGTAGCCTTCATACCTTATTCACGCAGCGATCGCTTGGTCGATTACTCGCGCTTCGATACCGGCGGCGTGGAGAGCCGTTCCGGCGCCGAGCTCGATGCCTTCGTCTTCACCGAGCGCGGCATCTATCGCCCGGGTGACGAGATTCGCATTGGCCTCATCGTGAAACAGCGCGACTGGGGCGGGAAGCTCGAAGGGTTGCCGGTCGAGACGGAGATCCTCGATGCGCGCGGGACGAGTGTGCAGGTGCGCAAGCTGGCCTTGCCCGCGATGGGTTATGCCGAGACGAGTTACCAGACGGCGTATGAATCGCCCACGGGCGCCTATACGATCAGCGTCTATCTGGTGAAGGACGGCAAGCGTGGCACGCTGCTTGGTGAAACCTCGGTTACGGTGAAGGAGTTCCTGCCCGATCGCATGAAGATCGAGTCGGTGTTGTCGAAGGACACGAAGTCCGGCTGGGTGACACCGGATGATCTGCGCGCGGCAGTCACGCTGCGCAATCTCTACGGCACGCCGGCCACCGCCCGGCGGATCAAGGCGCACATGGTCCTCTCGCCGGCGGATTTTGAATTCCAGGAATATCCCGGCTTCTCCTTTTACGATCGTCTCTACGACGAGAAGAAAGAGCGAAAGGCGCAGGAGGTGGAGATCGGTGAAGAAAAGACCAACGACCAGGGCGTGGCGGATTTCGAGCTCAATCTGGATCGTTTCGCCGATGCGACTTACGCGATGACCCTCTACGTGGAAGGCTTCGAGGCCGACGGCGGCCGCAGCGTGAACACGAGCAACCATCTGCTCGTCTCGGCCTCGCCCTATGTCATCGGCGCCAAGCCGGACGGCGATTTCAGTTATCTCAAGATGGGCAGCGCGCACACCCTCGAGTGGATCGCGCTCGACCCGACGCTCAAGAAGATCGCGGTGGAGGACCTCGAGGCGCGGCTCATCGAGCAGGTCTACGTCTCCGTGTTGAGCAAGAATGAGGACGGCAACTACGTCTACGAATCGGTCATGCGCGAGAATGTCATCCGCACCGAAAAGGTGAGCATTGGCGAGGAGGGCTTGAAATACACCGTGCCGACCGATGTGCCAGGGAACTACGTGCTTGAGCTGCGCGAGAAGGATGACGAGACGCGGATAAGTCGCGTGTCGTTCTGCGTCGTGGGCCGCGGCGCGGTGTCGCGTTCGCTGGAGAAGGACGCCGAACTGCAGGTGAAGCTTTCGCGCCCGCAATACAACACCGGGGACGATATCGAGATCAGCATCGTCGCGCCGTATACCGGCGCGGGACTCATCACCATCGAGCGCGATAAAGTTTACGCGCACACCTGGTTCAAGGCCGACCGCACCAGCACCGTGCAGCACATCAAGGTGCCGGCGGATTTCGAAGGCACGGGCTATGTGAATGTCTGCTTCGTGCGTGCGCTCGATTCGAAGGAAGTCTTCATGTCGCCGCTCAGCTATGCGGTCGAGTCGTTCAAGGCGAACATCGAGAAACGCCGCCTGCCCATCACTCTGCACGCGCTCGCCAAGGCGAAGCCTGGCGAACCGCTGCACATCAGCTACAAGACCGACCGGCCCTCGCGCATCGCGGTCTTCGCCGTCGACCAGGGTATCCTGCAGGTCACCGATTACCAACTGCCCAACCCGCTCGCGCACTTCTTCCGCAAAGCGGCGCTCATGGTGCAGACCCGGCAGATCGTCGATCTCATCCTGCCGGAATATTCCATCCTTCGCTCGGCCTCAGCCTTCGGCGGCGACGGCGAGAAACATCTCAACCCTTTCCGGCGCGTGACGGAAAAGCCTGTGGTCTTCTGGTCGGGGATCATTGATGCCGACGCGCGCGAGCGCGAAGTCATCTACGACGTGCCCGATTACTTCAGCGGCACACTCACCATCATGGCGGTGGCCGTCGCGCCCGATGCCGTCGGCTCCGCGGAGATGAACTCGCTCGTCCGTGGTCCCTTCGTGCTCACGCCCAATGTCCCGACGGTCGCCGCGCCCGGCGATCAATTCGACGTCAGCGTTACCGTGGCGAATGGCGTGGAAGGATCGGGCGAGAACGCCGAAGTCCAGGTCACCGCCCAACCTTCCGAGCATCTCGAAATCGTCAAAGCTCCCGCGAACCCGCTGCAGATCAGCGAAGGCCGCGAGATCAGCACCACCTTCACCGTGCGTGCGAAGGAAAAATTCGGCTCCGCGAGCCTCCTCTTCCGCGCCTCGGCGAATGGCCAGGAATCCAAACTCCGCTCCACGCTCAGCGTGCGCCCCGCGGTGCCGTTCATGACCTCCGTGCGCAGCGGCAATTTCCTCAAGGACGCCTACGAGATTCCCGTCGAGCGCCGCATCCATCCCGACTTCCGCCGACTCGACGCCACTGTCTCCGCGCTGCCCCTCGGCCTCGCGCGCGGCCTCGATATGTTCCTCAAGAACTACCCGAACGGCTGCTCCGAACAAATCACCAGCGGCTCCTTCTGTCGCCTGCTGCTCGCGGATGAAGCCGACTTCGGCCTCACCCGCGGCGAAATCAGTAAACAGCTCGAGCACACCTTCGCCACGCTGCGCCGCCGCCAAAACGACCAGGGCGGCTTCGGCTATTGGGCCGCGGAAAACAGCAGCGACCGCATCGACTTCGTCTCCACCTACGTCATGCACTTCCTCATCGAGGCGAAAGCCGCCGGCTTCGCCCCTCCGGCAAATGTCTTCCAAAGCGGCCTGCGCCATTTGCAAGCCATGGTCGTGCTCGATCCCCACGACCTCCGCGAGGCGCGCATCCAGGCCTACGCCATCTACCTGCTCACACGCGAAGGTGTCGTCACCACGAACTACATCCTCAATCTCCGCGATTACCTCGACAAGCATTACCCCAAGCAGTGGACCGGCGACCTCACCGCCGTCTATCTCGCCGGCGCTGATGAGCTCCTGAAAAAACACGACGACGCGCAGCGCCTCATCAAGGGCTACAAGCTCGGCGTCCACGATCCGCACGAGTGGTGGGATTTCCATTCCGCGCTCGGCGCCGATTCCCAATACATCGCCATCATCGCCCGCCATTTCCCCGATTTGCTCAAGCGCGTCAGCGCCGAGGATTTCCAGAAAATCATCACGCGCCCAATCGGCGACGGCCGCTTCAACACCCTCTCTGCCGCCTGCGCCGTCCTTGCGTTGAAGAGCTATTCGCAACACCTCACCCTCACGCAAACCGTCCCGCAACTCGGCGTCACCGAGATCAGCGCGAAGCGCGAAACACCACTGCGCATGGAAGGCAGCACGCTCTTGAAGCGTGGCACCTTCTCCGCGAATGCCACCGCGCTACGTTTCACCGCGAAGAATCCGGTGCACGGGATGGGCGCTTTCTACCAGGTCGTCGAAGCCGGTTACGACGACGCGCTGCCCACCGTGCCCGTCGCCGATGGCCTCGAAATCTTCCGCGAGTTCGTTGACGACAAGGGCGCCGTCACCCACACCGCGGCGCTCGGCGAACCCATCACCGTGCGCCTCCTCATCCGCAGTTTGCACGGCGAACTCTCGAACATCGCCATCGTCGATCTTATGCCCGGTGGATTCGAAATGGCCGCCGGTTCGCTCGAGCCCGGCGTCGGTTCCCACGGCTTCGATTACGTCGACGTCCGCGAAGACCGCGTCGTCTTCTTCGGCGGCGTGGACAGCCGCGTGCGCGAAGTGACCTACAAGATCAAGCCCACCAACCGCGGCGAATTCATCGTCCCTCCCACCTTCGCGGAATCGATGTACGACCGCGCGATCAAGGCGCGCTCGCTCCCGGGCAAGATCACCGTCACCGACGGCGCCATGAAAAAAGCGCGCTGGCTCTGGATCAGTTTAGGTTGTGTTTACGGATTGGGCCGTCGTGCATGGCGGCACGTGCAGCGTCCTGGGAGCGGCGACTTTCCAGTCGCTGATCGAATCCAACGCGCGCAGCGCCATCCCTTTTGGCGTCGCTTCGCGACGCAGGGCGACTGGAAAGTCGCCCCTCCCCAGGGGCCACTCTGGCCGCGAATGCGCGATCCCGGCGCGTGGTTACACACGCCCTACACCAAGCCGTTTCGCCGCCGCTCCCCCGTGATCGCCGATTTCTTCAAACGCCTCGGCCTCGCACTCGCGTTCATCCCGCTCCTGCTGGCCACCGGCTGGTTCTTTCTGCCCGCGCCGCCGCCGCTCGATGGCCTTAGCTGGTCGCAGCGCGTCCTCGATCGCGATGGCCATCTCCTCCGCCTCACCCTCAGCGCCGATGACAAATACCGCCTGCCCACGCCGTTGGCGCAGATCGCCCCCGAACTCGTCAACGCCACCCTCACCCATGAGGACCAGCATTTCTGGAAACACCCCGGCATCAATCCCGTCGCTGTCCTCCGCGCCGCGTGGCACCTCGGCCTCGGCCAACGCGGGCGCGGCGGCGCCTCCACCATCACCATGCAACTCGCCCGCCTGCGCTACGGCCTGCATACTCGCACCGCGCGCGGCAAGCTCCTGCAAATGTGGCGCGCCCTCGAGATCGAGCGCCATTACACCAAGGCGCAAATCCTCGAGCACTACCTCGACCTCGCACCCTACGGTCGCAACATCGAGGGTGTCGGCGCTGCCAGCCTGCTCTACTTCGGCAAACCGGCCTCCGCCCTCACCGCGCACGAAGCCATCGCCCTGAGCGTCGTCCCGCAGAGTCCCACGCGCCGCACCCCGCGCGCCGAGTCCGCCAACCCCGCTCTTACCGCCGCTTCGCATCGCCTCGCCGCACGCCTTTGCAGCCTGGCGGACGCCAGACAAGGAAGCGATCTCGCTGAAGCGGGACGTCCCTCCAGTTCCGATTCGGATGCGTTCGATGTCGACACCGTCCCCATCCGCCCGCACCTCACGCGTGACTTCGTCGCCCCGCATTTCGTCCTCCGGGTCGCGCGGCGCGATCCTACGCAGCGTGAAATCACCACCACTCTCGACCGCGACCTGCAGCGCCTGCTCGAGCGCCGCATCGCCGCCTACGTTGACGCCAACCGCCGCCTCGGCGTGAGCAACGCCGCCGCCATGCTCATCGACACCCGCACCATGGAAGTCCTCGCCCAGGCCGGCTCCGCCGCTTTCTTCGACCCCGCCATCTCCGGCCAGGTCGATGGCACGCGCAGCCGCCGTTCGCCCGGTTCCACCCTCAAGCCCTTCATCTACGCCGCCGCCATGGATCAGGGCCTCATCCACCCGCTCACCATGCTCACCGATGCGCCCCGCCGCTTCGGCGGCTACAACCCCGAGAACTTCGACGGCGACTTCGCCGGCCCCATCCACGCCACTGATGCCCTCGCCCGCAGCCGCAACGTCCCCGCCGTCGCCCTCGCCGCGCAACTTACGCACCCCACCTTCTATCAGCTCCTGCGCAAAGGCGGCGTCGCCCTCCCGCACGAAGAGAGCTACTACGGCCTCGCTCTCCCGCTCGGCGGCGGCGAAGTGACCATGGAAGAGCTCGTGCGCCTCTACGCCGCGCTGGCCAATGGCGGTCGCCTGCGCCCGCTCCAGCGGACCCTGCCGCATCCGCCCAGCGAAGGCGGCACGCGCCTCGTCAGCCCCGAGGCGGCCTTCCTCGCCCTCGAAATGCTCGGCCACGTTCCGCGTCCCGACATCGGCACCGAGGCCGGCGCCGATGGCATCTATTGGAAAACCGGCACCTCCATGGGCTTCCGCGACGCCTGGTCCATCGGCGTCTTCGACCACTTCGTCCTCGCGGTGTGGATCGGCAATTTCGACGGCCGCCGCTGCGCTACTTTCGTCGGCCGCACCTGCGCCGGCCCGCTGCTGTTCCAGATCATCGATACCCTGCGCACCCCAGGGCCGGGCCCACCCGCGCCCCATCCAGCCTCCGACCGGCGCCAATCTTCAGCGCGTCGAATTCTGCGCCGAGAGCGGACAGCTTCCCACCGCCGCGTGCCACCATCGCGTCACCGGCTGGTTCATTCCCGGCGTTTCGCCCATCACCCCCTGCGAGGTACATCGCGAAATCCTGGTGGATGCCGAGACCGGACTCCGCGTGCCGTCCGATGACGATGGCACGCGCGAGGTCCGACGGGCCGTCTACGAATTCTGGCCTTCCGACCTGCTCGCCCTCTTCGAGCGCGCCGGCCTGCCGCGCCGCCGCCCACCGCCCTTTGCCCCCGGCGCCGAAGGCGGCGTCGAGACCCTCGCCCGCACCGGCAAGCCGCCGCAAATCACCTGTCCCGCCAACGGCCAGACCTACGCCGTACGCCCCGGCGGTGACCACGCCACCGGCACCATCTCTCTCCAGGCCCGCAGCGAAGCCGACGTCGTCCGCCTCTATTGGTTCGCCGGCAAAGCCTTCCTCGGCGCGACCTCCGCCCGCGAGACGCTGCCGTGGCGCCCCGCGCCCGGGAAATACCACATCGTCGCGTTGGATGATCGCGGAAGGTCGTCGACTTCGACGGTCACGGTGCAGGCGGCCGGCGTGGAATGAGGGAAAGTTGATAGTTGAGGGTTGAGAGTTGAGAGTCCCCCGCGTTCCCGCTAGCGGGCGCGCTCCGCGCAGAAAGGGAACGAGCGCGCCAACCGGAGGGCCGCCGCTTCGTCAGCGCCCAAATCCCTCCCACCGCGGCGACTTCATATACGGTGTTCCTCCGAGTAGACGTCCGGCAACAACAGCGCGAAGCGCTCCCCAAATATGTGTCATCTTGAGCGGAGCGGGGAAGCATGGGCGCAGTCGAAAGACCTCCAATTTCCGTGGGTTTTCGCGCGGAGCTATTTTCCGATGCGACTATGCCCGGAAAACGGCGCGCTTCAGAAAGCGCGGCTCTCAACGCTCAACTTTCAACCATCAACTTTCGCACCCTCAAATCTAAACTTCCCCTCCCCGTCTTCCCACGTATACCAGCGCCCCACTATGAAGGCGTTGCGTGTGATGAAATCTCCCCTGGCGGTCCTGTTGCTCTCTCTTTCCCTCTCCGTCAGCTCCGTGCTCGCGGTGGAAAAAGCCGGCCTCCTCGTCGAGATCGGCAAGAAAGTCGTCAACCGCAACGACAAAGTCACCGTCAACGGCGTCGGCAACATGGAGATCGACCACGACATGACGCTGAAGATGGATGTCAAAAACACCTCCAGCAAAGAACTCCCCGAGACCCCGGTCGAATCGATCGTCCTCATCCAGCGCTATTTTTCGGAAAGCGCCACCGTCGAGCGCTACACCGGCACGGCCAAGATCGCCGCGCTGCACGCCGCGCAAACTGGCACCGTCGACGTCGGCAGTTTCCACATCGGCGGCCACATGCACGGCTCTTCCGACATGCACGTCGACAAAGTCGTCGCCTGGAAAATCACCCTGACCCGTGACGGCCAGAAAGTCGAATTCACCAGCGGCAGCAGCTTCGACAGCTACAACCGCCGGGCCAAGGACGTGGCGGGGAAATAAGCGCGCGCAGAGGACAAAAAGAAACGTCTGTAGCCGCGCTGTCCCCAGCGCCGCCAGCTTAAGAGTGCAATGCTTTGGATAGGCGCTGCTTCGCTTCGTCAACGTTCCGGACCAAATAGATCATCCTCAAACGCCGCCGCTTCTTCCGAGGAAAGATGCGGCATCGCCGACCACAATCGGGCCAATTCCACACCGGCCCGTCCCGTCATCGCCCCGGGAATTCCTTGCGCTATTTCGTCCGTCACTGTCACTTCCACCCGCGCACCTTCTGCTAGCGGCAGCGGCGAAAGTGGGCGCAGGACGCCTTTCTCGTAAACAGCCGCAGCGGTCGTAGTCATGCGTCTAAGCTACTTCCAACTCGTCGGCGCACAAAGGCGAAAATCCCCCGCGCCTCCCCGCCGGTAGGCCAGTCGACAAAGTCGTCGCTTGGAAAATCAGCCTTACCCGCGACGGCCAGAAAGTTGCATTCACCAGCGGCACCAGCTTGGAAGGCTGTGAAATAAATAGACCGCCCACCTCGCGGTCATTCTGAGTGGAGTGGAGGGAGTGGAACGACTGGAACGCAGTCGAAGAATCCGGCGGAACAACCAGCGATGATCTCTGGGAAACAGGGGTCAGCTGACATTTTCTGACAGCCCGACTAGGTTCGCGAAAAGGGACCTCCGTGCTCATCCATCCAGCGAGTTGTAGTCCCACTCGAAGCCGAGGCGGTCGATTAAGGTTTCGAAGGTGCTTTGGTCGGCGGCGGCAACCCAGACGGCGGAGGTGGATTTGCTACCAGCGAGACAGACGAGGGTTCCGTCGGCTCCGAAGAAGCGGGCGCTGCCGTCTCGATGGCCCCCGACCTGCGGATAGATCGCGGAGATGGTCTTCGCGGCGTCGGGAATGCCGGAGGTGTAGGCGCGATGAGCGTAACCGCCATTGACGAGCTGCCAGAGGGTCATCGTCTTGATCCACTCGGAGAGGAGCATTTCCTCCGGGGTCCAAAAAAGACCTGGTTGCTGTCTATGGACTGGTAGACCATGGGATCATCCGCCCCGGCTTCTTCGGTCTTGAAGCTCCAGTACTCAAGGTACTGATTCTCGGCATAAAAGATGGAGTATCCATCGGCGATCTCCATATCGCTGGGGAGCAGAAGAGAATTGTGCGGTTGCGTGAGGGCCGCGCAGCCGCCAAAGGTTTCATAGATCTCACGGAGCGCCGCGGGCAGTTTCGCGGCGGACGGAACGGCTACGACATCCGCCGGGGTGAGGGGACGTCTCAGCCAATACTCGGCAAAGGCACGGAGGTCGGTCTGGCGGCTCATGGTGTGTGCTCAGCCTTATCTCAACCGACTCTCGTGCCCAAGCTCCAGCTTGGACACGCACTCGTCTTGGAAGCTCCAGCTTCCTTTGGTTGCCCCACGAAGCAGGAGCTTCGCAGACAGGGGCATTCCCAAGCTGGAGCTTGGGAACGAGGAGAGAGGAGAAAAAGGGGAATGGCGCTGCGCGCGTGTGACCGGATTTAGCTTTCTTTGGGTTTTGCCCGCAGCCGTCCTTTGAGCGTACTGGCGGTGAAAGGTCCCGGTTGGGCGATCAGGTCGCGGGCCGCGGGCACTTGGTCCCACACGTTCCAGAGAAGCACTCCACGCACTCGGCCTTGATCGAGATAGTAGATGACGCCTTCTTCGTTGGGGCGCACCCAATCGGCGAAGGTTTCCAGCTGCGAATTCAGTTCGCCAACGGCTTCGTAGCCCAGATCGAACAAGTCCGAATAGAAGGACGGCAAATGGTCATACCGCTCGTTCTTTCCAGCCATGTTCCGTCCGGCCAGGCGTCCCATCGAGTTGGCGTTGTCTTCGTGCTCGACGCGCAGGTGCTTTCCCAAGGCAGGGTTGTAGAAAGAGGCTACGTCTCCCGCGGCATAAATATCCGGGAACGGCGTGCGCAGAAATGGATCCACCACGATCCCGTTGTCCGTGGCGATGCCGGCGCTCTCGGCCAGGGCGACGTTGGGTTCGATGCCAATGCCGGCCACCACGCCATCGACGAGGACTTCCTGGCCGCCGGCCGTTTTCAAGCAGTGCTGATGATCCCGCATCTCGGAGGCGATCACTTTTTCACCGGCGAGCAGGGTGACGCCCTTCTGTTCGTAGTACTGGGAAATGAATTGCGCCAACGCTTCCGGAAAAATGTGCGCTCCAATGGTTTTGCCGGGAAAGATCATCACGACTTGCTTGCCGTTCATGGCCAAAGCCGCCGCGATCTCCGAACCGATGAAGCTGCCCCCGATGACGGCAAATCTTTTGCCAGTCTCGGTCAACACCCGCAGACGCCGGTAATCCGCCACCGTGCGAAAATAAATAATGTGTTCGTCATCAAAAGGCAGGCGCCGCACTTTGCCGCCCGTGGCCAGCACTAGCTTGCCGTAGGTGTAGCCATTTCCGCCGCTGTCTGAGACCCGCTTCTCGCTCGGAACAAGTTTGGTGATTTCGCTTTCGAGATGCAAATCGACGTTCTTCGTCTTCCGCCAGATGGTGTCCATCGACTTGCCTTTCCAGAGCGCCTTGGTGAGGGGAGGACGGTTGTAAGGAGTATCTGCCTCCATGCTGAACATCCCGATGCTGCCGCTTCCATCGACCTCGCGGATGCCATCCGCCGCGGCTGCCGCCGTCATTCCACCACCGACAATCAGGTAATCGTAACTGGTCATGGCTTTTGCGTATGTGTTGCTAATTCGTTTCGTTTGGCCGCATCGGCTTTAGGAATCGGCGAAATTCCGGAATGAGATTGGCCAGGGAATGGGGAAAAGTTTAAAAGCGGATCGATCTGGTATCCGCGCTCTTCATCTGCTTTATCGACCCAAACAATTATGACCCAAGGGACGGCGGCTGAGCGCGGTGGCTACAGCTAAGCATTACCCACATCTTTGGTCGGTTTTTGTGTGTCAGCGCCGGATCGTGCTGGGAGCGGCGACTTCCTAGTCGCCGGCCGGAAAACCGTTGCGCGAAGCGCCTCTCTTTTTTGGGGCGTCGCTAAGCGACGCAGGGCGACTGGGAAGTCGCCCCTCCCCAGGGACTACCGTCTTACGCAACCCTGGAATAAGATGGGGGTAATGCTTTGGACTACACCACCGGCTGGGCCTGGTTCGGCGAGGCCGCGCTGAGGTCGCTGAGCTTGACGAGCCGGTCCTGGGTGAAGACTTCGAAGATGGCGCGGCGCAGTTCTTCGAGGCTCGCCGGTTTGGCCAGGACGCGGTCGATATTGGTGCCGGGGCCGGCTTCCCCGACGAGATCGGCAAAACCGGTGAGCATGATGATGGGCTTGGCCGGGTTCAACTGCCGGAGGACGCCGGCGAGCTGGCCGCCATTCATGCCGGGCATGGCGAGGTCGGTGATGACCAGGTCGTAATTGACCCGCTGGCATTTCTCGAGGGCAAGGCCGCCGCTGCCCGCGGTGTCGACGGCGTGGCCATCGGAGCGCAGGAGCTCGGAGACGAGTTCGCTGATGATCGGCTGGTCGTCGACGAAGAGGATCTTGAGCGGCCGCTCGAGGGCCGGAGTGATAGGCAGAGTCTCGGGTGAGGTCACCTCGCTGGAGACGGGGAAGCGCAGGATGACGGTGGTGCCGACATGGGGCTCGGTCTCGATATGGATGGTGCCTTTGTGCCGCTTGACGATGCCGTGGGCGACGCTGAGGCCGAGGCCAGTGCCTTGTTCGCCCTTGGTGGTGAAGAAGGGCTCCATGCAGCGGCGCGCCGTGTCGCCGTCCATGCCGAGGCCATCGTCGGTAACGCGGACCACGATGGTCTCGCCCTCGACGGCAGTGCGGATGAGGATCTGGCCGCCGTGCGGCAGGGCGTCGACGGCGTTGAAGATGAGATTGGTGAAGAGTTCGCGGAGTTCGACGGGGTTGCCGGCAAGGATCGGGAGCTCGCGGAATTCGCGCTTCACGGTGATGTGGGCGCCCCAGGTGAGGGCCTGGTTATTCCACCGCGGCATGGTGAGGGTGACGGCCTGATCGATGAGCGGGTTGAGATGAACGGCGGCGAGGGGCTCGCCGGTGTTGCCGACTTTGTAGAATTCGCGGAGACGGCGGACGATCTGGCGGGCATCGTGTCCGGCGCTGAGGATGCGCTTGAGGTAATCGGTGTGGTCGGGGCTCTCGAGGAGGAGCTCGCCGTAGCCGAGGATGGAGGAGAGCGTGTTGTTGAAATCGTGAGCGATGCCGCTGGCCATGACGCCGAGGGCGGCGAGACGTTCCTGCTTGATGACCTGGGCCTGGGTGGTGCGCAGATTGGCGAGGGTGGATTCGAGCTGGGCGGTGCGTTCGTGGACGCGCTCCTCGAGGAAGATGTTATGGCTTTGCAACTCGAGGTGCAGGAAGCGGGTCTCGAGGAGGTTGCGAATGCGGGCGGTCACTTCGGCGGCGTCGAGCGGCTTGTGGAGGAAGTCCTTGGCGCCGGCGCTGAGGGCGCGCAGTTTCGTGTCGGGGCTCTGGTCGCCGGTGAGGACGAGAATGGGGAAGAAGTCATCCGCAGCGAGGCTTTCGCGGAGCTTGCGCATGATTTCGAAGCCATCCATGTGCGGCATGTAGATATCGAGGAGGAGGATATCGGGATGCAGGCGCTCGAAGGCTTCGAAGGTCTCGCGTTCGTCGTTAACGATGTGGACCTGGAAGTGGCCGCGCAGCATGCGCTCGATGAGGAGCGAGCTGCGGACGTCGTCGTCGACGATGAGGACGCGGGCGCTTTCGAAAGTGCTTTTGGGAAGTTGCATGCGAATGAGATCGGGTACGGCGCGGAGAGCGCGAGTGGATGTGCTGTGTCGAGGCGGCGGAGTTACTTCAGGAATCGAGGACGCCGTGCTGGAGGATGTGGTCGATGGCCCGGGCGAGGCGCTTCGGGGAGACGGGCTTCTCGAGCGGGCCGTGCCAGCCGAAGGCGTTGCGGCTGGCGGCGGTGCCCTCGGGGATCAGGCTGGTGACGAAGAGAACGGGGACTTCCTCGAGACCGGCGATGGACTGGATGAGGAGAGCGGCGGCGCGGCCATCGAGGCGCGGCATGTCGACGTCCATGACGACGAGGTCGGGGCCAAAGAGGCGGGCAGCGGCGGCCGCGGCGTGAGGGTCGTTGACTTCGCAGACGGCGAAGCGGCCGGTGCGTTCGAGGGCGATCTTGGTGAGGAGCGTGGAGTTGGGATCGTCGTCGACGGCGAGGATGCGGAAGGTGCGCGCAGCGGTGCTGGCGCGGGGCGAAAGAATGGTCGTGGGCATGAACGGCGTTTCAGCATCGGATATGCCAGTGTTACAGAGGCGCCGCCGGGATGGAGGCTGAGGAGTTAGTCAGGGATTCGGATAACACGTAGGAGAGATTCCCGATGATCGCGCCACTCGGAAATGCCAGCGTTTTGTGGGTGGATGTATGTAAGCGCGCGATGGGGACAGTGGGGAGTTATGATAATTAACAACGCGTCAGTCCGAACCCCTGCCGGACGATGTGCGTAGATGTTCTGAGAGCAGTGATTCGGGTGGAGAAACACGGGTCGTCGCGAAAATTTTTTGCGCGAATTTTCCGCGGACGCTTCGCCGTGTTTGCAAATGCGAGAAAGCAAGAGCGCGTTGCGATTGAGCGGTCGCAAGCGGTGCTCACCGAGCTGATCTTTATACATAAGTCTCCGCCATAGGGAGACGCCGCTACGAATGGCGCTCCTGGAAGCGGCGACTTCCTAGTCGCCGATCGAAAAAACCTTGGCGCGAAGCGCCATCACTGAAGGGCACCGCTCCGCGACGCAGGGTCTTTTCTAGAAAGTCGCCCCTCCCAGTGAGCCGCGGCCGAATTCCCCGCTGTCCCCGAAACCGGCCAAAGATGTGGGTAATGCTTAGGTCTCGGCGTCGGTTACGTCGACGCGAAGATTTCCGGCGCCTGGGCCGGCGTCGCTACCGCACTGATTTCGCCTCCGGGGAATTCGCTATTCCCCGTAGATATACCGTGTGAGTTGATCGATGGTCGCGGTCTGCGCAGAGATCATCCACCGGACGACGTCACCGATGGAAAGGATGCCGACGAAGTCGCCGCCTTCCATGACTGGGAGATGGCGCACGCGTTTATCGGTCATGATCCGCATGCATTCACCCACGGTATCCGCGGGGGTGACGGTAATCGGACTCCGGGACATAATCGCGGAGACGGAGGTGTCTTTCGAAGACTTGCCCTCGAGGATGACTTTGCGGGCGTAGTCGCGCTCGGTGAGGATGCCGAGAAGGCGGCCGCGATCGACGACGGGAAGTGCGCCGATGTTTTTCTCGGCCATCAACTCAATGGCTTCGTAAACGGTGGCGTCTGGCTTGATAGACCAGATGTTGGGACTCTTGTCGCTCAGGAGGCTGGTGACGGTACCGACGATTTCCATAGAATGGGGGTCCTTTCTATTGTTAGAAGGAAACGTAGGACCGTGAGGGGAGGAGTCAAGGGATTGGAAAACGGGAATGGCGAGTGCGGAATGCGGAATGGCCAGCGGAGGCGACGCTGGACTCGGATGCGGTGGGGAGAAGATGGGCGCCGGAGGCGTGTTTGTTTTTGGACCTCCGGACCGAGAAATTGGAGGTTTGCCCCACAGTCCCATAGGCGTCTCGCTGCTCGGCTTTCGCTCCGCATCGCTCAGGATGACGGTTTGTTTTTTGGGTCGCTTCGCGCACTGCCGAGCGGTGTGGCAGTAGCGCGAGCGATGCAGCGGCCTCGCTCTCCGAGGCGCGGTGCGAAAAAGGCATGGCGATCCGGCGATTGCGGGATCGCGATTACGACCGAACGGATGTCGAGCGAGTGCTCGAAAGCTTACGCGGCGGTGGCGTCGGCGGTCGCGGGCTCGGCTTCCGCCGTGAGAGTGGTGGCGCCGGGGAATTCGATCGTCTCACCAGTTTCCTGCTGGGCCATGAGAATGATCTCGGCGACGGATTTGCTGCTCTGTTCGTCGAGGGCTTTCATGGCGGCGAGGATCGCGGTGATGGTGTCATGTGGGCCCTGGCGCTGAGCGTTGGCCATCGCGAATTCGTCGCGCTGCTGGCGCAGGCGTTCGAGGATGCTCTGGCGGAATTTCCCGGCGTAGGCGGTGGCGAGCGACGCGGCAAATTTGGCGGGGTGCTCGGGGAACCGTTCGCGGACGGCGGCGTTGACCATCTCGAGCAATGCGGCGCGGGTGGTCTCGGCGGGGAGACGTTTCGCCTTCATCTCGGGGGCGATGGTCTGTTGCAGGTCTTCGCCGAAGATGCGGCGGCGGACGCTGTTGAGGCCGCGGAAGAGCATCCAATCGCCGAAAGATTTCTTCACCGGGACGTGCTCGGCTTTGATCGCCAGCGGATAGGCCTCGGTGGGCTCGGCCGTGGCGAGTGCGGGAGTGGCGGCAGCGGCGGTGGGTGCGAGATCGAAGTCGATGTCGTGCAGGTCGGTCATCACGGCCGCGGCGGGTTCGGCGCCGCCGAGCGGTCCGCCGAGCAACGAACGGAGGCGGCTGCGCGATGCTTCCGAGAGGTCGCGCGCGGCGCGGGTGATGATGGGATTCCAATGACGCGTCGCCAGATCCGCGAGGCTGGCATCGGTGCCGTACCATTCATCGAGCGCGGTGGTGAGATCTTTCACCAGCGCCTCGCCTTTTTCGCGCGCGGCGCGGTCGATCGCTTTGCCATTCTCGGTGCGAGCCTGGTCGAAGACGGCTTCCCACGAGACGCCGAGCAGTCGTTCGGTGGTGGCGATCTTTTCGTTCAGCCCGGACATTTCTTCAGCGAGTTGCACCTGCTGGGCGACGAGTTCTTTCATCTCCGGGCCTTCGCAGACGTCGCGCATCTCGGCGCAGAAGGTCGAGCCCTGCCGCAGGCTGTCGCGCATGAATTCGCGCGTGTAGTCGCTGCTGTTTAGGTAGTCGGTGAGGTCGGCAAGGAAGGCGTCGAAGGCGATGCGCTGGGCGTCGTCGTCGTGCTGCTTCCCGTTGGACCCGTTGTTGGGCGAGGCGTTGTAGGCGGAACTCGGGGTGGTGGCGGAGGTTGTAGTGGCATGGTTTTGGGCGGGTTGGGCGAGGAAACTGGAGGCGGCGTTGAGGAGATCGACGGCGTGGAGGCGGAGGCGGCCTTCTTCGTAAGCGGTCCGCAGCGGGCCGGCCATGGAGAGAGTCTTGAAGGCCTCGATGATCTTCTGTGGGTCGCGACTCTCGGTGCTGGGCGAAAGCGTGCCGTCGGGCTGCAGGTCGCGCTTGCTGGAGTCGACGTTGATGACGAGGAAGATGCGGCTGAAGAGGCCGAGGAGTTGGTTGAACTCGGCGAAGACCTGCTCGAGGTAAAGGTTGTCGGTTTTGACGACGAAGACGGCGCAGGCCGCGCTGTCGCGAAACTCGCGGGTCAGCACGTCGTAGCCGAAATTCATGCGGCTGTAGAGGCCGGGGGTGTCGACGAGCACGGTGCTGGACTCCGCGAGGCTATCGACGGGGATCTTCACATCCACGCGGCGGATGGCTTCGGTGAAGTCGTGACGCGGATCGAAGTCGCCGCGGCGGTTTTCGGCTTCGCGGATCTGCTCAGCGAGAGCGATGTGGCTGTCGGCGATGACGTCGCGTAACATGCGGCCATCGGCGAAAACGGTCTCGCGGCCATTGTAACGCGTGGCGGAAAAGTGCGGCTGGTCGCTGTGCCGGACGTAGACCAGGCAGGGGTAGCCGGGGAGCGAGGTGACCTCGCTCACATAGGTGCGGCTGATGGCGTTCATGAGCGTGGATTTGCCGCTCTTGAGGGGGCCGAAGATGAGGAGGTAGGCCTGCTGGCTCTCGAGTTTCTCGACGAGGCTGCGCAGGCGGGCGCGGGTGTCGTTCAGCGTGGCCAGAGGGCGCTGGAGCAATCCCTCGGCGTCGCCTTTTTCCATGGCCGCCGTGGCGTCGCGCATCGCGGGCGGAAGGGCATTGAGGACGTGGAGATAGGCTTCACAGAACTTCGAGATCTCGGTTTTCATGAGGACGCTGAATGGAATTGGGCTGCTGATCCGCGAGTGGCCGCGATTGTTTTTATCGCGAGCGGGAGTGAGGAGCAAGGGAAAACACTAGGGGTAGTGGACTCGAGGCTCGTCATTAGCCAGAAGGCACAATGGGCAGGGGGTGAGGAAGATACGGCATTTTTCAGACTCTGATGCTTTGCCTTCTCCTCTGTCCTGCCGCGCCGCGTTGCCCTGCCACGAGAACGACACGCCCGTCCCCTTCCTTGATGCGAAGCAGGTCGCCACGCGGTAAGTGCGGTCGCGCAGGAGAGTTCTGGGGAGCAAGGTGCATCGCTCCGCGATAGAAGGACTGCGGGCCTGTATCTCGAGCGAAAGTCGATGCGGCCTGGCTATGGAATCTTGCACCCCGCCGCGCCGTGTTTGGCGTAGTACTTTTGGTGATACTCCTCTGCGACGTAAAACGGTCCGGCGAGGGAGATCTCCGTGGCTACCGGACCGAATAGCTTCCCGCTCTTTTCCAGACGCGCCGCGGAAGCGCGCGCAACCGTTTCCTGTTCCGGTGTGGTGAAGAAAATGGCGGAGCGATACTGGCCGCCGATGTCCGGCCCGTTGCGTTGTTTGGTGGAGGGATCGTGCATTCCCCAAAACGCATCCAACAGCGCGCTGAAGCTGAGCTTCGCCGGATCGTATTCCACCTCGACCACCTCGGCATGGCCGGTTTTGTGTGAGCAGACATCCTCGTAAGTCGCATCCTTCTTAATGCCGCCGGCGTAGCCGACTCGCGTGTTCGTCACCCCAGGCACTTTGGCGAAATTCGCTTCGACACCCCAGAAACAGCCCGCGCCAAAGAGGACCTTTTCACGCGCCGGCTTCACGCCGTCTTCCTGAAAATCGAGCGCGGCGGAATTGATGCAGAAACGCAGACCCGTCGGTTTGGGGCCATCCTCGAAAACATGGCCGAGATGAGAATCGCAGCGTACGCAATGGATCTCGTTGCGCACCATGCCGAAGCTCACATCGCGGGTGCTGCCGAGGTTTTCATCCGCGACGGGTTGAAAGAAACTCGGCCAACCCGTGCCGGAGTCGAACTTCGCATCGGAACGGAAAAGCGGGAGCCCGCAACCAATGCAGGTATAAAGGCCGTGCTTGTGGTTATCGTGGAAGACCCCGCAGAAGCGCTGTTCCGTGCCATGGCTGCGCGTGATGTTGTATTGCGCGGTAGTCAGGCGGGCCACCCATGCCTCATCGGACATCGTGACCTTCGGGACGGTCAGCGGTTCGGTTAGTTTTCCGTTTTCATCGACGAGGCGAACGGTGACGGTGGAAGCATCGGGGTCGGTATGCATGGCAGTGAAAGTTTTGTCAGGACGCAGGTATCTCGCGCCGGCCACAATGCCGACGCCGCCGAGCAGCGTAGTCGTAAGAAAGGTGCGCTTGGTCATGGTTCGAAGTGGATTGAACAGCTCCGCGTGGCTTGGGCCACACGATAGCATTTGGTTGTCGATAAGGGAAACGAACGACGGGCGATCCTGATTTCATCCCGAATGCAAATTTCACATGAGCTTGGTCCAACCATTTTTGCCGGCTTCTTCGCTGAGTCAGAGCGATCTCCTCGTAGCCCGCTCCAGCCAAACGTGGATTGGTCGCGCAACGGATGTGGCGATAGAACGGGGCTGAGCGCAACGCACGGTCCGCGCGCGAATGTCATTCAATCCGTCACCCACCATGGACCCACAATCCCACCCGCAGTATCCAGAGCCCATCCTGCCTAGAGTGCCCAAGCGTGCCCTGCTGGCGGGCCAGAGCGCGATCGTCACCGGCTCGAGTTCGGGCATCGGCAAAGCCGTGGCGATCGAACTCGGCAAAGCCGGCGCCAGCGTCGTCGTCAACTACGGCCACGACACCAAGGGCGCGCAGGAATGTGTCGACGCCATCATCGCCGAAGGCAGCCGCGCGATTGCCGTCCAGGCCGACGTGTCCAAGGAAGCCGAAGTGCAGGGCATGTTTGCTGCGGCGAAAAAGGAATTCGGCACGGTGGATATCCTCGTGAACAACGCGGGGCTGCAGGTCGATTCGCCGTTCATCGATATGACGCTTGCGCAGTGGCAAAAGGTCATCGACGTGAATCTCACGGGACAATTTCTGTGTGCGCGTGAGGCAGTGCGCGAATTCCGCGCGCGGGGTGTGCGGCCGGAGATCTCGTGTGCGGCGGGGAAGATCATTTGCATGAGTTCCGTGCACGAAGTGATCCCTTGGGCGGGTCACGTGAACTATGCGACCTCGAAAGGCGGGGTGATGCTGATGATGAAGAGCATCGCGCAGGAAGTCGCGCCGTGGCGCATCCGGGTAAACTCCGTCGCGCCGGGCGCCATCCGCACGCCGATCAATACCCAAGCCTGGGACACGCCCGAGCACTATGCCGCGCTGCTCAAGCTCATCCCTTACAAGCGCATCGGCGAACCGGACGAAATCGGCCGCGCGGTAGCATGGCTGGCGAGCGACGATGCCGATTACATCCACGGCACGACGCTCTTCATCGATGGTGGCATGACACTGTATCCCGGGTTCGAAGCAGGCGGGTAGGAGGCCTGCGGCCCAACATCCAACACCGAACATTCAACGTCCAACATCCAATCGCAGAAAGCGTTCCTGCCTTGCGCTGGCGCCATTGGATGTTGGATGTTCGGTGTTGGATGTTGGATGTTTTCCCCCACGCTCCCTACGGCTCCCAACGCCGAAAATTCCTCACGCTCATCGCCCTCAGCCTGGCAATGATCGGCGCCGTCGGCGTGGCCAGGGCCGCCGACTCATCCCATCCGAACATCCTCTTCCTCATGGCCGACGATTGGTCGTGGCCGAATGCCAGTTCGCTGGGCGATCCTGTAATCAAGACTCCGACCTTCGACCGCGTGGCGCGCGAGGGAGTGATGTTTACCAACGCGCACGTGGCCTCGCCTTCCTGCACGCCGAGCCGCAATGCAATCGCCACCGGCCAGTGGCCGTGGCGCCTGGGCGATGGCGCAAATCTCGGCGGCTCGCTACGCGCGAATGAACCGACTTATGCCGACCTGCTGCACGCCGCGGGATATCGGATTGGCTTTTGTGGCAAAGGAGCGGAGCCGAGCCCGTACAAGTTCACCCATCACGATCCGTTCGGGCCGCAGTTCAAGTCGTTCGTGGAATTCTACGAGCAGCAAAGGGCGGGAGAGCCATTCTGCTTTTGGTTTGGCTGCGATGACCCGCACCGGCCCTATCGCTACGAGGAAGGCGAACGAAACGGCCTCGACCCGGCGAAGGTGAAATTGCCCGCCTGCCTGCCGGACAACGAAACGACGCGCAAAGATTTCTGCGATTATCTCTTCCGCACCCAGCGTTACGATACGGACTGCCGGGCAATCCTCGCGCTGCTCGAACAGGCGGGCGACCTCGAGAATACCATCGTCGTGATGAGCGGCGACAACGGCCTGCCCTTCCCGCGCTGCAAGGCCACGCTTTACGACACCGGGACCCACGCACCACTGGCCATCCGCTGGGGCGCGAAGGTCAAGGGTGGCCGCACGCTCACGGATTTCGTTTCCCTCACCGACCTCGCACCGACCTTCCTCGCCGCGGCTGGCGTGATGCCGCCCGAGACGATGACCGGGCGCTCATTGCTGCCCATCCTGACCAGCGGCAAATCCGACCTCGCGGACCTCACGCATCGCTTTGTGCTGACCGGTATGGAGCGGCATGTGTTTCCGTATCCGTGCCGCGCGATCCGCAACGCGAGTTTCAGCTACATCCGCAATTACAATCCGGAGACCTGGCACAAGGAAGAGGCGCGGTTTTCGGAGCACAAGACCAACTTCACGAATGGCGAATGGCCGAAGGACGCGGGCGCGTTTCTTTTCAACATCGACCCTTCGCCGACCAAGCAATACCTGCTCGAGCACCGCAACGAGCCGGCGATGAAGCCCTTTTTCGAGATGGCCTGCGGCCTGCACCCGGAGGAGGAACTCTACGATTTGAAAAACGATCCGGCAGAGTTGCACAACGTGGCGGCAGATCCGCGATTCGCGCGCGCGCGCGCCAATCTGAGCGCGTTGCTGGATTCGAAACTGGTGGCCTCGCAGGATCCCCGGATGGTCGTCACCGGCCGGCAGACTCGGCACATTGAGGGGTGGACGGTGTTGATTAGCGATGAGTTGCTGAAGAATCAGGCCGCGGCCACGGTGCGCGCGGTCGAATTGCTCGCGGGGCATCTCAAGGAAATCATCCGCGTGATGCCGCCGTCGGCCGTCGCGCTGCTCCAAACGGTGCCGATCTGGATCTCGCCGGAGTATCCGCATTTTGCGCCCCACGCGGAGTATCATCCGGACATTAACTGGGTGCGCGCCAATGGCCGCGATCCACTGGTGGCGAAGGGTGTGGAAATGACGAATGTGCGCATCTTCGAGGCGGAGACGAAGCGCATGCCGGTTTTCGTGCTGCACGAACTGGCGCACGCCTACCACGATCAAGTCCTTGGTTTCGACAACCCGGAGATCAAAGCGGCCTACGAGCGCGCCAAGTCCTCGGGCAGTTACGACCGGGTCGAGCGTTTCATTGCGCCCGGGGCGACCCGACACTTTCGAGCCCGCCTATGCGATGACGAACGAAGCGGGGAATATTTCGCCGAATGCACCCGAGTCATTTTTCGGCCGCAACGATTGGTATCCCTTCGACCCGCGAGCAACTGGCCGAGCACGACCCGGCGATGCTGAAGCTCTTGCGCAAGCTTTGGCAGGTCCCCGAGGAGTGAGACTTTTCTCAATGAGAGAGGCGGCTGGCACAGCCGCCTCTTTCTTCTTTCCTGCACGCTCGATTCCGTTTCCGATAAGCGCATGAGCCAACCAAAACTCGTTGCCTTTGCCGGCAGTCTGCGGACCCGATCCTTCAACAAGAAGCTCATCACCATCGCGGCGGAAGCGGCCCGCGCGGCGGGCGCGGAAGTCACGGTGGTCGATCTCCGGGAGCTCAATCTCCCGCTTTTCGATCAGGACATCGAGGATTCCACCGGGCTTCCGGATGGGGCGAAGAAATTCAAGACGCTGCTGCGCGAAAGTGATGGCTTCCTGATCGCTTCGCCGGAATACAACAGTTCCATCACCGCCGCACTGAAGAACGCCATCGACTGGGCTTCGCGCAGCGAGAGCGATGACGAGCCGGATCTCGTGGCTTTCCGCGGCAAGACGGCCGCGCTTTGCTCGGCTTCGCCCGGAGCGCTGGGAGGCATGCGCAGTCTCATGACCGTGCGTTCGATCCTCGGCAACATCGGGGTGTGCGTCGTTCCCGAGCAAGTGACGGTGCCCAAAGCGCACGAGGCGTTTGAAGATTCCGGCAAGCTCAAGGATGAGCGGAAAGCGAAGCAGCTTGCCGCGCTGGCGCAATCGCTGGTGGAGTTCACGCGGAAATTGAAAAGCTAGCGTTACTTCAAATACTTCCGCCGTAGTTCAGCGGCAAGGGGTGCGTTGATTTCCTCCAATCGACCGCACGCATCCTTGACCAATCCGGTGTCTCCTTTTTTGAAAGCGGCTGTCGCGAGATTTTGCAGATTGGGCGCGTTCTGCGGGTTGATCTTCAAAGCATGCTGACAGGCATCGATGCTTTCATCGATTTTTCCCAACTGGAGATAGACATAGCCTAGGGTCGTCCACGCATTCCCAAAAATGGGGCGGTAGGAAACCGCTTTTTTCAGGGACTCCATGGCCTCTTCGAAATGACCACCCCTGCTCTGAGCGCAGCCCAGCGTGTCCCAAGCGACGGCGTCTTTGTCATCCACTTCCACCGCTCTCCGTCCAGCATCGATGGCGTCGTCGATTTTTCCTTCACCCATCAACAGGGCGCCCAGAAAGTTCCACCCTGTGCTCGTTTTCGGCAGTTCATGGAGAAGTTGCCTCAACTCTTTCTCCTGTCCCGCCGGATCCTTGTGGCGCGTGTATAATTCCTGCAATGTGCTCCAGGAAGAGATCTCCCGTGGTGCAAGACGGATCGCCATCTCGATGGCCTGCACGGCTTCGGGGAAATGTCCTCGCTCGTTGCGGATTTTGCTCAAGATTTGCCATGCCGGGACGGACTTGCCATCCGCGTCGATCACTTTGCGGCAAAAGTCCTCAGCTTCAATCGCCCGATGCTGGGTCAGAAGCGCCTGGGAAAGCTGAAGACTGGCGCTCGTGAGTTTCGGGTCGAGCTCCAGGGCCTTCCGAAATGCGTCTTCGGCTTTCCTAGCGAAGCGGATGGCATCCTTGGTCTGGAAGAGTCCGAGATAGACCAGCCCCAAATCTCTCCGGAAAATGGGATCCTTCTCGTCGAGATGGATTGCCTTCTGCATGGCCTCCTCAGCCTCGGAATATCGATCCAGCATCACGAAATTATAGCCCACCATCCGCCAACCAAGCGGCCAGTCGGGCCGCTGTTTCACCAGGTTCTGGAACTCTCGCAAGGCCTCCTCGCCGCCCCGCCGACTGGAGATCAGTTTGCTGAATTCTTCGGCGAGCATTTTGTTGCCGGGATATTTGCTCAAGGCGGATTCGTAGGAGGCGACGGCGTCGCTGTATTTTCCCAATCGAGCCTGGGTGTACGGCAGAAGCGTTTGCTCTGCGGGATCGTCTGGAGCGCATTCGAATGACTTGGCGGCGGCAGAACAGGCCTCGGAGTAGTCGTTCGACAATCGTGCCACCCCTTGCCAGCCCCCGAATTGGTGCGGCGCGAGTTCCGTGATCTTTTTATAGGCGGCGACGGCCTCGGCGGACCGGTTGCGGTGTTCTTCCGCCAGGCCGATAACTCCCCACGCGCGCCAGTTCCCGGAATCAGCGGCCAGCGCCTGATGGGCGTAGCGAATCGCTTCATCCGGTTGATTCGCGGTGTTGCAATTATTGCCCAGGGTTAAAAGGGCAACGACATTCTGGGGGTCGATGGCGAGCGCTTCCTTGGCGTAACGGTTGCTCTCGTCCACGCGCTTTTGCTTGAGGCGGAGATTGCTCAATGCTGCCAGCGCGTGGGCATCTTTCGGGTTTGCGGAGATGAGTCCGGTGAGAGTTTTTTCCGCGTCGTCGAGTCTGCCAACGGAGACCAGGCCGTTGGCCAGCTCTAAGGATGCCTCCGGGGAATCGAAACCGAGCGCCCGGGCTTTTTCCATCTCCTCTACGCCTTGCGGGTAGCGCTCCCGTTTGATGTCGGCTTCACCGAGCAGTGCCCACGCCTCTTTGTCTGCCGGTTGGCGGGCAATGAGCGCCTTCGCCTCAACCGCCGTTTCATCATACTTCTGAGCTTTGGCGAGGAAGGCCGCGAGGTTTCGCCGGGCGGCGAGATTGTCGGGATTGGCGGCGACAGCGCCTTGCGTGGCGGCGATGGCACCCGGCAGGTCGTGCATGGCCAGTAGCGCGATGGCGCGATTGGCTAATGTTTCCGAGTCATTCGGCGCAATCTTCAGGGCGCGGCCAAACTCCGCCACCGCCTCCTGCGGTTTGCCTTCCTGCAGATAAACAAACCCGAGAATGGCATGGGCGTTTTTCGAGTCGGGATCGAGTTCCACTGCTTTGGCCAGGGTGTCTCGCGCTTCGGAAGTCTTCCGCGCCCTGAGGAGAGTGACCCCGCGGAGCATGCAGATATCGAACGACTTGGAATCGGCCTCCGCCGCGTGCTGGAGCGCTTCCAGGGCCTCGTTGATTTTGTCCAGCGAGTTCAGGCTGATGCCCAATCCTTCCCAAGCGTCCGCATTCGCTGGTGTGAAACCGACCGCCGTTTGAAAAGCCTCGGCGGATTCTTTCGGTTTCCCGATCTTGAGATAACCGCTGCCCAGCTTGAAGTAGGCGGCGCCAAGCTGGGAACGGATGGCAGGATCGTTCGGCGTGGCCTTGGCGTTTTTTTCCAGGGCGGTGATTTTTCGCAGCAATGCGGCCTTGGATTCTTCCGACAGCTCCCGCGCCAGATCGTTTTTCAATGGCGGAAGCGATGGCATGAGCGCCGAGTCGTCGCTCCAGCCGTGGTATTGCGTGAGGGCGACGGCAGCGGCGCACAGAATCCGGGTAACGAGAGGGACGCGGTTCATCGGAATGGATGTTGCGGTTGATCCTGGCAAAGGACAAGAACGTGAAATGTCCCAAGACGGTTGCTCAACGAGCGCGGGGTTGACGAGCCCGCCGTCGCATCGGTTTTCTGAATAGAACCATATGAAAGCTCTCACCGAAACTTTGTCCGTAGCCACGAAGGGCAAGGGTACTTACGAGATTACCAACGAGGTCGACCGGATCGTGCGCAAAAGCGGAGTGACCACCGGTGTGGCGACCGTATTTGTGCAGCATACCAGCGCGAGTCTCATCATTTATGAAAATGCCGATCCCTCAGCGCGGACGGATCTGCATGCGTTTTTCGAGCGGTTGGTGCCGGAGGACCAGGATTATTTCGTGCACACCGCGGAGGGGCCGGATGATATGCCGTCGCATCTGCGCATGGTGTTGACGCGCACGAGCGAGGTGGTGCCGATTGCCCAAGGGCAGATGTTGCTCGGCACGTGGCAGGGGATTTTTTTGTTCGAGCATCGCCGCGCGCCGCATCGGCGGAATGTCGTGGTCTCCATCGTGGGCGTTTAGAATAATAGGGGGGGCGGTCCAAACTCCAAAGACAACGCGCCGCTGGCCATCCTCTGCAGTGCTAACCTAAACAGTGTACGCAGCCTGCGGTATTTTTTTAACCACGGATTTCACAGATTTCACGGATTGAAGGCAGTGACGGTTCGATTTCTTTAATCCGTGTAATCCGCGAAATCCGTGGTCCCTCCTCTGCGGCCCTCTGCGTTCTCGGCGTCCTCTGCGTTTAAATGGGTGCGGCATTTGGTTGCGTCTCTGCCGCGCTGCGTCTCTGCCTTTTAACCCCTTTTGTTTGGCCTCTTTCCCCTTTTTGGAAGCGTTCCTCTACTTTCGCGCGAGGGAGGTTTCGTTGTGGCGTTCGTATTCGATGAATTTGAGGCGTGAAAGTTGCCAGTGGTTGGCGGGGACTTTGATCTGGCGTGGGAGATAGACGTGCTCGAGGTTCGGGCAGTCGGCGAGGGCCTGGACGTCGGTAAGAAGTTCGCAGCCCCGGAGATCGAGCTCGGTGAGCGGCATGCCGGCGAGGGCGTCGAGGTCTTTGATGGCGGTGCCGGCAAGCGAGAGCGATTTCAGTTTCGCGCCGGCGAGGCCGCGCAGATCGTGGACGGGACTGTCGTTGAGCGTGAGGCGCTCGAGCGGCATGCCGGAGAGCGCGGAGAGATCGGTGACGTGGGTGTGCGAGAGATCGAGTTCGCGCAATTCCATGCCCCGCAGCGCCTCGATGTCGCGCACGGCGGTGTGGGAAAGGTCGAGCTTTTGCAGCGGGCAGAGGGCGAGCGCCTGCACGGAGCCGATCATGGTGTGGGAGAGATTCAGCTCGTGCAGCGGGAGGCCGGCCAGCGGGCGCACATCGGCGGTGTGGGTGTGATCGAGCAGGAGTTGGTGGAGCGGCATGGTGCGCAGCGGGGTGAGGTCGTTCACCCGGCTGTCGCTGAGAATGAGCGAGTGGATCTCCAGGCCGGCGAGTTCGCGGGCGTCCTCCAGGTTGCAGAGAGCGAGGTTCAGGCGACCGATTTTCAGGTCGCGGAGGAGATCGGCCATCTGCGGTTTCCATTGGGTGATGGTGACGTCGACGAGGCCGCTGTCTTTGTTGATGGTCAGTTGCGCGTCGCTGTCCAATCCGTGGAGCAGCGCGAACAGGCTGTCGCGCAGGGGTTGCAGGTCGGGGAGCAACTTGCGGGCGACGAAACGGGCCGAGGCCGGATCACCGCGATGCATCAGCTCATCGTGCAAACGGTAGAGCACTTCGCGCGAAGGGATGCGGCTGGGCGTGCGCTCGCTGGCCATGCGTTGGCAAAAGGCTTTTCCGCGGAGGATGGCGAGATGTTTGCCGGGCATCTGCTCCAGCGTGGTGTAGGCGTCGGCGGCTTCCCGGAAGTAACCCAGGCACTCGAGGGAGCGGGCCCGCAGGAAGAGCGTGGAGGCATCGCTCTTCGTCCCGGAAGCGGTGGGATCGAGCAGTGCGGCGGCGCGTTGGAAATCGCCGGCGTCGAAGGCGTCCTGGGCGTCGTTTCGGGCGGAATGGAAGTAATTCGTCAGCGCATGCTGGAGCGTGGCGTATTGTTCCTGCGTCCGGTGATTGCGCTCGGCCATCCAGACGATCGCCGCACAGGCGGCGGCGAGCGCGACAGGATAAAAGTGCGTGATTTTCCGATAGGACAGATGGGGGAGGGTGATGGTCATGGGGGTTCTCCGATTAAGGCGCGACTTCGATCTCCTGCCAGCTCACCAGCTCGTAACCGAGAATGAGGCCCGTCTCGAGACTCAGCTCTTCGTCGAAGTGGATGTTGGCGCTGCCGGGGATCTGCAGTTGCGCCGCGGTGATGGCTCCGGAAAAGTCGCCGTTGCCCGTGAGCGTCACGTTGTGCGTGGGGGCGTAGATGGCGGCGATCGGATTGCCGGTGGTGTCGATGCTGATGGTGTGAGTTGCGCCGTCCGTGGAGGGAACGCCAAGGATTTGCAGTTCGGAAGCGCGCTGGCTGTTGTTCTGCAATTGGTTGGCCGTGCAGGTGAGATTGCCTTGCACGTAGAGGCGTACCTTCACGCCCGGATCGACGATGATGTTTCCCGAGAAATCACCGGTAACATAAATATCGGCTTCCGAGCTGACCACGCTGCCGACCACGGGGAGTTGTGCGAGCAGCCCGCCGAGGCCGCCCAGGCTGCCGAGCACATTGGCTTGCACGTGGAGCGTGCCGTTCACGGAGTTGAATTGATATTGCGCGGGCGAAAGCAGGGCGCCGGCGGTGACCGACTTCGAGCCGCTGACGGTGGTCGGGGTCGCCGTCCACGTTGGCCCTTTCACGGAGGGCAGCGAGCGGAAGTAGCTGTCATTCACCGTGCCGGTGATCTGCGCGGATTTTGCGAGAGTCGAACCGTCGGTCAGGACGTTGCCATAAACGGTGCCACCGAGCGTGATGCTCGAGCTGTTGGTCGAGACTTCGATGTTCGAGCGGCGCTTTGAGGAATCGTAGAGGCCCCAGGTGCTGGCCAGCGGGCTGGCGGAATTGAAGCTGTCGAAATTCGAACTGTTCGGCGCGTTGATGAGGCCATCGGTGGCGACGCCGTGTTCGAAGGGAAACACCGGCTTGAGCAGCACTTCGATCTGCCGCTGGACGAAGGGTTTGCTGACAGCGTTGCCCGTGGCCGGATCATGCACGAGCGCGAGGCGCATGAGCTGCGAGTCGAGCTTCGAGACATCGGACGTGCGGCTTGGACCCGGGAGGTAAACGGTGCCGGTGGAGCGGATGCGCAGGAGATTGATCGCGGACGTCGAATTGCCCGAGAGCAGGCCGGTGAGGTTGCTGAGCAACTGGCCATTGAGGACCTGGTTGAGCGGGAGGACATCGATGCTCACCGTGGAAGTGGAAGTCGTCGCGCCTTCTCCGCCGTGCACCAGCGGGTCCATCGTGAGAGAGACGGTCAAGCCGTTGGCGAGGTTGAGGCCGCCGGGCTCGAGCCGGAGGCCGGTGACGAGCGCGAGCGATGGCGTCGAGGTGCCGAGCGACACACCGCTGCTGTTCAACTCCACGTCGGGCAACAACCCGGAGACTTGGGCGATTGTCATGTCCACGCCGGACTCGGCGGCGAGCAGCGATTCCTCCCACGCTGCAGTGCGCAGGGCGGTCTTGTAGCGCGCGCTCACCGCGCTGAGCGTGGCTCCGGAGATGAGCGCCAGGATCATGAGGATGCCGATGGCCATGAGCAGCGCATGACCGCGTTCGGCAGGGCGACGGAGGGACATCGTGTTCATGAGACTACTGGGCGGCGTCGAGCAGGTGGACGTAGCCGGAGAACGTCGTGGCAGCCGTCGAGGTGGGATGGCTGCCGAACGAGTAGCGCGGCTGAAAAGAGGCATCGATCTCGACCAGCGAGCCATGGAGGCGCACTTGAAACGCCGTGGCCGAGGTCGAGAGTCCGGTTGGGGTGCCGTTCAATTCACGGATGATGCTCGTACCCTGGCGATAGTAGCGGATGGTATTGGTCGCCCCCGGCGTTTGTGAGGGGCCAAGCAGGGAGAGCAGCGAGAGACCGAGGTTGATATTGAGGGTCGGGGCGGCTTGCGTCGGCACGGTGATGGTGATTTGCGTGCCTTGCGCGGTGATTTGCACATTGGACGCGCCGCGCAGATCGCGCCGGAGATAGGCGAAGACGCGGTTTTGATCGTTCTGCGCATTCACCTGGTAGAGTGAGGTGGCGAGGCTGCGCTGGACACCGACGAAGGTGATCAAGGCCGCGCCCATGGCGATGGCGATGAGCCCCGTGGCGCAGAGGAGATCGACCAGCGTGATGCCGGCTGTCGCCCGGCAAGCGCGTTTCATATTTGAGAGGCGCGCTCTCATCGCAGCAGGCCCTCCATGGAGATGACGGTGGAATACATCCGCTGGCGCCGGCGCGCGTCGTGGTCGCTCGTCCAGGTCACCTGAAGATCGGCACGCACGGCGAGAAGAGAGCGGAGGTACAGGCCGGCGGTGGGTTGGGAGATGATCTCGACGAGACCATTGGAATGGCGCTGGACGACGATCGGCGTCGGGGCCGGGGTCACGGCGGGATAGGGGGTGACGGTGATCTGTTCCTCGAGATTGTTGAGGTAGCTGCCATCGGCCGCGGGCGACTGGAGGATATCGGCCTTGATGCTGTCGGCGCTGACGATCGTGTTCCAGCCGGCGGCCCGGCAGTCTTCCACGCGGCGCATGAGGGTCTCCGTCGCGGCGATGGTCTCCCGGTGCGATTGGGCGAAACGGATGCATTGTCCGGCGGAAGTCCACACCGCGATAAAGCCAATCGCCATGACACAAGTCGCCACCAGCACCTCGACAATCGAGATGCCGGCCTCAGCGTGCCTCCGGACTGGTGTAAAATGGGCCTCCATACACCTCCTAAATGATGCAGGATGTATGCAATCGTCTGAACGGCGGCTCGCAGAACTCCGTCACGGGGCGTACTCCCTCACCCTTACGGGTGGTACGCATTTTAGCCGCGGTTTTTTCAGGGAAAACCCTGACGTCCAGGCGACGTCATAGCGATCGAAGGGTGACTTTTCACTGTGGCGGCGGTTCTGGAGACGTCGACGGGATAGGAGGAATAGGAAGAATAGGACGTATAGGATTCCTATCATTCCTATCCTTCCCATTCCTCCTATGCCGTTCGGGGGGAACTGCCCGCCGCTACAAAAATGGCCTCACCGCCTTACGGCTCGATGATCCCGTTTCGCAGGGCATAGCGGATCAATTCGCCGATGGTTTTCAGGCCGAGCTTCTGCATGACCGCGGCGCGATGGCTTTCCGCGGTGCGCAGACTTACCCCAAGGACATCGGCGAGCTCCTTGTTTGTCCGACCCTCGGCGATGAATTTCACCGCTTCGCGTTCGCGGCTGGTGAGGCTGTTGCCCGGCGCGGGACGTTCGCCCATGGAGCCGCTTTGCAACCGGCGGAGAATGATCTGCGAAACTCGCGGCGTGAAGTAGGCCTTGTGCTCGGCAGCCGCCCGAATCGCTTCGATGAGGTGCGACGGATCATCGGTCTTCAGCAGATAACTGCGGCCGCCCGCGTCGAAAACCTGGTGCACGAGATCTTCCATCTCATGTGCGGTGAACATGATGACCTCTGTGTCCGGCAACGCCTTTTTGACCTGCCGTAGCACTTCCATGCCGCTCAATTCCGGGAGCGTGATGTCCTGGATGACCACGTCGGGCTTGAGTTCCTTGGCGGCGGTCACGCCTTCGCGGCCGGTCTGCGCTTCACCGCAGATTTCCCAGCCCGGCTGCTTTTCGATCACAAAACGGACGCCATTGCGGACCACGGCGTGATCGTCGACGAGAAGAATGCGAATCGGTCTCACGATGGAGGGTGATGCAGGGCTTGGTGGAGCGTCATGAGCAAAGTATGTTTGTCGTAAGGCTTCGTGAGAAAGGCCGCGAGCCCGAGTCCTTTCATCTCCGCTGAACGCTGGTCGTCGCTGTTTCCGGAGGTGCCGATGACCTTGATATCCGGATCGAGAATGCGCAACGCGCGGGTCAACGCGATGCCATCCAGAAACGGCATGACCGCATCGGTGATGACCAGCTTGATCTCGCTCCGGCGCTCCGCGTAACGGGCAATTGCCTGGGTGCCATCCGCGGCCAGGACGACCTGATAGCCGGCCTGTTGCAGGATCAACTCAGCGACCCCGCGGATGTTCGGTTCATCGTCCACCAGCAGGATCGTCTCGCCGCGGCCGCCCGGGGGCGGCAAGTCCTCCTCGGGATCGTGCAGGGACGCGCTTTCGGCACCGGATGCCGGGATGAAAACTTTAAACGTGGTGCCGCGGCCTGGTTCGCTCTCCACATTCACAAAACCACCGTGGCTCTTGACGATGCCGACGACGGTGGAAAGGCCGAGGCCGGTGCCTTTGCCGACTTCTTTCGTGCTGAAGAAGGGGTCGAAAATTTTGTCGATGATCGCCTTGGAAATTCCGGTGCCAGTGTCCGAGACCTGCAGGAGCAGGTACGCACCGGTCTTCGCGCCTGGGGTCATGCTGGCGAAGCTGTCGTCGACCAGGAAATTCCGGGCGAGGATATTCAGCGAACCGCCCGAGGGCATGGCGTCGCGGGCGTTGATCGCCAGATTGAGCAGCACCTGCTGAAGTTGCGTGGCATCGCCCAAGGCCGTCCACAGACCGGGTTTGGCCTTTACCGTGATGGCGATCGATTTCGGGAAAGTTTCCTCCGCGATCGAGACGATTTCGGCGATGAGATTTTCGCAATTCACGGGCATTCGCTCCACCCTGACTCCGCGAGCGAAGGTCAACAGTTGCCGGACGATTTCCACCCCGCGCCGCGCGCTGGTCTGAACGGTTTGAACGATGGACCGCCGGGCCTCGTCCGACATCTCTTCCACCAGCAAGGGCGTGGCCAGGATGATCGGCGAAAGGATGTTATTGAGGTCGTGGGCAACGCCGCTGGCCAGCGTGCCGACACTTTCGATGCGCTGCGCGCGGAGGAATTGCGACTCGAGCACCTTTTGCTCGGTGACATCGCTGTGCAGCGATAGGATCGACTTGGGCAGGCCCGCGTCGTCGCGGATGAGGGTCGCGCGTGAACTGACGATGATCTCGCGTCCGTCCTTGGTCCGCTCGCGGAGTTCGCCGCTCCATTCGCCGTGCAGACTCACCTCGCGCAGAATTTCTTCCACGGCGTCCTTGCTCAAGGACAACAACTCGCACGCGGGTCGGCCCATGGCCGCTGCGGCGGTCCAGCCGTGCATGCGTTCCGCGCCTTGATTCCAATAGAGTATTTCGCTCGTCGTGAAATCGGAGACGATGATCGCGTCGGTGGTGAAATCCAGCAGGCGCGCCTGGTCGTGAAGCTGCTTCTCGTTTTCCTTGCGCGCGGTGATGTCCTGCAGGATGCCGCGGACACGAGCGATGCTTTGATTCTCGATGACCGGGTGGCCGACCATGCGCACCCACTTTTGGCGATCGTTCGCGGTGATGATTTCCGCTTCCAGGTCGAAGGGGATCGCGCTGCCCATGGCCGCTTTCGCCGCGTCACGGATCCTGCGCAAATGTTCGCGCGAGAAAAGACGGAAGCCCAACCCCACGTCGGGCGGCGTGTCTGTGGGGAGTTCGAAAATGCGCGCCACTTCCGAGGTCCAGTAGATCTTGCGGGTGAGGAAATTGAATTCCCAACTGCCGATGCGCGCGATCTCCCCCGTCTCGCGGATGAGCGCTTCCTGGTAGCGGATCTGCTCTTCGGCACGTTTGCGGGCGGTGATGTCGTGATGGATGAAAAGAATCGCGCTGGGGTTTCCATCCGGGTCGCGGGCCAGGGTGGCGCGCTCGCTGACGGCGATTTGCTCTCCATCGCGTCGCACACGATAAGCTTCCACATTCCATTCGCCGTGCCGGACGAGTGCCTTGAGCATCTCGCAGGCTTCCATCTTGTCGGGAAGGATGAACTCGTGAATGTCCTGGCCCATGACGTCAGCCGCGGTCCATCCGTAGAGTTTTTCCGCGCCCTTGTTCCAATACTGGATCTGGTAGCGATCGAAATCGCAGACGATGATGGCGTCCTGCGCGAGGTTGAGCATGCTCGCGAGGAAGCCGACTTTCTCCTCGGCGATGCGCTTTTCCCGCCGGAGCTTTTGTCGCTCCAGCGCGCGATGCACGGCGCCGGGAAGCGCGGCGAGATTGCGCTTCAAGATATAATCGGCCGCACCGCGCCGCATCGAGTTCACGGCCGTCTCGGTATCGATCGTGCCGGACACCAGGACGAAAGGGGCATCGGCGCCGCTCTGCCGGAACCAATCCAGCACGTCCATGGCGGTGAAGCCGGGTAGTGAATAGTCCGCCATGACGAGGTCGTGCTCGCGCAACAATTCGGCCCGAATATCCGACTCGCTCTCCACGCACGTGATGGCCACGTCAAATCCACCGTTCTTCAGCTCGTGCTCGATGAGCAGAGCGTCCGTCGGCGAATCTTCGACCAGCAGGATGCGAATGGGAGCGTCCGGCATGGCTAGGTGGCGGCGTCCTCCTCCGCCGGCTTGGGGAAGGCGAGATAAAAGGTGGCGCCCTCGTCGACCCTGGCGTCGGCCCAGACCCTTCCGCCGTGCCGTTGCATGATTTCGCGCACGATGGCCAGGCCGGCGCCTTCGCCCGGAAATTCCTGTTTGCGATGCATGCGGCGGAAGAGCCGGTAGAGTTGGTTGCTGTGCTCCATTTCGAAGCCGGCGCCGTTGTCGCCCACGGTGAGCACAATCTCTCCATCGCTTTCCTGCGCGGCAATCGTGACGTGGGCCGTGGCTTGCCGCGCGGTGAATTTGACCGCGTTGGCCAGCAGTTCGTGCAACGCTTTGCGCAGGGCCAGTTCGTCACTCCAAACGCGGGGCAGGCTGGGTACCTCGAACTCGATCTTGCGTTCCCGGGCGCTCGCGGAGGCGGTGCCGAAAGCTTCGCGGGCAATGCGCGAAGTGTCCTGCCAGGCTGGGGTCAACGGCTGCTGGGCATAGGTCAGCCAGTCCGTCAGCCCATCGAGCAATCGATTGGCGCGTTCGGCCTCACTGCCGAGGAGTCGCATCATGGCGCGGCCTTCGTCATCCAATTGCGCGCCGAAGCGGTTGAGGATGATGGTGGATAGACTCTTCACGCCGCGGACTGAGCCGTCGAGATCGTGCGACAGCGCACTGCCGAGGAGCTTGAGGTCCTCATCTCTCCGGTCGGGTACGGCCACAGCCCCCACGTCGGACTCGTCGGCGGGCATTTTCATTTCGCGGGAGGCGGCAGGGTGACGATCGAAAACCAGAAATTTTCCAGCGCGCAAATGCAGCGCGCCATGTCTTCGAATTCGACGGGCTTGGTGATGAAACAGTTCGCGTGTTGCCGGTAGGCGGCATCGACTTCGACGGTGGCCCGCGAGGTGGTCAGGACGACGACGGGAATGGTCTGCAGATTGGGATCGGATTTGATTTCCGTGAGCACATCGAGGCCGCTCTTTTTTGGAAGGTTGAGATCGAGCAGGATCAAGCCGGGACGAGGAGCCTCGGCGTGCGCTCCCTGGCGGCGCAGAAATTCCAGCGCCTCGTAGCCGTCTTCGACGTGATGCAGACGATTGAGCACCCGCGCCTGGGTGAGAGCTTCGCGAGTGATGAGCGCATCGGTGGGGCTATCTTCGACAAGAAGAATGTCCACGGCGCCGTGGATGGGTAGGGTCATGGTGATTTAGTCGGGAAGGGTGAAGAAAAATGTCGTGCCATGATTCGGTTGGGATTCCGCCCAGATACGACCTTGGTGGCGCTCCACGATCTTCTTGCAGATGGCGAGGCCGATGCCGGTGCCGCTGTATTTGCGCCGCGTGTGCAGTCGCTGGAAGAGACCGAAGATGCGTTCGTTGAATTCCGGCTCGAAGCCGATGCCGTTGTCCCGCACGGAGAACAGCCAGTCGCCGTTTTTGCGCTCGGCGTCGATCCACACTTCGGGAGCCTGGTCGCGGCGGAACTTGACCGCGTTGCCAATCAGGTTTTGGAAGAGCTGCACCATTTGCGAGGTGTGGCATTTCAAAGTCGGTAGAGCGCCGGCATGAACCTGGACGTTGCCTTCCGCAATGGAGGTCTCCAGGTTTTCGCAAGCGTGTTGCACCGGGGCGGAAAGGTTCACGAGCTGGAGCTCGGACTCCTGTTGCTCGAGCCGCGAAAAGGAGAGCAGGCCATCGATGAGCTGCTGCATGCGCTTGGCGCCGTCGACCGCGTGATCGATGAATTCCACCCCGCGCCCGTCGAGCTTGTCGCCGTAACCCTTGCGCAGGAGTTGCACGCAACTCGTCACCGCACGCAACGGTTCTTTGAGATCATGCGAGGCGACGTAGGCAAATTGCCCGAGCTCCTGGTTGCTGCGCTCGAGCGCAGTCATCATCTTGCGCATTTGCCCTTCGACCTGTTTGCTTTCGGTGATGTCGCGCGCGATTGTGGAGGAGGCGATGATGTTTCCCGAGATGTCGCGAATCGGCGAAACGCTCACGGAGACATCGAGCCGCGCGCCACCTTTGCGCAAACGCTCGGTTTCGAAGTGGCCGATCACTTCGCCCAGACGGATGCGTTCGAGGATCTGCGGTTCCTCGTCCATCTTTTCCGGGGGAAAGATGATGGCCATGGATTGGCCGATGGCCTCCTGCGCGCTGTAGCCGAAGGTGCGTTCCGCACCGGGATTCCAGCTCGTGATCTTGCCGTCGATATCCTTGCTGATGATCGCGTCGCCGGAAGATTGGACGATGATGGCGAGCTGTGCGAGTGCCTCCTCGGTGCGTCTTTGCTCCTCGAGCAGTCGGCGCAATTCTGCGTTCGCGGCTTCCAGGTCCGCGGTCCGGCTCGCGACGCGGCTTTCCAGTTCCACGTTCAATTCCCGCAGCTTTTCCTCGGCGGTGCGGCGGGTCTGCACTTCGTCTTCCAGGGTGCGATTGATGACCTGCAATTGCTTCGGGCTGGGCACCAGCAGCGCCTGCGGCATGAGCCGCGTCAGCAGAATGGCCGTGGGAACCGAGGTGATGGCGGTCAGTGCCTTGATCGACCCTGAGAGCCAATAGTTGGAGTGCCAGATGTTCCAGACCTCCATGAAATGGGTCATGCCGCAGGCCAGGATGAAGATGCCGAAGAGGATGAACATCCAACCGAAGTCGATGTCACGACGTCGGCGGACAAACCATCCCAGCGTGAGTGGGATCGAGAAATAGGCTAGGGCGATGAACCCATCGGAGATGACATGGAGTTCGATCAGCTGCTTCGTCCACAGATAGCAATGACCATGCGGCATGAAACCGTTCCCGGAAAGGAAAGAGAGGAATGCTTCGATCATAGGGGGAAGATAGGAGGAGTTAGGGGCAGTCTCTCGGGCCGCAGCGCCGTCGTTGCGGAAAAACCTTCAGCGAGACCCGACATGACTCCACAAAGGACATACAAGGGCTTCCTCGAACAGGATGATATTGCCGGGATTTTCGCCGTTAACAACGGTAAAATTATGTTATCAAGCTGGGAGACAGCGGAGTATGGAAAAGTCAAAGAAGCATCGGGGAAGACGTAGCAATTGTGAGACGTGGCGGTACGTTTGTCCGGAATTCTATGTATGTTTGGCCGCAGTCGGCGCGCCCGCTGTGTTCGACGACTTGGTCAAACGGATGACTTCGCCGCCCGCCTCAGCATCTTGGCCCGATGGCCACGAACATTCCCGTGAATTGCACCGCCACCTCACCGCTTTGCTCGATGATCGCGGAATTGCAGCCCTGCTTTGCCCTTGCGCGCGAAATCACGGCGGAACTCTCCAGATCCTTTTAGAATTTGGGATGCGCTTTAGCGTGGCTGATCAAGAGCGCAGTCAGCGTGCGTCCTCAAACCAGCTCACGACTTTATAGTCGGAAATGAGTCCGCCATCGCCCAGGGCCTCGTCATAATGCACCGCCTGAATGCCTGTCATTGTAACCGTCCAGCCGATGAAGGCTCCATAGATGTTATCCGTATTGCCGCCGCCGGTCATCGTCACGTTATAGGTCGGGGCATACACGGTGCCACTAAAGCCGCCATTACCGGCAATGGTCACCGTGCCCGGGTTTTGCGGCGAACCGTCGGCGTTCGTTCCGCGGTCGATGCCGTAGACTTGCAGATTCAGTGCGGAGTTGGGATTGAGAATTCCGTTGCCGGTGATATTCACGTTACCGGCGACGAAAATGCGGAGATTCACACCGGGATCCAGCTGGATCGACGCCTGGCCGCTCGTCGAGACGTCACCGGTGACGACGATCTGTGCGTAGGTCGGGCTGCCATCCGCGGCTCCGCGAATACGCAGGGTGTCCTGTCCCGAGAGCTGAACGTTGCCCAAGAGAAATTGCGCGGGATCTCCGGCCTTTGCGTCCAGTGTTGTGGAGCTCGAGACGTAGGTCGGCGTGCCTACGTCCGGCGTCACGTTGGGCCGATTCACGGCGAAGAGCTCCTGGTAAAAGTCGTCGCGAACATCACCGGTGACATTCGTAGCATCGAGCACGGTGCCGCCATTGGTCGCGGCTGAACCGTAGACGTGCGCGCCGCCCGCATCGATCAGTGTGCCATTGGTCGCGATGTTACCGTTCTGCTGCCGCTTGGCGGGGTCGTAGACGCCATTGGTGGATTTGGCCGGATCGCGCGAATCGTAACTGTCGACGACCACGTTATGATTGTTTAACGAGATCGTCTGTCCGCCGAAAAGAGCGAGACGAAAGGTGCCCACCGGCTTGACGATGGCCTCGATCAGCCGGGTCGCCTGCGGACGAAAAACTCGCTCGCCGCTGCGATGATCGACGTTCAGATCGAACTTGCGCAATTCCAGGTCCAACTTGTCGCCGGCCACCACGGCGCCGCCAGGCACCTCGGCTACGCCCAGCGAGCGAATTCGATACCATTGCTCGCCGGTGGCGTCGCGCAGAAATGACGGGGCATCCACTGCGATCTTCGCATAGGAGCGCTGGCCGCCTTCCGTTTCGCGCACGAAAACTTTTGAGGTGTAATAGGCGCTCCCTGTCGTGGGGTCGGGCGTCGCGGCGGAAGTCGCGTCCGGGCTGTTCGACCATCCGCTCCAGGCATTGGTGGGATCGTAGAGTTCCTTGCGCATTTCATTTACCGCGATGTCGATCCCCGCTTCCGCGGTGAGGAGCGCCTCCTCCCAGCTTGCGTTTTGATGGACCTGTCGATAACGGCTTTGAAGCACCGAAATCGTGACGCTACCGATCCCGAGCAGGATACCGACAAAGACGAGGGCGAGGACGATCGTGGAGCCCGACTGGGCAGAGGCGCGGTGCATATTAATATTGGCGTTTGTTGCGCAACAGCGTGTTCGTGTAGATGGCCGTGCCGATGCGCACATTCTCCGTGTTGTTGCCGGCAAACTGATACGTGGGCACAAAGGTCACTCCGATCTGGATGCTTTGGCCGGCATCGAGGAAAGTGAGCTGAAAATCCGCCACGTCGCTCGCCAGCGCGGTGGGGGTGTTTCCCGCGCATCGATAGATAGTTGCGCCCGATTTGTAATACTGGATCGTGACTGGCTGCGAACCATACACGGCCTGGCCCCCGGAAATCTGCGGGTCGCGTGGCGCGCCATTCGCATCGTAATAGTCCGGGATGGTGACGGTGAGTGTACCGTTGCTCGTGTCTACTTTCAGCGCCCGGCGCAGATCGAGCGTCATGTAATCCATCAACCGCATCTGCTGCGCCTGCGCCTCGATGTGGTGACGGCTCGCCATGAAGCTGCGCTGGATCGTGATCGATCCTGTGATCAGGCCCGCGGTCATCAGCGACGCAACCGCCATCGCGACCATGAGTTCGGCCAGGGTCCAGCCTCGGCGGCGTGAACGCAGGGAGAAGAAGCGTGAGGCGTTCATTTTTTGCCGGATTTGCCCGCAACATTGCCGCGACCATTGCCATTGTTGGATGCGGGAGTGGGTGTGGGAGTCGGAGTCGCCGTCGCTGTGGATGAAGACGTCGAACTGCCGCTTCCGGATGGCGCGGGGGTAGGGGACGAAGGCGGCGCGCCACCTGCGGTGCCGAAGCCCGGCAGATTCATGCGGCTGATGCCTCCGTTCGAGATCATCGTCGTCGTGGCTCTCAGTCGGCGGCGGCCGTCTGAGCCCGACCAACTCACCCGAAACTCCACTTGCGCCAGGCGCTGGCTTTCCAGACCGCTGCCACTGAGCAGTGTCACGCGCTGGCCGTCTGTCTCTCGTTCCACGATCAGTTGCTGGGCTGCGCTCGCGTCGGGATACGCCGTGATCGTTACGCGCTCCGAGATCGCGTCCAGCGGGGCCGCCGAACGCGGAGGGGCGGCGAGCAGCGTGTTTGAAAGGTAATCGGGATTCGTAATCTTCCGCCAATCGCCGAGACGCATCTCTTCCACCCGCTCCTGCAGGCTGAGCGTGGCGGCATTCGACTGCCGCCCGGATTTTACCAGACGCAAGTGGGCGGTATTGAGGAGCACCGCAGCCGCCAGGCCGGAGAGCGCCACGGCTGTAGACACGAGCGTTTCGACGAGCGTGAATCCAGCTTCGGAGTTTCTGCGGGTATGTATGAATTGGCCCACTTGTGTCTGTTAAAAACAAGCAGTACCCATACTTTCCATAACATGGTCGGAAAGAACTTCTACCGATACCCGAACCAGTAAAAACCCTCGCCCGGTGTGGCGGTTTTTAAGTCGAAAATAGGAGGCGGATGCCTTTGGAGTGGCCCGCCAGGCCGCCTAAGAGCGGTCTCCGATGGCGACGAATGTAGCGCGAAAATACGCTGCTATCTCGTTGTCCTGCACGATGGCTGCCTCCAACGCGATCCGGGCTTTTCCCTTGCGGCCGAAATCTTTACGAAAGCGTTCCATCTCCTGTGCCGGTGGACTGGAGCAGACGGCGCGCAAAACATCGTGCACGGGCCGCTCGTAGCGAATCGTGCTCTCTCGAATCACAATGTGCGCTTCGGGTTCTCGCAACAGCCACCACAAGAGGCCGTAGCCGCTTAACGTCGCCAGCGCGTGAAGACTTCCCCCAAAGGCGGTTCCCAGATGGTTGTGGTTTGGCTCCAGCGGTGCAGTCAGAATGAGCTGTTGGTCGTTGCATTCCGTCACTTGCACGCCCATGGAAACGGTCAGTGGGATTTTTTCGTGCAGAAACTTCTCGAGAGCGGCCGCGCTGTTCATCGCTCCACCTCGCCGAGGGTGTTGTAAAGAGCATCGATCAATCGCAATGCCTTCGGTCCGGGCAGCACGCCGGGCTCCATCTGGTTCATCACAAACGCGAAGGAGACGCGATTTTCGGGATCGGCAAAAGCATGGCTTCCGCCCGCGCCCGGATGTCCGAATGCCTTGACCGATGGGCCGAAATTCGTGCGCATCTTCCGCCCTGTGGCGTCGAGCGGATCGCGCATGAAGCCGGCGGAGAACGCGGTCTCGAGCAGCAGCACGCGATCCGGGCCTTGCGTGAGCGTTGTCGTCATCCAATCGAGGGTCGACGGCTCGAACCAGCGCCGCTCGCCGAGGGTCCCGCCCTGCGCGAGCATGGCGTAGAATTTCGCCAGGCCGCGCGCGGTGCCCACGCCGCCGAAGGCGCCGAAGGAAGCGGCGCGCGCCTCGGGAGCATTCATCGCCGCCACGCTGTGCAATCCGCGCGGCGAAGCAAAGGCCCGTGCGGTGAGCGACGAAGGGGTGAGAAAGGCCACGTAAAAGGGATCGCCCTTCGGCGGCGAATTCTTCGCTGGGAATATGGACGCCGGCTCTTGCACGCGCTCCGGCGGTAAACCGATCCAGACTTCCAGCCCGAGCGGTTCCGCAAATTCCGCGCACCAGTATTCGCGCAAGGTCCGCCCCTTGGTGATGCGCCGCAAGGTTTCATCCACGAGGAAGCCAAACGTGCGCGGATGATAGCCGTGCCCTTCGCCGAGCGGCCACGCGGGCGCGGAGGCGGCCCAGTGCGGCGACGACCGCTTCGTGATCCATTACCGGCGCCGGCGTCGCCAGCGCCGCGAGACCGGCTTGATGTGAAAGCATCTGCGCGATCGTCACCCGTTCTTTTCCCGCCTGGGCAAATTCCGGCCACACCTCCGCCACCGGCGTGGCCGGCGCGATGTGGTGTTCCTGGCAGGCGTGCAGCAGGCACGCCGCCGCCAGCCCCTTGGTGGCCGACCAGAAGAGCACCATGGTATTTTCGTCCCACGCCTGCTCGTGCTGCCGATCCTTGTATCCTCCCGCCAGCGACACGATTTCCTGCCCATCGTGCCACGCGCACACGGAAGCGCCCAGTTCCCCGAGGGTCGTAAAGTTTTCCGCAAAAAGTTCGGAGAGACGTGAGTGCACCATCATCGAATATATCGTGGGCGGTTGCCTCGTCGCGGGCAAGCGCACTCCGCCGCAGCGATCGTGCCAATGATGGACTCCGGCCCGCGGAACAGTGTGGGCCCTACGTATTACTTTGCCTGCTCGAAGACCTTCTCCAGTTGCGGCGCCTCGGAAACGCTGCGCGGCGTGATTAATACGCGATCGAGCGGCACCGTCCCGCCTTCGAGTTGTTTGATGACCGGCGCATAGGGCTGCCATTTCAGCTCGCCCAGCTTTTGCAAATGCCCGAGTTCCTCGCCTGTCGCCTTCCGAAACGCTTTGTAGATCAACTCGGAGCAATAGATGGCCCGGTCGTCCATCTCGTAGTGGTAGTCGTAGGGCAGCCCTTCGTAGCTCTGCGCGGCAGTGATGAACGTCGGGATCTTGTCGCGGTACCTCGGCTTGAGCCGATAGACGGTGAACTGCCCGTCGCGCCCCTGTTTCTCCCAAGCGTCGAGGTCCGTCTCCTTCACCGGGCCAATCGCCTCGATCACTTTCCAAATCACCCCGGCCTTTCGCAGGATCCCGCAGTGCGAAAACGGCGAACCGGTCGAGCCCTCGATGGTGTCGATGAGGGGATTGTGGGGCAGGGACTGAAAAACAACGTCTCCCTCCTGCGGCGCGTATTCGCCGTGGCTTCCCGAGGCGCCGAGCGTGATCGCCAGTACGAAAATGCAGAGCTGGGCCCGCGGCGCGCGGGAGGGACTGAGCGAGGCTCTTTTCATGAAGGGAAGGATGGCGCCCCATTAGCCGCGAATGCTGATGAATGCAAGGTTTCATGAAGATTCACCCGATGCGCATGGAGCCTTGCCCGGGTTCACTTTCCCGGTTCGCGCCGCCCGGAACGGAGCCAATTCTCACGGACAAAAGTAATTCGATCGCAACTCGAATTAGGCGCCGGTGTTACCCGGGTGACTCGGTTCGATGTTATCGATTGCGAAGAAATTTTGAAAATCGTGATTGACTAGCTAAGAACGGGGACTTATTAACGATTACATACAAAACCAATGAAGTTATCCACCACATACCCCATCTCGCATACGTCGCCTGCGCGACCGACCGCATGGTCGTATTGCGTGGGTATGTGTCTGGACGCCGGAGGGCATTCATTTGCCTTTGACGCCCAGGTCACCAAAGCGCGGAACCCCCGTGCGTTCATTGCGAATGAAGAGAATAATCAAAGTCTAACCAAGGAGGTTGGCAGGTAGTTCACGATCTTTTCCAGATCATCGATTTTCGAGAACCCTGCTCGCCCGCAAAGCCAGCAGGGTTCTTCGTTTTCAGCCCATTCGCAGTCTTCCGATTGGCCATCTGGCCTCTGCCATCTGCCATTTTTCCCTCTGTAATCTTCCCCTTTCCCTATCGCGGCCATGAAAGCCGCCTCCTGAATCCCTAATAAATCATCCAGATCATCCGTCCCATTTAATCCACAACCACGTGGGCGATAAAAACCCCGCCGCCAGCGGCAACTGACGACGGGGTGGAATCGGTCACCAATACAAGAGAGTCCCTAGCAAGGCACTTCGTGAGTTAGTAACCGCGGCAACGGTTGCACCTCGCGGAGTAAGTGTCAAGCCACTCGATCCCACGATCATGGCTAGCGGTCCTGTATTGTCTGATTCCCTCGCCCCTGACTTTTCCAACAGTCCAGAGGCTTCGTATAACTAACTTCATTAGTTATACCTCGGGAGGTGTGCCTGAAACACCGAAAGATCCGCCGTGAAATGGTTCCTGCGGGTGCGCTCTTCGACTTCGTGTCGAAAGGGGGCAGCGGTGTTTGTTCTTTTTGTCGTATACGCGGCGCGGGCATCCTGCTGATACACCCGCGCCGCACATTCGGCCTGATCCTATCGATCAGGCCGATTCCCCAACACTTTTTGCGGCCATCGTTCAACAGCAGGATGCCTGAGCGCCATTCAGGGGATGTCGGTGCCATTCGACGCGCCCCGTCGCACTCGGCTTGCTCATGGCCTGCGGCTTCTGTTACGAAACATGCATGTCGTTGTTCGAGGATGCGCGTCGAATGGCCCCGGCCTTGTCGAGGGGTGTCTCTATCGTCTATATCCTTCAACTCCGGTCCGGAAAACTCTACGTTGGCTGTTCCGACGATGCGGAAACGAGGTTCTGCGACCACACAGCGGGAGCCGCCTGCCAGACAACCAAGGTTGATCCGCCGGTTGCTGTGCTATTCGTCGAAATTCAAGCCGATTATACACAGGCGCGGCGTCGCGAGGTTCAGATCAAAAAGTGCTCACGAGCAAAGAAAGAAGCACTGATCGCGGGAGACGCTCTCCGACTTAGAATCCTCAGTCGAAGTCACGACTGATTTCATTTTCCATTTCGCGGTCATCGTTCCACAGCGGGATGCCTGCGCGCTATTCAGCGGACGGCGGTGCCATTCCGGCTGACCGCTCCAATTTTCCATCAATTCCACATGGCGGCCGCCAGCAAGTAGCCTGGTCTCCAAAACCTGGCGGGCTCGGGACAGCCGCCTAGGCCCTGAGCTTGTCGAAGGGCACCGAGACGCCGTGCCAATTCCAATTCCAATTGCGGGGTCGCCAAGTGGAAAGGCGACGGCCTCATAAGCCGTTTATACGCGGGTTCGATTCCCGCCCCCGCTACCCATTTTCCTTCTGGGCCACTCGATCATTCAGGAGGTCACCCGCCTCGCAAGCGGAAGAGCACGGTGCAAAGCCGTGGTGGTCCACAATTTTCATAACAGGGGTCGGCCTGCCCAAGTCGGCAGGCGCCCAAACACTTTGGGTTGTTAGCCGCGTAAAGATCGCGAACCGCCTGTAAAGCGGTTGTCCAGCCGGACCAGCGTCGGAGCGTTACCGACACAACCCACCATTCATTCATTGGGATGGCCGCGAAAAGGCGCAAAAGACACCAAAGGACTTCTTTCTGCGCGGCTTCCTTTTTGTGTCTTTTGTGCCTCTTTGTGGCCACCCCTCGCCTTTCGCTCCTGTGGCCGAGCAGACGCAGGCCCCCGCCTTCTAAGCGGAACAACACAGGTACAACTCCTGTCAGGAGCACATCGGATGGCTAACCGGGCAAGCGCACCGGGCTCGTCTCGAAAACGATGCGACCCTGCAACACGGGTTGGCGTGCAAGTCGTCAGCCATCCGCCACTTTCCATTTCGCCCGATAGCTCAAAAGGAGAGCGACCGGCCCACGCCCGGCAGACCGTGGAGCATTACCACGTCGGGCGACCATTTCCTTTACCGCTCGATAGTTCAAAAGCAGAACGGCCGGCCGACTTCCGGCGAACCGGGGAGCGTTACCTCGTCGAGCGACCATTCATGGATACGAGTCTGAACAGCATCAGTCCTCGACTGTCGATCGAGGTGAAGCGGGGGCAGCACCCGCCGTATCCGCCACTTTCCGTTCCTGTGGTGAAGTTAGAATCACACGTCTCTGCGAAGGACGAGCCCCGAGTGCGAATCTCGGCAGGAACACCAATTTCAAAAAACAAAACGCGCGCGAGTCAGCTAGCGACGACGCTTGCCTCGGGGACAAGAACTGCGGAGTGCGATCCTCCGGCGCGCGACCATTTCCCACATCGGGACGTAGCCTAAAAGTGAGGCGCCTGCCTTGGGAGCAGGAGCAAGCAGGAGCGTTACCTGTCGTCCCGACCATTTTTACCAGCGAATGCACGGAGTGTGCAGCCTGCCTGTTACGCAGCGCGAGCTTGGTGCGACTCCAAGCGCTGGTGCCACTTTCCCATTCCAATGGTGCCTGTGATGTAACAGCAGCATTTCTCCCTGTGAAGGAGACCGCGCGAGGGCAGCACTCGCCAGGCACCCCATTTTCCATGTCGCTGAATGCAAAGCAGTTCGAGCGCCCGGTCTTTCAAGCCGGTCCTAGCGGGTGCGAGTCCCACCAGCGATGCCAATTTCCTCACTTCCCTCGTCTTCCATGAGTTAGGAAAACGGATTCTCAATCTGTGAAACCGTGTGCGAGTCACGGTGGGGGCGCCACTTTTCGATTGGCCTTTGGAGTAACGAGAAACTCGGCGCTCTCTGAAAGCGCAGTTCACCGGGCAGTTCGGTGAAGGCCAGCCATTTTTCCTCCTTCCTTAGCTCAAAAGCAGAGCACGCGGCCGATAACCGCGCGATGTGGGCGCGATACCCGCAGGAAGGACCAATTTCAATCGCTGCTTAGCTCATGCAGTAGAGCACCCGCCTGAAGAGCGGAACAACCGGATGCGAGCGCCGGAGCAGCGACCACGCGCCACTAGCATAGAAGCAATGCACTGCGCTTCCAACGCAGACAAGTCGGGGCAGTACCGACGCGGCGCTCCACTTTTTCCTCGGGCCACTAGCTTAAAAGTAAAGCGTCCGGTTCTTACCCGGAATAACACGGAGCATTACCGTGGTGGCTCTCCAGTTTTGGAGTGCCAAGAGCCAGGAGCCAAGTGTTCGGCGCCCAGATGGTGATGCCACTTGGCTCTCGTTACTGGCTCCTGGCACTTTCCTTTTCGCCCCGTTGCCTCAGCAGCCACAGGACTCCTCTCGTAAAGGAGTAATCGTCGGTGCGAGTCCGACACGGGGCTCTAACTTTATTTCCCCTCGTATGCCATCAGCGAGCAAACCGCCTCAGACGCGGTTGGACTGGGTGCAATGCCCAGCGAGGGGATCTCTTTGCCAATTCAGATAAAAGTAGTCTACCGCTCTTTGAAAGCGAGCGAGGCGGGGCAGTACCGCCATTGGCATCCACCTTTCGGTTCCGTGGTGTAAAGCAGCAGGAGCTGCTTACGGAACCACGATTTGCCTTACTGCTGGGTCGTCTGCGCCGGTTGGTGAAACTTCCAGGCCACGCTGCCATCGACCGGGATCGTCCAGAAGGCTTTGGGCGCTACTTCGCCTTTGACGATCCACTCCGGCGCGTTGACGAGACGGGTGGATACCGAGCTCTTTTCCGCATCGGTCGTGAGTTCCCAATGCAATTGCGGAAAGACCACGGATTGCCGCGTCTCGAGCGGGCGCCCCTCGGCGAGTCGTGCGCGCGCCTCCCGGATGAGTTCCGTCTGTTCGCGCAGGAGCAAGGTGGCATGAATGCGCATCGCCGCGCGAACGATATTGCATTCCAACTCGCTGGGGTTCGCTTGTGAGATCGCTTCATGCAGGCTGGCACCCAGGTCGGGCCGCGTGATCGTTTCCGGCGACTTCAAGATGGCGGCGTGCTCGGCATCGTTCAGGGCGGCGACAGCCGAACGACGATAAGCCAGAGGCTGGGCCGCCATCCGTCTGATCCATCGCGGGAGAAAAGCCATCCTGGACTGAGGATCATCAGCCAGCACATTGCTGGTCTGAAAGGAGAACCGCAGTAGACCCCACGCCTCGACCTGCATGCTTCGCAAGAGTGCGGCGCGGTAAAATTCAGTGTCTTGAGCAATCGCGGCGAATCCATTCTCGGACGAGGCGGGAAGGCGGACCTGCTTTTCCGAAAGCAACGCATCCACCGCAATGCCGATCATCAATGACACCAGTGTCGGATTTCGCCGGATTCCGTCGGCGACGCGCAGCCCTGCATTGATTGCGCGCGTGGCCCCTTCCTGGTCACCGTTGGATAATCGTCGCAACGCATCGGCGGCCGCCACCTGAGCGAATTTGCGAACGCCGAGAAAATTCGGCACGCTCAATTGATATCCGTCATGAAGATCGGTGCTCCAGGTAGGCGGTTCCGCGGCGAGTATTTTCCGGTAACAGGCGTCCATGGTCGGCGCCATGCTTTGGAGCCGGCTCACGGTCTGTAGAGAGAGATCGAGATCGTCTGTGGGCGGATATTCTCTGAGCGATTTGACGGCCTCATCAACGAGAGCCGTAGGGCCTTTTGCGTTCCCAATCTCCGGCTCCTGCGCTGCCGCGGGAGTGCCATCCTTGTAATAGCGGGTACCGATTTCTTCTCTGAGGATCTTGCGCAGCACTTCCGAGCCGCCATTTTCACGATCTGCGACGAATGTCTTTTCAATGTCCGCCATCGGCAGGCCGATTTCGTTCCAACGCGCCTCGGCGCGGGCGGCGATCGACTTGGTCTTCAGTTCATAACAGCCTAGGAATATCCCGATGAGCACCGCCGGAACGGCGAGGGTGATCCCGATGCCCCGAAGGGTCGCCCAGCGTGGATAAGATCGCGTCTTAATAACGACTCCCGTCGCGAGCAAGGCGGCTACACCGAAGGATACCCGAAGCTTCGGCGTTTCTTCGGGGTGCGCTTCGATCCGCCCTTGGGCGATGACCGATGTCGCGAACCAAACGAGAACGGTGATCGTCGCAGCGAAAGCCTTTCCGAAGCGGGATTCGAGATCGTCCGAGCCGGAGATGGCAGTCAGCCAGGCGGCCAGCAAAAGTACCGCAGTTAACGCGCCGACAGTGATTGGGTCAGTGAGATCCCCGCCAGCGGCTGTGGCCAGCAACCACGAAACCCCACCTAGAACCAGCCAAACCGGCAGCGCGCGCAGGAACGATGTCATCGGCCGCTTTCATAGCAACTCAGGTGCCGTATTTCGATTCGAAACCGCTTCAGTTTCCCGCCATCAACCATCTTTACATTAGCCTCCCGCCACTCCTCGAGTCGGCGTCCGGAGGAAATCCCTTTCGCCTGTGGCGAACCAGCTGTGGCCGTAGCTCAAGAGTTAGAGTTCCTGGCTGTGAACCAGGAGATTCGGGTGCGATTCCCGACGGCCACCCCATCACTAAAACACAAGCGCGCGATGCCAAAGAAGTCGCGGCGGCGGACTGCAACTCCGCTCTTACCCGGTGCGAACGCCAAGCGCGGAAGCGCCATGCCGAACCGCGGAGCGCATCCCGCATGCCGCCGGAGCGGCAATCCGGGCGCGCGCTCCACTTTCATACCATCAAAACGCTCCCGTAGCTCAATGTAGAGAGCACCGCGCTTCGAACGCGGCGGTTGCAGGCGAAACTCCTGCCGGGAGCACCACTTCATTTTTTCCCGGTGGAGCCCGACCAGCAGACGCCGCCGGGAAACATTTATCCCAAACAGGGGAGATTGCTCTCGTAGCCCAACGCAGAGGCAGCCGGCTTAAACCCGGTCCAGTGTCGGTGCAACCCCGACCGGGAGCATCCCCAAAACAGACCCCCGTAGTCCAAGAGCAGAGACATCCGCCTCAAAAGCGGAAAAGTGTGAGTGCAAGTCTCACCGCGGGCACCATGGAACGTGAACCGGACTAGCGAGCCGGGATTCTCCGCTAAAGAAATCGTCCGCCTCACAGCGGATGGGGAGCATGCCCTCCGCGTTCCGCCAATCTCATTTCGCAATTCCAAAGGTCGCGTAGCCCAACCTGGCAGAGGCACGGCGTCGAGAGCGCCGCGAGTGCTGGTTCGAATCCAGCCGCGACTACTATTCCGCCGCGGCGTATTTAAACGTAATATCCCGGATGCAGGGCATCCGTATTGCTTTCTCAGAGAAGGAAATCGGAAATTGCCAACGCCCATGCCGGAGAGTGCTCAGCCCAGCTACAACCTGTCCTTGAGGTGCGACTTGTGTTGTCGCACCTACTCGGCCGCCGAGGTGGTGTTGCGAGGAAAACAGAATTTTTGCCGGACTTGCGCCACGGAGCGGTCAGCCGAGTGCCTCGCCCGCTTACGGGCGGTGAGTAAAAGATCCCGCTGGCCCGCCATCGGGTTTGCTGCTTTCTGCCTGGGTTTCGTCGGCTGGGCCACGATGACGGCCACGGGATTCTCGCCTTGGTATCTGCGTCGCTCGTTCCATCATTGGCTCGACTCCATCGGCACCACTACGGCGCAAACCGCGCCCGCGTCATCGGCGGAAGAGATCGAACCGGTGACGCCGCCGTCGCCGGATCCGAGCGGGGCGGCAGCTCCGTCCGCGCCCTCCATCCAGGCCGGGGAAGTGGAAGCGCCGTGGTTCAAACATCTTTTCTCCAATCCAAAACGCCGTTCGGTCGAAGACGCGGGCCATCTGCATCTTCTCTTTGTCATGCGACCCGGGACGGATGGTCGCATGGGGCTGACTTCCCAAATTTATGCCACCCGGGAAGCGCCGGATAACGTGAGCGCGAAGCTCACCACCGAAGTTGGTTCGGAGATGCAGACTTCGTTCGATGAAGGACTTCGCTACGTGCGCAAGCGGTCGCGGGATTGGGAGCAGAACTTTTCCGTGCGGCTGAGTTTCGAGGATAAGTTCACTTCGAAGGATGGCGGCTCCGCCGGGACGGGCTTTACGATCGTCATGCTGGCGGCGACCCAGGAGATTGCGCTCGACTCTTCGGTAGCGGTGACCGGCGATCTCACCGTCGACGGCACGGTGCAGCCGGTTGGCGCGGTGGTCGACAAGTTGCGTGGCGCGATCGTAGGCAAATGCAAGATCGCGCTCGTTCCCGAGCGCAATGCACGTGACGTCGTGGACTTTGCTTTGCTCGATGGCACCTCGCCCCTTTGGGAGATGCAGATTTTCACGATCGGCACGATTGATCAGGCCCTCAGCCTGGCTCGAACCGATCGGCCCGGAGACGTCCAGCAGGCGATTGCGCGATTCAATGCGCTCCGCGCCCGTCTGCCGGCCACGGTCACGCCAAACTATTTGCAATCGCCCATCGTGCAGACGGAATTGAAGGAAGTGCTGCGGCTCGCGCCGAATCATCTCTCCGCGGCGACACTGCTCAAGGCAGCGGAAAATCAGCTCCCAACGGAGCTGAGCCTGAACCGCTCAGTCGAGGAGATCGTTGCCGCCTCGTATTTATTCGTCAGCGATGTCGTGGGTCCCGGGGAAAGCAAAGCCCGACCGGTGGCAACCAACGACCGCGGCCTCGCCATTTTTCCCGACCGCGAGTTCAACCAGTGCATCAAGTCTTTGCAACGCGTCACGCCGATCCTGGATCCTCGCTCGCAGGACCTGAAAAGATGTTGCATCGCCTACGCGGGCGCTTTGCGTTCGATGGCCACTTATCAGCCGCCGAACACGAACGGTGTCCGCAATTGGCAGCAAATAAACTATCTGGCGCAGCGCGAAAGTGGTTTCGTTTCGCAAATGAGGGAAGATCTTCAGGAGTCGCGCTCTCGCCTGCTCCTCGCAATACGCAAGCTCGATACGGACGGCAGCCTGATGTCCGAGTTGCTCAAGAAATAAGCGACCCAGTCCCCGCAAGATTTTTTCCCGGTAGCGAGGTATGGGATACTTCGGCTGGTTCCTCTGGAACTAGTAGGTTCGACTCCTGCCGCCTCCATTTTCCGGGGGCGAAACCCACACCGATTTTCTCCGGGAAAAGCTTTCATTCACTTTTGCGGCAGTGAGACCGGAGTTCCTTCGTAACTCAATGGTAGAGTATGTACCTGTTAGGTACAATGTTACAGGTTCAAATCCCGTCGAATTGAGCGGCGTAATCCGCTCGATTTCAATTCTCCGGCCAGCTTTCTCCGCAAAATACCTTTGAGGCAGTGAGGATGGGGTTACTTCGATAGTCGATAGTCCGAGAAATCGGGCTGCGGCCTTGCCGCTTTGCGGCAGTTATCCCGCCGCTTTTCTCCTCAAATCCCTTTGCGCGGCAGTGAGGTCAGGGTTCCTTCGACTCGAAACCGAAATGCGAGGCCATCCACCTCGACGGGCACCAACCGGCAACGCGAGATCTGTGATTTCGCACGCCACGTTCATTGCCTGATACCACCCAGGCCGGATTCTCCGCGCAATCCCCTTTTTTAGAACCACCACAACCCCGGTCGCGCCCTTCGCGCGTCCACCAACCAATGGAGGTGAACCATGAAGTTCAACACCCTGCTCAAGCGCATCGCCCGCGGCAACACCACCAACCTCGCCGGCGGTTGCGCTTTCTCCCAATCGCCGAAGGCGGAGCTCGTCTCGATCCTGCTCACGGCGATGCTCGGCGACCAATTCTACCGCAGCGGCGATGCCACTGCCGCGCGGGTGAAGCAACTCGTCGCGGCCACCGAAAACAAGGCCTTCGTCGCCAAGGCCGCCATCTACGCGCGCACGCGTGCCGGCATGCGCTCGGTCTCGCACCTCGTCGCCGCCGAACTCGCGCGTGGCGTGAAGGGCGCCGCCCGTGGACGAAGCGCTTTCTACCGCGGTGTCGTCCACCGACCGGATGACAGTGCTCGAGATCCTCGCCTGCTACCTCGCGGCCTACGCGCGCCCGATCCCGAATGCCCTCAAGAAGGGCCTCGGCGCGGGCGCTCGCGGAGTTTGACGAGTACCAGCTCGCCAAGTACCGCCGCGACACGGCGGAGCTCAAGCTGGTGGATGCGGTGAATCTGCTCCATCCGCCGCACTCCGAACCGCTGCGCAAGCTCATGCGTGGTGACCTCGCTCCGGCCGCCACGTGGGAGACGAAGCTCACGCAAGCGGGTGCCCGCGGCGAGAACGAGGAGGAAGTCGCGGAGCTCAAGAGCGCCGCGTGGGAAGAGCTCATCGCCTCGCGCAAGCTCGGCTACTTCGCGCTCCTGCGAAACCTGCGCAACATTCTCGAGCAGGCTCCGCAGTGCGTGGATGCCGCGCTCGCCATGCTGGTCGATGAGCGCCTCATCGCGAAGTCGCTCGTGCTGCCGTTCCGCTACCTCACGGCCCTCGAGGCCGTACAGTCGAGCAAGCTGCCGCGGGCCAGTGACGTGCTGCCGGCGCTCAGCGAGGCGGTCGACAAGTCGCTGGCCAATGTGCCGGCGTTCGACGGCCGCACGCTCATCGCGCTCGACGGTTCCGGCTCGATGAATGGCCGCCCGCTGGCCATTGGCTCGCTCTTCGCGGCCGTGCTGGCCAAGGCCAATGTCGGCGCCACCGTCATGGTCTTCAGCAACGATGCGGATTTCGTCGCCCTCAACCGCCGCGACTCCACGCTCACGCTCACGCGTGAGATTGCGCGTCACGCGCCGGGGGGAGGCACGAACTTCCACGCGATCTTCCAGCGCACGACCTGCGCCTACGATCGCATCGTCATCCTGTCCGACATGCAGGGCTGGATGGGCCACCAGGCGCCGACGGACACGTTCGCCGCTTACAAGCAGCGCACGGGTTGCGATCCGCATGTCTTCAGCTTCGACCTCGCCGGATACGGCACGCTCCAATTCCCGGAGCGCAACGTCTACTGCCTCGCCGGATTCTCCGACAAGGCGTTCCAGACGATGCGCTTCCTCGAGGAAGACAAGCATGCCCTCGTCCACGAAATCGAGGCCATCGAACTCTAGCGGTAGCACAAACAAACCAGAAGCCCGTTCGGCCCGACGCGCCGGGCGGGCTTTCTGGTTCCCCCCTTACACCTCTTTCGAACCCGAAGCTTTGATAGCGAAGCAGCCGTCTTTTAAGCGGCTGAGGAGGGTGCAAATCCCTACGGGTTCATTCCCTTTTTCGCTGGGTATTTCCGCCAGTGGCCGCCCGTCATCGATGGTTGCGGTTTCCGCATATCGGCTCACCCGCGATTAAACCAGGTAATCGGCTTAAACAGCCGAGATTGGGTTCAAGCCCCAAAACAGCAACCACGCCGATGCTCCGGGCGCACTCGCGCAATCGATGAGGCCGCTTTGCGTAGCCGGCCATGGCGCCGCGTTGCCCGTGACCAGTCGATGGACACCGGCGTGGGCGCATTCCTTTCACCTCAAACTACACCCATTCCCATGAACGCCGATTTCATCTTTCTCACCGTTTCCTGTTTCATTGTCATCACCCTGGCGACGGTCGTGGTGCGTGCCCGCTACCGCCGCGAATTCCTCGTGAACGAAGGCTTCGTCGGGCTGCTCTATCGTCGGGGCAAGCTCGTCGCCGCATTTGCGCCGGGCCTTTACGCGCGCTGGGGGACGCACTTCCGTTTGCAGTGTCTTGATCGGCGCCAGGTCCTGCTGGCGGTGGCCGGACAGGAAGTGCTGACCGCGGATAACGTCGCGGTGAAGCTCAGCGTCGTACTCACCACGCAATTGGTCGATGCGGCGAAGGCGGTGCAAACCGCGGACAATCACACCGGGCATATCTACAGTGCAACACAAACAGCGATCCGCACAGCGGTGGCCGGTGCGACGCTGGAGGCTCTTCTCGGCCAGCGCGTGGCGCTCGGTGCTCAACTGCGCGAGCTCGTCGCTCCGGCAGCCGCGGCCCTCGGCGTGCAAATCCATGCGGCTGAGGTGCGCGATGTCATGCTGCCAGGCGATCTGCGCAAGGCCTTCAGCGAAACGCTCAAGGCCCGTCAGCAAGGCCAGGCCGCGTTGGAGCGAGCCCGCGGTGAATCCGCAGCGCTGCGCAATCTGGCCAATGCCGCTCGTCTGCTCGAAGACCACCCGGCCCTCGCCACGCTGCGCTTCCTGCAAACGCTCGAAGCCGCCGAAGGCCGGCAGACGCTGGTCATGAACGACCTCGCTCCGCTGCTTGCCACGCACAAAACACGCGGTGCCAGCGACCCTGGCCCTTCGGCCACGGAAAACTAGTCCGCCCTATTTGTGAGGGGAACAACGCTCCGGCGAGGCACGCGCTTCGCCGGGGCAGCCCTCTCATCACAACCCATCAGTCCATTCACCATGAATACTTCCACCTCTGAAATTGAAACCCTGTTGCGCGAGGCTACCCGTGCCGGCGAGCCGCTCTTTTCCGACGGCCCGGTGCGCGAGGACGCGCTCCTCAGCTACACCTTTAGCAACCAGACCTGGTTCGGCTACCGGCTGTGCGGCTATACGATTCAACGTTTTCTCGCAGAACGTGCCGACGACATCTTCGAGGTCGCCGTGGACGCTCGGGCGGAATTGGAAATTGCGCACGGTCGTTGCGAACCGGTGATTACCAAGGGCATCGTCGTCTATTCCATGGGCGGTGTGCTGCTGGCCTACCACGCAGATCCCCAAACCCGCGGCCACGCGTTCAAGGCTACGCGCGATCTCACGCGCCTCGTGCGCGAAGTGAAAGATGAAATCCGGCTTCGCAATCCGCTGCGCTGCAAACATCTCCAGATCATGGGCGACGACGAGGACACCTTCCGCGCCGTCATCAAACCGACACCGGAGACGACCTTCGAAAGCCTCATCGTCGACCGTCGCATGGTCGAGGACATCTACGACAACACGCTCTTCCAGTTGAAGCACACGCGCTTTTCCAATGGGGTGATCTTCTACGGCGAACCGGGCACCGGCAAATCGCTGATGTGCCAGGCGATCATCCACGAAGCGGTGCGCGAAGGCTTCTCCAGTTGCTACCTGGTGGGGGAGGTGAATTTTTCCGAGCTCACTACGTTCATCACCGACTATCTGGCGCCGTGCGTGGTCATCCTCGAGGACATCGATTCCTTTGCCGGCGAGCGCCTCGATGGAGAAGGTCTGCGGCTCGCGGATTTTCTGCAATTTCTCTCCGGCCTCACCGAGCGTCCGGAGCAATTGATCGTCGTGGCGACGACCAACCATCTGCACCTGCTCGACAAGGCGGTGAATAACCGTCCGGTGCGGTTCAATCGCAAATATCACTTCACGCGGCCGAGCGACGAGGAAGTGGATCGTTTGCTGGACCTCTACTTCGAGGCGAGCCAGCTCACGCCCGATCTGCGGCGACTCTGCCATGGCCGCGCCTTTACCGGCGCGCACGTCAGCGAGATTCGGCGCACGGCGTTGACGCTGGCGAAGAAACGCAGTGTTCCGGTGAAGGAGGTGTTTGCCGAGGCCGTGGAAATGGTCTCGCTGCATTTCTCGACCACGTTGAAGTCGCTCGGCTTCAGTTCGTAGGAGGGGAGAGCAATCGGAATTCGAGAATTGTTTGAGGGGGAACAAGCCCCGGTGGAGCATACGCTCCGCCGGGGTTATCTCCCGCGATAACACTGTCGGCGATGCACTTTGCGACGCCGGCGCCGGTGGCTCACTTTCCTTGGCTTGGCGACATGGCAAGCCGAAAACCGGCTCTCAACCCTCAACTCTCAACTCTCAACTATCAACTTTCCGCCCCCCACAGCCCCTTCAACCGATCCTTCTCCACCACACCCAGCGGGAACTTCTTGCTCATCGGATGATCGGCAATCCCCGCCAGCACCCGCAGCTCGGTATGAATATGCTCCGGACGAATGCGCAGACCCTTCGCGGCATCGCACGCCAGCGTATCGGGCACCACCGGCACAGCGAACTGCTTCTCATCCGTCGCACCAATCACCCGGTTGCCACGGATGCCGGGCCCCAGGATCATCGCCGAGCCGATGGACCAATGGTCCTTGCCATTGCCGTTGTTGTAATTCGGCGTGCGGCCCATCTCGCTCTGCACGATGACCACGAGCTTCTCCCGGATCTTCAATTCCTCCGCGCGCCGGAGAAAATAGGCGATGCCCGCGAGAAATTCCGGGATCAATTTCATCTGATCGACGTCGTTGTTATTGTGACTATCGAATTGCCCGATGCTGATGTTTGCGGACACGCAAACGCCGGCTTTGAAGGCCGCGAGCGCGATCTCCGCCTGCTGCGACAAACGTTCCTTCGGGATCTTCGCCGGGATGAAAGGCGTGATGCGCTGCAGCGATTGCGAATTCATCTGCGCCGCGTAGAGCATGCTCTGCGCGCGCTCGACGCGCGGCAGCAGCGTATCCGCAACGCGCTGGTCGATCTGTTCTTTCAGCGCCCGCTGGATGCGATCGACGACGAAGTCGTCTTCGTACGGCATCCGCAGGTTGCCCTCGATGGAATCCGCATTCGCCACCTTGGCCAGCGAAGGCAGGTACGGAATGCGCGACATCGCCACGAGATTGCCGGTGTTCGAGTAGTTGCCGAAAGTCAGAAAGGCCAGCGGACACGTCGGCCCTTTGCAGGCCGCGGCGAGCGCGGCAAAGGTCGGATAGGCGTCACTGTCGAGCTTGCCGGTGGCCATGTAACGCGCGCCAGGCGAGTGGTTGTTCACCGAGTAATCGAGTCCGTTGATCACCAGCAACTCGCTGCCAAACTCGGCATAGAAATCCTCATTACTCATCCCCACCTGAAATTTCCCCGCGGTCGGCGCGAATTTGTGATTCCCATGAGTGAGGATGTCTCCGTCTTTATAAAGACGGTTGATCCCATTGATCCCTTTCGGGTCCATGAGATACGTCGTGTCCCAGCCGCCCGCGGCGTTGAAGACAACGTAGTAGGGTCCATCGTAAGCCGCCAATTCCTCAGAGGCCGCGCGGCTGAGCGTGGGAAACCACACGGGCGCAGCCACGCCGAGCCCAGCCAGGCCGCAGAGCTGCAGAAAATCGCGCCGGGATTTGTTATTCATAGAGGAAGGCTTCCTGGCGGAGGAGATAAGTGACCACACCCCGCCAGGCACGCACGGTATAGTCGGGATCGGGAAGACGCTTTTCATTATCGCCCCGGCAGTTATATGTCTCCTGCGGCTCGATGCCCTTGCGCGCGTGGGCATCCTCGAGGATGCCGGCGAACAACTGGAAAGTCCGGTCCACTTCGGGATCGTTCTCCTTGATGTCATACTGACCGAGCAAGAGCTGATGCAAATGCACGATGGCCGCGCGAATGCGCTGGTCATTTTCGGTCGAGACGCCGGGCAGCACGTCCGGTTTGATGCCGGGGAAGAGCCGGCGCTGGGTCGGTTCGAGAGCAAAATCCGAGGATACCTCTTTGCAGGCGACATCGTTCGACATGATCCGCTGCAATGCGCCCATTGCCCCGCTCGGGTCCACCGCGCGTTCGGTTACTTCCTTCGAATCGATGCCACCGTAGAGCATCGCGATCTGTTTGTCGCGCAACCGGTTCCAAGGCTTGCCGAAGACCGCGGTGATTTTGCGCTCGAGTTGTTCGGGTGAGAGCATTCGCGCGATGCCGAGGTCGGCCATTTCCGCCTGACGCTGTTCGGCGTTCGGCGAATTGGCGATCGGGCTGCGGGTATCCGCGCGATAGAACGGCGACGCCACCCATTCCTTGAAAACGACTTTCAGATTGAAGCCATTTTTCACCAGCACACTCGCGATGCGTTCCACCTCTGCGCGCTGCGCCCGATAGGCACGCTGTTTCGCATCGTAGAGCGGATCGTCGAGTGACTTCGGCTGCAGCAGCGTCTTGCGGCCGGTGAGAATAAAGTAAACGTGCTCCACCATGGTCGTGGCAAAGCGCGGATCCTTTGCCGTGCGCTCGCCGAGCCATTGCAACGCCCGCCAGCGATCCTGCGGTGGCAAATTTTCGCCTTCGAAACCGGGGACAAACATGTCCTTGAACCAGCCATCCTTGCGCGGGCCGAAAAGTGCATCCGGCAAATCGTAGTAATCCTGAAACAGCCCGGCGATCGGATCGATCGTCTTATGGCAGATCACGCACTCGGAGGCCTCCATCGTCGGCACTTTGAACTTCGCCGTGATCGCGGCGGCGTCCGAAACGCGGGGAGCGAGTTCCAGGACATCGATGCCGAGGAAGAACTGGAAATACATGCGCGCCCGGAGACGGTTGCGATTCGTCTCCGTCGTGGGATAGCGCCGCAGATATTGAAAGGTGGTGAGCAACCCGGCGTGCGGATAGAAGCTGGTCGCCGATTCCTGCACCTTGCCGTTGCGATGCTTCAACGCGCTGAGCCGCACCGGCAGGTATTCAAACGGATCCTCGGGGTTGTGGAATTTCTCGCGCATCTCGTCGTAGACGCCGTAACCCCGTGCGGTGTAGGGCGAGACCATGATGTAATCCGCAGTCACGATTTCCGTGAAAGGCCGTTCGTTGCGGACGATGTATTTAATCAGCTCCGTCGGTTCGCGCAGCATCGCCTCGCGATAATCATCGGTCAGCTTGTAACGTGCCTTTTGCTGCGCGGCCTTGTCCTCGATCTTCAGGTCGTATTTCTGGCACCAGTTGCGCGTCTTCTCGAAGTTGTCGTAGGAGAGCGCCGTTTCCGGCACGCCATCGTAACCGCGCGTGAGGAAGATGTCGTTGAACGCCTCGGCGAGCCGATCGTAGAACGCATCCTCCTTCATTAGCTTGTCGAGGATCGGCCCCACGGCTTTCACGCCATCTTTCTGCGCGGCGGCCAGTTCGTCTTCGGACGGCAACCGCCCGGCGAGTGAAAGCGTGATCCGCCGCATGAGCTTCCGATTATCCAGCATCGCCACGCCGTCGAAGAAAGACCGGGTGTCCTGGGCACTCACGGCAATCTTCATGCCGGACTTTCCACCATGCGGATCGTTCACCTGACGAACCCATTCCGCGAGAATGCGGTAAGCCGTCGAGTCGGCCTTGATCACTTGCTTGCCTTCGTGGTCCAGCCCGCCGGTCGCCTTGAGCAGCAATCGCGGATTCATTCTTCTCCCGCAGCCTGGCGACATCGGCAAAGGCCGCACGATTGTGCTTCGTCGCTTCCCCCGGCGTCTTTTCCCGTGTCGGATCCTCCAGCACAAGTTTCGTGTCTTCCGCATCGCCGCCCACCTTGTGGCACTTCAGGCAGGCCTGCGCGGCCACCTTGGTCCAGACCTCGTCGAGGAAATAGTTGTCCGGCGCGATGCACGCCGCACCACTGTAGAGCGCCGCTTCGGAGCCGGTCTTGTGAACGTCGGATTCCTCCGCACTCACGCTCCCACTCGAGCACCAGTACATGCCGACGACCAAGGGCAAAGCCAGACCAACGCGGGCGCAAAACCGAGTGGGGGTACGCGGCATAAGCATTTTGGTTAACCCGGCTAGTTTTCCCAACATTAGGGCTTTTCTCAAACGGATTTTCCACCCGGCGCAGGTTTACCGCCTTCGCCGGCCCTCCAACCCTAAACCACCCATATCCATGTCCATCCCAATCAGTCTGGGACATGGCCTGTTTCTCCTTGGCTTGCTCCTCGTCGCGTCCCTGCGGTCGCGTTCGCGGAGACGCCGGCCCGCGCCCCGCCGCTCTCCTTCGCTGGATCGATTGCCGGATAGCCACACGCTATCGGGCGTCCCTCTGCGGATCCTATTGAGCGACCGCTCCGGCCCCGGTGCTGCCTTGAGAGACAGGCTCCTTGTCCATCCATCCCACCGTCACTAATCTCGATCGCATCGATCACTTGTGACCGTGACCGCCGCCGCTGTCTCCATGGTCGTGTCCATCATGCCCTCCGTGATCATGTCCGTCGTGATCGTGGTGCCGGTTGTTGTCCGTGTCCGAAGTATCGGTGTCATTATTACTCGTGTCGGGCGTGCCTTTGACCTGGATCCAATACATGCGGACCGGCCGGAGGTCCTGAAGGGCGGCGAGCGAGTTTTGCAGGCGCAACGCAGAGGCAGAGCGCAAAGGGCGCGGGCGTCGCAAGAGCGTGGCGTATTCGCCATCGAGCCAATCGAGGATCTTCAACTCGTCCCTACTCAAGTGACATTGATCGGCCCGCGCCCGGACGCCGCGCGCTTGTGCTCGTGATTGCCTCAGGAAACGACGGCTCTCCGCCAGCGACAAGCGCCCGGCATTGCCGTCGGCGACAGCCGCTTTCGTCCGGTCGTTGAGCACCAGGGTATTCACCGCGACCAAATCGTAGGCGGGGTCGGGTTCAGATACGCAGCCAGAAAGGAATGCGGCCAGAAGGAGGACCGGCGGCAACAGAGCTTTCATAAACAACAGGGAACTCGATGAGCCGGGCAGCAACGCCGCCCGCTCTGCCCTATCTGACGTAACAGAGCGTCAGCTTATAGCTAACTCTCTGCGTACTGCTTTTCACGACACGTCCAAATCCCGCAATTCCATCCATCAACCTAATTAGAAAGGAGAAATCCCATGCCCGACAACCTTGTCCATCAGCGCGTCCGCGACGCGCTCGCTCGTGTCGAAGCCGAGCGAAACGTGCGCGTCCTCTACGCATGCGAAAGCGGCAGCCGCGCGTGGGGTTTTGCCTCGCGCGACAGCGATTACGACGTGCGCTTTCTCTACGTCCACTCGCGCGACTGGTATCTCTCGGTCGAAGAGCGGCGCGACGTCATCGAACTGCCGATCGCCGAGGATCTCGACGTCAGCGGTTGGGAACTGCGCAAAGCCCTGCGCCTCCTGCGCAAGAGCAACCCGCCGCTGCTCGAGTGGCTGCAGTCGCCGGTCGTGTATGGCTGCGACCCGGAGTTCTTCGCGGCGTTTCGCGAACTTGCCGCCGGCTTCTACTCGCCGCGGCGTTGCTTCGCGCACTACCTGCACATGGCCTTCGGCAACTGGCGCCACTACCTGCTCGGCCGTGAACAGGTGAGCCTGAAGAAGTATCTTTACGTCTTCCGGCCGCTCCTCGCCTGCCGCTGGATCGAGCGCCAGCTCGGCCCGGTGCCGATGCTCTTCGCGGAACTCGTGGAGGGCGTGCTCGAGGAAGCCGAAGTGCGCGCCGCGCTCGACGCTCTCGTCGCGCGCAAGCAGTCCGCGGTGGAGCTCGCCGTCGAGCCGCCAGTCGAGGCGCTGTCGCGATTCATCGCGGCTGAGCTGCCGCGACTCGAAGCGCTCGCCGAGCCCGAAGAATCCGTTGGCGACCTGGAGGAACTGAACCGTTTCTTCCGCCGCCACGCGCTCACGGCGTGAGCCGTTGGCACCGACACCGCCGGGATCGCAGCGCCCGGCGGTGTCCACCGCTTTCACCCGAAACCGAAACCTCAACCGATCCACACCAATGTTAGTTCCGCATTCCATTGCCACCCGACGGGGAAGCCTCATGGGGGCTTCTTCCTGAAACATAACCCGGGCCACGCCTCGATGCTCTCCGGTCTTCCACCGGCCGAGCCGGGCGCGTGACCCAATTCATTCATTATGAGTTCCAAAACGATCGCGAAACAGTTCGTCCACATGGGCGCGCGTTTCCGGATCGTTCGTCCAGAAAATCTGCCGCGGCGTCTTCGCCGGGCGGATTACGCCATCGATGTCGTCACGGACAAGCAGGGGCAGCTCTTCGAGATGCAGCTCAGCTCGGTGCGCGAAGAGCAACTCGACATCGACGTGCTCCAGTGCGACCGCCACGATCGCCATCTCCTGCTTCTCGTGAAAACCCCGGAGGCGAACGATCGCTTCCTGTGCGGACACGATGAACGCGAATGGTTTGTCGCGGCCGTGCCTGGTGGCGCTTCGTCCGTGGCGCAGGCGAAACTCGCCCTGCTGCCCGCCGAAGTGCGCCAGGCGGCCGATGAGGCCCGCCTCAACCAGGGGCAGCGCACGCGCCGGCACAATCGTGCCTTCATCCGCCAGGGTGAATGGTTCTTCGTGCCGGTGCCGGGCTTCCACGTGGACAAGAAAATGATCCACCGCCACGAACCGATCAGCCGCGGAGGCGGAAGCAAGCCACATTGGGTGGCCGAGCTTTACCGCACCGGCGGCGAACCGGTGCATGTGTGCTCGGAATACCCGAATGGCCTCACCGATCGCGAATACAAGCAGCTCATCGCCGATCGCCCGAGCGCCAGGCGTTGGGGCTGGGAACGTCGCGTCCGCGACGCCGGCGTGTATGCTCGCGGCACGGTCCGTCACCCGGACCACGCGACCATTACGCTCCGTGAGTGGCATCGCGTCCGGATGAACACCGAAAACAAGACGCGCCAAAAGGCGAACGTCGCCTTCCTCGACTGAGGAAGCGCAATCATCGCAGCCGGGGAAGGGTGACAACCCTCTCCGGCTGCAGTATGGCGACAAAAAGAACAAACACCGCTGCTCTGCACCCGCGATGGGCCCACGTGCGGCGAACCGATTTTCGATTTCCAACCAATCCACCACTATGAATATCCAAGATCTTCTCCGCCTCGGCGTGCCGCAGGGCGACGCGATCCAACTCGCGAACTCGCACATGCGCCGCCTTTTCGCCCAGGGGCTCGATCGCGCCCAGGTCGAGGCGGATATCTTTGGCATCGTCGCCGATCCACCGGCCTATTTTGCCGATGATGTCCGCGCGCCGCTGGCCCGCGCCATCTATCGTCCGCCTTTCACGCCGCGCGCCGAACTCGCACCGTGGCGCCAGTGGGGAGAAGGCCTCGAAGCCGAAGCGGTGAAGCAGATGGCCAATGCGTGTGCGCTGCCGGTTGCGGTGGCGGGCGCGCTCATGCCGGATGCGCACGTCGGCTACGGCCTGCCGATCGGCGGCGTGCTCGCCACGGACAACGCGGTGATCCCGTACGCCGTCGGCGTGGACATCGCGTGCCGCATGAAGCTCACGGTCTACGACCGCAAGGGCAACACCATCGCCGGCCAGCGCGATCGCCTCGCGAATATCCTCGAGAGCGAAACGCGCTTCGGCATGGGCTGTGTCTTCAAACAGCGCCGTGAGCACGACGTGATGGACGAAGACTGGACCGTCTCGCCGGTGACGCAGCGACTGCGCGACAAGGCGTGGTCGCAGCTCGGCACGAGCGGTTCCGGAAATCACTTCGTCGAGTTCGGCGCGTTTACGGCGGACGCAGCGCAGGCCGAAGCGTTCGGCATCGAGCCGGGTGAACACGTCGCGCTACTTTCGCACTCCGGTTCACGTGGCACGGGCGCGCAGGTCTGCGACGTTTACAGCAAGCGCGCCATGGCGCGCCACGAGCACCTGCCGAAGGAGCTCAAGCACCTTGCCTGGCTCTCGCTCGACGATGCCGATGGCCAGGAATACTGGGCCGCGATGAACTTGATGGGCCGCTACGCCGCGGCGAACCACGCGCTCATTCACAAGCACATTGCGAAGAAGCTCGGCGCGGATGCGATCCTCGATATCGAGAACCACCACAACTTCGCCTGGAAGGAGCGCCATGTCGTGAACGGCGAAGAGCGCGAAGTGATCGTGCATCGCAAGGGCGCGACGCCCGCCGGTGCCGGAGTGCTCGGGATCATCCCGGGCTCGATGGCTTCGCCGGGTTACGTCGTGCGCGGCAAGGGTTCGCCCGAGTCGCTGCTCAGCGCATCGCACGGCGCAGGCCGCGTGATGAGCCGTACGAAGGCCCTGCAGTCCTTCACGTGGAGCGCGGTGAAAAAGCAACTCGCCGCCGCCGGCGTGGAGCTGCTCTCCGCGGGCCTCGATGAAGTGCCGGGCGTCTACAAGGACATCGCGCAAGTGATGGCCGCACAGACCGACCTCGTCGACGTGCTCGGCCGTTTCGACCCGAAGCTCGTGAAGATGTGCCCGGCGGGCGAACGGGCGGAGGACTGAGCGCTACGCGCTAACATCCAATACCCAACATCGAACATCCAATGGAAGCCCATCGATCGCCCGGCTCGGTGCGATCGATGCGGCTCCCGCGGCTCTCTACTCTCAACCCTCAACTATCAACTTTTCCATGTCCTCCATCCTCAACCAACCAACCGTCCTGGTCCTGAACCGGCACTGGCAGGCGATTCACGTCAAGACGCCGGCGGAGGCTTTCTGCATGATGGCTTCCGACGCGGCGACCGCGCTGGACATCGCCGAGGGCAACTTCATTCCGACCAAGTGGCGCGACTGGATCGTGCTGCCGATCCGCGAGCATGATCTCGCGGTGAAGACGGGGCGCGGCCTCGTGCGCGTGCCCACCGTCGTGGTCGCGGCCAATTACACCCGGATGCCGATGCGGCGTCCGAGATTCGGCGCACGAGGGATTTGGGAGCGCGACGGCGGCGTGTGTCAATACACCGGCCGCAAGCTCACGCCGAAGGAAGGGAACATCGACCATGTCGTGCCGCGTTCGCGCGGAGGCAAGACCACGTGGGAGAACTGCGTGCTCGCCCACCGCGAAGTGAACACGCGCAAGGCGGACCGTCTCCCGCAGGAGGCGGGCCTGCGTTTGCGCGCGCGCCCGATCGCGCCGCGTGTGTTGCCGGCCTCGGTGTTCATTCGCAATCACCACGGTGTCGCGGACTGGGACCACTTTCTCCGGTATAAATAAAGTCGAGATTGCGCCGCTGCCGACCGCTGGCAGCGGCGTAGTTCCGCCGGCGCCCATATTAGGCGCTGACGGAGCCCGAACAAAGGATAGGAAGTGAAAAGGACGAAAAAATGAAATAAATGGCGCTTCGCGATTTAGGAGAAGAGTAGGGGTTGCCGATCGCGCATTTTTTAATCCCTCATCCTCCCTCCTCTGCGGCCCTCTGCGTTCTCACCGTCCTCTGCGTTTAATGTAGAGGCGTTCGGATCGCACAACCGCCACGATCTTTTACCATCCCTTTACAATTTTGCGGTTGGCGCTTCATCATTGGTTAAAGGGAGGCGGACAGTATGGAGGGCAAATCCACCACCCTTATGCATCGCCTCGTCTTCTTTCCGCCTCTCACGGCGCTCGCGTTGATCACCAACGCATCGGTTCAGGCTGAACCCTTGCTCACTTCCTGGCAGACGCAGATCTCCACCAAATACGCCCGGATCTACACCAGCGCGACCAATCGCACCAACGGCGTCTCCGCAACGACGTGGACCGGGCAGACTTCGCCGACCTACTGCGGGGTGCATGAGATCGATTACTCGGCGAGTTGGGTCTACCTCAAAAACACCGGCTTGGGCGCGCACATCATGGGGCCTTGGAATAACCCCAACCTGCCGAAGAACCAGGGCGCCAGCGGACTCACGCCCGTCTACCGCTTTCCACGGACTCCGGCGGCGATTCCGACCACGAAGACGCACACCGCGGGCGGCGCGATCGGCTTCCTTGTCGATGGGATCGCGATCTTCAATATGTCGGATGGCTTCTCCTACTCCGTGTCGCACGCCGAGGACGCGAGTCCGGTGGCCGGCATCGGCCAGGGGGATGGCGTGTGGAATCGCGATGCGTATCCGAACGAAGCGGTCTCCTTCGACTATGCGTTCTCGCACAATCCGCAGAGCGGCCAATATCACTCGCACGTCGATCCCATCGCCACGCGTTATCTCATGGGCGACAACGTCACCTACAACAGCGGCACCAAGCAGTATGCGGAAAACACCGCGACCACGACCTTCCTGCATTCGCCGATTCTCGGCTGGCTCGCGGATGGCCTGCCAGTCTACGGCCCGTATGGTTATGACGGCGGCAGCATTGGAGCCACGGCGACGGCGAATATCAGTGGGGGCTCGGTGACCAGCGTGAATATCATCAGTGGTGGTTCGCTTTATCAATCGGTCCCGCTGATCGCGTTTACGGGCGGAGGAGGAACCGGCGCCGCCGGGACGGCCGTGATCTCGGGCGGCGTGGTGATGGGAGTCACCATGACCAGCGGAGGTTCGGGCTATACGTCCGCGCCGGTGGTAACGATTGGCGGCGTGCGGCGCATGGTGTCGGGCTATCAGTTGCGCGACGGGACCAACGGAACGACCAACCTGAACTCCACCGGTCGCACCACCTTGCCAGGATGGGCGGCTTTTGCGCAGGGCAAAACCGGTACGCTTTCCGGCACGCCCTACACGCTGACCAGCGGTCAGTACGGCCCGAGCACGACTTATGTCACGGGCACGGCGCCGAACCAGACGACTTACACGCTCGGGCATTATTGGGAAGATTATGATTACCTCGGCAATCTTGGCTACACCCAGGGCTCGCGCACGAATTCAGGCGGAATCTTCTTCGACCTGAATATGTACAATGCGCGTTACTGTGTGACGCCGGAGTTTCCCAATGGCACGTGGGCCTATTTCGTGACGATCCAGGCCGACGGCACGCCGGTTTATCCTTACATCGGGAGTCGCTGGTACTATGGCAGTCCCACGGGTGGGACGGTGAGTTCCATCACCGAGACGGTGACGCAGTATTTCAAGGGCGCGGCGTCGACCACCGAAACGTGGAACGCGAACGCCCCGATCAGCGAGGGTAGTTCGAATGTCACGCTCACCTGGAACGAGGTGGAAGGCGGGAATTATCAGGTCAGTGCGTCGAGCGATCTGACGAACTGGACCACGCTGTCACTCACCGTGACGCCGAGTATCAGTCTCGCGCCGACCGTGGGTTCAATCATTAGCTCGGCGACCACTACGGAGACGGGCGGGGGATTGAACACGAGACGCTTCTACAAGGTCACGCGGTTGAGTCTCGCGACGTACGACTCGACTGGTTACTGAGCGATCCGATGCGCTTCCGCCGACAGGCCATTGCGTTGATCGTTGCGCTCATCTTCGGGCGGGCCATTGCTTCGGCGGCGGCCTTGCAGGTGGCAATCCGGCCTGTCGTCCATGGTGAGCCGTTGCGCCTCGATTCACTGCGTTACCAGGATGCGACGGACGAGATGTTCTCCATTACGCGCCTGAGCTATTTGCTCAGCGGTTTCGCGTTGGAGCGCGAGGATGGCACGTGGGTGGAACTTCCCGGCCGGGACGCGTGGATGGATGCCGGCCAGCAGCGCATGGAAACACGTTTCGAAGCGGTGCCCGAAGGGAAGTATCGAGCGCTGCGCTTTGATGTGGGGCTCGATGCGGGAACGAATGCGGCGCCGGCGAGTCGCTTCGCGCCGGACGATCCGTTGAACCCGAATCTGAACGGGCTGCACTGGAGTTGGCAGGGAGGATACATCTTTCTCGCGATGGAAGGCATGTATCGGAACAGCCACGGGGAGATGAAAGGCTTTGCTTATCACCTCGCACGCGATCCACAGCGCACGCGGATTCATCTTACTGCACCACTGGATCTCTCGCACGATGCCGGCGTGTTGCTCGACTTCGATGTCGCGGCGCTGCTCAGTGCGCCCCGGCCTTTGGCGTTTGGCCGGGATGGCGAGGCAACGCATTCGCGGGAAGGTGATCCGATTGCGGCGGCGCTCGTGGCGAATCTGCCCGGCGCTTTTCGTGTGCAGCAGGTGCTGTCTTCCGCGCCGGAGATTGCGCAACCGTCGCCCGTGCGTCCGCTTTTCCTGCCGGCGAAGTACACGCCTTATCGCTTCACGATGAATGCGACGTTTCCGATGCCCGATCTGCCGCGGGACAATCCCTTGCTCGAGGAGCGCGTGGCGCTGGGCAGGAAGCTTTTCACCGAAACGGCGCTCTCCCGGGATGGCACCCTCTCTTGCGCTTCGTGCCATCAGGCCTCCGCCGCGTTCGCCGATCCGCGCAAGGTGAGCCGGGGGGTGCGCAACCAGCTGGGCACACGCAACGCCATGCCGCTGTTCAATCTCGCGTGGAAGACGAGCTTCTTCTGGGACGGGCGTGCGCCCTCGCTCCGCGAGCAAGCGTTGATGCCGATTCAAGATCATGCCGAGATGGACGAGACGTTGGATCGCGTCACCGCGAAATTGGCGGCGAAGGAGGATTATCCCGCGCTCTTCGCGGCGACGTTTGGCTCGCCGGAAATCACCTCGGAAAAGATCGGTCTCGCGCTGGAGAATTATCTGCTCACGCTCACGACGCATGACTCGAAATTCGATCGCGCGATGCGTGGAAAAGGAGCGCTCAGTGCAGACGAACAGCGCGGGTTCGAGCTGTTTATGACCGAATACGATCCGCGCACGCAGCAATTCGGAGCGGATTGTTTTCATTGCCACGGCGGTCCGCTTTTCACCGATCACCAGTTTCACAACAATGGCCTCGCGCCGAGCGGGAGCGACCCTGGCCGTTTTCGCGTGACCGGGCGGGAGAGCGACCGCGGGAAGTTTGCCACGCCGAGCCTGCGCAATATCGCCCGCACCGCGCCTTACATGCACGACGGTCGCCTGGCGACGCTCGATGAAGTGATCGAGCATTACAGCAGTGGAGTGCAACGGAGCGCCACGCTGGACCCGAACCTCGCCAAGCATCCTGACGGTGGCCTGCATCTCAGCGCCGCGGATCGCCATGCGTTGGTGGCGTTTCTCAAGACGCTCACCGATGAAGAGCAGCGGTGACCACCGAATAGGAGTGATAGGAAGAATAGGAGTTATGAGAATCCCATTCCTCCTATATCTCCTATGCTTCCTATCCTCCCGGGGGGCGGTGTCCTGCCGCTAGAGAACGGGGTCTTGTCTCAACCTAACTCTGCGCCGGGAGCGGTGGTGGGTTGGGCGTCGTGGGCGTCGTGGGAGTTGTGCTCGGAGCCGGCGCTTTCTTCGGCTTGTGGTGGAAGTAGCCGCCGGTGCCAAAGTTCTTCCAGCCGCGTTGCAGCCAGCGAATGAGCGCCATGGCCAGCCAGAGCGCCCAGATGAGCATGAAGAGGCGATACCACCAGATGGAGACGGAGAGACACCGGCAATGCGGGAGTGAGTCTTCGCTGCGCGCCTTGAACCAATGCAGCTCGGTGGCTGTCGAGTCATTGCCGGCGATGAACATCTCCGGACGACCGAGCAATCCTTCGCCGACCGCCGCGATGAGGATAACGAGCGCGGCGATCGTGAGAAGAATGAGGAAGATCTGCAGAACATTGTAGCTGTAACGACTCAAACGCTGGAACCCTTCGCCGCCGCGCCAGGTCACGAAGAAGAGCCAGCCGACCACGGCGAGTCCGGCGGCCAGGGGGACTTGCGTGAGGCCGATGACGAGCAGCATCCACTCCGCGGTCTTGAGCGGCGAGCGCGCCATGCGACCGAGGGCCAGGGCCGCGAGCAGTGCGCAGATCAGGATGCCCCAGAAACGCACCGCCGGGCCGCGTTGCGGTCCGCCGGCCCATAGCACCCAGCGATCCTCGGGCACGCTAATCGTGCTCGAGACGTTCGCGCTTTCCACTGGCAGGCGCACGTCGTCGATGGCCGTGGACGCTCCGAGCGAGACATCGCGCTTCCAGTCGATGGCCACATTCTGTTCGCCGGGATGCAGCGGGATGACGAGCTTGCCCGCTTCCTTGTGTACGGGCACGGCGTTGCCGTCGTGGACCAGCGAAGTGACCTCCGCGTCCGCCGGCAACTCGACGAGGAAATTTTCTCCGAGACTGCTCCGCAACGAGAGATTCAACTTCGCGGTGCGCTGACGCCGGCCGAGGGTCAGTTCATGCGTGGCGTGATTCACGGTCATGGTTGCGCCGGCGATTGCCTCGGGCCGGCTCACGCTGAGGTCCACCTTTTCGCCCGGCCACGGATGCCACACCGGGACGAGGCGGCTATCCGGCTGTTCGAAAGTGGGAGTGAGACCGGCGAGCGTCACGTTCCAGACCGGCGAGGCGACGAGGCGCCAATGCTCCACCCAGGTATCGTCTGGACGCGTGGCGAGGCTCAGTTGCTTGGTCACCGACAGTTCGCTTTCCCAGGCGAAGGATTGATCCCGCGCGCCGAGGCGGATTTCGATGAACCCTTCTTTCACCACGGCCTCGGGGGTCAGCACATTTTCACCGGGTAGGAGCGGGACGCGTAGCTCGGTCGCGCGACCCGTGGGCGTGAGTCGCTTGACGACGGTGTGCACTTCCCAGACGAGCCCAAGCTCGAGTTCGCGCTCCACGCTCACGACTGTTTGCAACGCCGGTTGATCGTAACTGGATTGCGCGGCCACGACCTTCTGCTTGCGCGAGAGAAATACCTGCGCTTCGGGGACGCCATCGGCTTTGATCCCGCTCACGTTCCAGTCAGGCGCGTCCACCTTGAGCTGCCGCGGCAGAAGCACATAGTTCCATTCCCATTCGGTGATGTTGCCGAGTGAGCCTTCGACATGCACGTGGTGGATGCCGGCTTCCAAGACCACCCACAGGAAGCCATCGTCGCGCCGCAGCGAGACCTCGGGTTTGTCGTCGACGAGGACATTGATCGGTGACCATGCGGGCAGGCGTCCGGGGATCGGTACCGCCGTGCGGATGGCGGCGTGGATCTCCGCATCCATGGTGACCTTGTTTTGCTGGAGCGTCAGCGTCACCGACGGGATATCGGCGGCATGAGGATAGGCATCCGAAGGCTTGAGCAAACGCTCCCGGAGTTTTTCGAGAGTGGTGGAATCGGGAATCGAAGTTTGCGCCGAGCCGTGCGCGATGGTGAACGCGAAGAGCAATACCGCTGCGGCCGTCTTTGCGCCGGCGGGTACGGACGGGGCACGCAGCTTGCGGACATCGAACAACACCGCCGCGAGCAGCAGCAGGAGCCCGATGCGCAGGACGGTGAGGACGCGCTCCATCGCCAGCGAGATCAGCACCGGGCGAACTTGTTGCGACGACGAGACGGGTCCGTTCCAGCCGAAGCTCACGGCGCGCCATTTCCACTCGGGCACGCCGGGGCCGGTCTGGATGCGCGCCTTGGCGTCGTAGCTCAAGTTATTCGCGCCTTGTGCCGAACCCGCTGCTGCGTTGCTGGAACCAAGGATGTTATCGATCAAATCGAGTTGATCCTGGGTGTTGCGAACGATAAGTCGATTGCTCCGAACGATATAGATCGCGGAGGCATTGCCATTGAAAGTAACGCCATTCGAGATCAACCAATTCTTCGACGACTCACGGTCGGCGACACCCTTGCCTCCCCGGGTCGCATCCTGCGAATAAGCGCCTTTCGAGACAATCGAGGAGGTAACTGGAATGAGATCCGGGGGAACGATCCACTCTTTCGTGATCAGCACATCGGTGTTCTCCGTCATGGGCGTGATCGAGATGCCATTAGGCTCGATTTTGTATTTCAAGTTGGCCAACCCGGTGACGTACTTCAGCGCTTCGATAAATGGGATGTTCGACAGCGAGACAGTGATGCGGGCGTCTGCCGGATTGCCCATCTGTGATGGTGGAAGGCCGGGCACGTCCAAGCCAGGCACGCCCGGAATCGCTGGTGCATTGGGCATATTGTCATACGGCGGTTCGAGTTTCAGGACGATATTGACGCCGCGTTCGCCCGATGAGCTCTGATCCAGCTCCACGCTTTTCTGTTTGAGGAAATCGACGGCTTCGCGGATCGAAGCTTCGCGAAATTCGAGTTTCGGAATGACGATCTGCTCCAGCTTATGGCGGATGGCTTCCGTGCTTCCTTGCGGGCTTGGGGCTGCCTCGGGCGCAGCGGCTGGGACGGGTTGTTCGTAGTCATGGGACGTGCCGAAATGCCCCCAACTCGTGCCGCGGAATTCCGCGACGGCCTCGAGCTGTGGATACAGAGCTTGCTCGACCTGGCGGGCGAGGAAGGGCACGAAGACGAGGAGGAAAGTGACGATGATGATCCATTTTCCACAGCCAACGATTCGCCGCCCCCAACCTTCCGGCACCACGCGCTGAAGCGCGAGCGGCACGAGGAGAATGAGCCACAGATATCGCGGTGCGCCGGCCTCATGATACGAGAGACCGAGGGCCACGAAGGCCAGCACCGCTGCGCCGAGGCCCCACAAGCGAAAGACGGCGAGCGTGAAGACGAGCAGAAGAAACAGATCGAGCAGTGACCAGGCGGTGAGCCAGTCGCCGCGCACCCAGTCGGCGCCGAAGAGCGCGAAGAGGCGCCATCCCGGTGGCAGGTGAAGCGTGACGCGCAAGCCATCCGCATCGGCGCGCCAGCCGGAGGCGGGAATCAAACTGGTGCGCGCCATGCGGCCGGTGGCTTCGAGAGAAACATCGCGCGTGCGGATTTCCACGCCGGTGGCGCCATTGTCCGGATTGCGGGTGATGAGTTGGCCTTGCCCGCTGTTCCTCACCGAGCCGAGCTCCGCCTCTTGCGCGGCATCGAGGCGCCAGATTTGTTGCCGTCGGCCGTCGATGACATCGCGGAAGGTCAGTTCGCGTCCGCTGTCGTCGAGCCACCATTCGCGACTGATGTGCAGCGGCTCCGGTTTCTGCTGTCCCATGCCGCGCATGCGTTCCTCGATGCGGAAAGGTGTGCTCGTGTTCCAGCGATAGACGGGAAGCGAGCGCCACGCCTCCGGGAAAGTCGTTTGCGAAACATCGACCAGCGCCAGGCCCGTAATTTCCACCGTGCGGAAATCGCGTTTCGCCTGGAAGCCGACCAGTTCATCGGCCACGGCCGGTTTGGCTCCCGCGGCGAAATGAAATTCCTGCGGGTTATCGAAACGGAAAGCGTCCACGTGGATCAGCCATTTGCCAGTCCGCACCTGGGCCTTCATGCGCCCTTTTTCATCGACCATCACTGGGACCTGTCCCTCGACGGAGCCGAGCCGCCAGCCCTCGGGCAGGACGATGCCCAGATCTTCTTCGCGGCTTTTGCCCGAGACGAGGAGTTCCACCTCCGTGTGCAACCACAGCGGAATGCCGTCCTCGACCATCGAGTAGAGCTTCATTGAGAGGAAAGATTTCTCCGGTTCTTCGGTGACGACTTTGGCCTGGAGGCGGAGATAGCCGTTCTCATCCCACGAGGGCGATTCCACCGGCTGGCCATCGATGATCAGGGCGAGGATGCCGATCTCCCGCGGAATGCAGATCCGTTGCGGCATCGACTTCCAATGATACTCGCCGACCAGATGAAAAGTGCCCGCGTTCAAATGTACGGCGGGATTGGAATTGTGTTCGATGACAACCACCGGAGCGTCATTCACTTTCACGCCGACAGGCCACGTGCCGGTCCCGCCGGGGAGCGGCACCCACGTCTCGCTGTAGACGGTCACGACCATGTCGAATTGCGCACCGGTCTGCGTGGCCTGCAGGCCGATGCGCGATGGCCAGAAGCACAGGTGCTTGTGCGCATCGGAAAAGGGGGTGGGACAGGCGCGAGTGGCGACGTCCCACAGCGCCCAATCTTCCCACGGCTTGAGGGCGTCGGGAATTTGGCCGCCATTATCCGGCGGAGGCGCCGCCGCGTGGCTCGGGGACGTGAACGCAATACCGATGGCGAATATCGCCGTGGCGAGGAAACCAAACCGGACGTTTTTCATAACGGGAAACAACCGTCGTCTGTATAGCAGTCCCGGCAGTTCCCGCGCGAGAGGATTAAGAGCACTGGGAGGTGAAGCGATCAGACCCACGCCGGGCCACTGATATCGCCACGCCAGCCCGCGCCGGTGTGAGGGTGTTGCGCATCATTATCAGGATTAACACTACACTTCCTGTATTAGTTAATATTGCCAGCATGGCGGTTTCTACCACTCGCCAAGTCTTTTGTAGGGAAACCACGTATCCGCTCAAATGCGCGGGATTTCGCGTAGGCGAAACCCTTACCCCCGTTTCCCCCCCCCACCCAACCTCCCCGGCACCACTATGTCCCAGAAATTACGCACTTCCACGAGGCGGCGCATCTCGCCCCAGTTCATCAGAAGGCTGTCCTCCTGGCTCGTTCTCTCCACGGGACTGACCCTCGCCGCTTCCGCCACGGCCAAGGCAGCGAGCTATTATTGGGATTCGGACGGCAACGCCGCGGGCAATGCCATTACTGGCGCCGGCTTGGGTGATACCACTAACCCGTTTGTCTGGGATACCACTACACCGCTCCTGAATTGGTGGGACGGTGCGGGTGCTTCGGACGTGGCCTGGACGAATTCCTTCGCCAACACCGCCGTTTTCACCGGCACTCCCGGCACGGTGACGCTCAACAACCCGATCGCCGCGGGCGCACTGACTTTCAACGTGAGTGGATACACGATCGCGGGGAATACGTTGACGCTGGGTGGGGACTCGGTGATCGATGTGGCGAATCTTGGAGACCGGGAGACAATCAGCTCAGTCATCGCGGGGACCGATGGCTTGACCAAGACGGGCGATGGCACGCTGGTGCTGACGAATAATGCAAATAGCTTTTCGGGCGACGTGGTGATCAACGGTGGCAGCGTCGTAATTACGGGCCCCAGCCAGCTCGGCACCGGCACCACGACGATTTCGATCGGCGGTATCGCCAATACGGGGAACCCAGGCTTCAGCGGCGGCCAACTTGTGCTACAGGGAGCCGGCGCAGGGATGATACTCAGCCGCGACATCAGTGTTTCTGGCCGCGGTCCAGGTGCTGCAAACAACAGCGGCGGCCTGATCAGCATCGGCAACAATACCATTAGCGGTCACATCACCGTCGGCGGGCCTGCTTCGCAGGGCAATATCGTGGCCACGCACGGTATCACCACCATCACCGGAAACGTCCAACTCGGCAACAGCACCACCCAGACCTTCTTCGGCAACGGCAACTTTATCATTTCCGGGCAGGTCACCGGCTTCGAGGTTGCCAACGATCGTTTTGCCAAGTCGGGGACCGTCGTGTCGACCACCCTGTGGCTGCAAAATACGGCCAACAACTTTGCGGAATCCGTCCGCATCGACAGTGGCACGGTGCGCGTCTCCACCAATAGCGCCCTCGGCAACAATACCAGCACGCAGGCGGTCGATCTCAACAATGGCATCCTGGAAGTCCGGACCGATACTCCCGGAGTGGGAGATGCCGACTTTTCGGCCAGAAAAGTCTTCAATCGCGACAACACCAACACTGGCATCTTTGTCAGCCGTGATATTAACGGAAGCGCGATCAATCAGACGGTGACGTTTGGTGAAACGCGTGCGACCGGCACAAATACCAATTTCCGGATCACCGGACGGGACGGATTCAATGTGACTCTCACGGGGCTGAATAGCTCTGCGACTGGTATTATGGGGCAGGGTGGTTCGAACAGTGCGCTGATTGAAAACAACTCGAGCGGTTTGCTGACCCTCGCGACATCCAGCCTCTGGAACCAAGGCGATGGCACGGCTCGCACGTTGACCATTCAAGGAAATGGCGACACCCTCCTCACTGGCAATATCACTCGCACGGGAGGTGGCGCTCATATCGTTACCAAGGCGGGGTCGGGGACTTTCACCATTCAAGGAACCGCCAGTACCTTCATCGGCAGCTTCAACGCCAATGGCGGCACCACGACGATCAATTCCTTCGGAGCGATCAACAACGGCGCGAGTGGCGCCTTGCAGCTCAATGGCGGAGCTTTGAATTACATTGGGACGGATGGCACAGGCGCGGGCGAGACCACCGCGAAATCCATCAACCTGACTGGCACCACTGGCTCGGGCATTATTCTCGCGAACCAAACGGGCACCAGTCCTTCGGCGCTGATCATCGCCAATGGCGTCGCGGCCACCGGAGCGGGAGTCAAAAGCTTGTTCCTTGGCGGCAGCAGCACGCTAGCCAATGAGATTCAGGGCGTCATTCAGGACAACACCGGCACCAACAAGACGTCCCTCGTCAAGATTGGCTCCGGCACATGGCTCTATGATCCAGCCGCATCCAGTTATGTGACCACGGCTGCGACCGGTGTCACCACCACGGGTGGTGGTGCGGCGCAGTCCAATAGTTTCACGGTCTCCTCCACGACAGGTTTGGTGGTGGGCGAAACGGTGACGGGTTCCAACGTCCCGGGCGCTTCGATCATCACAGCCATCAACGGCTCGACGGTCACGATTAATAACGCGATCGGCACCACGGCCGTGGCCAGCGGTACCGCGCTGACCTTCGGCACGATCAATAACTTCACTGGCAGTGTGACCGTGTCGGGCGGCACCCTTCAGGTCAAAGCCACCGCTGGCAGTGGTAATGGCTCGGATGTTATCAACAACACCTCGGCGCTAATCTTCAATGTCGATACGCTGAATACCAATCAGGTGGCGGGCGGGACTTTTGAATATCAAGGTTTCAGTGGCGTAGCGTCGACCGAAAGCCTTGGCGCGCTAACTCTCACCGCAGGTGCGGGTACGATCAAGGTCACGCCCGGCGCGGGTGGCACGGCTGCTTTGATCTTCAGTTCGACGGGCGCGGTGGTCCCCGGAACGGGCGCCAATATCCTCAGTACCGGAACGGTGAATGTGACCGGCGCGTCCGGTTTCCTCAATGGCCATACCTACTTCAATGGGGGTGATTTTGCATATGCCGACGCAGGCGGCACCTTGCGCGCGCCGGTCTATGGCACGGACTCCGGTTTTAGCGCGGTCGATACCATTGCGACCAACACCCATGTGGCGCTTTCGACCAGCCAGGCGCTGCCTTCCTCGATGACGTTGAAAAGCCTTAAACTGACTGGCGCCGGGACCGCGCTCTCGCTGAGCGCGGGGCAAACTTTGACGTTGAACAGTGGCGTCGGCGTATCCAGCGGCATCCTGGTTTCGGGGGGTAATGCGGTCAGTATTACTGGTGGGACGGGTCTGACGGCGGGATCGGTGACAGCAGGTGGCGGCGCCACCACCAGTGGCAGCGCTACCGTGACGGTGACCAGCACCGCGGCCCTGTTAGCCGGCATGGCGATTAGCGGCACCAACATTCCGGCGAACACCGTCGTGATGTCCGTGTTGGACGGGACTCACTTGGTGCTGAACCAGAGCGCGACGGCTACCACTTCCAGCATCACCTTTACGCTCGGCAACGATCTCGTCTTCCGGACCGATTCGGCCAGTGATGTGCTGACGCTTTCGACACCGATCACCAGCAGCACCACCTTCGGCATTACGAAAAATGGCGCGGGCACCTTGGTCTTGGGCGGATCCAACGCTCAAGGAGGCACGACCACCGTCAATGAGGGCATCCTGCGACTTTCGGGCAGCGGCACGGTCGGAACGACCAATGTCAACCTCACCATCCGTCAGGACGGCACCTTTGATCTCAATGGCGTCAATGTCGGCACTGCGGCTTCGGGGACGAGCTCGGTGAACGCGCTGAACGGCTCCGGCGTAATCACAAATAGTGCGGCGAGCGGGACTGCCACCCTGCGATTCGGCAATAATAATGCGGGCGGCGTTTTCACCGGCTCGATTCAGGACGGTGCCACGGCGCAGGTGGCGCTGGTGAAAGCCGGCACGGGCACAGTAGCGCTCACCGGAGCGAATACCTTCACCGGCCCGGTGACGATTCTTGGAGGCAATCTCGATATTCCCAACATCGCCGACATCGGCGTGGCGAGCGGGATTGGCACGGGTGACGCGACCAATAATGCTACCAACGCCGCCAGCCTCATCTTGAACGGTGGCGCGTTGCGCTACGTGGGCACGAATTCCGGCGGCGCGGTCACCGCAACCCAGACGCCGTCCGTCAGCATCAATCGCCTCTTCACGCTGGCTGGCAATGGCACCATATCCTCCTTTGGCAGTTACGGAAATGTCACGGCATCGCGCGGCGCCAACAATGCCGCGCTTATTTTCAACAACACCGCCGACGTGGCCTTTAGCGGCGCCGGCACGCGGAGTCTCACCCTCGATGGCGACTCCTCGGGCGATAATGAAATCCGCATCCACCTCACGGACAACCCGAATGCAGGTGAAGCGCTTTCGCTCAATAAAACGAGCACCGGTCTGTGGATTTTGAACCCGCTGACGCCCAACACCTATTCGGGAGTCACGACGATCAGCGGCGGCGCGTTGCAGGCGACGGAGGGAGCTGGCCTGCCGGTAGGCAGTAACCTATTGCTGAGCGGCGGTGTATTCCAGACTGCGGGCACTTTCAACCGCGGCTTGGGCACCGGTGCCGGACAATTTCGTTTCGTGGCCAACGGCAATGGTGGCTTTTCTTCGAGCACGTCCAAATTGACCGTCGATTTCAGCGGCTTGGGGACGCCGGTGTGGGGTTCCACAACCAACTTCCTTGGCGCCGGTTCGCTCATCCTGAACAATCAAAGCTCTCTCGCAGATGTCGAGGTGAAGGGGGATTTCGGTCTCGTGCCGGGAGCTGCTGCGACCCCAACGATCAGCACGGCGAGTGGCAACGCGACGATCACGATCACCAGCGGCAACACCAATGGCCTGACTGTAGGGCAGGCGATCACCGGCACAAACATTCCTGCCGGATCGTACATCAATGCCATTAACGGTTTGAACAGCATCACGATCAGTCAGAACGCGTCCGCGAGCGGCACGGGCATCGCCGCCACGATCGTGGCTGGCGGTTATCGCCAAATTCAGGTGGATGACAACAGCAGCACCGGCCTCGATTTTGCGACGGTTTCCGGCGTGATCAGTGGCACGGGCGGCCTCAGCAAGATCGGCGCGGGTCCCCTGATCCTTGGCGATGCCAATACCTACAGCGGCAAGACGGTCATCCGCCAGGAGTCGGTCTTTGTCACCTCCATCGGCGCCGCGGGCGCCACGTCATCGAGCTTCGGGACCAATGTCGCCGGCGGTATAGTCGAACTCGGCAACCCGGGCAGCACCACCACGGTGAACCTGCTGTATGTGGGGCCCGGCGAAACGACGACGCGCGAGATCGATTTGACCGGCACGACCGGCACCCGGCGCATCGATTCCAGCGGCAGCGGCCCGCTGATCCTGACCAACCTGCAAAACACCACGGCCAACTCGGTCAACACCACCGGAGGCGCCAAAACTCTGGAACTCCACGGCACAAATACCGACTACAACATGATCACCTCGGTGCTCATGGATAACGCCGGAGCGCTGACGGTGACAAAGGCGGACGGTGGCATCTGGATTTTGAACCCAACGAGCGCGAATACTTTTACCGGTAACATCAATGCCAATGGTGGCTTGCTGGGCTTGACGGCCAACGGTATCGGCGCGGCGGGTAATGTGACGATCAGTAACGGCGGTATTTTCGCCTACGGCGGAGACCTCACGACGAGCACAAACTTCGTTCTTGCGAACAACTCGACGGCCGTGTTTGCCGGCAGCAATAACATCACGCTGAACGGTACACTTACCAAAGCTGGCGGGGCGAACGACCAGACTTTTAGTAATAACCTCGAGAATGGCGCCGTTTTGACGATTAACGGCAATTTCATCGATGCGGAAACCGGGGCCAGCACCACCCGCGTGGTCAATATACGGGGATATGGATCGACGGTCTTTAATGGGATCGTCCAAAACAATTCGACGTCGGGTACGACTAACAAGCTCAAGCTCGATATTCGGCTTTCGGACGACGGGTCGGTTACGCTCGCCGGCGACAATAAAGGCGCCGCTCTGGGCTTCACCGGCGGTATTTTGCTCGGGCAAGGCACATTAATTGTTGGCCACACCGGAGGCCTCGGGCCGGTCGCCAATGTTATCCAATTGGAAGGCGGCGCCTTCACCTCGACAGTCGACTTGACCGGAACAAACGCGGTTCAGAACAAGGTTTCCCTCCAAGGCGACCAGGTTACTATCAACGGCAGCCAGAGCATCGAGTTTGCCGGTATCGTGGACGAGAACGGTAACCGGTTTCTCCGCAACGAGTTGACCAGTGGCGCCACGTTGACGCTTTCGGGGACGATCAACCTGAGCTCCGATACGAACGCGCGCACTCTGACGCTGCGTGGCGCAAGCGACATCGTGGTCTCCGGCGTAGTGGCTAATGGTGCAGCAACCTCAGGCGGCCTCGCCTATTCCGGTCTCAGCACCCTGGCCTTGACCAACGCAAACACCGCCACCGGCGCGTTGACCGTCAATCGAAACGAGATCGTCTTGAGTGGAAATGGCACATGGAGTGGCTCCGTTACGCTGAATCCGATTGGCACCGTGACGCTGGATAACAGCGGCACCAACCTGGAGCGCTTGAGCGACACCGGGACCGTCTTCGGCCAGGGCGGCACCTTGAATATCATCGGCGCCGCGGGAGGCTCTGCTGAAACCGCGGGGGCATTGACGCTGAACAGCGTGCAGACCTACATCACCACCTCAGGCGGGAACGTCGCGCTCACTTTCGCTTCGGTGAGTTTCGCGAACCCCGGATCTTCCCTGAACCTCAGCGGCATCTCGAATCTCGGCGTGGACAACCAGGTGAAGTTCACCACCGCTCCCAGTGGCGCTGCGTTCGTCTTCAACGGTGTCATTCCGCGCATCTTTCTCGGCGGCACCGATTTTGCGAAGTATGACGCGACCAACGGCGTGGTAGCGCTGGTCCCGGGCGACTACAACCTGGGCAATAACCTGAATACCGCGGCGGCCACGGACACGCTCGATTTGACGGCGAGCAGCAGCATCACCTCGAATCGCACCATCAATGCGTTGAAATTGGATGGCAATGGGTTGAGCGTGGGAGGCAGTACCGGTGCCCGGCTGACGATCACCTCGGGCGGCCTCATCAATACGGGCGGCGACAACAGCCTCGATGCGCAGTCCGCGATTTTCACAAACACGCCCATCTTCCAGATCCAGGCTGGCACGACCTTGACGGTGAATAGCGCCTTGCTGGGAAGCACGAATTTCATCAAGTCCCTGCCCGGCACGCTGGTCTTCAACGCACCGAGCTTCGTGACCGGCACGTACAATCTGCTCAATGGCACAACGCAGTTGGCAGCGGGCGGCTTGAACACCTTCTTCCCCAACCAACTCCTGAACATCAATAATGGCGCGGTGCTGGATCTCAATGGCGGCACGCAGTATGTGGCACAGCTTTCGGATCCCGGCATTCTGCCGGCCGCCGGCGGCTCGATTACGACCAGCACCGGCACGGGCACGATTGTCACCAATATGGCCGCCAGCACCACGTTTGCCACGACGATCGATGGCAGCGTGAACCTGGCGCGGGTGGGTGGCAATACCCTGACCCTCGAGAGCGTCAACACCTATACCGGGGCCACCACGATGATGGGTGGAACCCTTCAGCTCCAGGATGACGCGACCATTCTCAATACCTCGAGCATCGATTTGAATGCCGCGACCCTGCTCCTGAACAACAACAGCAGCCTTCAGCGGGCCGTTTACGATCGGGTTGGAGACGCGACGCCCATCACGCTTCGCGACGGCACGATTCAATTCAACGGCAAGGTGTCCGATCCTTCCACCGAGACGATGGGCGCCGTCACTTCGGCCCAGGGCGCCAACACCATTTCGGTCAATACCGGTGGCACCGGCACCGCCGGCGCCTTTACTTCCGCCGACGTGACTTTTGCCAGCCTCACCCGGCTGGCCGGAACCACGGTTAACTTTACCGGCTCGAATCTCGGGAGCGAAGGCAACAACGCGCGCATTTACTTTACCACGCCGCTGACGACTTATGCGGGCGGAGTGCTCGGTGGATGGGCGATCGCCAATTCGACGGATTACGCAGCCTATAACACGACCGATGGCGTCGGTGTGGTCGGCAATGGCGGTTTCGCCGGCTACGATAACACCTTCGGCAGCGGAAAAATTACCAACCTGGGTACGCTCGAACTCGCCCCGCTGACGACCACAGTCTCAACCAACACGACCAGCGCGCTGTTGAAATTGAGCGGTAACTTCACGAATAACATTGCCTTTGCTACCGGCTCCGAGGTGCTGAACCTGGAACTCGGCGGTATCCTGCGCAGCAACAATGTCTTCGACACCAGTATCGGCACCGCAGCCAGGCGCGGCGTGATCACCGCTGGTGGCAACGAAATCAGCGGCACACGCGATCTGGTCATTTATAACAACGCTACTGGCAACCCGACCTTCGGCGGCGGGGCTACTACGAGCGGGACGAGTGTGATCACCATGAGTTCCACCCAGGGACTTCAGCCCGGCATGACGATCACGAATGGTGGCCTCCCGGCGGGAACGACTATCGTGTCGGTGGATAGTCTTACGCAGGCCACGGTGAGTCAAAATGCGACGGCGACGGCGACCAGCCAGACCTTCACCGGCGGCGCGTTCGTGCTCGGCGCCACCGCTCTGGGTTCGCCTTCCGTGACGATGAACTCCACGACGGGCATTGCTCCGGGGATGACGATCACGGGCACCGGCATTCCAGCGGGAACTTATGTGATCTCGGTGGACAGCGCCACCGGACTTACCCTGAGCCAGAATGCCACGGCGAACGGCAGCGCCCTGACATTTACTCTCGGGGTGAGTAACATGATCATTAATTCGGTCATTGAGGACAATGGTTTCGGTAACCAGGTACGGCTGGTCAAGTCCGGCGCCGGTGTCCTCAACCTCTCCGCGAATAATCTCTACACGGGCGGCACAGTCATCGACCAGGGCACCGTCAATCTGATCGGCAGCGGGGTGGTCATCCCGGCGGGCGGCCTCCTCATTGGCGGCGCGACGCTGGTGGAAAATACCAACGGTGGCCAAATCGACCCGAGCAACGTCGTGACCATCCGGCGCAGTTCCACGCTGACCCTCGCCGGTAATAACACGCTCGATAGCCTCATTTTCGACAATAATGGCGGCACCGGTAACCCGACGGTGAATATCGGCGGAGGCAACACGCTGACGCTGACGAATTCCGCGCCCTTGACGGTCACCAATGCGGATGCGCTAACGGTGCCCACGATCAGCGCCGGCACCCTGGCTCTGCCCGCCGGCCTCAATACGATTAGCGTACAGGGTCCTACCGTGGGCGGGGTCCTTTACACAAAAATCAGTCCTTCGCTAAACATTACGTCGGTCATCACCGGCCCGGGCACGAGCATAAACAAGACCGGGACCGGCGTCCTGCAGCTCAGCGGCCAGAACACTTTCGTCGGCCTGACGGTGAGCGACGGCGGCATTTTGATCAGCGGTAACAGCACGCCTGTCCAAGGCGGAGGCGGACTTGTCAGCGGCCCTCTGGGCGCTGGTTCGGTTTCCATGGCCGCGGGGACGACGCTACTGGTGGATGGGAGCCGCACGATTGGCAATGATGTCAACTTCGCCGGCACGCCGACGTTTGACAGCACGGCGAACACCGCCTGGACGCTGACGCTCAATGGCGCCCTCAGCGGCGCGTGGCTGACACCGACCCCCACCGTCCAGATCAACAACCCATTCCTCACCGTCGCGCTTCTTGGCAAAATCCCGAACATCGGGACGATTACCTCATTCAATAAGACGGGCTTGGGAACATTGGTCTTCAATTCGACCGGGTACACCGGCGACTTCAATGCCACCGCTCTCGGCAATCCGAACCAGATTCAACTTCTGAACGACGGGGACGGGACCGGTTCTGTGGAGACCATCAGCCTCGGGAATGCCATCTTCGATCCGGGCATCGTCGGCACCGTCGTCGTCGGCCGCGCGGGCGGCACGGCGCCGTACACGCAGGCGCAGAACAAAATCATCGCACCGGCGAGCGTCTCGAATATCGAAACGGGCCTGACGGTGACGAACAATAACGGCTACGGGCTGCAGGTTTCGCAAGACGGTGTGCTCGCCAACCCGACTTTTACCGTTGCGAACGCAACCAACTCGAATGTGACGCAGGGTCTCTACCTCACCGGGAATCTCACCGGCACTGGCTTCACCAAGAGCGGCAACGGCACTTTGGTCCTGGGCAATCCCGTCCCGTCCCACAACACCTTCACCGGGAATATCCAGGTCAACCAGGGCGTGCTCTCCGTCGCTAGCGATCTCGAATTGGGCAATGCGGCCAACGAGGTGGTGCTGAGTCCGAGTACCGGCGCGGCGACCCTCCGCGCCACGGATGACATCACCACCAGCCGGGTCATCTCGCTGGCGAACACGGCCAACGTCCGCTCCATCGAAGTGGTCGGCGGCAAGACGCTGCAATTGAATACGGCGTTTGATCTCAATGGCTCGGGTGGGATATCCGCCTCGCTGGCCAAGAACGACCAGGGCGTGCTCGTCCTCAACGCGGCCAATCCCACGTGGGCCGGCCAGCTCTCCATCCTCGGCGGCGCGGTCCGTGTTTCGGCCAATGGCGCCCTCGGTACGGGGGCAACCCAGGTGCTGTTGACTGGCGTGTTCGACGCTGCCCTGCAGCTCTCCGGCGGGGTCACCGTGGCGAACCCGATCAATCTCAACAACAGCGCGACCAACCTGACCACCGGCGGCGTCAATTCCCAGGGCCAGCTGCAAAATTTCTCCGGCACGAACACCTACTCCGGCGCTATCACCTTGAGCGCCGACGCGAGCATCGGTTCCAGCTCCGGCACGTTGAACATCACCGGTGGCATCAGCATGGCCACCACCACGGCCCGCGCGCTGTTTTTCCTCGGCGATGGCAATATCACGATCAGCGGGACGTCGCTGACGGGCGGTGTGGGCGCCTCGTGGCATCGCATCGAGAAAATTGGCAATGGCACGCTGACCATCACCAATGCGAACTCGGTGACATTGACGGGGGACCTATTCAAGATCCGTGCGGGCACAGTCGTGCTTTCCGGCGCGGGCACCTTCACGGGGTCGACGCTCGGTAACATCGTGGAGCAGGGCGCCACGCTGGACGTGGACAACAGCGGCACCGCGATCACCAACCGCCTCGGCGATCGTATTCTCACCATGGCCGGCGGTTCGTTCAACTACACGCTCAATACGACGTCCGCCAACTCGGAAGCGTTTGGCACGACCACCTTCAATTCGGGTGGCAGCACTTTCAATGTCGTCCAGAATGGCACCCAGAATAGCACCATTACTTTCTCCACCCTGGCTTTCGGGGCGGGTGGCACGGTGAATTTCACCGGGGCGATTGGCACGAGCACGAACAAGATCATCGCCTCGACAGCGCCAGCCTTGACCCCGGCCGGCACAGGCATTCTGCCGCGGGCGACGGTGAATGGAAACGAGTTCGCCACTTATAACGCGACCACGGGCCTTACCGCCTTCTCGGGTTACGCGGCGGCGACGAACATCCTCAGCGCGGGCTCGACCCAGACTTTCAAGGCGACCAGCACCACGGCGAATTCACTGACCGGCAATCAGACGCTCAACGCGCTGACTCTCACCAGCGGCACCGGCAGTGTGAATGTGGGCGGCTTGTCGGGATTGACTCCGACGACGCTGACCCTGACCAGCGGCGCCGTCCTGGCCAACGGCACCGGATCGGGCTCCACTCTCTCGGTTCCTGTCGTGGCCGTGGGTGGTGTGGAGGCGATCCTCCATGTCGCTGCCGGGCAAACCCTGAATGTCTCCAGCGCCTTCACCGGCACCGCGGGCATGACGAAGGCCTTGCCGGGCGTGCTCAATCTGAACAGCCAGCAGTTCGTCAGCGGTAATACGACGGTCAATGCCGGCACGCTCAATCTTCTCGGGGGCACCAATACCCTCCTCCCGGGGGCGGGACTCGTCGTGAATTCCGGCGGGACTGTGGATCTCAATGGCAATGCGCAATACATCGGCACCCTGGCCAGTCAGGATGCGGCGGTCGGCGCCGGTGTGGGCGGTGGCATCATCACCTCGTCCGTGCCCGGAGCGACCCTCGCCACGAATACGAACAGCAGCTTTGGAGGACAGATCACCGGCAGCATCTACTTGGCGAAGGCGGGCGGCACACTCAACCTGCTGAACGTCAATACCTACACCGGTGGCACGCTCGTCACCGGGGGCACGCTTAACCTCTCGGACAGCGGCACGATCAGCAATACGGCATCGATCGATCTGAACTACGGGTCTCTGACGCTCGACGACTCGAGACTCTACGCTAACGCCGACCGGGTGAATGACGCGGCTCCGATCACCATGCGCGGTGGCAACATCACCTTCCAGGGCCGGGCCCAAACGGCGTCTTCGGAAACGATGGGCAATGTGACGCTCGTGGAGGGTAACAACAGCATTTTCAACACGGCGGGGGGCACAGGTGTCAACACGGCGACCTTGAATTTCGGCGCGCTGATCCGTCCCGCGGGTTCCGCGGCGACGCTGCGGTTCAATAACCTGGGCGCGCATGGCCTGATCAACGGGGTGCAAACCACCTTTACCCAGATCAATGGTGTCTCCACCGCGACCCTCGGTGGCGGCCTGACCAATAACATCATCGGGCCGTGGGCGATCGTGGATCGAGAATACGCCTCCTATGTGCCCGGCCTCGGCATCGGCGGTCTGAATGCCGTCGGTTTCCCGACCGGCGACGCGGTGAATTTCACCGGTGCGCTGGCTTCCAGCTATAACGTGCGTTTTGGGACCACCGGCACCACGGTCCTGGGCGGCGATGTCACCATTAACACGCTGACTTTCACGAGTCCCACCGCGGCGACCACGCTCGATCTCGGCGGCCACACGCTGAACTTGCAGGGCGGCGGTCTGCTCATCGGTGAAAACACCGATAACGTGAACGTTGGCATTACCGATGGCTTCATCACCGCGGGTTCCGGCGGTGCGACCGATCTCTACCTCACCCACGCCAACTACAGCGGCACGAATCGGACGGCTTCGATCGATGCGGTCATCGAGGACAACGGCGGTCCGTTGCGACTCATCAAGTCCTCCGGTGATACCGGCGTGAGCGTGCTGACGTTGAATGGCGTCAACACCTACACCGGCGGCACGGTGCTCAACCAGGGCACACTCGTCATCGGCGCGACCGGCGCGCTGGGCACCGGCGGCATCACCATCGGCCAGGCCACGCTCAGTCAGACGGCTGGCGGCGTGATCCCATCGCAGGCGTTGACGATGAATGGCAGCTCCACGGTGACGCTTGCCAACCAGGCAAACACCCTCACGAGCCTCACGTTCAACAACAACGGTGGTTCGGCGCCGACCCTGAACGCGACCGGCACGTTGACCTTGACCGGTAGCATCACCTCGAATCCCAGCAACGTTGGCACCCAGTCGACCATCACCACCGGCACGGTCGATCTGAATGGCAACAACAGCTTCGCCATCACGGTCAATCCGACGCTGGTCAATGGCCAGGACGTGGCGCCCTGGAGCGCGGGTTTGATCATCAATTCGATCATCCAAAACGGTGGCATCGTGAAGAACGGCAACGGCATGTTGCAATTGAGCGGCCAGAGCACGTTCGCCGGTGGCGTGACGGTAAGCACCGGTGGTTTGATCATCGCCGGGAACAGCACCGGCAGTGCGTTGGACGATGTCGTGACCGCCGGTCCACTCGGCACCGGCACGCTTACCATGGGCGCGAATACCACCATGGTTTCGACGGGCGCGTTCACCGTGGCCAACAACGTCGTCTTCCTCGGCGATGCGACCTTCAATGGCACCAACAACCTGACGCTGAATGGCATCACCACCCTGCCTGCCATTTGGAATGCGACGGTCACGGCCCCGCAAATGACGGTGACCATCGGCGATGCCTCTCCTTCGCAACCGGACGATGTCATCAATAAGTCCGGCCTCGGCACTCTGGTGGTCGGCAATTACGCGGGCACCATCCAGGCCACCGGCGGCCTGGTCTTCACCGGCGATGGCAACGGCTTCGGCACGCCGGAAAGTGTTTCGCTCGGTGGAGATCTTGTCATCACCGGCGATACCGCGGTCACCATCAACCACTCAGGCTCGGCGCCGAACGCTCGGCAACAAGACCTTGCAAAAGGATAACCTGACGATGCCGGGGAACATTCTCAGCATCACCAACCAAAATGGTTATGGGCTGGAGTTTACCGGCACCACGACGCTGACCGGCCCCGCCCATTTCGCCGTCCGGTGTCGCGACCGGTTCGAATGTAGTGCAGGGACTGACGCTCTCCGGCGTGGTCTCCGATGGCGGCTCCGATTTCGGCATCACCAAGTCGGGCGCCGGCACGCTGGTGCTGGGGCAATTCGGGCAACACCTTCGGCGGCGTTGGGGCGACGATCGACGTGCTGAACGGTATTCTCTCCGTGGGATCGGACGGCGCGCTCGGTAATGCGAACAACTCCGTGACGCTCGATGTGGACGGTACGACGGGGGTCGGTTTCCGCGCGACCGGTACCTTCTCCACCGCCCGCAATTTCCTCCTCAACCAGAATAACAACGCCTTTGAAGTCACGGTGGGGAATACCCTCACCCTGACCACGCCGTTCACGCTCTCGGCCGCGACGGATACCTTGACCAAGAACGACAACGGCGTGCTGGCGCTCAGTGCGGACAACGTGACCGGTCCGGGTTGGACGGGAGCGATCACGATCAATGCCGGCGCGATCCTGGTCTCGAATAACAACGCTCTCGGTTCCGGCTCCATTACCATTGGGAGCGGCGTCGGCGCTGCCTTGCAACTGACCGGCGGCGTGACGATTTCGAATCCGCTCTCTGCCGGCCCGGCCAGCAGCACGGGTATCAATAGCGGCGGCGCGATCGAAAGCGTCTCCGGTGTCAATACCTACTCGGGCTTGATCACCGAGATCTCCGGCGTGGCGATCACCATCGGCGCGGATGCGGGGTCCACGCTGAATATCACTGGTGGCATCAGTGCAGCGGGCGGAAATTCGATCAGCTTCACCGGTGCGGGCAATATCAACGTGAACACCACCGGGCTGACGGCGGGTAGCACCTTCAATAAGCTCGGCTCCGGCACGCTCACGATTTCGGTCGCCAATCCAAATCTGTCCGTCACACAACTCATCAATGCGACCGCGGGTACGCTGGTTTTGTCCGGCGCGGGCACGCTTGGACCGGTGGGGGCTTCGACGGGCGCTGTTACCGTGGACGTGGATAGCACGTTAACCCTGGACAATCGCACCGCGTCGGGTGGCAACGTCAACAACCGCCTCGGCACAGGGCGCGGCGTCACGTTCCGCGGAGGTAATTTCAACCTCATCGGCAACGAGACGGTGGCAACGACGGAGACCTTTGCCGCGCCCACGCTGGCGCGCGGCCTTACGGTCATCACCGTGACGGACAGCGGTGCGGGAACCAACCTGCTGTTCACCGGTTCCTCCAACGTGCCAGCCAATTCGCAAAACAACGGCACCACGCCGAGTGGTACGTCGATCCTCTTCCGCGGCACCAATCTGGGCAACACCGCGGGTGCCGGCGTGGCCACGATCAAGGACACGGGCAGCACCAACGGATTTGCCTTCAATGGCCAGAACGGTGCGACCGGCACCAAGAACAAGGGCATCATGCCCTATGCGCTCGTGGATACCACCGCGACTGGCAGTGGTGTTTCGTTTGCCACGGGTGATTCCGGCGGCACGACGAATGCCGGCACGATTGCCAACGTACGCAAACTCGCCGACAACGAATACGAAACGGCGAACACCATTACGAGCAACGATAATATCCTGCTCAATGGCGGGGTGACGACGAACATCGCGACCAGCGGAACGAGCGTGAACTCCTTCACCATCGACGCCAGTGCCAATCTCACCTTGGGGAACGGCGTGCTCGCGGGCATCAGCAGCGGCGGCATTCTCGTGCGCACCGGCAGCACTTCGACCATCAGCGGTGGTGTCATCAACCAGACCAACGGGTTCTCGCCGCTGAACATCTGGACACTCGGCGACCTCACCATCAGCAGCGTGATCAACGGCGGCAATGGCACGGCCAATGGCGCCGTCGGTTTCGTCAAGGCGGGCGCTGGCACGCTCACCCTGAGTGAGCCGACTTCCACCATCACCGGTCTCACCGGCATGGGCGTGAATTCGATGTCCGGTCAACTCGTGATCAACCAGGGCACGCTGAAACTCAACGGCGGCAAGAATACCGTCCAGGCGAATAACTTCGTCGCCATCGACGGTGGCACGCTTGACCTGAATGGCAATTCCCAGCAAATCCTCAGCCTCTTCACTGACGGAGCGGTGGCCGGCGCCGGTGGAACCGTCACCAGCAGCACGGGCACGGGTAACCTCGTGGTCAACGAGGACAATACCACCCGTAACTTCGCCGGCGCGATCACCGGCAATGTGAAGCTGACCCGCTCCGGCCAAAACACCTGGACGCTCTATAGCAACCAGACCTACACCGGCTCCACGGTGATCAATGGCGGCACCACGGTGCTGCGCGACAATGCCGCCCTGAGCAATACTCCGTCGATCGATATCAATTACGCCACGCTGCTGATCGATAACAACGCTGGGACGATCGACATGACGGATCGGGTCAACGATGCGGCTCCGATCACTCTCCGTGGTGGTTCGATCACCTTCCAGGGTCGTGCGGCGGCGGCCTCGTTGGAAACTTTGGGCGCTGTGACTCTCACCGAGGGTAACTCGATCATTACTTCCGCGATCGGGGGCACGGGGATCAATTCTTCCGATCTCATCCTGACCAGCCTCACCCGTTCGGTCGGCGGCGGCACGGTGAACTTCAGCGCGACCACGGACGGTTTGATCGGCAGCAGTTCGCGCGTCTTGATTCCCACCATCAATGGAGTCTCGACCGACACGTATGGCGCGGTCCTGACCAACGATATCCTGGGCGGTTGGGCGATCATCAACACCAGTGACTTCGCCAGCTATGTCCCGGGAGTGGGCGTGGGTGCGCTCGGCCAGCAGGGCTTCGCGCAGTATTCCACGAAAATCCTCTCCGCCTCGGCGACGCCGACGGACAACATCCGCGTCAACTACACCGCGCTCTCGACGATCTCGGACGACACGACGATCAACTCTGTGAAGTTCGACAACGTGGCGTTGGGGGGTGTTGCGCTCGCCGCGGGCAAGACGCTGACCATCGCCTCGGGCGGTCTCCTCAGCTTCACGAATACCTCGTGGAATTTCGGCACTGCGGTCAATCAAGGCTTCCTCACCAGCGGCGGTCCGGAGCTGTTCATCTACACGCAGGGCAGCGGTGTTGCGACGATCAATTCGGTCATCGAGGGCAGCGGGATGAGTCTGGTGAAGAGCGGGGCCAATACCGCGACGCTCGCGGGCACGAACACCTACGATGGCGGCACCTTCGTCAATCAAGGCACGCTGAACGTCGCGGCGACGGGTTATATCCCGCTCGCGGCGAATCCGGCCAACGGCTTGGTGATCAGCAACGCGACCGTCACGCTCAACGCGGCGGGACTCATCGATCCCGGTAACATCGTCACTGTTAATGGGGGCGGCGTCCTGAATCTCTTCGGCAACAACACCGTCGCCGGACTCGTGTTCAATAACAGTGGCGGCACGGGGAACCCGAGTGTCCTGACTTACTCCATCTTTGCTTCGAACGGCGGCCCCAATGCCGGCGCGGCGGGCGTCCTGACGATCGGCAACTCCGGCATCGTGGCGACTTCCTCGAATGTCGGCACGACCAGCAACCTCTTTGGTCGCGTGGATTTTGGCACCGGCGCCAACACCGTGAGTGTCGACACCATCAACGTGAACGGCGTGACCGACGTGGCTCCGTTGCAAGCGGGGTTGGCGCTGCAAGGCGTGATCAATTCCAGCGGTGGAATCACCAAGCTCGGCAACGGCGTGCTCGGCTTGAATGCGCAGCAGATTTTCACCGGTCCGTTGACCGTGAATGCCGGTGGCGTGCGCATCGGCGCCGCGAATGGCGGTTCCCGCTTCTCCGCGCTCACCTTGAACGCCAATACCCGCCTCGACCTCGCCGGTTCGAGCACTACACTGGGCTCACTCACTGGCTCGGGCACGGTCTTCAGCAGCGCGGGCACACCGACTCTCACCGTCGGTTACGACAATACCGATACGACCTTCTCCGGGTCCTTCAGCCGCTTCAACGATGCGGCGCCGAATGCGGTTTTGCTGACCAAGATTGGCACCGGCACGCTCACCTTGACCTCCGCGCAAGTCGCCGGGACAGGCTCTTCCGGCACGATCACGGTCGATGGTGGCGGCCTCACTTACAGCGGCGCGGGTGCGGCCTTCCCCTCGGTGCCTTCGGCGACCGCTCCGAACTCGGCCGTGACTGTGGCCGTCAACCCCGGCGGCACGCTCACGTTGGACAATGAATCCGGCGGGAACTTGAACAACCGCCTGGCGATGAACAACGGCGCGGGCACGCTGGCCATCCAGGGCGGTAATTTTGTCCTCCTCGGGAACAGCGGGGCGAACACGCAGGAGACCGTCAACAGCGTCGCCATCCAGAACGGCGGCGGCACCCTCACGCTCACGGCCGATCCGGCCAGCCAGCTCAACATGACCATCTCGACCTTGAGCGGAGGCAACAGCACCGGCTCGCTGGTCGTTCGCGGGCTCTCACCCACTGCGGGAGCCGGACTGGCGACCTTGACGATTACCAATGCGAGCTTGCTCGGCAGCCAGGGGAACGGAGCCAATGGCACGACCAACATGCAGATCCGCGCGGACACCCTCGGTGACGCCAGCCAGACGGGCCTCGGAACCGGGTATCTCGTGAAGGACAGTCTCAGCGGCTTCTGGCGTCCGCTCGCTGCCAATGAACTGCAGACCTCGGTCACGGCGTGGGCCTCTGGCCAGAACGCCGGCCTCTCCAGCGACCAGACCATCGCGGCGAACACCACGGTGAACAGCCTCACCGTCAGCGGCACCGCGAGTATCAGCTCCGGACTCGATTCCGGCACCTACGGCATCTTCGGCCCCACGGGTGTCCTGAGCATGAACCTCTCGGGTGCCACCACGCTCCTCGTGCTCGACGGCGCCACGTTGGATATCGACACCGCCCTGGCGGCCGCGAGTGGCGGCATCACGCCTTATCTTCACGTGGTCGGCAGCGGCGTGCTGAATATCAACGGCTACTTCGGCATCGGTGGCACCGTCGGCATGGTGAAAGCGGACGATGGCGTGCTCAACTTGAATGCCCCTGCCTTCTACACCACTGGGAGCAGCAGCACGACCACGGTGAACGGAGGCACACTGAACCTCAATTCCGGCCAGGACAACACCCTCGCCGTCGTGCCCGGCGCCACCACTCCGGCGCTCACGCCATTGGCCATCAACGGCGTCGGCGCCTTGGTTGATCTCAAGGATCACAGCCAGGCGATTGCTGCGCTGACCACCACCAATCCGATTCCCGGTCAGGGCGGCAACATCACCAACAGTGGATCGCATACGGTCACCCTCACCTCGGTGGTGCCCTCGAATGCCACCGCCACCTTTGCCGGCCAGATCACCGGTAACATCGCCTTCACGAGATCCGGTATCGGCAGCAACACCACGCTGCTGACCAACACGAATTCCTACACCGGCCCGACCACCGTTCGCGGTGGCACCCTCCAGTTGCGTGATTCTGGTGCGCTGACCAATACCTCCGCGATCACCTTGGATTACGGCACCTTGAACCTGGACAACTCGGGGCTGTCCTCACTGGCCAACCTGAACATTGCCCGCATTCCGGCGGCCGCACCACTGACGATGCTGGGCGGCACCTTGACCCTCAACGGCGGCGGCTCCATCGACACCACGGCGATAATCAATTCGCTGACGATCGCGGGCGGCGGCAATAACATCAACGTCCTGCCGCAAGTCAACGAAGGCAGTACGGCGAAGATTACCATCGGCAGCCTGACTCGCGATCCGGGCAACCACAGCATGGTTAACTTCAATGGCTTCACCACCAACAATAGCGGCGGCACTTCCACCACCGGTGGCCAGGGTCTTAGCGTCAACGGCAACATCATTCTCAACAGCGTCAATGGTGTGACCCCGCTGAATCTGGCCATGACCGGTGCGGTAACGACGGCCAGCAACCGCACGATCACCGTCGCTTCCACCGCCCAACTGGTGGTCGGCGCCGCGGTCACCGGCACGGGCATCCCGGCGAATGAGTTCATCACCGGTATCGTCGACGCGACTCATTTCACCATCACCACCGGCACTGGCGTGACGGCGCAAGCGTCCACCACGCTCACCGCGAAAAACCTGACCAATAACCTGATCGGTGGCTGGGCGGTGGCCGATGGAAACACCTTTGCGACCTATGTCACGGGCTTCGGCGTTTCGGTGATGAGCCAGACGACGCAGAACATCACTACGCCGGGCTTTGATGGCACGGATATCACCGGCGCCACGACGGCGACGCAAAACATCAGCGACAGCGGCTCGGGCACGACGCGCACGATTACTGCCAACAGGGCCGCCAATTCGTGGCGCCTGGTGCCCGGCGCGACTACGACCGTCACGCTCGGCAGCGGAGTGGGTGTCACGCTCGGCGTCGGCATCATTACCAACGCGAATCAGACCATTACGATCGCCGGCACAAGCAGCACATCGACCCTTACCGCCGCGGCTCCGGGGTCGGACCTCTACGTCTACGTCAACCAGGGCACGACCGCGATTGGCGCGAGGCTCACCGGTAACATGAACCTCGTGAAGAGCGGGGGCGCGACGATGACCTTGAACAACCCGGCGGCGGTCGGAAGCAACGACTACACCGGCGGCACTTACGTGCAGGCGGGCACGCTGAACCTCAGCGCGGGCGCCGCGGGGATTGCTCTCATTCCTGGCGACCTGACGATCAATAACGCGACGGTGAACATGAACACCAACGCCGGCCAGATCGCCAGCACGTCGAACATCGCGATCAATGGCAGCGGTGTCCTGAACCTGACCGGGACCAACTCCCTGGCAAGCGTCAGCTTCGATAACCAGGGCGGCAACGGCAACCCGACTCTGGCGGGATCCACTTCGTTGACCCTCACGGCGACGAACGCCATCACCGCGAACAACGATTCCTTCGCCACGACACCGGTCATCTCCGGCACCGCTTTGGCCCTCTCGGATGCCGCGCCGGTCATCGCTACCACCGGCCTCTCGCCGAACGACCTGAACATCACGGCTGTCATCACCAGCGCGGGTGGGCCGATCTCGAAGGCTGGAACGGGCTCGCTCACCTTGAGCGGCGCCAACACCTTCACCACCGGTTTCAATCTGGATCAGGGCACATTGATTTTCGGTGCCAGCACCACCGGCACCCTGCCTGTGGTCACCACCGGTCCGGTCGGCACCGGCACATTGACGATCGGTGATGGCACCACGGTTCTGAGCGATTCCAACCGCTCGGTCGGAAACCCGACGACGGTGAGTGGCGACTTCACCTTCGGCGGTGTCACCTCCACCAATAACCTCGCGCTATCCGGAGCAATGAATCTCGGCGCGGTCGGCCACACCATCACCGTCACCAGCCCGGCGGTCACTGGCACAATCAGCGGCGCCATCACCAGCACGTCTCCGGACACCGCCTTCACCAAGGCCGGCAAGGGCTCGCTCGTTCTGGCCAGCAACGCGAATAACTTTGGCACCGCCGGCATCGTGGTGGCGGATGGCATCTTGAAAAACGGCGTCGCCAACGCCATCCCCAACACCACGCCGGTGACGATCAACGCCCAGGCCGAGTATGACCTGAACGGTGTCGCTGAAGCCATCCTGCAGCCCTTTAATAACAACGGCATCATCACCAACGCCGGAGCGGTGGCAGCCCTGTCCGTCGGCGGCACGAGCGCGACCGACACCGCCACCGTCCAGGATAATGTGATCAGCACCGGCGTTCTCGCCGGCAACAACCTCACTCTCGCCAAGGTGGGCGCGGGCACGCTGACGATTGCTACGACTGGCAATACTTACGGTGCGACTCAGGTCGTCTCCGGCACTCTGGCGGTCGGCGCAGACAATGCGCTGCCGACGAGCGGTGCGGTCACGATTGGCACGACGGCCACCGGAGCCAATACGCCCACGTTGGACCTCACCAATGCCAGCCAGACGATCGGGAACCTGTCGGCAACGAGCGCGAATGCGAGCGGCGGCGCAAGGATCCTGATCGGCTCGGGCGAGACCCTTCGGGTGAATGGTAACTTCGACGCCCAGGCGACGGCGGCGAATGCGACCTTGAATTTCGCGGTCACGGGCGCTGGAACCCTGACGGTCAATAATCCCACGGGCACCTTCCTGATCGATGCGGCGGCGGTCACGCCGGCGACCGATGTGGTGGATTTCTCCGGTCTGTCCAACTTCAACGCGACGGTGACCACCTTCGCGGTCGGCCAGGGCAATGCGACGGCGGGACTCAATGCCACGATGCTTCTGGCTAACACGAACGTGCTTACCACCTCTGGCAACTTCTATGTCGGTCGCAGCCAGGGCGGCGCCGGTGGAAGTAGCGCGGCCCTCAAGCTAGGCCAGACGAATACGATCAACGCCGGCACGGCGGGGACGACGGGCATTCTTATTGGCACGGACAAGGTCAACGGCACGGTGACCTTTGCCCCGGGCCTGACCGGTGCAAGCCTGACCATCGCCGGCTCGGCGGGCGGCAGCAGCCTGGCCGATTTGAACATCGGCACGCAATTGGTCAGCACGGGAACCTCCGTTATTGGCAACATGCTTCTCGATGCGGGCGCCGGCCGCAGCGATGGCGCCTTCAATGCCAACCTCGCCACGCTGAAGATTGGTGAAGGTTCGAACGGCACGACTGCGGGCGCCGGCACTGGCACCCTGCAATTCGATCAGGGCACGGTGACGGCGACGAAAGTGATCGTCGGTTCAGCGGTCACGAGTTCGGTTGCTGGCTCGACCGGCACCGGTACCTTGAACGTGGAAGGCGGCAGCCTGACGGTCGACTCGGGCGGTATCATCCTCGGCAACAAGTCGGGTGGTGCGGCTAATGCCGTCGGCACCCTCAACATCACTGGGGGCACCGTCACGATGAGCAGCAGCGCCGGCGTTACCACGGGAGGCGCGGGCACGGGCACGGCGACCAGCACCCTGAACCTGAACGGCGGCACCCTGGACTTGGGCGGCAACGCCATCGGAGCCGCCGGGGCGACGATCACCAACGTGACGCTGGCCAGCGGCACCTTGAAGAATGTCAGCCAGTTCAACAATGGCGCCGCGGTCAACAAGACCACGGCCGGCACGCTGAACATTGCGGGCACCAATACCTGGACCGGCGCGACGAATGTCAATGCTGGTACGCTGAACCTCGTCGGCGGCGGCAGCCCGACGTTGGGAGCCACAGACATCTCGGTTGCCACCGGCACGATCTTGAATGTCTCCGGTAACACCACGATCGGCACGACCAGCGCGGGCACCCTCTCGATCTCCGGGGGCGGCAACTTCAGCCTGCTCGATGGTAGCATCAATACGCTGACCTTGCTGAACACGACCGGCGGTTCGCTGAGCATGGGCAACGGGGCCGGCCTGCAACTCGACCTGAGTCCGAGCGGCTTCTTGAACACCGTCGATAGCGCCACGGTCCAGTCGTTGACCCTCACGGGCGGCAACTCGATCGTCAGCCTGAACAACCTCTCGGCGGGCACGCTGACCAACGGCACCTACACGCTGCTCAACTACGCGAATGGTTCGACGCTGAACGGCTTCGACTTCACCTTCGCTGGCGGCAGCACGGCGCAGCAGATCGGGGGCGGCCGCAGCTATACGCTGGTGACCGGCGCCAATAGCCTGCAACTCGTCGTAGGCAGCGTCACGACGCCGACGCCGGTTTACTGGCAGGGTGGCCTCGGTGACGGTAGCTGGGCCTCGATCACCGGGGTGGGTAACTCGACCAACTGGGTCAATGGCCCGACCGGCACGGACACCAACCAGATCCCGGGCAGCGTTTCCGACGTGTTCTTCACCGCCAACTCGGCGACGAACCTTACCACCACGCTTGATCAGAGTTTCGTGATCAACAGCTTGAACTTCACCGGCGCTGGGACCACGGCGGATTCGACAAACGTGACGATCAATAACGGCACCGGTTCGAACACGCTGACGATCAACAACGGCGTCACCGACGCGAGCACTTCGGCGGCGCACACCGTCAACGTGCCGGTGGTGCTCGGTAACGATCAGACCTGGTCGAACAGCAGCACGGGCGACCTGACCTTCAACGGCAATGTGACTGGTGTGAATACCAACCTGACCGTCACCGGCAGCGGCAACACCGTCATCAACGGCGCCATCCAGACCGGCAACGGCGGGCTCAACAAGACGGGCGTGGGCATGCTGACCCTCGGCTCCGGCTCGAACACCTACGCGGGCACGACGAACATCGCTGCGGGCACGGTGAAACTGGGCGCGGATAACGCGATCCCGTCCGGCGCCGGCAAGGGCAACGTCACCGTAAACGGCACGCTCGACGTCAACGGCCACAACCAGACCATCAACGGCCTGAGCGGCACCGGCACGATCGACAACACCGCGGCGGCGACTTCGCCAACGCTGTCCGTGGGCGCGAACAACCAGACCAGCACCTTCGGCGGCACCATAAAGAATACGGCTGGCGCCCTGACGGTGAACAAGGTCGGCACCGGCACGGTGACGATGAGCGGCGCCAACACTTACAGCGGTGGCACGAATGTGAGCGCCGGCACGCTGGTGGTCAGCGGTTCCATCCAGGGCAACACGACGGTGGCCTCGGGTGCTACGCTGGCCAGCGGCGCCAACATCAGCTCGCAAGTGGCGGCACTCAATGCCGCCAGCGACGCGCTCGGTGGCGGCACCGTGGCTCCCGGCAACACCGGTGGTGTGGCCGACCTGAGCACCGTCGGCCAGCTGAATGCGACTGGCGCGGTGACCCTCGGCACGGCCAGCACGGCGGGCGTCGCCCATCTCGCCATCGAGATCGGCGGGACCAACGACGGCACGACCGGCGGCAACACCACCGGCCCGCTGCAATACGACCGCGTGGCCATGTCGGGCAGCACGTTGACGCTGAACGAGGCCAACCTCGATATCTCGCCGGTCAACGGTTTCGCCTATAGCAGCCCGAGCTACAACAATAGCACGCAGCAGTTCAACCTCGACGGCCACATCTTCTTCCTGATCACCGGGGCGTCGAATGTGGTGGGCACCTTCGCCAACCAGTTCGCGGTGGGATCGGATCCGAACGCGCCGGCCTTTGCCACGATCTACGGCACCGACGGCCAGGAGTTTGCCATCAGCTACACGGCGAACTTCGCGACCGATTCGCTCACCGGGGGCAACGACGTGGCGATCATGGCCATTCCGGAACCGAACTCGATGGCGATGCTGGCGGGCAGCCTGGGCATGGCCCTCGGCCTGCAACGCTTTCCGCCGCCGGCGGAAGGCGTAACACTTTCTGCCTTCACCGGCAGAAACAGGATTGGCTTGGGATTTTGTACATAGGAGCCCAAGCCCGCCTGGACACTACGGACGCCGCCCGCCGGGGGGTGGGCGGCGTCCATTTCAGTGCGCCTGGCGATCGGGATTTCGTTTCCGAAGTGGGGCTGGAGGGAAGCGCGCCGTCGCCGCGATAAGTCATTCGTGCAGTGCCTGCGCGGGCAGGAGGCGCGAGCTGCGCCAGGCGGGATAGAGGCCGCTGAAGACACCGACGACGATGGCGATGGCAACTCCCTCGGCTAGCAGCCCGGCATTCACGTCCGGCTCGAGCAGGCCGCGAATGATCGGTGCGGTGACGAGCAGTTTGACGCCAAAGAAGCCAAGGATGACGCCACCCGCTCCGCCGAGAAAACCGAGCAGAGCGGATTCGCACAAAATCATGCGGATGATGCGCGAGCGCTTCCAGCCGAGGGCGAGGAGCACGCAGATTTCCTGGGTCCGCTCGAACACCGTCATGAGCATCGTGTTCATGATACCGAGGATGCCGACCAGCACGGCCAGAAGAGACGTGCCCCAACTCATGCCGTGAATGATGCGGTAAGCCTGGCTGCTGCGGACATCCTCCTCGGCCGGCATGGCGTGAAGCTGCGGCACAAGGGATTGGATGCGTTGGCACAGGTCGGAAATCTCTTCTTTGGTCGTTCCCGGAGTCGCGCGGATGTTGAGGACGTTGATCTTTCCCTGGTTGCCGGTGAGTTCCTGATAAAGCGGCAGCGAGAGGATGACCGAGTTGTTTTCCACCATGGCCCCGCCATCGACCACGCCGACGACCGGGAGTTCTTCGGTTTCGAGCTGGAGCGTATCGCCGACTTTTTTGCCCAGGATCTGCGCGGCGAGGGTGCCGAGGACGACCACCTTTTCATGCGCGTCCTTCGGCAGACGGCCGGAGACGAGCTTGAGATTCTTCCAGGTATAGCCACCCCATTCGCGCGCGGAGACGATCATCATGTCCGCTTTCTCGATGCTGGTGAAATCGACCATCAGCGAGCACGTCTCCGCCACGTGAGGCAGTTGCCGAATTCCTGGCACGACCGATTCGCTGAAAGGCTGCGGAGTGAGACTGCCCGCCATGTTGCTGACATCGATATCCGTTCCGCGCGATTTCATGCCGGAAGTCCAGCTCGTCTCAAACCCGCGCGACATGCCAACCAACGCCACAACGGCGCCGATGCCCACAGCGATGCCGACGATCGTGAGTCCAGTACGAACCGGGCGCCGGAATAGTCCGCGAATGATAACGGTCAGGAAAGTCATTTTACTTCGCCGTGCACACTGTCAGGTATGTTTCGGGGATGCTCTCCGTATTCATCAGGGCCAGGGAATGGAAAGGCAACACGCGATAGTTAGCCAACCCCTCCACCTTTCTTCGCAGAAAAGGTTCACGGCGGAGAGGTCGGCGACTTCGAACTGCTGACCTTTTTCGCGGATGAATTCGCAGGAGAGGGGACCGCGGGCCGTGTCCGGAAAAGAAGAATCTGAGATTTTGCCCGGAACCGGGCGCTTTCCAAAGAGGCGCGCCTGGATCTGCCCCCGCTTGAAATCGTGATGAGCCAGGCATTTGACAAGCAAAGGGAGAACACCGAGAAAGCCTATTTTCCCCCAAAGAAAGCCCCCTACGGGTGATTCTCCCTCAGAGCCTTAATTCTATGAACCGACGCAGCTTCATTCTTCGATCCATTGGCGCGACGCTTGCGTTGCCGAAACTGCCGTCGCTGATGGCTGCTGCCGTGGAGGGTAATCCGGCCGTCCAATCGGTGAAGGGGGCCGGGGCTGAGGCTCGACGGTTTGTCGCGATCGGAAACTTGCTCGGCTTTCAGGTGAAACAGCTTTTCCCCAAGACCGGGGGGATGGACTACGAAAAGACCACATTGCTGGATCCGCTGGCCGAAAATCGCAGCCAGCTGACGGTGTATCGTGGGCTGGATCACGGCGTGAAGGGTGGGCACTTTGCGGTGCATTCGTTCCTCTCCGGCGTGCTGAATTCCGAGGCCCAAAACCGCCCGGACGGCAACGTGACCATTGACCAGTATCTGGCGGATGAAGTCGGCTACCAGACGCGGTTTCCGTCGCTGACGGTGGGTTCGGAAGGCGGCATCCACGGCGGCTGCCAGATCGCGTGGACCAAATCCGGCGTGCGGGTCCCTCCCGTCACCGGCCCTGCGGAGTTGTTTGAAAAGCTCTTCGTCAGCGATTCGAAAGAACGCCAGGCCCGGCGGTCGGAGGAACAGCAGGTTCAGGGATCGATCCTCGACTCGGTCATGGAACAGGCCAATCGTCTTTCCCGCCAGGTGAACAAAGAGGACAAGGACAAGCTGGACGAATATCTGACCTCCGTGCGCGACGTGGAAAAGCGCCTGGAACTCCGCAAGCGCTGGGCCAGCCAGCCGAAGCCGCAAGCCCCCTTCGAGAAGCCGGCCAACCACAACGCGGTCGAGGATCTGCCGCTGATGTATGAATTGATTGCGCTCGCTCTGCAGACGGACTCCACCCGGATCGCCACGCTCGAAATCGGCGGCGACTTCATGCCGCAACACTTGGGCATCAAAAAGGATTACCACGCCCTTTCGCATCACGGGAACGACCCCGAGGCCATCGCGAACCTGATCACGCTGGAGACGTATCAGATCATGCACTTGGGCAAGTTCCTCACGCGCCTTTCGAAGATGAACGACGGCGACCGGATGCTGCTCGACTCCACCACCGTGTTGTTTGGCAGCGGCATGGGCGACGCGAATACGCACAAGAATTCCGACCTGCCGATCATCCTCGCCGGTGGCGGTTACAAGCACGGCGATTTCCGCGAGGTGTCGCGCGAGGTCAGCCACAAGGTGCCGCTGTGCAATCTCTTCGTGGACATCGCGCAAAAGATGGGCGTGGAGATCGACCATTTCGGCAGCAGCAACGGTTGCTTCGCGTAATGCGGGTCATTCGTCTGTTGTGTCGGGCCGCCGCCCTTGCCGCGACGGCCTGCGTCGGTATTGCCAGGGCCGGGGAAACTCAGCCGCCGGCCAAGGTCGTGGGGGCTTTCCTGGAGCAGTATTGTTTGGATTGCCACGATTCCACGACGAAGAAAGGGAAGCGCAATCTCGAGGCGTTTCAGTTGCCGCTGAAATCGGTCCCGAATCTGATTTCGGCCCGGGAGCTCATCGACGAGATCGCGCTGAAGGAGATGCCGCCGAAGAAGTCCGACCAACCGACGGCGGAGGAGCGTCTCGCAGTGTTGCACGCGCTACGAGAGGGCACCTCGGCAGCCCGGAGCGTGATCGAAAGTGCCGGCCCGCACACGGCGATGCGCCGCCTGACTAGCCGCGAATATGAAAACACGCTGGCCACGCTCTTCGGTCGCCGCGTGGACACCCTGGGGCTGACCGCGGATTTTCCCAAGGAGAAGACCAGCCAGCACATCGACACCATCGGCCAGTCGTTGGTCACCTCCGGCTTTCTCCTGGATCAATATTTCCAGTCGGCCAATCGCCTGGTCGAAACGCGGCTCGGGAAACCGATCATGAAGCCGCAGCAGTGGCACTTCAACGGCCACTTCGTCCAGTACGAGGAACTGCAAGGCCCGCACAAGGACGTCTTCAACTACGGTTTCCTGAACATCTACGAACAACCGAACACCGACACGCGGCAGGGTGGTTACGGCCATATCGAGGACTTCCTGCAGGGCGTGCCCGTCTCCGGTCTCTACGACATCGAAGTGGTGGCGCAGGCGATGCATCGCGACACGCATTACGATCCGGCGATCTTTGGCATCGACCTCTCGGAACCTTTCATTCTCGGCATCGTCCCCGGCGATATTACCAAGGGCCACATTCACTATCCGCAGCCCATCGAGCCCTTGCTCGCCAGCAAGACCGTGCCGGACGAGAAGCTTACCCCGCTGGAATTTCGCGTCTGGCTGGAAGCCGGGCAGACCCCACGGTTTATCTTTCCGAACGGGCCCTATGAGTCGCGGGCCGCCGTGGTGACGATCAACCAGCGTTACAATAACGAGTTCAAAGTGAAGATGACTGGATCCTCGGTCAGCCGCGCCCGCATCCTGCGAGAAGGGGAACTGCCCCACATCCGGATCAGTGACATCAAGATTCAAGGGCCGGTGACGGAGCATAGCGGCAGCGTGGAGGAAGTGGCCGTCTTCGGCAAAGACGGCTTTCAGGCCGATCGCGCGATGGATCAGCTTCTCGCCTTCGCCGAAAAAGCCTATCGTCGGCCGCTGACCGATGCCGACCGCGAGCCCATCCGGGCCATGTATGAAAAGCGGCTGGGAGAAAAAGCGACTCCCCGGCAGGCCGCGTTGGATGCCTTGAAGCTCATCCTTTGTTCGCCCTCCTTCCTTTATCTCCGCGAGACCACCGAGGCCTCCGCGAAGGCGCTCAAGGCTTACGACCTCGCCTCGCGGCTCTCCTACGCGTTGTGGGCGGCGCCGCCGGACGATGCTCTGCTGGCCGCGGCCAGGTCTGGCAAGCTGACCCAGGAGGCCGAATTGAGGAAACAGGTGCAGCGTATGTTAGCCGATGAACGCGTCACCGCCTTCGTGCATGGTTTTCTCGATAGCTGGCTGAATCTCCGCGACCTCGGCAGCCAGCCGCCGCCTCGCGAGACGAACCGCGCTTATTACGCCGAAGATCTGCCCACCTCCATGAAGATGGAAGCGCGTCTCTTCTTCCGGGACCTGCTCAAAAACAATGGTTCCGCCGCGGAGTTCCTCGATTCCGACTACGCCTTCGTGGACAAAAAACTCGCCAAGCTTTACGACCTGCCCGAGCAGAAAACCCTGCGCCTCGCCGACGGCTTCAAAAAGGTCAGCCTCAACGGCAACGAACATCGCGGAGGTCTGCTCGGCATGGCCGGCGTGCTGACCGTGAGCGCGAACGGTGTGGAGACATCGCCGGTCACCCGCGGCGTGTGGGTCAGCGAAAATATTCTCGGCATTCATCCGCCGCCGCCGCCGGATGATGTGCCGGCCATCGAAGCCGACGTCTCCGGCGCCACTACCGTTCGCGAACGTCTTGCCCGGCACCGCGCCGACAAGGTCTGCGCGGAGTGTCATCACCGAATCGATCCCCTCGGCTTCAGCCTGGAAAGCTTCGATCCCATCGGGCGCTGGCGCGCCGCCTATCCCAAGCCCAAGCAGAAGGACGTGCCCGCTCCCAAGGTCGATGCCTCCGGTGAGTTTACCTCCGGCGAAATCTACGAGGACTTTGCCGGCTTCAAGAAAGTCATCTGCGCAACCCGCGAAGATCTCTTCATCCGCCACCTCATCACCGAAGTCCTGAGCTACAGCACCGGCCGGTTGATGGAGCCGGCCGATAGCTTCGTCATCGACGACATCCACGAGAAAGTGAAAAAGGAAAATCTCGGCCTGCACACGCTGCTCGTCGAATGCCTGACGAGCGCGATTTTCCGGTCACGTTGAGGGGTGCCGGCCTTTCGGGGATTCGAAATAGAACTGTAGCCGTTTGCGTGTAGACAGTGATGTAGTCGCCCACGCTCCGTGGCGGCCGGTGATCGCGCCATGGGACCGCCCCTATACCACCTTCTCTTCGGCCACGTCTTTAATTGAAAACTAAAGGCTACAAGTAACTCTACGTAGGGTGTTCTATGTAAATTAGTAATTTCACCAAAATAAGTTTGTTGGGCCGTCGGCGCGAATGTAAACCGCACTTACCCCAAGGAGAGATGATATGCGAAAGAGAAAAACGATGGAACGAATGAGTCTCAGCAAGGTTGTGTGGAGAACAGCTTTCGTGATGGTGTTTGTTTTCCTGGTCGGTGCTTTTACAGCGATGGGGCAAACCTCTCCGCCGACGACGGGTTTGAAGCTGTGGCTGGCCGCTGACACGAGTGTCACACTAGACGGGTCCGGCGGGGTGAGTGCTTGGGCTGATCAGAGCGGGAATGCGAATAATGCCACGCAATCCACTGCCGGCAACCGACCGACGGTGACGGCCAATGCGCTCAATGGAAAACCGGTAGTCCATTTCAGTGGCGCGTCCAGCCAATACCTGACGCTGCCGAACTTGATGAGCGGGGCCACGGCCGGCGAAGTATTCGCCGTGCTACGGTCTGCTTCCACCACCGGTGCGACCGGGTTGTGGAATTTGGGTTCCGATGGATGGTCGTGGTATTCCTATACGGACGGCCGGATCGAGGCGGATTTCGGAACTACCGGCGGCCTGTGGGAAGGGGTTCCGAGTCAAAGTATTCTTTCTTATCACGTCTACGAAGCGGCGAGCCAGACCGGTCTCTACCAGAGTTGGATCAATGGAGTGCCATTGTTCAAGACCACGAGCAATACCGTGGCGTTCACGACGGCTCCCCTGATCGGCGTCAATGGCCACGGGAATTACTTTTCCGGTGATATCGCGGAAATCATCATCTACAATCGCGCGTTGAGTACTGCGGAAAGAGGGCAGGTTCTGGCTTATCTGAATCAAAAGTATGTGGTCATCCCGGCTCCTTCGGCTCCGACGGGAATTGCCGCTACCCAGATCGCACCGACCCAAAATTTGGTGACTTGGGATTGGGTATCAGCCACCGCCACTGTTACCTATGTCGTAGAGCGAAAACAAGGCGCTGCGGGAACGTATGCCCAGGTAGGAACGACGACTGGAGCGAGTACTTATCTCGATGACTCGGTGACGGCCGGTGCGGAATACTTTTACCACGTCTATGCCACCGACATTGGAGGGGTGAGCGGTTATTCCACGGAAACCGGGGTATCCATGCCGATGACGGAAGGAGGCGGCGTTTCGGTTTCTGGAATGAAACTCTGGCTCATGGCCGATGGAGCCTTGAGCAGTCCGGTCGCGGATCTTACAGACTACAGCGGGAATGGAAATGACGCGGTGCAGTCGCTAGGGGCGAATCGACCAACCCTGGTTACGAATGCGTTGAACGGTAAACCGGTGGTCCATTTCAGCGGTGCATCCAGCCAGTACCTGACGCTGCCGAACCTGATGAGCGGGGCTACGGCCGGTGAAGTGTTTGCCGTGCTGCGGTCTGCTTCCACCACCGGTGCGACCGGGTTATGGAAATTGGGCTCCGATGGATGGTCGTGGTATTCCTATACGGACGGCCGGATCGAGGGGGATTTCGGAACTACTTCCGGCCTGTGGGAAGGGGTGCCTCCGCAAAGCATTCTGCAGTATCAGATTTACGAGGCTGCGAGCCAGACCGGTCTCTACCAGAGCTGGATCAACGGGGCACCGATATTTGAAACCACCAGTAACACCGTCGCGTTCACGACGGCTCCCCTGATCGGCGTCAATGGCCACGGGAATTACTTTTCCGGAGATATCGCGGAAATCATCATCTACAATCGTCCGTTGAGCGACTCGGAGCGCCAGGGCATCATTACTTATTTCTGCCAGAAATATGCTTTGTTGAGCATCCCTCCGGTGCCGACGGGATTGCAAGCGGCCGGGCTCAATGCCACCACGGCGCTGATTACATGGAACGGCGCGGTCAACAATTCGGCTGTGAGCTATGCCGTCTGGCGGCAACAGGACGGCGGCGCCTGGACTCAGATCGCGACCGTGCCGGACCGCACGACCTATTTTGACACCGGGATTGTGTATGGCAGCACTTATGCCTACGCAGTGCAGGCGGTGAACGGCAGTGGGGCCAGTAACTTGACGACGGCAGTTGTACTGAATCGCAATTTGCCGCAAGTCAACACCCTTCCGACCAGTGGCATGAAGCTCTGGTTGATGGCGGACGGTCTGTTGAGCAGCCCGCTGGCCATTTTCCCAGACTACAGCGGCAACGACCACGATGCCCAGCAGACGACGAGTGCCAATCGCCCCACCGTGGTGGCCAACGCGCTGAACGGCAAACCGGTAGTCCATTTTAATGGCGCGTCCAGTCAATACCTGACGTTGCCGAACTTGATGAGCGGGGCCACGGCCGGCGAAGTATTCGCCGTGCTGCGGTCTGCTTCCACCACCAGTGCGACCGGGTTATGGAATTTGGGTTCCGATGGATGGTCGTGGTATTCCTATACGGACGGCCGGCTCGAGTCGGATTTCGGAACTACCGGTGGCCTGTGGGAAGGTGTGCCGAGTCAAAGCATTCTCGACTACCACGTCTATGAAGCGACCAGCCAATCGGGGCTATGGCAAAGTTGGATTAATGGGAACCAATTGTTTAAGACGACGAGCAACACCGTGGCGTTTCCCAGCAATCCGACCATCGGTGACAACGCGCACGGAAATTACTTTTCAGGCGATATCGCGGAGATCATCATCTACAATCGACCTCTCAGCGTGATGGAGCGACGGAGCGTATTGCAATACTTTGCCCTGAAATACCTTATTCCTGGCTTGGACGCGGATGGTGACGGCCTGACGAACGCCCAGGAACTGGCGCTGGGCACGGATCCATTGAATTGGGATACCAACGGAGACGGGTTGTCGGATTTGACCGACATCCTGCTCGGGTACGATCCGAAAAACATGGATCTGGACGGCGATGGATTGACCAATGCGCAAGAGCTCGCCATGGGCATTAATCCGTTTGTGGCGGATACCGACGGCGACGGCGTGCCGGATGGGTTGGACGCATTCCCACTCGACCCGACGCGATGGCAATTGCCCGTCATTCCCGGAGATACCACGCCGCCGGTAATCACTCTTTTCGAACCGATCGGCGCGGTGCCAGTTCCGTAGCACCCCGGCCCAGGTTACTGACGCTTTTCACAGGTAAGGAGACCCGTTTTATGTTTAGATTGGATCGTTGTTTTCACATTCGCGACCACTGGAGAGGTCGCCGCATTGCTCTTATTCAAAATTGGAATGATTGGTGTGTAATGAGGATTGTCGCGCTCTTCCTGATTCCGGTTTTGTTGCTGACGACGCCGGAGGTGGTTTGGGCCGCCAACGCGGTAGACGGACCAGCGAATCCCAATTCCACAACACCCACGCCGCGACCGGTGCAAGGACCCGGGCGGCCGCCTACCCGTACACTTCCGGTCATATCGACCGCTCCGGAGAAACACGCCGTGCTTTCCGTCAACCCGAGCGAGAAGGAGGTCACGGATTGTGGGGCTTTCCTCGAACCGCTCGTGCCGGTCGGAGGGACGCCTTCGGAAGCCGATAACCAGAAAGTCGCGCGGTTGATTGCGCAGTGGAGATTGCGGACGGATGTGGAGGATTTCTCGTTGATCGACGCCTTCGTCCGCCACGAGCCAAATTCTCCGTGGATACCGGGACTCTTGCTGAATAAGGGACTGTACTGCCGAAAACTCGGCTATTTCTCGCAGGCATTGACCGCCTGGCAGGAAGCGTGGAATCGCGGCAAGGGAGAGCAGGGCATGAAAGGAAAAGCCTTGATGGATCGGGCAGCCGGAGAATTGGCCGAACTCAATGGCCGGCTTGGACGTTACGAGTGGCTCACGCCGTTTTTCAAGGAAATCGAAGGCCGCGACTTCCGCGGATCAGCCACGGAAAAAATCGCCGGGGCGCGTCAAGGTCTGTGGTTGATGGAGAATCGACCGGCAGATGCGTTTCGCTGCGGCCCGATGGCGCTGGATCGGATTCGGGCGCATCAGGACCAAAAACTAGCTTTCGATGTGAAGATCCTGAAATCACAGTCGACGCGCCAGGGGATGAACCTGGCCAGTGTGCAGGAACTCGCGGGACAATTGGGAATGGATTACCTGATGGTACGGCGTGATCCGGGGGCGAGTTTGGCGGGCATGGTGCCGGCCGTCATTCACTGGAAAGTCGGCCATTACGCGGCGTTGACGGCTGCCAACGGAAACCGCTTCCGCGTGGAAGACCCGACATTTGGCGGCGCGATCTCCGTTAGCCAAAGGGCGATCGATGCGGAAGGCAGCGGTTACTTCTTGGTGCCGCGTCCGGCCAACGGCAATTTGCCGGACGGCTGGCATTTGGTTTCGGCCAGTGAAGGACAAAAGGTGTGGGGCAAGGGGAACACGGGGGCGAGCGACCCGAATCGTACGCGTTGCAATGACATCAAAGTCCGCGGTGGTTGCTGTGGGAACGGACATGGCATGGCGGATTATGACGTGCACGCGATGCTGGTGAGTCTGAACATCGTTGATACCCCCGGTGGATATACTCCGCCCAGAGGATTGCCGGTGTCGTGCACGGTTCGCTACAGCCAGAGAGAAGCAAACCAGCCGGCGATCTTTACCTATTCCAATTTTGGCAACAAATGGACCTGCGATTGGTTCTCCTACGTCGAATATAGCGACATTGACCCGACACTCCCGCCGATGATCTATCTGCCGGGAGGTGGGGCAGAGATCTACCCCGACCTGGCGTTGGATACGATCCAGACGCCGAACGGTCCGGTCCAGATGGCGCAGGTGACATGGGGCTCTGATCAGACGTATTACCCTCCGCAGCCTTTCGTGGAGACGGCAAATTATCAGCCGCAACAGGAGACCATGGCAGTTCTGCAGAAGACGGGTAGGACCACCTTCATCAAGACCTATCTCGACGGAAGTGTAGAGACCTACGATCACCTCGCGACGCAGGACATCATCATGTATCCGCGCCGGTTGTTCTTGACTAAACGCGTGGATGCACTGGGGAACGAAATGGACTTTACCTACGACAGCGACCACCGGTTGCGGGCGGTAACCGATGGCATCGGCCAAGTCACGACACTTTATTATGAGAATGCGAGCGACCCACTGAAGGTGACGAGTGTAGAAGATCCATTCGGTCGGACGGCCCATTTCGATTACAACGCTCAAGGCCAGCTTTCCAAAATCACGGACGTTGTTGGCATGACCAGCGAATTCACATATGGGACTGGCGATTTCATCAATTCCCTGACTACGGGTTACGGGACGACCACCTTTGCCGAAGGAGAAAGTGGCACCACGCGCTGGGTCGAGGTAACTGATCCGAACGGAGACAAAGAGAGAACGGAATTCATCCACCAAGCGCCAGGTATGGTGTTCTCGGAACCGGCGGCAAATACGCCGGCAGGAATTAATGTCTTCAATCAGTATCTCAACTATCGGGACACCTATTATTGGAACAAGGCGGCCTATAAAGAGGCATTTGCCAATGGGGGGCACGACTACACCAGGGCTCGGCAGTATCACTGGCTGCACTCCCAGGATGTGAATGTTTGCTCGGGGACACTCGAGACGACAAAGGAAGCGTATGAAAACCGGGTTTGGATGCATTACCAAGGCCAGACCGCTCCTGGCTTCGTCAACGACACGATGATGATGCACCCGGATGTAGTCGCCCGTGTGATCGATGACGGGTCGACTCAACTTTCCCAGTTTCAGTACAATGAACACGGGAAGGTGACATCCGCGATTGATCCCTTGGGACGCGAAACCGATTTCACCTACGACGATTCAGGCGTCCACGTCAAAGATGTCAAACAGAAGCTCTCCGGCGGCGGCAGCGATCTCCTTTCGAGCGCGACTTACAATGCCCAAGGGCAGATTTTGACGACGACCGATACGGCCGGCCAAACGACGACCATGACCTATAACGGCCACGGTCAAATCGCCTCTGTGCAGGACGCGTTGGGGCGAACCACGACATTTGACTATGATGGTGATGGTTACGGCACGACATTGATCGGTCCGGAAGGGGTCGGTGCGGCGATGGGGCACGATGGCTACGGACGTATCTCGCAAATTACGAACAGCGATGGCTACACCGTTCAGATGGAATATGATGATCTCAATCGTCCCACGCGAACTACCTATCCGGACGGCAGCTACGAGCAGATCACGTATAATTTGCTCGATGCGGAGTGGACTCGGGATCGTCTTGGACGTTGGACGCACAGTTTCCACAACGCGCTCAAGCAGTTGGTCGGTGTGGAAGACCCTGCGAACCAATATACTGGGTATGTTTGGTGTCTTTGTGGTGCTCTAAAGACCATCAACGATCCCATGCAGCATTCGACGACCTGGCATCACGATGCCCAGGGGCGCGTAACCAGCAAAGAGTTTCCAGACGGCAGCAGTGAGACGTATGCTTATCAGCCTCTCTCCGGTCGACTGAGTAGCGTGACCGATGCGCTGGGGCAACAAACCCAATACATCTATAACGTGGACAACTCGACCGCCAGCGTGGTCACGACCAGTCCATTGGGCAGGCCCGGTGTCGGCGTGAGCTACACCTACGACACGGACTACTCGCGGCTCTCCGGCATGACTGATTCGGATGGCGTGACGGGTTACAGTTATGTCCCCGCTGGGACGAATGGCGCTGGCCAGATAGCGAGTGTCGATGGACCGTTAACCAACGATACCATCGCCTATACCTACAACGAGATGGGCCAGCCAACGTCACAAAGCATCGGTGGCGTGGCGTCGTCGGTCCATTACGATTCTCTGGGGCGGGTCGATACGGTAACCAATCCGTTGGGAACATTCACCCATCATTACGAAGGGGCCAGCAACCGAGTTTCCTACACCGATCTGCCCAATGGGCAGCGCACCGCCTACGGCTATTTCGACAATAGCGGCGATCGACGTTTACAGAGCATAGCGAACACGACATCCGGGGGGACGGTGCTTTCCGCCAGCAGCTACACCTATACTGGCCCCGGTGGACTGATCCAGAACTGGACGAAACAGAAGGGTGGCCAGGATACGACCCAACTGGTGGCACGTTACGATGCGGCCGATCGCTTGAGCGATGCCAGCGTGAGCGACACGGTGACGGGCGCGGAACTGAACCGCTATGTCTACCACTTCGATGCGGCCGATAATCGGACCAGTGAGCAGAATAATAATTACGCGGCCAGCGAGGCATCGAATCTTCTGAACCAGTTGGGGTCTCACGCCGCAGGCGGGACGCTCAAGGTCCGTGGGGCGGTGGATAAAGCGGCGGCCGTGACCGTCAACGGCGCGTCGGTAGCGCTGGAAAGCAACAACACCTTTGAAATGACCTTGCCGGTCCTGCCGGGCAACAACCAGTTTCAGATCAAGGCGACGGATGGCAATGGCAACCTGGGAATGCAGAACTACCAGGTCAATGTTCCGGCGTGGCCGACCCAGTCGCTGTTCTACGATCTGGTTGGCAACCTGACCTCAAAAGCGGACGGCACGAACAACGTGAGCTATGAATGGGATGCGGCCAACAACCTGATTGCCATCGATTCCGGAACGCATCGCACGGAATTCGGCTACAACGGCCAGGGGCAGCGGGTGAAAATCACCGAGAAGGAAAATGGCGTGGTGACCGACAGCAAGCGTTTGCTGTGGAACGGCATGACCTTGTGCGAAGAGCGTGACGCTACTGGGGCAACGGTGAACAAGCGCTTCTTCGGCGGCGGAGAGCAAGTAGCCAACGGCCCCAGTGCCGGCAGCTACTATTACGCGACCGATCATCTCGGAAACATCTCCGAGATGACCGACTCCACCGGAGCAGTCAGAGCGGATTACGACTACACCCCCTACGGGACACGGACCAAAACGGCAGGGGACCTGGACACCAACTTAGGCTTTACCGGTCACTACCTGCACCAACTGAGCGGCCTCTACCTTACCCCCACCCGACTCTACGACCCTGCCACCGCCCGCTGGTTGGCCCGCGATCCGATTGGCGAAGATGGCGGATTGAACCTCTACGCATACGTTGGTGGTAATCCGCTGAACGCCATCGATCCGTCAGGGCAGAGTTGGGGAGGGTTCTTTTTGGGCGTTGGCGTTGGAGTTTTGGCAGGCCTACTCTTGGCGCCACTTCTTGGGGAATGTTTGTTGGCGGCGATGCTGATCGGCGCTATATCGGGTTTCCTCGGCAACATGGCGGAGCAATGGTACGACAAAGGTTGGGGGTGCATTGACTGGAAGGCTGCACTTAGGGCGGCAGCGTGGGGCGCTCTTTTGGCTGGCGCGTTCTCTCTCGCCGGTGAGGCTATTGGCGGATTTGTTGGCGCTGAAGGGGGGGGCGCCGCAGAGGGAGCAGCTTCACGCTTATGGTGTTTCCTGCCTGGCACATTGGTTGATGAATCTCGGGGGGAAATACCGATCGAAAAGGTGCAACTTGGAGATCGCGTTGTAACCACAGACCATGCGCAGCCACAGGAAAATTCGACGGAGGTCGTCCCAACCACGTGGCACTTGGTGCGTTTGCGGATGCCAAATCCAGATCGGAGCAAAGACACATTGGAAATGGCGTTTTTACGATCGAACGAGTGGATGTCATCCGAAGGGTGTGAGGTTGGAAAGGGAATCTGGCTCCAGATGTCCGAGCTTGGCATTGCTGGATGGGCGCAAGTTGAGACGATCGAGCCGTGCCCCACGATCCAAACTGGTGATGGACGTGTGGTGACTGGGATGGTGACACACCTGAATGGTTATGTGCTGCGGCTACACTTCGATGGGACGGACGAAACAATTTCGCCGACAGTGATGCACCGGTTGTACTCGGCCACCCGTCATGAGTGGGTTCGCGCCGGTGAATTGAACGCAGGCGAAATGCTGAAAACCCACGCTGGGACCATTCGTGTTGCGTCTATTGAGCAGCTACTCGGCATCCATCGCGTTTACAACATCGAGGTCGAGGCGGAACATCGATATTTCGTTGGTAAAGCGAAAATTCTAAGTCACAATGGCTGCGGAAACGTTTTTTCTTCGGCAGAGAGCCAGAGCTTCAAGTCATTCGCTGCCTTAAAAACGGCTTTGGGATCCCCTGGGGAAGGAAATGTCTGGCACCATATAGTGGAACAGGCTCAAGAGAGCCGATTTGGAGCAGCAGCCATCCATAACACAGATAATGTAATAGCTATATCTGCTCAGTTGAATAGTGATCTGAATGCGCTTTATTCATCGATTAGACCTCAAATTACGGGAAGCATCAACCTGACGGTTAGGGATTGGCTTAGAACGAAATCATTGCAGCAGAACTATGACTTCGGTCGAGCCGCTCTACACTTCGTTTCAACCGGGCAATGGTAGTGAACAAAAAAGAAATACAAATTCTAACTGAGAAATTTGCCGATTCGTTGGCGGCCCAAAATGACTCGATCAAGCGGCATGATCCTGTTTCGGGTAACCAATTTGCCTTGGAATACATTAACGCTGCCAAGACGCTTATACGGCAAGGACAGGACGGTATAAATGCTTTGGCTCAGCTATTGCATGATCCACGTCGTGACGTTCGTGGAATGGCGGCCGCTTTTCTGATACCCTTCCGAACCGATGAGTCAAAGGCAGTGTTAAAAACATTAATTGAAGGAGAAGACATGATCGCCTTCGAGTCGAAAATAACTTTGGAGAGATGGGAGAGAGAAAGGAGGGGGATTGACCTAACTTAGGAGGACGAATCTGCGGGGGAAATAGAATGGTGAAAATGGGGTCAGGTGAAAATGGGTGAAAATGGGGGCAGGCGACATAATTTGACAGTGGGTGGAAAATGGGAAAATGGGGTCGAAAATGGGGTCAGGCGCCATTTATTGACAGGAACGGAGATCGTTCCGTAAGGTCGTGTGGAAAATGGGGTCATAGCAGAAATAGGGGTCACATAGCAGAAATAGGGGTCAGGCGACATTTATTGACAGGAACGGAGATCCTTCGTAAGCGTTATCCGTAGCGCCATCGGAACGGGGTAGTTTCGTAGATTGGGTAGGAGCTACGCTATGCAATCTATGGAGCAGGCCGATCAAGTATTGAAACAGGACGCCCGAGGGCGTGTGTGGACGCCAGCGGAGCGGCGGGAGGCGGTGCTGGATGAGTTTGAAAGGAGCGGGTTACCGGCGGCGCAGTTTGCCGCCCATGTCGGAGTGAAGTATCCGACCTTTGCCAGTTGGATGCAGAAGCGGCGCAAGGCGCGTGGCGAAGGCAATGCGCTGCAGAAGCAGAGGCCCACGGTCCCGCGGTTGGCGGGTGGGTGGAGGC
>NZ_ABVL01000010.1 GCF_000173075.1 Chthoniobacter flavus Ellin428
GCTACGCCGTATTACCCCTGGTCCTAAATCCGAGAAAAGATGTGGGTAATGCTGAGAGACGCCTACCGCCTTCCAAAACGCAAGCGGCGGCCTCACCCTTCACCTTTTCGAAAGGACAATTCCGATCCGAACCCAGTCACGTTCTCGCCCCGGGAAAATTGGATGTTGGATGTTGGGTGTTGGATATTGGATGTTCTTCTCCCCATGAGCATCGCAACCAAAACCGGCGACGACGGTAGCACCGCCCTAATGTATGGCCGCCGCGTTTCCAAGACGGACGTGCGCGTCACCGCCTACGGCACGGTCGATGAATTCAACGCCGCCCTCGGCATGGTCCGCGCCACCGTCGTCGACTCTTTCGTCACCGACGCCGTGCTGGTCATCCAAAAGGAATTGGTCATCCTCATGGGCGAACTCGCCGTGGCGGATGAAGACCGCGAGCGTTACGCCAAGGGTGGTTTCAAATTCGTCGAAGCGCCGATGGTCGACGCCCTCACGAAGATCATCGACGACATCGAGCAGAACCATCAGGTCACCTACGACGGTTGGGCCACCCCTGGAGCCACCGTCGGCTCCGCCGCCCTCGACGTGGCCCGTACCACCTGCCGCCGCGCCGAACGAAACGTCATCGCCCTGCGCGAAGCCGGCGCCGCGGTAAACCCCGAAATCATCCGCTACCTCAACCGCCTCTCCGATCTCTGCTGGCTCTGGGCCCGCTGGGTGGAAACCAAGAGCGCGCCGCCTTCTGAGCCCTCTTGAGCACTTCCAGACATTCACCGAGACGGTAATCTCCGGAGAACGCGTATCCCCGCCGGGCATTTCACAGGGCTTCCTGACTTCGCTGCGCGCCCTCTGGGATGACAAATAATTGCCCCAAAACTTCCATTTACAGGTAGGGCTCTTTCCTCCATATTCCGCGCCCCTGCCATGCTTTCCATAGTGATCAATGTCCTTTTGGTGATCCACGTTATCGTGTCACTGCTCATCATTTTGCTGACGCTCATGCAGCGTCCGAAGAATGAAGGTCTCGGCGCGGCTTTCGGTGGCGGCATGACGGAAAATCTTTTCGGTGCGCAAACCACCAACGTGCTGGCCACGGCGACGCGCTACCTCGGCGGCATCTTTTTCGTGCTGACCGTCCTGCTCTCCTGGCTCTACGTGAAGGAGACGAATCAGCGGAGCACGCTGCAGAAGCGGCTCATGTCGGTGCCGAAACTCGCGGCCCCGGCGACTCCCGCTCCGGCTGCTGGTACGGCCACGCCTGCTCCGACGGATAAGAACCTTCCCGCACCCGTGACCACGCCGGCTTCAGAGAAACCCGCTGCGGCCACGCCCGCCCCGACGACGGAAAAACCGGCCACGGAAAACAAACCCGCAGCCGCCACGCCTGCACCGGAAAACAAGCCGGCTGCTGCCGCCCCGGCACCCGCGCCCGCTCCGGCGACCCCAGCCCCCGAAGCCAAGCCCGCTGCAACGCCAGCTCCCGAAGCGAAGCCTGCTGCGACGCCGAATCCCGCTCCTGCTCCTGCTCCGGCGACGGATGCGAAGCCCGCTCCGGCTCCCGCTCCTCAACCGGAATCCGCTACGCCGTCCAAACCTGAGTCGACGACTCCTGCCACGCCGAAGCCGGAAGACAAGCCGAGTAATTAAGTTCTCCTTTCGGAAAGCGGAAATGGAGGGAAGCGCGCCGGCGCTTCCTTGTTCACGCTTTTCACCAGCACCGACGAAGCGGTGCCCTCCGTCTCTCGTTCGATTCGAGAGCGATTCCTGAAAGCGGTGACTTTCCAGTCGCCGGCCGAAAAATCGGAGCGCGAAGCGCCTCTTTTTATGGGCATCGCTACGCGGTGCAGGGCGACTGGAAAGTCGCCCCTCCCAGTTGGGTCTGCTTAATGACCACGCCTATTCCTTCGTGTCCGAATCCGGCCGCCCGGCCTCTTGCACGCGGATGAATCGTTGGAACGCCACCAACCCGACCGGTGCGACGGTTGCGGTGAGCGCGATCATCAGCCAGAGCATCGCGGAATTGCGCGGACCATGTTCCGGGCAGTATTTCGCGAGCAGATTTCCCGCGATCATGGTGGCGAAGATCTTGCTCCCCAAGGACGGGATGTAGGAAAGCGCGCCATAAGATGCCTCCTGGCCTTTCGGTGCAATCGCGGCCGCATACTCATAAACCCGCGGTGAATAAAGGGCTTCGCCAAACGACAGGATGATAATGAAGAAGGCGATCATCACGTAATAGGGGTGAACTGCGCCGGTTAAGCTGAGGTAGAAGTGGCCGATCCAATCGCCGACCCATCCGTGGGCGATGGGGGCAAACCAAGCGGGTGGGAGGGCCATGAAGAATACGGACGCGGCGGTAATGCATCCGCCCACCACCACCATCCAGTAGGCCGGCGAGCGACGAGTGAGGGCGCCGATGATCGGGACGAGAAAAATGATGAACCAGTTATTGATCGCCAAAAGGCGCCCCACCGGGGCACCAGGCCCGAGCTCACGCACGCCCCAGGTCGGGAAGACATAGTACAACTGCGTGAACACGATTTTGATGAGGGCGATCAGCAACAGAAAACTCAGCAGTTGATAAAAGCCCGCCTGCTTGACCAACCGAACGAAGAAGCCCGCCGTCTCGCTGGCGCTTTGTCGGATCATCTCCCAGCCGGCAATTAAGATCGGCTGGGAATTCGTGGAATACTTCTCGCGAGGGGTGATCGTTACGCCCTCGTCGGTTACGTTGACGCCATCCCGCAAAAACCAGATGGCGGGCAGAATCAGCAATTCGATCACCCAGCTGACGAGGAACAGCGTGCGGTAGGTGGTGATGTGCCAGCCGAAGAACGGCACGGTCCAATATCCGTATTCTCCGAGGCCTTGCCGGACCCAGTCGTAGACATAATTTGCGGCGAGGAAGCCGAGATTCATCACGACATAAATCAGCGAAAACGCCATCGAGCGCTGCTGGGTGTTGGAATACTTGCGCGTCGCCGCGACGAGCACAGGCGTGCCCAGCGCTTCGCCGATGGCTAACAGGAACAATCCGACACTCACCGACACCCATTTGACGGGAGATAGTGCCATGACCGCGCGGGCGATCAGGCAGATCCAGACGCCGAGAAAAAAGGTCCGACGCAACCCCAACGCATCGGTGAGCGAGCCCACCAGTAGCGTGACCACGATCATGGTGATGGCCCAGGCCATGACTGTCCCTTGCGCTTCTCGATCGCTCATGCCGAGGTCGCTGGAAAGCCAGCGGACGAGGGTGACCACCGAGATTTGGAAGGCGGCCACAATGAGGAATTTGATGAGGAAGGTCAGCCACAGCTCCGGGGCCGCCCCTTTGAAGACGGTGAATGAACCAAAAAATGCGGTGAGCTTCTTCGACATCGGCGGGATAGTGGTGCAATCCGCCCTGGACGGAAAGCGGAACCGGCCAGAGATCGCCGCGCATGGACCGGCCAGCGTTTTCGCCAAGCGCCGTGGAGAACAGCTTGGAATCCCATCCGCATCCATGCCAAGCTTCCCGCCCTCTGTGACCAGTCCTTTGCCTCGCCTCATCGCTGTTTTTGCCGCTTTGGCCCTGTGTGCTTGCGGGCGTTTGGGTAATCGTGCCGATCTGGTCTGCCTCAATGGCGCGGAATCCGAAGTGCTCGACCCGCCGTTGATGACGGCCCAGGCAACCAGCCGCGTAGCCTATGCGCTCTTCGAGGGGCTCACCGCTTTTGGCGTGAAGGGTGAAGCGGAACCCGGCGTGGCCGAGCGTTGGGAGATCTCGCCGGATGGGTTGCACTACACCTTCCACCTGCGCCACAACGCGAGTTGGAGCAATGGCGACCCCGTTACGGCGGAGGATTTTCTCTACTCCTGGCGGCGTGCCCTTCTTCCCAAGACGGCTGCCGAATACGCCTACCAGCTCTACTACATTCGCGGGGCGAAGGATTTCAACGAAGGCAAAACTCAGGATTTCAGCACCGTGGCCGTCCGAGCGCCGGATCCCTATACGCTGGAAGTGACGCTGGCCAATCCGACGCCGTTTTTCCTCGATCTGTGCGCCTTTACCGCTTTGTTGCCGGTGCATCGGGCTACGGCGGAAAAGTATAACGATTGGGCGTCAAAGCCGGATCACTTCATCGGCAACGGCCCGTTCGTGCTGCACGAATGGATGCCTTTCGATCACATGCGCTTGCTGAAAAATCCGCGCTACTGGGACGCGGCGAACGTCAAGCTGAACAGCGTGGACATCCTGCCTACCGCGCAGCCCAACACCGCCTACAATTTTTACGCTACCGGTATCGCCGATCTCATGATCGACAAAAGCCTCACGCCAACCCCCCTCATTCCCTACCTGAAGAAGCGGTCGGACTTTCACGCCGCGCCCTTTCTCGGCGCCTATTTTTTTCGCTTTAACGTGAAGCGAAAACCTTTCGACGACGTTCGCGTGCGCAAGGCCTTCGCGCTGGTCGTGGACAAGCAATATCTCGTCGACCACATCACGCGCGCGGGCGAACTTCCGGCGGAGAGCTTCGTGCCGCCGGGGGCGGGCTCGGGCTATCAGCCCCCGCCGATGTATCGACGCGACCCGGAAAAAGCGCGGCAGCTTCTCGCCGAGGCCGGTTATCCCGGCGGCAAAGGTTTTCCGGTGGTGTATTATCTTTACCGGACGGGTTTGGATCTCGACCAGGATATTGCCGTCGAATTACAAAGCGTTTTCCAGCGTGAGCTCGGCGTGACCATCCAGCTAAGCCGGCAGGAGTGGACGGTCTTCCTGGAGACGCAACAGCGCATTGATTATGATATCAGCCGCTCTACCTGGGTGGGCGATTACAACGATCCCAATACCTTTCATGGACATGTTTGTGACCGATGGCGGGAACAATGAGACCGGCTGGAGCAACAAGCGATATGACGAACTCATCGCCGCCGCCGCGCGGGAAAATAATGCGGAGAAACGCTTCGCCCTGTTTCGCGAGGCGGAAAAAATCCTGGTGACCGACGAGGCGCCGATCTGCCCGCTCTATTACTACGTCGGCATTCAGTTCTACGACGCGAACAAGCTCGGCGGCATCGAGGCCAATCTCCTCGACGAGCATCCTTTGAAAGCCATGTACTGGAAGAAACGTTGATGGATCGCCTGGTCTTCGCGATTTATCGGCTCGCCTCGGCCGCAATCTGTCTACTACCGCTGACAGGAATATTCCGTCTTGGATGGCTCCTCGGGTCGCTGGCTTATTACGTCGCCAGTTCGTATCGGCAGCTCGTGCTGCGCAATTTGCTCATCGCCTTCCACGAGGAAAAATCGAGGGCGGAAATTCGCGCGCTGGCCCGGCGGCACTTCGCCACGCTGGGCGCCAATCTCCTTTGCAGCATCAAGATTCCCCGACTCCCGCGGGAGGAGATCCGGTCGCTGGTGACCATCGAGGGGCTCGAGGAGATGAAGGCGGATGGGATTGACGGCGCGGGATTCGTCTTCGTTATCAGCCATCTCGGCAGTTGGGAGCTGTTTGCCCAGCTCACGCCGATCATTTTCGAGTGCAAAGTCGGCACCATCTTTCAGGCGTTGGGAAATCCTTACATCGACGCCGAGGTGCGCCGCGATCGCGCGCGGTTGGGCCTGGAACTCTTCGAGCGCAAGGAAGGTATCGTGCACGCCTCGCAGTTCATCCGCGCGGGCGGAGGAGTGGGAATTCTTATCGATCAACATGCCGGTGACGCCGGTCTTTGGTGCCCCTTTTTCAACCGCCTCGCTTCCACGACCACCCTTCCGGCCATGCTGGCCTTGCGGACCAGCGGTTGGCTCGTGCCGGCGGCCGTTTACACCGACGGCGTGGCGCGGTGGCGTTGCGTGATCAGCAAAGGCCTGCGGGCGGAGGGGCAGAGCGTGGAAGCGGCGACGGTGAGTATCAACCGTCTGCTCGAGCAGCAAATCCGGCGTCAGCCCGAGGATTGGTTCTGGGTGCATAATCGCTGGAAGACGCCCAAGCCGAAATTCCTGCTCCAAGGTTACAAGCGTGGCGTCGCCCTTGCGCCGGGAACCACGGCGAAGGACTTGCAACCCTTCCGCATTTTGATTCGCGGCAGCAACTGGCTCGGCGATGCGATCATGAGCGTGCCTGCAGTGCGCGCGATCAAGCGCGGGCGCATCGATGCGCACGTCACGATCCTGACCCCGGCCAAGCTCGCCGACGTGTGGAAGAGCGTGGAGGAAGTCGACGAGGTCCTGACGATCGAGCGCGACGACAGCATCCGTTCCGTGGCGAAGCGGCTTCGCTGGACCTACGACGTGGCGATCCTGTTTCCGAATTCACTGCGCGTCGCGCTGGAAGTATGGCTGGCGGAGATTCCGCGGCGCGTCGGTTATCCCGGGCATCAGCGCCGCTCGTTGCTCAATCAGGTATTCGCGCCGAAGAAAAAGAAAAAGGACCTGAAACGCCCGGAGCATCAGGTGCATCACTATCTCGCGCTGGCGGAGTTCGTCGGGGCGGACATCAAGGGGGCGCTGAAGAATCTGCCGGCGAATCCTCCGGTGAAGCGGGAGCGTCCGGTCATCGGGCTCTGCCCGGGAGCGGAGTATGGACCGGCCAAACGCTGGCTGCCGGAGCGCTTCGCCCAAGTCGTGCGGATCGTGCAGGAATGCACCGGCGCGGAATGGAAAATCTTCGGCGTCGAAAAGGACCGGCCGATCGTGGATACCATCCTCACCGCCGCGAAGGTGCCGTGCACGGACCTGGTCGGCAAAACCACCCTGGAAGAGCTGATGGCGCAATTGCAGACCTGCGATCTGCTGCTGACGAACGACACCGGCACCATGCACCTCGCGTCCTTCCTCGGCGTGCCCACGGTTTCCATCTTCGGCTCCACGGAACCGACGCTCACCGGCCCGCTTGGCGTGCAGCATCGAGTGCTGCGGCATCATGTGGCCTGCAGTCCGTGTTTTCTTCGCGAATGTCCGATCGATTTCCGTTGCATGACCGCCATCGGTGTGACCGAGGTGGTTGAGGCCGTGCTAACCGCCCTGCCAGACTGAACGAAACGCCCTTGAAACTGTCTTAACAAGTTCTGCATTTATCCATGAGTACGACCCAGGAAATCACCGAGCAAGTCAAGCAAGCCAGCCAGTGGATCAAACCACTCCAGGACGAAATCGCCCGCGTCCTCGTCGGCCAAAAATATCTCGTGGACGGCCTGCTCGTCGGCCTGCTGACCAACGGCCACATCCTGCTCGAAGGCGTGCCCGGCCTGGCGAAGACGCTCGCCGTCAAGACCCTGGCCTCGTGCATTCACACCGGTTTCCAGCGCCTGCAATTCACGCCGGACCTCCTGCCCGCCGACCTCATCGGCACGCTCATTTACAATCCGCGCACGGGCGAGTTCACCACCAAGCATGGCCCGCTTTTTTCCAATCTCATCCTGGCCGACGAAATCAACCGCGCCCCGGCCAAGGTGCAGAGCGCGTTGCTCGAAGCGATGCAGGAACGGCAGGTGACGATTGGCGACACGACCTATCCGCTGCCCGATCCCTTCCTTGTTCTTGCCACGCAAAACCCGTTGGAACAGGAAGGCACCTATCAGCTCCCCGAGGCGCAGCTCGACCGCTTCATGCTCAAGCTGAAGGTCGGTTATCCGAGCAAGGAGGAGGAGCGCAAGATTCTTGATCTCATGGCGACGAGCACGCCGGATTTGAAAGTGCTCACCATCACCGAACCGGCCGACATCATTCGTTCGCGCGAGATCGTGAACAACATCTACATCGACAGCCGGGTGAAGGATTACATCGTCGATGTCGTCTTTGCGACGCGCAAGCCGGCCGACTACAAGCTGAAGCTCGATGGGCTCATCCGCTACGGCGCCAGTCCGCGCGCGACCATCGCGCTGACCCTCGCCGCGCGGGCCAGGGCATTCATCGCCGGCCGCGGCTACGTTACGCCGCAAGACGTGAAGAGCGTCGGCCCCGATGTGCTGCGCCACCGCATCATCGTGAGCTACGAGGCCGAAGCCGAGGAGAAGACCAGCGAACAGATCATTGACACCATTTTCGCTGGATTGGCCGTGCCGTAATTTGCGAATGGAATCCGCAGACGCCATTCTCAAGAAAATCCGCCGTCTCGAGTTGAAGACTCGCGGGCTTGTGTCCGCGACGTTCTCCGGGCAGTATCGCAGCGTGTTCAAGGGGCGCGGGATGAACTTCGAGGAAGTGCGCCAGTATCAGCCGGGCGACGAAGTGCGTTCGATCGACTGGAACGTGACCGCAAAATTCAGCGAAGTACACGGCGATGCCTTCGTGAAAAAATTCACCGAGGAACGCGAACTGACGGTGATGCTCATGGTCGATGTCAGCGCCTCGGGCGATTTCGGCAGCGTGGAGTTGAGCAAGCGTGAACTCGCGGCGGAGGTGGCGTGTCTCTTCGCCTTCAGCGCCATTCGCAACAACGACAAGGTGGGGCTCATTCTGTTTTCCGATCACGTGGAGCTCTTCATCACGCCGAAGAAAGGCCGGTTGCACATTCTGCGGCTGATCCGCGAGATCGTCTATTTCGAGCCGAAGGGCCGCGGCACCCAGCCCGCCGTGGCGCTCAACTACCTGAACCAGGTGTTACACCGTCGCTCGGTGGTGTTCCTCATTTCAGATTTTCAAGCGCCCGATTTTTCGCGCGAACTATCCGTCACCAGTCGACGGCACGATTTGATAGCCGTCCCGATCATCGATCCACGCGAAGAGGAATTGCCCGATGTGGGATTGCTCACGCTGGAAGACGCCGAGACCGGCGAGCAGATCGAGATCGATACTTCCGATCGCAACGTCCGCAAAAAATTCCTCGATGCGGCGGAACAGCGCATCCAGGCCCGGCTGCGGGACTTTCGCAAAAAGCAGGTGGATGCGATTTCGCTGCGCACCGACCAGGACTACGTCCCGGCGTTGCAAACCTTTTTCCGCACGCGCGAGCGGCGACTGCAACTTCGATGAGCGCCGCCCTGTTGCTTTCGCCCATTTTTGCCGTGCTTTCGACTCCGCCTCCCACGGCAGGGATTAGCCCGGCCGCCGCGCCCGACGTGACGCCTTCGCCGGTGCAGATTCACGATATTGCCCCGCCGATCGATGTCTTTCCGTATCCACCATGGATGGTCGCCACGGCCATCGCGGTGGCGGTGATCCTGCTCGGCTTGGTCATCTGGTTCATCGTGAGCCTGATTCGGCGCCGCCCGCCACCTCCACCGCCGAGCGCCTCGGAGATCGCCCTGCGCGAACTCGAAAAGCTCCGCACCAAAGTGGGCGAGATCGAGCCCTACGCCTTCAGCGTCGTGGTGTCAGATGTCCTGCGGACCTTCATTGCCAACGCGAAGTTCAGCCTGCCGGCCACCCGGCAGACCTCACCGGAATTCCTCGCCGCGATTTCCGGTTCCAAGTTGTTCAACGAGAGCGATCGCTCGCTGCTCGGGCACTTTCTCGAAAAGTGCGACATGATCAAATTCGCGCGCATGGATGCGACGAGCGCCGATAACAGCGAACTCGTCGAGAGCGCACTCGCCTTTGTGCAAGGAGGACAGGCATGAATTTTCTCCAGGACAGTCCGCTGACCTTTGCTCATCCGTGGTTGCTCTTGCTCCTGCTCGTGGTGCCGGTGGTGGCGTTGTTTGAGGGCGGCCGGGGTGCGGCGCCGGCGGTGATTTATTCCTCCTTGCTTCCCATCCGCGCCCTCGGCAAGCCACGCCGTTCTCGCATCGGCGGGTTGTTGATGAGCCTGCTGCTGCTCGCGTTGGCGATTCTCATCGTCGCCCTGGCGCGGCCGCAATTGGGCCGCACGTTCAGTCAGGTGCAGGCGAGTGGCATCGACATCATGCTCGCGCTGGACGTTTCCGGATCGATGATTGCGGAGGATTTCACCATCGGTGGTGAACGGGCCAGCCGCGTCGACGTCGTAAAACAGGTGACGCAGAAGTTCATCGAGGCGCGCCCGAACGATCGGATTGGCATGATTGCTTTCGCTGCCCGGCCATATCTCGTGAGTCCGCTCACGCTTGACCATGGCTGGCTCATCCAGAATCTCGACCGGGTGAAGCTGGGCCTGGTCGAGGACGGCACCGCCATCGGCTCGGCGATCGCCTCGTGCACCACCCGCCTCATCGAGCGCAAGGATTCGAAGAGCCGCATCGTGGTGCTGCTCACCGACGGCGATAACAATGCCGGCAAGGTGTCGCCGCTCACGGCCGCCGAAGCCGCCTCCGCGCTGGGCGTGAAAGTCTACACCATTGGTGCGGGCACCAAGGGATTTGCGCCGATGCCCGTCGGGCGGGACGTTTTCGGTCGCAAGGTCTACCAGAACGTGAAGGTCGACGTGGATGAAGATACGCTTAAGAAGATCGCCGACATGACGAAGGCGAAATTCTATCGCGCGACCGATACCAAGTCGTTGACTCAAATTTACGAGGAGATTGACCAGTTGGAAAAAACCAAGGTCGAGATGAAGCAATTCACCCAGTACCGGGATTTGTTCCCGTGGTTTCTGGGCGCCGGTCTGGGCCTGCTCGCCTTGCAGGCCATCCTGGCGCAAACCGTGGGGAACCGCCTGCCATGAGTTTCGGTCAACCACTGTGGTTTTGGGGTTTCGCGCTGTTGCCGCTCCTCATCGTGCTCTATGCGCGCAACGAAAGCCGGCGCAGCAAATTGCTGCAGCAGTTGGTGGCGACGCGTTTGCTTGATCGCCTGGCCGGGACGGTGAGCCTCAATCTTCGCCGGTTGCGCTTTACGCTCTTCCTTCTCGGCCTCGCGGCCTTGCTGGTCAGCCTGGCCGAGCCACGCTACGGCTACACGTGGGAACAGAGCAAGCGCCAGGGGCGGGACATCCTCATCGCCATCGATTGCTCCCGCAGCATGCTGTCCACCGATCTCGCGCCGAGCCGTCTCGGCCGGGCGAAGCTCGCCACGCAGGATCTCATCTCGCAATTGACCGGTGACCGCGTGGGCCTCATTGCCTTTGCCGGCACGGCGTTCCTCCAGGCGCCGCTGACGATTGACTACGGCGCGGTGCTGGATTCCGTCTCCGAACTCGATACCAACATCATCCCGCGCGGCGGCACCAATATCGCCGCCGCGATCACCGAAGCGGATGCTGCCTTCGGTAAGGGCGAGAGCGACAATCGCTGCCTCATCATCTTCACCGACGGTGAGGAATTGGAATCCGACGCCGTGGCCGCGGCCGCCGCGGAAAAGGACCACATGCGCATCTTTACGGTGGGGCTCGGGTCGGCCGATGGATCGCTGATTCCGGTTCCCGGAGAGAATGGGGGCACGGAATTCGTCAAGGACGAGAACGGCCAGAATGTCAAATCCAAGCTGGATGAAGACCGGCTACGAAAAATTGCAGAATCGACCGGTGGCTTCTACGTTCACCTGCAGAGCGGGCCGGCTGAGATGAAACAAATCATCGACGACGGCCTGGGCAAAATGAAAGAAAAAGAAATCGATGCCCGTATGTCGCGCCGTCCGATCGAGCGTTACCAATGGCCGCTCTCGGCGGCGCTGGCGCTGCTGGTGACGTCTTCGCTCCTGGGCGAGCGCAAGCGATCGAGGCGGCGCGTGCTGCCTTCGCCGATTCCGGTGCGGGTGGCGGCCCTGCTGCTCCTGCTGCCGCTGCTGGCGCAGGCGAAGAACAGCGGCCTCGAGGCTTACGATCGTCGGGATTACAAGGGTGCCATCTCGGAGTTTGATCGCCAGTTGCAGCAGCAGCGCGATTCGGCGGCGCTGAATTTCGATCTCGGCGCGGCGGCTTACAAGACGGGCGATTTCGCGAAGGCGCTGGATGCCTTTGCCAAGGCGGTGACTTCGCCGGATCCGAATCTACGCGCGGCGGCAGAGTACAATCTCGGCAACACGCTTTTCGAACAGGGCCGGGCGACGGAGGAGAAGGAGAAGCGCGTGAAGCAATGGAAGGACGCGCTGCAGCATTACGACCAGGCATTGAAAGTCACCCCGGGAAACAAGGACGCGGAATACAATCGCGACGTGGTGCGCAAGCTTCTCGGGGAGATGCAAAAGCAGCCGCCAAAATCCGAGCAGCAAAAGCAGCAGGACAAGAAGGACGAACAGAAGAAGGATCAGCAGAACCAGCAGCAACAACAGCCGCAGCAAAACAAGGGTTCGCAGAACAAGGACCAGAAGGACCAGAAGGACCAGAAGGATCAACAGCAACAGCAGCAACAGAAGTCCGGCGGTTCGCAGAAACAGGACCAAAACCAGCAACAGAATTCGCAGCAGCAGCAACAACAGCAGCAGTCCCAGAACCAGCAATCGCAGGGCTCCTCAGGGCAACAGCAGCAGCCACAGAACCAGCAGGGGAAAGAGCAACAGGACAAGGATCAGAGCGGCAAGGGAGACCAGCAGAACCAGCAACCTCCGCAGCAGAACGGCGACAAAGGTGACGAGAAACGGGATGCGCAGTCGAATCCCTCGCAGGGTAACCAGCAATCACCGCAGCAAAACAAGGAGGGGCAGGACCAGCAGCCGCAGTCGGCGCCGGATGAACCCGCCAAGAAGCGCGAGGGCCAAATCCAGGCGCAGGGCAATCCGCAGCAGAATGGCGAAAAAGCGGATGCGCAGCAGGAGGCCGCCGCCGAGGCCCAGGCTGCACAGGAAGGCAAGATGACTCCCTCTCAGGCGAGGAGCCTGCTCGAATCCTTGAAAGGGGAGGATCAGCGCGTTCAACTTCGCAAACCCGGCAAACCGCAGGGGCGCAATTTCCGGGATTGGTAAACCGCATGTCACTCTCTCGTCTCCATTTCCTTCCTCATCATCTGCGTGGCCTCGCTACGCTGTTCCTGCTTTTGCTTGTGGCCACGGTGGCTCACGCGGCGGAGGTCTCTGTGCGCGCGCATTTGAATCGGAGCATTTCGGTCGTCGGGGATCCGGTGATTTTTCAACTCAAGATCAGCGGGTCGCACCACGTTCCCGACGCGCCTGATATTTCGCCGGTCGACGGCCTGGATATCCAATATGGCGGGGCCAGCGAGCAGTCGGTCATCCGCATTGACAATGGCAACTTTGTCACCGAGCACACGAAGACCTACTCGTATCAAATCACGCCGCAGAAGAATGGTAAGTTCACCATTCCGGCGATAACGATCCAGGTGGATGGGAAAGACTACACCACGCAGCCAGCCGCTCTGACCGTGCAGCCGAGCAGCGCGACGGATGAGGACAACCAGAAGCGGGCCTTTGCCGAGTTCGTGATGCCGAAGAAGACGCTCTATCTCGGGGAGTCGATCCCCGTGGAGTTTCGTCTGTATGTCGATTCCCGGATTCGCTGGCAGTTGGAGGAAATGCCGGAGATCGGCGGTGAAGGCTGGACCAAGCAGAAGGTGCCCGAACCGCGCAGCGACCAGGTAGAGCGGAACGGCCGTGATTACGATTATGTGGTTTTCAAAACGCTGGTGACGCCGATTCGCGCCGGCAAGCTCACCCTCGGGCCGGGCAACATTCAGTTTCACGCCCGCATTCCGCGCGCGGAACGCAGCAGCAGTCCGCTCGATCCTTTCGGCAGTATTTTCAACGATCCGTTTTTCTCCGCCCTACAGGAGGTGAAGGTGAAAGCGCCGGAGGTGGAATTTACGGTCAAGTCGCTGCCGCAGGCCGGCAAGCCGGCAGACTTTTCGGGCGCGGTGGGGAACTTCACATTTAGCGCCGAGGGAAGTCCGAAGCAGGTCAAGATCGGTGATCCGGTTACGATGAAATTGCGCGTGTCGGGTAAGGGGAGCTTCGATCGCGTGACCGCGCCGGAGATCAATGATCCCACGGGTTGGCGAACGTATCCGCCCTCGAACACCTTCCAGGCGGACGACCCGATCAGCTTTACCGGCACGAAGACTTTCGAAATGCAGGTCATCCCGGAAGCGAAGAAGACGGCGATGCCGGAGTTTCATTTTTCGTACTTCGATCCGGGGGCGGAGAAATACGTTACGCTGAATTCGGAGCCCGCGTCGCTGGTGGTCGAAGGAGACGCATTGCCCGCGCCGAAGCCGGTGGCGTCCGCGGCGGATAACAACGCGCCGCCCGCGCCGAAAAAGCCGGCGGCAGCGCCGCGTCCCGACGACATCCTCGGTTTGCGTTATGACTCGGAAGAGCCGCAGCGTTTCGCGCCGCTCTACGAGCGCCGTGAGTTTTGGTATGTGCAGGGCGCCCTCGGCGCCATCTTGCTTGGCTTGATCGCTTTCAAGTTGCGCCGGCCGCCCGATTTGGCGGTGCGCCAAAGGGCGGCGTTGCAGCAGGAAAAAGAGGCCGTGTGGCGCCGCTTGCGGGGCTCCGATCTCGGCTATGTGGATTTCTTCGATGCCGCCGCGCGCTTCGCGCAATTGGAAACGGCCCTCAAGACGAACCGCCCCGTCGCGGGCATCGATGCCTCGGTGGTCCGCTCTGCGGCGGAGCTCGACGAGCAGGCCGCGGGAACAATCGAGGAGATTTTCAGCGCTCGCGCCGAAGTGCATTACGCGGGTGGCGGTGGTGGCGGCGGGCCGGTTTCCGCCGCTGAACGCGAACGCGTGATGGGCGCATTGAAACAACTGGAGAAGGGCCATGCAAAAAGCTGAACGACACCCATCTTTGCCATGCTGGAAATTCCCGCGCTGGCTCGCCGCGCTGGCGGTGCTCTTGCTCGCGCTGCTCCCGATCCGCGGTTGGGCCAGCGATTTCGATACGGCTAATCAAGCCTACGACCAGGGCAAATTTGCCGACGCGAAGGCTGGCTATGAAAAGGTGATCGAGAGTGGCGCGGGGAGCGCGAATGTTTACTACAATCTGGGGAACACGGAATTCCGGTTGGACGACGCAGGGCACGCGATCTTGAGCTACGAGCGCGCGCTGGCGTTGACCCCGCGCCATCCCGAGGCGCTGGCGAATCTCCGACTGCTGCGCGAGAAAAATGGCTCGAGACTGTTGCCGGTCTCGTGGAATAGCCGGCTGGCTCATTTGCTGACGACGAACATCTGGACGGTGCTCGTTGCGGTCTCCGGTTGGATTGTGTTGTTCGGTTTGGTGATCATTTTCACGAGCCGCCAGGCGGATCATTTTGGATTGTGGCTGCTGACCCTGCTGAGCGTTGTCGTCTGTGCGGTGGCGAGCGTTTCCTTGTGGAGTATGACCAGGGATCAAGCGTTGGCGGTGATCACGGCGAAGGAAACGGAGGCCCGGTTGGCGCCGGCGGAGAGCGCAGGCGTGGCGGAGGCCTTGCCCGCTGGCAGCCAGGTGCGGGTGCTCAGCGAGCGCGGCGAATGGATTTATTGCGAATTGCCGGGTCTTGGCCGGGGTTGGGTTCCGGAAGGCGCTCTGCAGCATGTGCGACCGGTGAAGTCATGATCCGCTGGTTGCTTCCACTGCTTTGTTTGCTGCTGGTGGTGCCGGCCCGCGCGAGTGACTGGCGTGACACGCTCACGTCGCCACAGCCGGGAAAATTTGCGCCGTTCCGGCCCCAGAAAGCGGTTTACCGGTTTGGCTGGGGAGCGATCACTGCGGCCCAGGCGACCTTCGACTTTTCGAAAGCGCACGGAGAGTATCAGTTGGACATGAACACGCAGACCACCGGGTTCGTGCGGACCTTGTGGAAGATGGATTCGCAACACATAGCGACCTGCAACGCCACGACCCTGCGGCCGATCCGGCTGCAGCAGACCGAGGTCTATAAATCGGAAACGCAGACGACGAAGACGGAGTTTTCGCCTGAGGGCGCGCGCCGCACCACGCAAGTGACGCCCTCGAAAGAGCCGCCGGACAAGGAACACAAATTCAAGTGTCCCAATGTTTTTGACCTCCTGAGCGCGCTGCTGTTTGTGCGCAGCCAACCACTGCAGCAGGGCGACAAATATCGCATGGTGGTTTTCCCGTCGAAGGCGGGATATCTGGCGGATATCGAGGTGCTCGGCCGCGAGAAGCTGAAAGTACCCGCCGGGAATTACAATGCAATCAAGTGCCAGTTGCGCCTTCAAGGGATCACCAAGCACATGGAGCTGGAGCCGCACCGGAAATTCAAACGCGCCTTCGCTTGGGTGTCGGACGATCGCGACCGCGTCCTGCTGAAGATCGAGGCGGAGATTTTCGTCGGCAGCGTGTGGACGGAATTGCAGTCGGTGGAGTTTACGCCATAAGCGGCCACCGACCGGAAAAGAGGGGCGGCGGTATCTCGCTGCCGCTGATGGGTTGATTTACGAAAAGCGGCAGGATGCCGCATCCACTGTTCGCAGACCGCTTTACCGCCGGTCCACCCAAACGCCGCGGAAGACGTGGTTGGGGATGTGCAATTCAAAGCCGAAGCGGACGCCGCTGTCCCGGTTGTCCCGCGGGAGCAGGCGCAAATCATTGAGCGTGTCCATGTCAAGACGTCCGGTGAGCGTCAAGCGCTCGGAGCGTTGGTAACCGAGCAGCGCTTCCTCCGTGGCCGGGCCGGGCAGGCCGTCGATGACGTCGCGATAATAGCCGCGTTCGGCGAGCACTCCCTGGGCCCGGCGCAGGGTGTCGCGTTGCACGGTGACCGGCGCATTGGCGAAGGGTGTGCCGGCGAAGAGCACGGGAAAATCGGCACTCGGGGCATCGAGAGGCGCCGGCGGAGCCACGACCGCGGGACTACGCGGAGGCGGCGGAGGAGCCGAAGGCTGCGGACCCGGGTCACTATAATCCGCTGCGGTGCGGTCCCGGTTCCGCACCTTGTTTTCTTCGCGCTGCAGAAAGTCCTTGTCGCTTTGTTCCACCGACGGGTCGCGTCGAAGATCCGTCGGCGGCTGGGCCTTGGTCGTATTGGCTGGCTTGGGCGGCGCCACGTCTTCCATGTTGGGCGGGGGCGGCGCGGATTTCTTTGGCTTGTTGTTGGCCGCGACCATGCCCAGAGCGGCAAGCGTTTCGTGGTTTAGGGCGCCCGTCACCTCCAGGCCATTCCGGATCTGGTAACGGCGGATGGCAAAGGCCCACTCGGCGCTGCTCTGGCCATTCGCCTCGCCGTAGTAAAAGCCCAGGCTCTTCAGTTCCGTCTGGGCATTGCGCACCTGGTCATCTGCCGAGGCGGAAACGACAAGAGCCAGAGTGGCCAGGACGCAAACAAGCTTCGTTTTCATGAATGGTGGCAATTTGGACGGAGGGCGCACCGGCTTATTCAAAGCGGAATTCGAAAGGTTGCAACTGCCGGTTGGGGGGCTTCGCCCGGAATCATAATCGTTAATCCTTAATCCTTAATCCCCCTGCCGCGCGGGAGGATTAACGATTAAGGATTAAAAATTGAGGATTAAGGATTATGAGGACCTTCGGCTACAACCCGGCCCTGGCCAGTTTGCTCGGGGTCTGGATGGGCTGCGGACGGGTCTTCTGGTAGCTCATGATCCCCTCGGCGATGGCGCTGGCCAATCGCTGGCGGTATTCGCCGTTCGAGATCAGGGCTGCCTCCAGGGGATTATTGATGAATCCGCCCTCGACGAGGACGGCCGGACAGCGGGTGTGCCGCACGACATACAGTTCGCGGCTCTTGATGCCCCGGTTCACCGCATCGGTGCGCAAGACAAGCGCCGCCTGGATGAAGCCGGCCAGCGTCTCGCCGTTGTCCAGCGGAGGGGCATCCGGCTTGTTGAAAAAGCCGACCCACGTCCAGGAGCCATCGGGCGGCACCTTGGCCGGGGCGTAAAAGGTTTCCACGCCCGTCGAGACACGGTCCTTGGCATGATTGAAGTGGATGCTCACGAAGACGGCGTTATCCAGCCGATTGGCGATCGCCGCGCGCTCTTCCAAGGGGATGAAAGTGTCGTCGCGGCGAGTCAGCACCACCGGGAAATTGAACGGCTTGAGGATCTTCTCGACCCGGAGGGCGACATCGAGGCTGAGCGTTTTTTCCACCAAACCGTTGCCGCTGGCACCCTCGTCCTTGCCGCCATGACCGGGGTCGATCACCACAGTGGGAAAGGAATTGAGCGCCGATTCGATTTTCGCTTCCGTGGATGGCCCTTCATCCGGAGCGACGATAAAGGTCAGACAACCCGCAAGAACGACGAGGCCCACACATGGCATGGCGTTCTTCATACGGAAACCCTTGCACAAAACTGCCGCGAAGCCAAACACGCTTTTGGAAAGGGGCGTCTTCACAAAGAGCTTATCGCTTTTCGAGTTGGGGGCGGATTTCTGTATCGCGCAGGGAGCGCCAGGTCACAGTCTGGGCGCCGGTATCGGTCAGGATTGCAGCTTCGATGGAAGAGGCGGCCAGTTGCTCCTCACGGGCCTTGGCGATGGCCTCGGCGGAAGGCAATTCATCGGACGGTTCCTCGGACTGCGTCAGGTGGCCCACGGTCCAGGCGTCGAGGGCGATTTCGAGGGCCTTTTCCAAGGTCGAGGCAGGCAGGCTTTGCTCGCGCAAAAACCGCTCCATTTTGGCCGTGGACGCGGCCGTCCCGGAGATGACCCCGAACTCCTCGGGCGCCCGGCCGAAAGCGCCGCCACTGGTGAAGATCGCTCCGTCATAGTCGAGGCGCAGGAAGGTATTCGACGCGCCACCGCGGCCAAGTTCGGCGAAAAGCATGCGGGCGAGATAGGGCGCGCCGTAGACCTGCTCGAAGGCCGTCTTCAGCGCGGGTGAGAGCGAGTAATTGGCCAGGCGGCGCAGCGACACATCGTGCGCCGAGCGGGCGAAACCTTCCGCGCTGGTGATCTCGATGGCGGTCATGCGCAGCCGCTCGATGTCGCCCGGATGCCCGATCGTCCCGAGCCCGATGCGATCATAAATCTCGAACAGCTTCTGCCGCTCGCGCCCGAGCGTGAAAAGCAGAATGCCCTCCTTGTAACTCAACCCCGCGATGGGGCTGCCGCCGGAGAGTTGGTGCTCGATGTATTCACGCCGATTGGCGATGGCTTCGACCCAGCGATACGGTTCCTCGATCATAAGTGGGAAATGAATTTGGCAAGGTCCACCAGCCAAAGCCCCAGCCAAAAGATGCCGGCGACGATTTGCCCGAACCTCAGGAACGCGCGAAGTCCGAGCGGCTTAACCACCCTGCCTTCTGGAAAATTTTCCCGCGACTCCCTGGCGACCTCAAGCGTTGGCTGGCTCGGCATCATGGCACACTTCACGTCACCTTCTGCTTGAAGACACGGGCGAGGTCTTTTTCCGCGAGGGTGCGGATGCCGGTCTCGGAGATGATCTTGATGATCGGATAGACCTTGCCGCGCCGATCCACGCCGCCGGTGGCAGTGTCGTTTTCCGCGGCGGTGTCGAGGGCGCGCAGGGCGAGCACCACGGCTTCGGCTTCGCGGCGTTTGGTGAGCGGTTTGCTGCCCCAGGTGTTTTCGTAATAGAGGACGCTGCGCACGGCGGGGGAGCCGGAGCCGGTCGCGGCGAAATCGGCGGCCTCGAATTGTGCGCCCATGGCGTCGTAGAAATAAAGCCGCGCGAGTTGGGCCTCCGCGTCGTAGGCGGCGAAGATTGGGACGACCACGCCGACGCCTTGCAGGACGAAGCTGAGGTTGTCGCGCAGCAATTTTGAAAGCGCGCGCACCTTGCCCTCCAGACTCATTTCCTGGAGCTGGCTGCGGCGGTAGAATTGGAACGAATGCTCGAGCACACGGGCCATTTCCCAAGCGGTGGCGGGCACGCCGGCGATGGCCATGAGCGAGTGCGAATCGATCTCCAGCACTTTGTCCGCGCGATCGTATACGATCGAGTTGCCCGCCGTGGCGCGGCGATCACCGGCCACGAGCACACCACCCGCGAACTTGAACGCGAGGATGGTGGTGGCCTGCGTCTGCACGCCGGGCGCAGGATGGCTCGCGGCAGAAATCGCCGTAGGCACTTGCGGATAAAGGCCACGTTCACGCAGCAGTGCCGCGAAATCTCCCGCCTCCGGCGAGAGCGATGGCCGCGCGGGATCGAGCTCCATTACTGCCCGGTGCGCTGGCGATAGCGCTTCGATTGGTTGGGATCCACCCGGCGCATGCGCTGGAGCAAATCCTTGGTGTCGGGCTTGGAGATGTCGGGCGACTTGGGCCCGCCTCCATCACCCTGCTGCGGACCCCACGGAGCGGGGCCGACGGGTCGTTGCGTCCTGTCAGGCATATACCCAGCTTAATGGAGCGGCGCGAAAAGAGCAAGGTCGAGGCGGCGAATCGCGCAAGATTGGGCTGAAAATTGGCGCCACGCTTGCCAGCGGCAGCTTTAAGTGAGAAATGATTTTCATGCGTCGTTTCCTCCCTTTGATCATGGCTTTGGGCCTATCCCTCGCCACCGTCCCGGGCCTGCACGCGGAAGATGCAGTGGCCACTCAGAAACTGGATGAGTTGCGGCAGGCCGTGGAGGCGCAGTCCAGGCAGATCTCCATTCTCGCCGAGCAAGTGGGGAAATTGACGAAGGCGCTGGAAACGCAGAAAGTCCCCGAACCGACGGTGAAGATCAATGAAGTCCCGCCAACGGCCGCGCCGGCGCCCTCACCGGTGCCGGCGGCTTCCGCCGAAGGGACAAAGCCCACCTCGGAAACCGCTCCAGAAGCACCTAAAGGCGAGGCAATTCCGAAAGCCGAGGCTGTTCCGGGCACGAAACATGTTGTAACCAAGGGTGAAACACTCACTTCGATCGCCAAACACTACAACATTTCAATTGCGGACTTGAAAAACGCCAACAAGATCGATAACGAACGCAAGCTGCAAATCGGTCAAATCCTTTCAGTTCCTACCGCCAAAACCCCTGAACCGACCGATAAGAAAGAGAACCCATAGACTATGGAATCCGCTCCTACCTGGTATCTGATGAAGAACGATGACGGCACGATTTTCGGGCCGATTACCTTCGATCAACTGCACGAATGGGCTTCAGACGCACAGGTATCCCCCCTGGATAAAGTCTCCAGCGACGAGAAGACCTGGATGAAGGCGCCGATGGTGCCGGAACTGGGGATGGATTACTTGATCGAAGTGAGCCCGGATCAATTTTATGGCCCGACCACGCTGGGCGCGGTGCGCGAGTTTTTGATGCTCGGCGAGGTCGGTGGGGAGACGCCGGTGACCAATTGCCGCGACGGTTCCGTGACGATGATCCGGGACATCCCCGGTCTGGAGGTCGAAGTCCAGGAAGACGACGGTATCCAGCAACCGGTGCGCACGAGTATTCGCGTCAATCTGCAACAGCGGGTGCGTGAACTCGAGGAGACGCTGATGGAAGAACGGCGCGCCCGCGAACAGGCCGAGCATCTCGTGGAACGTCTCGAAGCGAAGCTGAACGAGATCACGCGCGCGGCGTCGTTGTAAGCTTTGGGAAGCCAAGGTCGCCCGTGAGTGGCGAAGCGGAACAACGGAGGGATACGCTTCTGCGTGTTCTCCGATATCGACTGCAGGAAGAGAACTGGGCTGCGAGTTAAATCGCGTAGCGATGCCGTGCCGGTAGCCGTGGCTTTCAAGCCACGGAACCGTCCCAAGCATGTGATCGTCGCGTAGCGACGTTTGCCTTCAAGTTGGCGTATGGGTGTCGAACACAGGGGACCAACACCCTCCTTCGCCGTCGAGTACGACGAGTATATCTCTCTGGTTGAGGCAAACGTCGCTACGCGACGACCGAGCTTTCGTCGCCTACCGTGGCTTGAAAGCCACGGCTACCGGCACGGCATCGCTACGCGATTTCCTCCGCGGGACCATACTGGGATGGAATATTGATTCTCCTATCCCAACGGATCGAACTGGTCTTCCAGCAGGGTGTGGACGTGCCCGGCGTAAGTCTCGAATGGGTCGGGCATCGGGAGATACGGCGTGTTGTCGAGTGAGATGGAATCCCAGTTGATGACGTAGGGCAGCTTGCGGTCCTGAAAGATGGAAACCGCCAGGCCGCGGCCGCAGGCGCGGGTGTCGGTAGGGGGATGATTTGTCGCAGCGGGGCGACGCATGCGTTGATTGAATTCCCCGATGCCCTTTGCGGCGGTGAGGGCGAAGAAGAGTCCCTTGGCGGGATTGATGTTGTGATACTCGAGGTCGAGGCTTTGCAGCCAAGGGTCCTGCCAGGTCAGGCCTTCGCTTTCACGGAAGGTTTCGAGCAGCCATTTCTTGGAAACCCAATCGACGCCACCGAGGAGCAGCTCCGGTTTGTTGGCCAGGGCGTCGAGCGTGAATTCCCACGTGTCCATGATCCAGTCGGTCTCCGTGTCGCGACCGGACTGGGTGCGGCGCGCGTGGGCGAGAAACTCGCGCTGGATATCGAGCGCGGAGCGGGTACGGCCGTCCTCGAGTTGCACCACGGCGTGGCCGGTGCCTTCGTGCGAGATTTGCCGGGTGGCGAGCACCGCATCGAGCAGGATGACATCATCCGGCAGGCTGCCTTCCTCGAGCATGGTGAGGACGAGCGCGGTGGTGCCGATCTTCAACGCGGTGGCGAAGGGCGACATATTCGAATCGCCGACGAGCAAGTGCAACCGGCGATACTTGCGATAATCCGCGAGCGGTTCGTCGCGCGCGTTGATGATCGCGCGATTGAATTGCACCCACTGGTAGATGTCGTTGACGATGTGATCGGCGCGTTGGCTGAGCTGAAACGACACCGGGCCGGTATTGGGCATGGGCTCGAAATCAAAGGCCAGCGGGCTCGCCTGGCCCACGCGTCCGGCGCCGGTGAAGAGCTGTCGGGTGGCGAGAAAGGAGAGCAGCGTGCCGAGCAGGCGCGGGCTGAATTGCAGCTCGCGCTTCATGAGATAGTTCTCGTGGCAGCCGAAAGTCGCGCCGGTGTGGTGATCGACGTTGTTCTTGATGAAGGCGACCTCTTCGCTCACGCCGAGCGCTTCGAGCGCGGATTGCAGCAACTGATCTCCCGCGAGGTCGTAAGCGACAGAGTCCTCCACCATGCGGCATTCCGGCGAGGAATACTCGAGGTGCCCCATGTCGATGTAGAGCCGACCGCCATTCAGCAAAAAGCCGCCATTTCCCGGCGGCTCTTCGTAATCGCGATAGTGCAGGTCGATGACGCCCGCCCTGGCCTTTTTGAAAAGGTAGTTTTTCACCCGCGCGGGCCAGGCGTCGGGTCCATGCGGCGCCTCGCCGCTGACGAGGCAGCCGTATTCAGTTTCGATGCCGACGACGCGGTTCATGAAAAGTGAGGTGTGAGGATGACTGCGGTCAATGTCGTCGAGCGCAGGTCATTTTTCACGCTCACTTTATCATTCGCCCGGATAGAGAATCCGGCCGCATTGCTCGCAGTGCACGATCTCGCGGTTGCCTTTCACACGCACTACTGTCTGCGTGGTAACCTTCATATGGCAACCCATGCAGACGTCGTGCTCGAGCGCGACGACGGCTTCGTTCTTGCTGCTGAAAAGACGGTTGTAAATATCGAGCAGGTCTTCGTCGACGTCCGCGGCGAGCTTGGTGCGCTCGGCTTCGATCTCCTTGAGTTGTGAACCGACGGCATCGATCTTCGAGGTGATATGGGCGAGCTGCCGCTCGACCTGCGCCTTCACGGCCTGCGTTTCCTTGTCGGTCTCGGCGACCTGGACCTTCATCTTGTCCGCGTTCTCCATGAGCTCCAGTTCGCGATCTTCGATCGTCTGGATCTCGCCTTCGTAGCGCTTGATCTCATTGTTCAGCGCCTGGAATTCCTCGTTCTTACGGGTCTGAAATTTTTGGGTCTGGTACTTGGCGATGGTGTCCTTCTTGGACTGCACTTCGTTCTCCAGCTTCTTGCGCTCCACCTCGATTTCCTTGGCCTTGAGCTTTTCCGCTTCGAGCTTTTTCATCGCATCCACCTGCTTGTCTTCGAACTCCTTCCGTTCCAGCGGCGCGAGCTTCAACTCTTGTTTCAGCGCGCGAATTTTTCGGTCACGATCTTGGAGGACGAGCAGCTTTTCGATTTCCGGGAGCATTGGGGGTCAAATACTGCGGGAAGATGCGGAAGCCGTCAATGGGTGGGGAGGGGAAAAGTTGAGAGTTGATAGTTGAGGGTTGAGAGTCCGGAAAAGTTGATAGTGGGTGGTTGATAGTTGATAGTCCGCCACTTGGCCGCTGGCGTGACCGCTCCGCGGTGTAGTGGTGGGAGCCCTGGCCTCAGCGCGCCAGGACGGGGCGATGAATTTACTCCAAAGCAATGTATCCACCCAATGACGGCTGCGACCAGCCGTCCCCATCTAATCCGGCGCGGAGCGCCGCTAGAAAGAGGTCCCGCGGCGGACTCTCAACTCTCAACTCTCAACTCTCAACCTTCCGCGCTCAGTACAGCATCGTCTCTTCCGGCGGATTGCACTTCTCCACTTTGTCCGCCTTGAGGATAGCGATGCGCTTGCCGTTTTCGACGGGGAAGGTTGCGGTGCCGGTGATCTTGATCCAGGTCATCTCGGGCAGGGACGGCTTGTCGCCGCTTTCGGCAAGCACGGCCACCGGACGGGCGTCCGCGGCGCAGCAGGTCATGAACATGCGCACGGCCTTGAAGCGCTTGCCGTCGGGGTTGTTCGTCGCGTCGGGCATGAGCTGGCCGATGAGTTCGACGGGCTTGCCTTCGAAATCCTTGCGCAAGGCGTTGTCCTGCGCGGCGTAGAGCAGGTCGAGCACTTCGGCGACGATGTGGCCATCGGGCGTGCGCTGAAGATAATCCTGCGGGGCCGGCGGTTGCTGGGAAGCTTGCGCGGTTTGAGCCGGAGTTTGCGGCTGGGCAGCGGGAGGCGTTTGCGCAGTGGATGTGGTCTGGGCCGCGGCCGGAGCGGGCCCCTGCGCGCTATTCGGATCGTTCTTCGTCGGCAACGGCATATCGACCGGCGTGATCGGAGTATTCCGCGGCTTGAAACCGAGCTGCGTCGCATCAGTCACCGCGATGGTATTCTTGATGACGTTGGCACTGTAGCTGTCCTTGTTGAACATTGCCGCCGCGGTGATCGGGAGGAGCAGGATGAGGAAGGTGATGACCTTGCCGGCGGAGCTCTTAAAAAAACTATGGCCGCATTCCGCCGCGGAGCAGCAGGCGGCGTCGGCCGGAAAGAGCAGGAAGACCAGGGCCATGATGCCCATGACGATGCCAGCGGCGACCGCGCCAATGCGGAAATCGGGGGTCAGGAGGCTGCGCATGTGGCCGGTTGCCCAAGAGATGAGGAGAATCGCGCTCCACGCGGCGAGAGTGATGCAGGGGAGCCAGCGGCGAAAGGCAGCGTTCATAGGTGGTGCGTTAGACTAGCGGATGGTGGGGAAAATTCAAAAGGGCTTTTGCGCCATGAAAAACGGGGCGATACGCCAGCAGATGAGAAAAATGCCGATGAAGAGCCCGATGCCGAGGGCGATGACCGCGCGTTTCTTGAAAAGCATGCTGTAGAGCCAGAAGAGCTTGAAGTCGAAGAGGGGGCCGAAGACCAAGGCCGCCAGCTTGGCGGCGAAAGGGAAGGTCCGGAAGGTGGCGATGATGAAGGCGTCGGTGGTACTGCAAATCGAGAGCGCGGAACGCAGGATCATCAGGGCGACAATGGCGACAGGGGTATTGGTCGCGAAGGGGAGAATGGACGATTGATTGATGGCCGTCTTAAAAGCGGCGGCGATGACCGTGCCGATGATGAGGAAAAAGGTGACGTCGAGGAAATCCGCCGTAGCCGATTGGGTGGCGAGCAGCATTTTCTGGCCGAAACTGGCGGACTGCGCCATGCCGGAGAAATCGACCGTGCCGCTCGGCGGAGCCGCGGCCACGCTCAGGCCGGCGCGACGGCGCCCGGTCGCTTCGCCCATGGTACCGGCGACCAGGATCGAGGAAGCGGGGAGGCGCTGGACGATGAAACCGATGATGACCGCGACACCGAAGCCGAAGCAGAGCCGGAGGATGGTCATTTCCCACGCCTGCTGGCCCTTGAAGGCGGCAAATGTGCTGAGGGCCACGATGGGGCTGACGATCGGCGTGGAAAGCATGTAGGTCACTGCACTGGAAAGCGGCAGTCCTTTTTTGATGAAGCGGCGGATGACCACCACGCTGCCGCATTCGCACATCGGGAAAATCATTCCGAGCCAGCCGCAAATGAGGATCGAGAGAGTCTCATTTTTCGGCAGCAGCCTGGCAATGCGTTCGGAGGAAATAAAGACGTCGACAAAGCCCGAGATGAGCGAGCCCAGCAGGAGAAAGGGAATGCCCTCGAACAGAACGCTGAGAAACGTGTGGGCGAAATCGGGGAGCCAGATGGGAAGGTCGGCTAGCATGTGCAGGGAGAATCGACGGGAAGGGCGAAATCTTGGGAAAAGAGTGCGCTACGGTGAATTGGGGGGGACGAGGAGGCAAGCACGCCACGCGTTCAGAATGCGGCAAAATTCGCGCGCTCCCTCGAGGACACGTGGGCCGGGTTGGAGCAGGAGATCGGAGTCGATGGCGTGAATCTGCTTGTCTTGGACCGCGCGGATTTTCGCGAAACCGGGGCGGGAGCGGATCGCATCGATATCGACCCGTTTGCCGCACCAACTGGCGATGATAATGTCTGGATTGGCGGCGATGACCTCTGCCGGGGTGACCCTTCGTTCCGTGGAAGCCCGGCCGCGACGGGTGGCGAAGACGTCCACGCCGCCGCAGCGTTCGATCAGTTCGCCGACCCAGGCGATTCCGCTGATCAAGGGGTCTGGCCATTCCTCGAAGTAGACGCGGGGTTTTGAGGCGGGGTCCGTTTCCTCCAACGCTTCCAGTTCTTCGAGGAATTCTGCAGCCAACCGCTCGGCGTCTGCCACGTGGCCGATTGCCCGGCCGATGAGTCGGATGGCCTCAGCGATCTCTGCGAGGGTTCGCTGATTAGTCGTGAGCACCGTGCAGCCGCGCCGGATCAATTGCGCGGCGATCTCCGCCTGCACGTCGGAAAAGCAAATCACCAAATCCGGTCGCAAGGCTGCGACACGATCGCAATCGGTGGTCGAAAAACCACCGATTACTGGGCGCGGCGCCAGCCCCGCTTGCGAGGCAAACGCGCTAACGGCCAAGACATCGTCCCAAGCGCCGAGGCGTGCACACACGTCCGCCGCTTCCGCGCTGAGGCAGACGATGCGCACGTGGACGGTTTACGAGCCGTAGGATTGTTCCACCCGCTGGGCGACATCCAGATAGCCGTAGTCGACTTCGTAGATGTCCTTCATGCACTTGAGCGATTCGTCCTTCTTGCCCATGCGTTCGAAGACGAGGCCGAGCTTGTAGAGGATCTCCTTCTTGGTGGCGTCCATGGCCAGCATCTCGGAGGCGGCTTCCTGAAACTGCTTCACCGCGAGGTCGAGCATGTTCTTTTCCGTGTAGCACTGGCCGAGAAGATTCATCGCCTTGAGGCGGGCATTCGGGTTCTGCTTCGCACGCTGCAGTTCCTGAATGGCCTCGGTGTATTGGGCGGCACGCACGAGTTGCTCGCCGAGTTCGAAGCGGAGTTGCAGGTCCGTGGGGTTGCGCTCGACGCGCTTCTTGGCTTCGGTGATGAGCAGTTCGGCCTTGTGCCGCTTCAATTCGGCCAGTTCGTTCCGGTAGGCTTCGGCCTCATCGTGTCCTTCGCCACCTTGCGCGAGCCAGTCCTCGAGAGCTTTTACGCGCATGTCGATGCGCTGAAGCTGCAGGGTGCTCAACTTGCGCGCAACGGCCGGATCGGAGCCACCCACCAACTCATTCGTGTGGTGATAGTAGTAGTAGGCGCCATCGAGACTCTCATCGTCCTGGCGCTGCTCGAAACGATCTTCCCACAGCTTCGCGATGCGGCGGGTGAGGTCGACATTCGTCTGGGCCTCTTCCCACTGCGGGGTGAGTTCGCCGAGCTGTTCGTCGATCATTTCCACGCTCTTCACCACGCGGCTCTTCTGTTCGAGCGAGATCGCCTCGTCCTTGTTCTTCATCAAGTCGCGATAGCTCTGCGCCGTGTCCCAGCCGCCCTTCTTCATCGACGCCGTGGCCGCCGCATCCTTGCTGCGCTTCACGGCGGTGAGATCGCCGGGATTGATCTCCGCGATCTTGCTGTAAACGTTCACCGCTTCGTCGGCGCGGCCCATGGTGAGGTAATGCTCGCCGAGCTCGTGCATCGTCTTCGTGTCGGTCGGGTTCGCTTCCACGATCGTCTCCAGAGCGAAGGCGGCGATCTCGGGATAGCCGGCCGCCTTGGAAGCTTCCTTCAACAGATGATTGATCTGCACATTCGTGGGGTCGGACTCGAGGGTCTTTTCCGCCAACTCCATCGCCGCGACCGGATCCTTCTTCACCATGCCCGCTCCTTTCAGCGAGGCGGTGGAAAGACCGCTGAGAAAACTCTTCTTTCCCCTGGTGGCGATGATCTCGACCTTGCGAAGCGTTTTGCGCGCGTCAAGAAACCCGGGAGCCTCCTTCAGGATGTTTTGGATCAGCGAGATGGCGTAACCAAAGTTTTTCAGCTCAACCGCGTGGGCGGCTTTCAACCAAAGAGCGCGTGAATTTTCCGAAAGATCCTTCTCTGTAGTAATGGGCATAAATCTGGGGCCGGACAAAGTAACATCGACTTCCCAAATTTGACAATGCCTCGTGCGGCAAAAAACGCACTTCTCCTTTTCCCCTCTGAAAAACGATGACCTATCGGGGCAGCGGAGGCGTCAGCTTGTCGCTGTCATCCTTGCGACGCTCCGGTTTGGCGCCCATCATCTGCTTCAGCACGTCGGCTTCCTTTTTGGCATTCTGGACGAAATCCGTCGGACCATGCTCGAAAAGGACGGTGAAAGCGAAAGTCGACGCGAGGAAGACTGCGATCCAAAAGATATTGCGAATAAGGGCCATTGGATGGGGTATCGGAAAAACACCTAGTGCATAGTCCATGCCGCGGCAATGGACAAATCTTTCACCCTGGCACACCGTGTTTTCTTTGGAGGGACAGCTGGCGGTGCGGTCTCGAGCCTAAATGTCCGCCGATGGCTCGGGCGGCAGGGGCGGGGATGGCGGCTCGTGATGGCGCAGGTGGGTAAGGGAATAAAGCGTGGCGTAAGAGAGCAGGGAAAAGCAGAGGAACGTGACCATAAAGGCGGCCATCTCCGGGTTCGGCTTCAAGGCGGGGTGATGATTGACCTGCCCGAGTAAGCCGTCGGGCCGCAAAAGCACATCCCAGCTATTCCAGCGGGCGAAACGGCCCAGATAAATTCCGAGAGTGCCCAGCATCAGCATCAGCAGCGCGAAAGCCCAGCCCCAGCGCGAGCCGCGGCGGGCGCGGACGGTTTCCTGCATGAGCATCAGCGAGAGGTAGCCCAGGAGCAGCCCCGTCCAGGCAAAGGACATCATCATCACGATATCGAACCACTGCGGCACTGGCTGCCGGCCGAACAAGTGGAGGAAATCCGTGACCATATAGGGCGCATTCGGGAAAAACAGAAACCACAGGATCGCGCAGATTCCCAGCGACCACCAACGCGCCGGACGCTCGCCCACGAGCTGATAGACCCGAAGGGCGAAGATCAGCGGCAGCCACGCGAGAAGGAGATTCCAGACGTAGAAGCCCATGCTCAGGCGGTGGCTAAACACGATTCGACCGGCCAGCATGACGAGGCTGAGCACCGAGGCAAAAATGAGCGCCTTCACCGCGACACGCACGCGGTGGTCAGGAATCAGACGTCCATCCATCGGGGGACTATTGCGCCGGCTTTTCCACCGGTGAGGCCGGCTTGGGAGCCTCGGGCGTGGCTGAAGAAGGGGATGTTGCGGATGCCGGTGCAGGCGCGGGTGCGGGTGCGGGTGCCGTTTCCGGAGCGGGAGCCGGCGCCGGAGCTGCCGCCGCTGCGGGGGCGGCGTTTTCCGAGCCTTCGCCTGGCTTTTGGTCGAGGCGAGTGACGTTGGTATTCACCGTCCCGAAAATCTTCCATTTCCCATCGTCCGGACGCAAGGTGTGAACGCCTTCCACGACGTTCAGCGGCACGGTCCCCGCATCGGTTATTTTATCCGTCGTCTGTTTGAAACTCACCCGCGCCTCTTCCGGCGAGGAAGTCACCACTTTCAAATCGCTCACTGCCACCTTCAGGGTCACGGCCTTGAACGTCTGCGCGATGAAATCCTTCAGGTCGGCGAAATGCTCCATCTTCGGATGAATGGTCGCCATCACGCCATCGACGTCCTTGTTGTTGAAGGCCCTGGCATTGTCCTCGATCACTTGGGAAAGCACCTTGGGATCCGGTCCCTGCGCAGCAGGTTTCTCGCAGCCTCCCATGACGAAGGGGAGTAGCAGGGCGGCAAACAAAGGGACGAAAAAGAACTTCATAAAAGGAGTGCGCTCCGTCCATAGCGCAAAGGGAGCTTGTGGGCAAAGGGCGTTTACGACGTGTTGCCTCGAAATATCCTTGCCTGTGGCGAGGCGGCCTGCTCGCACTCGGGGCGCATGTCCGATCATTTTACCATTCTCGCCCAACTGCGCCGTCCGTGGTTCGATGAAGACGTCCTCAAGGAGGCGTTTCATCGGGCGACGGCGCAGCAGCATCCGGATGTGGTGGGAGGCAGTGGGGACGAGGCGTCGGCGTTAAATGCGGCTTATGCGGTGTTGCGCGATCCGGCGGCGCGGCTACGGCATTTGCTGGAGCTGGAGTGGCCGAATACGGCGCCGGCGGCGATCGGTATCGCGCCGGAATTGGCAGATTTATTTGGCAAAATCGCTGCGCTGCGGCAGGCGGGCGCGGCGTTGGCGAAAAAAGAAGCGGCAGCGCAATCGCCATTGGCCCGGGCACTGCTGGTGGGGGATCGCGCGGCGCAGCGGAAGGAATTGGAGACCATTCTCGTCGCGCTAGGAGGGGCGGAAGCGGCGGCTCGGGAGGAATTGCGGGCGGTAGATGCGGAATGGGAGACGCGCGATGAGGCGACTCGCGCGGCACTGGCCGCCTTGCAGCAACGCTTCGCGTTTTTGGCCAAGTGGCAGGCGCAGTTGCGCGAGGACCTGTTCCGATTGGGTGAATAGGTTGCATCCGGCGCCCGGCTTCCGCCATCTTCCCGCATGATCGTCGGCATCGACCTCGGTACTACCAATTCTCTCATCGGCGCAATGGACGCCGGTTTTCCTATCCTGCTCGCGGATGCCGACGGCGAGCGCCTGACGCCATCGGTGGTGCACTTTCCTGCGAGTGGCGAACCGCTGGTCGGTCGTGCCGCGGCGCGGACGCGCGCGGTTGATTCCGAGCACACGGTTTATTCGATCAAGCGTTTCATCGGTCGACGGGTGGGCGAGGAAGCCGACGACGTGAGCTACCCACTGGCTGGGGAAAAAGGCGCGCCGGTGCGGGTGCGGATGCGGGATCGCGATTATACTCCGGAGGAAATTTCCGCGTTGGTTTTGAAAAAGCTGCGCGTCGATGCCGAGCGGGCGCTCGACACTGAAATCACGCGGGCGGTCATCACCGTGCCCGCCTATTTCAATGACGCGCAACGCAATGCCACCAAGGCGGCGGGCGAACTGGCTGGGTTCACTGTGGAGCGCATCGTCAACGAGCCCACCGCTGCCGCGCTGGCGTATGGATTGGATAAGCTGCGCGATCGGGCAAAGATCGCGGTTTTCGATCTCGGCGGCGGCACCTTTGACATCTCGATTCTCGAGTTGAATCAAGGCGTCTTCCAGGTCCTCGCGACCAACGGCAATACGCGGCTCGGCGGTGACGACATCGACAACGCGCTGATCGAAAAACTACGGAGGGACGCGCTCCGGCCGAGGTGGCGGAGGGGAATAGAGGAGGATGGCCAACGGGCGAGCCGCGTTCCCACTTCTCCGGAAAAGGACGGGGACGCGCAGGAGCGCATTCCTCCGAGTATCTTCGCCCGCCTGCGCGAAGCCGCTATCGTGGCGAAGCATCGGCTCTCTTCGGAGGAGTCAGTAACGATCGACCTTCCCTTTATCGAAGGCGCACAGAGCGTTTCGCTTACCCTCACGCGCGCCGAACTCGAAACCATCGCCGCGCCGATCGTCGAAAAGACCCGCTGGCATTGCCGCCGCGCTTTGGCCGATGCCAAACTCACGCCCGCCGAACTCGATGACGTCATCCTTGTTGGCGGCCAGACGCGCATGCCGCTCGTCCGCCGTCTCGTGGCGGAGATTTTCGGCCGCGAACCGAACGTCTCGCAAAATCCGGATGAAGCCGTGGCTCTCGGCGCGACCATCCAGGCCGGCATTCTCAGCGGCGCAGTGCAGAATGTCGTGCTGCTCGATATCACGCCGCTGTCGCTCGGCATCGAGACGTTTGGTGGCTTGATGAACGTCATCATTCCGCGCAACTCGACCATTCCCATCAAGACCGGCGAGATGTTTACCAACGCCGTGGCCGGGCAGCAATCCATGCTCATCAAAGTGCTGCAGGGTGAACGCGAGATCGCCAGGGACAACTGGCCGCTCGGTGAATTCACCCTCGATTTCGAGCGCGCGCCGAAGGGCCAGGCCCGGGTCGGTGTGCAATTCGAGATCGATGCCAATGGCATCCTCCACGTCCTCGCCCGCGATACGAAGACCGGTGCGGAGAAAATCGTACAGGTCAGCAGCGCCATCGATGTCTCCGACGAAGCCGTCGAGAAAATGCTCGAGGAATCACTCGAACACGCCTTCGAAGACATGAGCGACCGCGTCTTCACCGAGGCCAAACTCAAGTCCGATGAACTCCTGCCCGCCGTCCGCGCCGCCTTGCAAAAGGTCGGTGATCAACTCACCGACGAAGAGCGCACCCAGATCTCCGCTGCCAACGCCGAAGTCGAAGCCGCCCTCGCCGCGGGTGAGCCGCACCGCCTCAAACGCGCCAACGCTGCCCTCGACGAAGCTACGCAGCGGCTGGCGACCTTGCTGATTGAGCAGGCGATGAAAGCGGGCGGGCGGTAGGATAGGCAGCGCCCACGAATTCGAAAGAGCGAGCTGCAGCGCGCGCACTCCAAAACGCAAGCGTTGTAGTTCGCTCAACGCAGTTCGTAAGCACCGGTAGCTGATGCAACAGCCCGTTCCGCGCTTACCGAAACTCTTCTCTTTTGAGCAACTCCCGCACGCTGGCGAGCATGGCATCGAATTGAGATTGGTTGGGGTAGGCGTTGCGCCCCTTGGCTTCGATCCTGACATCGCCAAAATCGGCAGTGAACTGCCAGACCGTGCCGTCGACGACGCCATCGTTCACATATTCGTTTTTCCAAGACCATACCTTGGCGGCGTTCAAATGCGCGCGGAAGGTCTTCCATTGTGTGTCGGTAACCTTGATTGTGCTGCGCTCGCTACTGTGGCTATCCCGGGAAGGAAGCGAACTGTGGCTGTAGACCAATGTGTCCGGCGCGGTCATTTCGACGACCCAGAATCCAGTGAGGAATCCTCCAATGGCGGCGGAGAATTTTTTTGGTGCCGCATCGGAGTCTGCCGCCTGTACTGAGTAGTAGAAGCAGCAGATGATCAGTAAAAATCCAAAGAGTCTGCCGAGCAATTTTACGGTCATAAGAAAGCGAGCGATGCGACGATAGCCTTGCTCAATGCAGCATCGGCGACGGATTCGGCACGCGGATGAGCTGGGCGTCGAGGTCGAGGAAAAAGTCGAGACGGCGGTCGGCTTCCGGTTCGTCGATGTGCCGGGCCATGATGAGATAGCTGGCGTAGTGATTGCCTTCGCTCTCCACGAGGCTGGCGTAGAAATCGGCCAGCGGGGCGTCGAGGTCGCGGACGCCTTCGGCGAGGATCTGGAACTTCTCGCAACTGCGTCCTTCGATGAGCGCACAGACGACGAGGTGATCGATGACCTGCTGCTTCCGTCCTTTGCGCACGGCGTTCATCATTCCCGAAATCCACGGGCTGCGTTTCGGATGGCCGAAAGGGATACCGCGCTCGCGCAGCAGTCGCAGCACGAGTTCGAAATGCTGGAGCTCTTCGATGGCGATGGCATTGAGCTCGCTCAAGTGGTCCCGCAATTCCTCGTATTTTTCGAGGTTCAGTGCGGTGGTTGCTGCCTTGCGCTCCAGATAGGCATGGTCGAGTAGCACCGGCGCAAGGTTCGCGCGGATTTGCGGCAGCCAGGTATCAGGAATTTTTTCGCGCCAAAGGAGCATGTTCTTTCCATGCCGTGCGACGCGCCCTTCGGCAAGCCGATCTATGCGCCGGCGCTACTGCAGTTTGGCGTAAATGAAGAGCAGAAGGATCGCGCCGATGATCGAAAGAATGAAACCGGCGGGATGAAAAGGTGCGCCCGGCTTCGGCTTCGAGAAAAGCCGCGCGATGAGCCCGCCGATGATCGAGCCGGCGATGCCGAGCAGGGAGGTCATCCAGAAGCCGAGATGCTCGGCCGGGTGGTAGAGGTGTTTCGCGACGAAGCCGATGATGAAGCCAACGATGATTGACCAGATGATGTGCAGCATAGGTGGGTGTGTTTAAGGTATGCCTATGGTCCGAACCGCGTTTCGGAGAGGATAAGCGATCCCACCGTGCCGTCCAGAGGATTGCGGAGGGCGAGCCGCCCGCTGCGGGATGGAATAGGAGGAATGGGAATGATAGGAGAAATAGGACTCCCATAAGTCCTATTCTTCCCTCTATCCCGGATTTCGGAAAGTAGCGCTTCGCGTCTCTGGCGCGAGCCTGGCGTCTTACTTCCGGAAGGACTTCGTAAAATCCTCCACCTGCGTCTGCACGACCTTCTTCTGGTGCTTCGAGTTGGCGATGAGCTCGTTGAGCTTCGTTTCCCAAGCTTTGCTATCCATCGGCAGGTCGACGGTCTGGCTGATGAGCGAGGAGTAGAGCAGCACATTGGCCAGTTCCACCGAGCCCATGCCATCGTAACCGGTGGCGAGCAACGGCGTGCCGTCGAGAATGGCGTCGACGAAGTTTTGCATCAGCACCGCGTGGGCGTTGGCGACCGTGTCGAAGGGGATCTCCACGTTCCAGACGTCGGGTTTGGCGAAGCCGCTCTTCGATGTCTTGCTGAACTCGATCATGTCCGCGTCGTTGCGGGTGAAGGTGAGTTTGTTGTTTTCCAGCACGACTTTGCCGCGGGTGCCGACGAGTTCGAACCGATTCGTCCCCGGTGCTTCACCGGTCGAGGAAATGAAGACGCCGGTCGCGCCGTTGGCCCACTCGAGATAGCAGGTCACGCTGTCTTCCACTTCGATGTCATGGAACTGGCCGAGCTGGCAGAAGCCGCGCACTTTCGAGGGCAGGCCGCAAAGCCACTGGAGCATGTCGAGCTGGTGCAGGCATTGGTTCAGCAGCACGCCGCCGCCCTCGCCCTTCCACGTGGCGCGCCAGCCGCCGCTCGCGTAATAGGCCTCGGTGCGGAACCAGTCAGTGATGATCCAATTGACGCGCACGAGCTGGCCGAGTTCTTCGGCGATGAGCTTGCGTAACTTGATGTAACGCGGCTCGACGCGCATCTGGAACATGCCGGCGAAGACCTGCTTCGGGTGTTCCTTGGCGACGGCGAAGAGGCGTTCGGCATCGGCCTTTTGCGCGGAGATCGGTTTTTCGATCATCGTGTGCAGGCCGTTTTGCAGCGCATCGATACCGAGGGTGGTGTGGAGAAAGTGCGGCGTGGCCACGACGATGGCGTCGATCTTGCCGGAGCGGATCATGTCCTCGCATTTCTCGAAGGTTGGGATGCCCTTGGCCTTGAATGCTTCGAGGCTCGGTGCATACGCATCGCTCACCGCCGCGAGTTCGCAGCGCGAGATTTTGCCTTCCAGCAGATAGCCGGTGTGAAATTTGCCGATATTGCCGAGACCGACGATGCCGAGACGTACTTTGGACATAAAAAGCGGAAAATGAAGACGGGTTTGAGGGGCAGTCAGGTTCGCTGGCCGGGAAATAAGGGGGCAAGCTCTTTCTTGCGTGTTGTGCCGTCCCTGCCGTGCCGTTCTGAGGACATTGAAGTTCTACCGCTTATCCGCTGGCGTTCCACGCGGGGATGCCTTTACAACCTCAGACCCCTTTTCCCATGTCCGCACCCCGTTCGTCACAGTCCGCCCAGTCGCCACGCCAGAAGAAGCTGCTCGTTGCCAACCGTTCTGAAATAGCCATTCGCGTCTTTCGCGCGGCTACGGAACTCGGGTTGCGCACGGTGGCGGTGTATGCGCAGGAGGACCGTTTTTCCATGCACCGCTTCAAGGCGGACGAGGCGTATCTGGTAGGCGAGGGCAAGGGGCCGGTGGGGGCATATCTGGATATCGAAGGGATCGTGGCTATCGCCAAGGAGCACGGCGTGGATCTCATTCACCCGGGCTACGGTTTCCTTTCGGAGAATGCGAAATTTGCCCGGGCTTGCCGGGATGCGGGGATCGAATTTGTTGGACCGAAAGCGGAACTGCTCGAGCTCATGGGTGACAAGGTCGCGGCCCGGGCGCTGACGCAGAAGCTGAAGGTCCCGACGCTGCCCGGCACCGAAGACCCCGTGAGCGATCGCGGGGAGGCGCTGAAGATCGCGGCGCATATCGGTTTCCCGTTGATCATCAAGGCGGCCTTCGGCGGCGGTGGACGCGGTATGCGCGTGGTGCACAAGGCGGGCGACCTGGATGCCTTGCTTGACGAAGCGCAGGGTGAAGCGGAGCGTGCCTTCGGCAATCCGGCAGTCTTTCTCGAAAAATACATTCCGCGCGCCAAGCACATCGAAGTGCAGGTGCTCGGCGATCGCCACGGTAATGTGGTGCATCTGCACGAGCGCGATTGCTCGGTGCAACGCCGCCACCAGAAGGTGGTCGAGATCGCCCCGTCCATCGAACTCGACGACCGCGTGCGCCACGAGCTCTGCGACGCCGCGGCACGCATCGCCAAGGAGATCGGCTACGACAACGCGGGCACCATCGAATTCCTCTACGACCTCGACACGAAGGACTGGTTCTTCATCGAGATGAATCCGCGGATTCAGGTCGAGCACACGGTCACTGAGCAGATCACCGGCATCGATCTCGTGCGCTCGCAGATTCTCATCGCCCAAGGGGCGAAGCTGCATGGTTCCGAGCTCGGGTTGCCGAAGCAGGACGCCATTCCGCGCATGGGCTTCGCGGTGCAGTGCCGTGTCACGACCGAGGACCCGGAGAACAAATTCACGCCGAACTACGGCAAAATCATCACCTTCCGTCCGGCGGAAGGCTTTGGCATCCGCCTCGATGCGGGCATGGGCGATGCCGGCGCGGTGATCACGCCGTTCTACGACTCGTTGCTGGTGAAGATCACCGCGACCGGGCAGACCTTCGAGATGGCGCTGGACCGCATGGATCGCGCGCTACGTGAGTTCCGCATCCGCGGGGTAAAGACGAACATCCCGTTCCTCGAGAACGTCATTCATTTCCCGATTTTCCGTGAGGGGCAGGCGACGACGACGATGATCGATACGTCGCCGGAACTCTTCGAGTTCAAGCCGCGCCGCGATCGCGCGTCGAAGCTGCTGCAGTTCCTCGGCAACGTCATCGTCAACGGCAACCCGCACGCCAAGGGCTACAAGCCCACGGCGCCGATGGAGCCCGCGCCGCTGCCTTCATGGGATCGCAAGCAGGAACCGCCGAGCGGCACACGCCAGCTCCTGCTCGAAATGGGGGCGAAGAAATTTGCCGAGTGGACGCTGAAGCAGAAGCGCTTGCTCGTCACCGACACGACTTTCCGCGATGCCCACCAGTCGCTCATGGCCACGCGCGTGCGCAGCACCGACATGCTGGCCATTGCCGATGCCGTGGCGCGCCGCACGCCGAAGCTTTTCTCGCTCGAAATGTGGGGAGGCGCGACCTTCGACACCTCCATGCGCTTCCTCAGCGAAGATCCGTGGCAGCGCCTGAAGTCGCTCCGCGAGCGCATCCCGAACATTCTTTTCCAGATGCTCCTGCGCGGGGCGAATGCGGTCGGCTATACGAGCTATCCGTCGAACGTGGTGGCCGGCTTCGTGAAGCATGCCGCGGCGTGTGGCATGGATATCTTCCGCGTGTTCGATTCGCTGAACGATCTCTCGAACATGAAAGCCGCGATGGAAGCAGTGCAGGATACGCACGGCATTTGCGAAGCGGCAATCTGCTACACGGGCGACATTCTCGATCCGCAACGGTCGAAGTATTCGCTGAAGTACTATGTCGGCCTGGCGAAGCAGCTCGAAAAAATGGGCGCGCATTTCCTGTGCATCAAGGACATGGCCGGTCTGTGCCGGCCCTACGCCGCGAGCGCGCTGGTCAAGGCGCTGAAGGAAGAGATCGGCATTCCGGTGCACTTCCATACCCACGACACGAGCGGCATCAATGCGGCCTCCATCCTGCGCGCATCGGATGCGGGTTGTGACGTGGTCGACCTCGCCATCGCGTCGATGAGCGGTTCGACTTCGCAGCCGAATCTCAACTCCGTGGTCGCCGCGCTGCAGAATACGCCACGCGACACCGGCTTGAATCTCGATACGCTCAATCAATTCAGCGACTACTGGGAGCAGGTCCGCGGCTTCTACGCGCCGTTCGACACGGCGCCGAAATCGGGCAGCGCCGAGGTCTATCTGCATGAGATGCCCGGCGGTCAGTATACGAACCTGAAGGAACAGGCAGCGTCGATGGGCCTTGGCGGCCGCTGGCCGGAAATCGCACGCACTTACCGCGAGGTGAACGACCTCTTCGGCGACATCGTGAAAGTCACGCCGTCGAGCAAGGTCGTCGGCGACATGGCGCTCTTCCTTTTCACGCGGGGCATCAAGCCCGTGGATGTGGTGAACCTGCCGCCCGGCACGAGCTGGCCGGAGAGTGTCATCGATATGCTCAGCGGCGGCCTTGGCGAACCGATGAGTGGCTGGCCGCCCGCCCTGGTCAAGGCGGTGCTCGGCACGACGAAGCCGAAGCGCGCGAAACTCGCGCCGGTGAAACTCAAAGAAACCAAGGCGGAAGTGGCGGCGAAGACGAAGCGCGACCCGAGCGAGGACGATCTCTTCTCGCACCTCATGTATCCGAGCGTGTTTGCCGAGTTTGCGAAATTCCAGCGCGAGTACGGCGACGTGAGCGCGTTGCCGACGCCGGCGTTTTTCTACGGCTTGAAGCCGGGCGAGGAAATCAGCGTCCCGATCGAGGAAGGCAAGGTGCTCTTCATCAAGTTGATCAACGTCGGTGCGCCGGACAAGGAAGGTCGTCGGGTGATCAGTTACGAGCTCAATGGTATGCCGCGCGAAGCTTCGGTGGCGGATAAATCCGTCGCGCCGAAGAGCAAGTCCCGCGTGAAGGCGGATGCCAATGATCCGCTGCAACTCGGCGCGCCGATTCCCGGCATGGTCACCGCGATGAGCGCCACGCTTGGCGGCAAAGTGGCGAAGGGCGACAAGCTCGTGACGCTCGAGGCGATGAAGATGCAAACGACGATCTATGCTCCGGCCGATGGCGTGATCGCCGAGGTCGCGGTGGTCGTTGGCGATTCGCTCGAAGCGAGTGATCTCGTGCTCAAGCTACGCGCTTAGGACATTCATCGAGGACGTTCGCCCCGTTGCGACTCTTGTCGGACTCTTGGTGTGGTGAATGTGTTATATAAGTTACATTGATTGAAATTTTTATAAGCGGTTTTTCATATCTGAATGTCTTTTATAACATTCTCGAGACGTTCCGTTTGCGCCTGTAGTCGACACTTTTACATGTAAGCCGTTCCACGCAACGCTTGCCTTGAAACCAAGGTCGGGCAATATGCCGCGCGCCGATGCAGCTCCCCACGGAAACACCTCCCATGAGCGGCAAGCTCAAGCTTCCCGAATATTTTTTCCAGTTGCTCGTCGAGGCCAGCGCGGATGCATTGTTGGTTGTGGATGAGCAAGGCGCGATCGTTTTTGCCAATGCGCAGGCGGGGCGGGTTTTTGGTTATCGGCCGGATGATTTGTTGCACAAGCCGATCCAGCTTTTGATTCCGGACAATCTCCACGCGCAACACGCGCGGCATCAGGAACATTCCGCGAAAAACTCGCGTGCCCGCCATGGGGGAGGCGAACTGGATCTGCGCGGGCGACGCAGCGACGGCAGCGAGTTTGTGATGGATGTGGGCCTCAGTCCGCTGGAAACCCACCGCGGCAGCCTCGTGATCGTCTCGGTGCGGGATCTCAGCGAACAGAAGCGGGTCGAACGCCGCGAGCGCGACCGTTTGCGCGTCCTGGAACTGCTGAATTCAGGGGCGCCCTTACAGGAGATTCTGGAGTTCACCGTCCGCGCCGTGGAGGCGGAAATTCCAGGCGCGATTTGCTCGATCCTCTTGCTCGATGATAGCGGGAAACGTCTGGTGCACGGAGCCGCTCCGAATTTGCCGGAATTCTTCAATGACGCCGTGCATGGTGTGGAGATCGGCGACGGCGTGGGCTCCTGCGGTACGGCGGCCTATCTGGGGAAATTGACCATCGTCGAGGATATCCACACGCATCCGTTTTGGGCGAAATATGTCGACCTCGCAAAAAAGGCGAAAGTCCGGGCGTGCTGGTCGCAGCCGGTGTTTTCTTCGGACAAAAAAGTGCTGGGCACGTTTGCCATCTATCATCGAGAACCGAGTGCTCCGGAGGCCCGGGATATCGAGGCGATCGAGGCAGCCGCGAGTTATGTGAGTCTCGCCATCACGCGCAAGCGCAGCGAAGAAGAGCTGCAGGCCAGTGAAGCGCGGTTGCACGCCATCATTCACAATACGCCCAACGTGGCGGTCGAACTCTACGACATGGCGGGCCGGGTGCGCTTTTGGAATGAAGCGGCCACGCGCATGTTCGGCTGGGAGATCGACGAAGCGATCGGCAAAACGCTCGATCAACTCATCCACACGCCCGAGGAGGCGGAATCGTTTCTCCAGCTTCTGCGGGAGCTTTCCGGCACCGGTAAATCACTCGGCCCGCTGGAGTATCATTTCCGCCGCCGCGACGGCAGCGAAGGCTGGAGCATTTCCACGATCTTCGAGATTCCCGGTTTCGGCGGGGTGCCGATGTTCGTTTGCATGGACGTGGACATCACCGAGCGCAAGCAGGCCGAGAATGCCATGCGGCAGAGCGAGGAGCGTTTTCGCCAGGTGGTGGAGAATATCCAGGAAGTCTTTTGGATGCTCGATGCGAAGGATGGGCGGCTGCTCTACATCAGCCCGGGGTATGAAAAAATTTGGGGGCGATCCAGCGAGGCGTTGTATCGCTCGCCGGCCGCCTGGTTCGACGCGATTCATTCCGACGACCGGGAGCGGGTGCCGAATCGCTCGACGCTGAATCACGGCGCGGACCAGTACGACGAGGAGTATCGCATCATTCGGCCCGATGGCTCGGTGCGCTGGATTCACGACCGCGCTTTTCCGATCCGTGACAATCAAGGACACGTCTATCGTGTCGCGGGCGTGGCCGAAGACATCACGGAACGTCGGCAGATCGAGGAACGCTTGCGCCAGTCGCAGAAGATGGAAGCAATCGGCCAGCTCGCCGGCGGTGTGGCGCACGATTTCAATAACATCCTCGCCGCGGTGATGATGGAAGTGGAGCTTGCGGCCACCGCGAAGGACGTGCCCGCCGATACCCGCGAAGGATTACAGGTGATCGGCGCCGCTGCCGACAAAGCCGCGGCGCTCACCCGGCAACTCCTCCTCTTCAGCCGCCGCCAGGTGATGCAGCCGCGCCGCGTGGATGTCAATGGCATCGTCACCACGCTCGCGAAAATGCTGCAACGCATCCTGGGCGAGGACGTGAAGGTGCAGTTGCATTTGCACCCGAGCGCGCTGGTCGTGCACGCCGATCCGGGCATGCTCGATCAGGTCATCATGAATCTGGCCGTGAACGCGCGCGACGCGATGCCGGCGGGTGGCCGCCTAGTGATCGAGACTTCCGAGCGGCACATCACCGAGGATGAGTTGCGGGCGAGTCCGGATGCTTCCTCAGGGATGCATGTGGTCCTGGCGGTGAGCGATACCGGCATGGGCATGACCGAGGACGTGAAGGCGCATTTGTTCGAGCCGTTCTTCACCACGAAGCAGCCGGGCAAGGGGACGGGTCTCGGCCTGGCGACGATTTTTGGTATTGTGAAGCAGCACCGTGGCTGGATTCGCGTTTATAGCGAAATCGGGCAGGGGACGACGTTTCGCATTTTCCTTCCAGCGTGTGAGGCGGGACACGAATTGCCTTCGGAAGCGGCGGCGGCGGCGCGCCCGCGTGGTGGCCACGAAACGATTCTCCTCGTGGAGGACGAAGCGTCGGTGCGGGAAGTGTCAAAACGCATGCTCGAGCGGCATGGATACAAGGTGCTCGAGGCGGTGAGCGGCACCGAGGCCCTGCGAGTGTGGGGCGAGCACGGCGACAAGATCCAGCTGGTCTTCACCGATATCGTGATGCCCGGCGGCATCGGCGGCCGCGAGCTGGCGGACCAATTGCGGATGATTCAGCCGAATCTCAAGATCGTCTTCACCAGCGGCTACAGCTCCGAACTGGCCGGTGGGGCGATCCGTTTGCAGGAGGGGATCAACTTTGTGCAGAAGCCGAGCTCGCTGAACGAGGTGCTCGACACGATCCGCAAGTGTCTGGACGAGCCGTTTTGAGGATTTGAGAGGAGGGCGGGTTTCTAGGGCTCCTATTCTTCCTATAGTTCCTATTCCTCCTATTCACGGAGGAGGCCCGCCTGAGCGCTAGGACCAATAGGAGATATAGGAAGAATAGGAGTAATGGGAATGAACCGCTGCCCTCCTATCTGGCGAGGTAGCACCCCTCCACACTTCTTCTCTGCGCCTCTGCGGCCTCTGCGTTTAAAAATTTCTTTGGTTGCGGCTTCGCCGCGCACCTCACTCTGCGTTTAAAATTTGTTTAGTCGCCGCTCCGCGCGGGTGCGCTCTCCGCGAATCGGGAACCTTTATGCCTAAAAATGCGAGGCGCCCGGGTCCGAAGACCCGAGCGCCAGGCAGCCCATGAAAAAGTAAGAGCTTCTGTCAGCTCAGTTGGAAGCGATGTGGCCCTTGGCCTTGCCTGCGACGTCGACAGTCATGTCGGCCTTGTCGGTGTGGCGGAAGGCGGTGTCGCGGCTGTAGGAGTAAAGGGGGACGTATTCATTGGCACCGACCTTGTCGGCAGCGACCGGCTTGCTGAGCATCGTGCAGTCCAGGATCCACCACTTGCCTTCGTGCTGCCACATCACCCACGCGTGGCTCAGCTTGGCGCCACGGGTCATCTTGCCGATCACGAAGCGGGCGCTCGGGTCTTGAATCTGATCCATCAGCCAGAGGGCCTTGTCTTTGCAGTCACCCGTGTGGCGGGCGGCGGTCTCCTGCGGCATGGCCGGGAGATAAGGCTCGGTGTGAGCGTAGTGGAAGGCGCGGCCTTCGCGCATCGCCGCCTGAACCTTGTCCATGCTGGCGGCTTCACCGTGCATGCTGCTGAGGACTTCCTTCACCGGGACCATGTAGCGGTCGTAGGGAGTGTGCTCCGTGGAGGTTCCGAGATCGACCGCCGCGCTAACGACGAGTTTGGTGAGGAGGAAGAGGGCTGCTGTAAGGAGTGCTTTTTTCATATCAAGTGGGCTTTTGATAATTGTGAGAAACATTATAGCTGCCATCATGCCAACCCATGCCCGGTCGCTATAATTTTTAGAAAAAAGACCCGGTTTACTCTGGAAAATTGTTTTGCGATGGGTTCGCAACCTTGGGGCGAAGGCCTGCGCGGAACGCCCCTTGTCCCAGCCATTTCAAATGCGAGAACGAGCCCCTTAAAATCGGCCCCGGGAAGCGCTCAAGAGTGAGAAAACGGGCGCTGATTCGCTCCGTGTAACCACGAATCAACAGAGGTTATTATACGTAACAAAAACGCGGGTAGATGGTTACGTTAATAAGAGCGATCGCGAGGTGGCTGTGGTTCCCGAATGGAAGGTAAAAGCAGAAAAGAGAACCGGAGGGGCTCCGATAGACCCGAATGCCGCAAAATGCCGGGGGGAACACGATTCTAGAACTTATAGATCAAGGCGGGCATGGCTCCGAAATTGAGAATTGGAGGACGGCGCGTTCTGGGGAGCGCACCCATCCGGGCCGTCCCGAGCGCTCGTTTCGCCTGCCCTGAGCGAAGCCGAAGGGCGTCTCGCTGAAACGAACTTCCCTCCGTGCGCCGGTAGTGACAATAGTCAAAAGTCCTCGAAAAGTTCGCGAAGGCGAGACGCGCGAGACGCCTTCGCCAGCATCCGGGACGGGATGCGCTCCCCCAGAGCTTCCCTGCCGCGCGTCCCATTCGAAAAGAACGGCCCACGGCGACCTCTTGAGGGGTGCGTGCGTTTTCTCTGTAATCCGGCATTGCCAAGCCGCGCTGCGCACTTTTGAATCCCCCCCTCCTTTTCCCTGATGAAGCTTCGGAATCAATTGCTCGCGCTCTGCTGTTTGCTGGTTTTCGCGGCTTTTGGCTTCCTCTATGTCAGAAACTGGGTCGCGCCCAAGACCTTCGGTATCATCCTCTTTGTAAGTGATGGCATGGTAGCCAGGCAGATCACCGCTGCGCGCCTCTATGAAGGAGGTGCGGACCACCGGTTGACCCTCGAATCCTTTCCCAATCTCGCGCTGCTGAGAAACCCCGCCCGGGATTTCGCGGTGCCCGATGCCGCAGCCGCCGCCACCGCGCTCGCCACAGGGACGCGCGTGGGCCATCGCCAGCTCGCCGTCGATGCGGCCGGCAAGCCGATCGCTTCTCTCCTGGAGCTCGCCCGTCAGCAGGGCCGTGCGGTGGGGCTCATCACCATGGATTCACCGCTGGCGCCCACGCCGGCCGCTTTCTACGCGCACCTGCCGGACGCCCGCGATAGTGCGCAAGTGCTGCAACAATTTCTCGATCGGGGAAATCTCGATGTGCTGATGTGCGGTGGGGCGGGAGAGTTTCTGCCGGCGGCGAAAGGTGGTCATCGCAAGGACGGCCGCGATATTCTTTCGGAGTTGCAGACCAAGGGTTGGGAAATGGTGCGGACCAAGGCGGAATTGGAAAATTCGGCGTCGTATCAGAGCGGTCCCTTCGCCGGTTTTTTCAGCGACGGTGCGCTGGCTTTCAGCAATCAATTTGAATCCGGCAGCCAGCAGCCTTCCCTCGCGGATATGGTGCGGCGCTCGATCGAATTCCTGCAAACGCACGGCAAGGGTTACGTGCTCGTGGTGGATGCGAGCCTCGCGACGGTCGCGGCGGAACGCAACGAAGGCGAACGCCTCATCTCCGAGACGCTGGCTCTCGATCACGCTATCGCCACGGCGATGAAATACGCGGGCGACAAATCGCTGATCCTGTCTGTGGGCAAGCACGCGGTCGGCGGTTTCAGTCTGAACGGCTATCCCTTTGTGCAGGATCACGGCGTGGGGTTGCTCGGGGTGAATGCCGCTGGGCAGCCGGCGATTACCTGGGCTACGGGGCCGAATGGTCCCAGCGGGAAGACCGAACCTTCGGCATTTCAGACACCGTCCGCGCTCAACACGGCGGAAGACGTGATGGCCGTGGGGCAGGGGGCGGGCTCGGAGAGATTGCGCGGGTTTCTCGACAACACCGAGATCTTCAAAATCCTGAAGGACGCGCTGTAGGCGCTCCGGAGGATCCCATACTTCCTATTCTTCCCATTCCTCCTATTTGGCCTATCGAGCAGATAGGAGGAATGGGAGGAATAGGAGGTATAGGAAATCAGGAACTCTTTACACCGCCGCTTCCAGCGCGGCGTGATCGATCGTCGTGAGCCGGTGGCGCTTTTGTCCCGGTTGCGGGATGCACTGGATGAGCGCCTTGGTGTAAGGGTGCTGCGGGTTGGCGAGCACGGTGTGGGTCTCGCCGTATTCCACGATCTTGCCACGGAACATCACCGCCACGCGATCCGCCAGGCCGCCGATGATCCCGAAGTTGTGCGTGATCAGGATGATCGCCATCTGCACGCGTTGCTTCAGCTCGCGGAGTTGATCGATGATCTGTTTCTGAATCGTCACGTCGAGCGCGGTCGTCGGCTCATCAGCCACGAGCAATTCCGGTCGGCAGGAGAGCGCCATGGCGATCATCACTCGCTGCTGCATGCCACCGCTGAGTTGGTGCGGGTAATCGTGCAGACGTTTCTCCGGGTCGACGATGCCGACCATATCGAGATACTTGATGACCTCGCCATCGATGTCGCGCACGTCCGTCCGATGCAGCTTGATCGCCTCGGCGATCTGGTTGCGAATGGTGAAGACCGGGTTCAACGATGTGCTCGGTTCCTGGAAAATGTAGGCGATCTTGTTGCCGCGAATGGTCCGCAGCTCGCGGGGCGGCATCGTGAGAACGTTCTTTCCGTCGAGCAGGATTTCGCCGGATTTGTAAATGGCCGGCGGCTCGGGAAGCAGTCGGGTGAGGGCAAGGCCGGTTACGCTTTTGCCGCTGCCGCTTTCGCCGACGATGGCCAGCGTCTCGCCGCGTGCGATGGAAAGAGAAATGCCCTTCACCGCCTCCACGGTCGCGGTCTCGGTGACAAAATCGATCGCGAGATTTTTGATTTCGAGAAAGGTCGGATCGGGCATGGCTTAGGAGCGTTTCGGGTCGAAGGCGCGACGGAGGGAGTCGGCGAAAAGATTGAGCGAAAGCACGAGGCCGAAGAGCGCCACGGTCGCGGCAGACACGTTCCACCACACCACCGGCTCGCGGCTCAATTCCCCGCGCGCGCCATCGATCATCTGACCCCAGCTGGCGGTGCCGATCGGCGTGCCGACGCCAAGATAGCTGAGGATCGCCTCGGTGAGGACGACGCCGGAAAATCCGAGCACGAAATTAATCAGCACGAGATGCATCACGTTCGGCAACAGGTGCCGGGTGATGATGTTCCAATGGCTCTGCCCCAGCGCCCGCGCGGCGGAGATGAATTGCCGTTCGGTGAGGCGCATCGTTTCGCCGCGGAGCAGACGGCAGAGGCTGATCCAGGACGTGAGCGCCAGCGCCCATGACATCGTGCCGACGCCTTTGCCAAACACCATGATGAAGGCGATGAGGAACAGGATGTCCGGAATCGCCATGATCGTGCTGTAAATGTACTGGATCGCGTCGTCGACCCAGCCGCGGTAGTAGCCGGCGCTGATGCCCAGCAGAATGCCGAGCGGCAGATAGATGAGGCTGGTAAGACCACCGAGCAACAGGGCCGTGCTCGAGCCTTTCAAGGCCTGGATGAAGGTGTCTTTGCCGATCTGTGTCGTGCCGAGGAAATGCCGTCCGGGGAACTGCAACGGTTCGGGCTTGGCCGTGGAGAAAGTGTGCGTGGCAAAAGGCGCGCTGTAGCTGGCCTTGGTCGGCTCATCCTGCAGGCCGACGACAGCGTTCGCCAGCCAGTCGAAGACGCTGGTGGTGGGAGAGATCTTGAGGAGATCGAGTCCGCCGATGATGAGATAGCCGATGATCAGGACGCCGGCCACGAGCCCAAGCCGATCGCCCTTCATGAACTTCCACGCCCGCTGCCAGCGCTCGTTGCGCGAGCCGCGCACCAGCAGCGCGATGGCTGCGGCAAAGAACGCGACGACCATGACGTCCTGCGTGATCCAGTTGGCGAAGAAATGTTGGAGGGACTCGATCATCGGCTCAAGACAGGCGGATACGGGGATCGGCGAACGCGTAACAGATGTCCGTGAGCATCAGCCCGGCGAGATAGAAAAGGGCGCCGAGATAGACAAGCGCGTTGGTCATTGCCGCGTCGCCGGTCTGGATGGCATGGATGAGCGCGTTGCCGAGACCGGGAATACCGAAGAAATTCTCCAGGAGCAGCGAGCCCATGATGAGGAAAGGCAGATGCGCGACGACGAGGGTGATGAGCGAGATCATGCCATTTTTCAGCACGTGCACGAAAAGCACCCGCGATTGCGGCACGCCCTTGGCGAGCGCGGTGCGCACATAATCCTGCGTAATCTCCTCGAGGAAGATTGTGCGATAGAGCCGCACGTCATTGCCGAGATACATGACGATCATGAGCGTGACGGGCAGCAGCACGAACTTGGCCGTCTGCCAGCCGCGCAGGTCGAAGCCGTAAGCCGGGAAATAATTGAGCTGCATGGCCAGCACCCGTTGCCCGACAAACATATAAATCATCGGCGGAATGCTCATGAGCGCGACACAGAGGAACACTCCGAAACGATCGAGCGCCGAATAGCGAATGAAGACCTGGTAGAGCGAAAGCGTCACCGCCATGATGAAGCCGATGACGAAGGCGGGCAGCGTGAGACAGAGCGACGGGATGACGCCGTCGGTAAATGTTTTCGCGATCGGCAGGCTCGTCTTGTCCGAGACGCCGAAATCAAACGTGATCAGGCGTTTCATCTGATTCACGAACAGCGAGTCGAACAGATGCTGGCCGGGCTTGGTGTTGAGGTAAGTCGGCTTGTCGTAGCCGTGATCGTGCAGCCATTGCTGGACCTGTGCCGGCCGGGCCTTTTCGCCGAGGATGGCGCGCGCGCGGGCGTACGGCGGCTGGACGACGAAGAAGAGCAGAAACGTGATGAGCATCACCCCGAAGAGAATCGGGATCGCGTAAAGCAGCCGTCGAATGAGATAGCTAAACATTGCGTTTACGGTTGAGGCGGATGGCGTAACCGGCGGCGCCGGCGATGAGCAGCACCAGCACGAAAGGTGGCCATTTCGGCGTGCGATTCCATTCGCGTTGCAGCTTGGCGCGCATCACGGGATCGACCTGCTGATACTTGAACGCGCCCTCGAGGAGCATGTTCGTGCTCGTGCGCTGCGCCCAGGGGTTGATGGTCGTGAAAAAGGCCTTGTGGAAGGTAAAGATCTGCGGGCAATCCTCCCCGATCATGTCGCGGAGATGGTTGACGATCTGGAGGCGCTCGGGCGAGTTATCCATCGTCGCCATTTTATCGAAGAGCTTGTCAAACTCCGGGTTCTTGTAGCGGCTGACGTTTTTGCCTTCCGGCGGAAAATTCCGGCTGTTGAGTAGCATGTAGAAATTCTCCGGATCAGGATAATCCGCGCCCCAGCCCGTGCCCTCGAGGATTTGGAATTTGCCGGCGTCTTCCTTTCTCAGCAGTTCGGCAAAGGTGTTTTCCACCACGTTGACCTTGATGCCGAGTGCTTCGAAACCTTTCTGCACAAACTCGGTCATCTGCCGTTCTTCGGAGCCATTCGCGCTCGCCTCCATGTTTAGCTCGAGCCGGCGGCCGGTCTTTGAGTCAATGCCGCCCGGATAGCCCGCTTCCGCCAGCAGGCGCTTCGCCTTTTCCAGATCGTAGCCGTAGGGGTTCTGGTAGTTCTTGTCGTAACCGAAAATGCCCGGCGGCATGAGCTGCTGCGCGACCGGCGAAACACCGTTCCAGAAAATGTCCACGTAGCTCTGGCCATCGTAGGAGCAGGAGAGGGCCTGGCGCAGTTTCTTGTTCGTGCCGATGACCGGATCCTCCATGTTCAGCGAGATGAAGAACGTCGAGACGTCGAGGTCCTTCTCCAGAGCGACGCCGCGTTTTTTGTATTCGGGCGTGAGTTCCTGGGCCGTCGTGACCACGCGATTGAAGGCGTCCTTGCTCACGCCCATCGAGTCGAGATAGCCCTGATTGAACAGCACCGGAATCGGCGTCTGCTCGCGGAAGATGGTGACCTGGATTTCGTCGACCAGCGGCACGGGCATGCCGGCGAATTGCTTGAGGAAATCGGCGCGGTCGGGTGGGTAGCCGTCGCTGGGGAAAACGACGGTGTGGTAATTCGGATTGCGCACCAGCCGGGCGCGCGAGGCCGGCTCGTATTCCACCAGTTGGAAGGCGCCGGTGCCCACGGGGTGCCACTTGAACGCGGGCCGCAGCACCATTTTTCCGTTGGCGTCCGGGTGCTCCTTGCCGTCGTAGTATTCGACCGCCTCGTGCGCGACGGGCGACATGAAGTGCATCGCCATCCAATAGATGATCTGCGGATAGGGCTTGAGCAGATGCACCTTGAAGGTCTGGTCATCGACGATTTCGAAACACTTCAGCGGCTTGCTATAGTCGAGGGCATCGGCCTTCTTCGCCGTTTCGTAGGCTTCGCCAAAGCCCACGAGATAATCCTGCAATGACGAAAGCGCCGGGCACTCGACCTTGGGATCGACCATGCGCTTCCAGCCGTACTCCACGTCTTGGACGGTGAGCTCGCGGCCTTTGCCGTTGGGGAAGCAGGGGTCGTTGTGGAAAAGAATCCCGCGTTTGAGTTGGCAGACGTAGGTCTCGGTCCCGTCTGGATTCTTCACCCGCTCGGGCATGGAGGCGAGCAGCGAGGGCATCACCTCATACGGGTCCGTTTTGAAAGGATGATACTCGAGCAGCGTATCCACCACAGGCTCGAGCAGCCGTCGGCTCATCTGGTCGTAGGCGAACTGCGGATCGAGCGACCGGGGATCATCCGGCATGTAGCTGTAACGCACCTGCCACGGCGAGCCGTCAGCTCGCTTTTCGTGCTCGGGCTGGAGATTAGGGTCATTCCCACAGCCCGCGAAGAAAGTCGCGGTCAGCGAGAGCAACAGGAGCGCGCAAGCGCGGAGGAGGGGGGGCCGCCGCGAGGGCATTACTTTTTATTTTGCTGCTGTTGGCGGATGAGATCGCGCAGCTCGGCGGCGCGTTCGTAGGCCTCGTTGGCGATGGCCTTGTCCATTTCGCGCCGCATCTTCTCCAGCTTGGTCAGCGGTTGCTTGGCGCGCACTTCCTCCACCCATTCCGTAAGGAAACCGAGCTCCGGGCTGTTGGCCCCAGCCTCAGGGTTTTCCATTCCTTCGTAAAAGGCGCGGATTTGCTCGATGCCTTCCTCGATCTTCTTCACCGCGGTGGCGAATTCCTCGCGCTCGAGTTCGATCGAAGCCTTGGCGCGGGTCTGCATCATCAGCACATAGGGCGTGAATTGCTCGACCGATTGGGCCAGTTCCTCGGGTTGGGCGTGCTCGGAGACGAAATTGAACATGTCGATGTTCCGCTGGGTATCGCGAATGACGCCTACGTAGTCGCTGAGCTGAAAAAGGGAAATGTAGCGGTGGTAATACTGGATGCCCTCCTGCTGGAGCTCGCCGACTTCCTCGGCATCGAGCGCGTATTTCTCGCCCTTTTTCTCGTTCCGCTTGGCGCGCTGCTGGTGATACTCGAGCAGGGATTCGCAATCATGAGGCTCCTGTCCGTCCGGGCGGCCAGACGTTTCCATTTGAATGAGGCCAAGGTCGATCCGCAGCTGGATTTTCTCCTTGCCGTCGCTGCCCAGTATTTTGCGTACCTTGATCATGCCGGGCTCATGCGGCCAATCGCGCAGCAGATCGTTCAAATCGAGACTCATGTTTGAAAGCAGTATTGGAACGCCCTGTCGCTTTGTCAATGAACGCAGGCAAGGTGTCGTGTCTTAATTTACCCGCAGAATTGGACAGAAAGTCGCGGGACGCGTTCGACCCGCTAAGGGAGATTCGCGAGTCGGCGGGTGGATGGTCGCCGGGCGGGTGTCTGGGGGGACAGCCGAAGACAAAGATGGCAGCCAGCAAGCACGCGGGGGCTAACCGTGCGGGTGGATGCGGAGGATTATTTCCGCGCCCAGTGCCGCCACGAAAAGTAGCCAGCAGCCACGAAAACGTAGCTGATCGCCGCAGTGGCGTAGATTTTAATGAAGAGGCTCCAAAGCATGGTGGAAGAGGGATTGTTTCCCCTCTGCCAGACTCAACCCGCGCGCGTGAATCGCCTTAGTCGCAAAGGTGCTGTTTTTGCTTGAAATCAAGAAAATCGCTACTTCCGGGTTGTAGACGAGTTCAAGGAAGTTGCAGCCAGGTTCAACGAAACTGGCGGTTGCGCGAGGCGAACGCGAAGGGATGCGCTCCTGCGAGTTCCCCGTTTTTCTGGGGCGCGGCTGGACAAAGTGGGGGATCGCGCAGGAGCGCTTCCCTCCGAAGATTCCGTGTGCCGCCCTATTCCGATAGCGGCACGTCGTGATATTCCAACGCCCATTCGCGCATGAAGCGGACGCGATTCGGGCGGATGCGGTAGATGATCAGCTCGGGATTATCCGGCGAACCGAGATACCGGCGGAGCAGCGCATTGTGCTCCCAGATTTCGTGCAGAATCGCGCTGTCGGTCAGGACCTCGGCGACGCCGGTGATTCGCACCTGGTCATGGTCGTCGTCCAGATAGTTGAGCTCGACCTTGGGATTCGCGGCGATCTCGTGCGTTTTGCCGTAGCTGCGCAGGTTGGCAACGTAGATGGTGAAATCGTCATCCACCCGCACGGGCGAGACTGGGCGGACGCGAGGTTGGTCGCCATCGATGGTCGCTAGTTGCGGGAACTTCGCGCGTTGGATGACATTGCGCGCGAGCGAGGGAAGCTCCTCTTTCGTAAACGGCTTGGGGGTCGGGCCGGACATGGGGGAAGGATGAAGGAGGAAGGCGGAAGGATGAAGTACCTTTGTGCGGTGATTTCATCGAATGATTCGCAAGCGATGGATGCCGGAGCTTGCCACGCTAAATAAATAAGCCGCCCTCCTCGCGGTCATTCTGAGCGAAGTGGAGGGAGTGTAACGACCGGAACGCAGTCGAAGAACCCGGTCGAACAACCAGCGATAGCCTCTGGTAAAGCGGCGTCTCGAAGCCCCGGCTTTCGACTCCGTGCCCCGCCACCTCGCCATCGGGGCGCCCCGCTCCAAATCACACACAAAAGAACCCGGAAAAAGAAAAGCGGCGCAGTTTTTCAACTGCGCCGCTTTTGAATCTTCTGATTTGTCTCCCTGCTATGCCGGGGCTTCCGTCAGGCCGGGCGGATAATCCGGCGCGATGGTCGTGCCCTGCGCGCGGGTGAGCGGCGGGGGCTCGGCGCGTGGCGGCTTGGCCGCCGGCGGCGGGGTGATGATGCGGCCGTGATCCATGAGCTCGCGGATTTGCTTTCGGTCCAGCGTCTCATATTCGAGCAGCGCCTTGGCGATCGCTTCCAGCTTGCTGCGACCATCGGTGAGCAGCTTCACCGCGCGAGCGTAAGCGTCGTCGCACAGTTTGCGGACTTCGGTGTCGATTTCCAGGGCCGTGGCTTCACTGTATTCGCGCTGGTGACCGAGGTCGCGGGCGAGGAAGACGTGGTCTTCATGCTGGCCGTACTCGACCATGCCCATCTTCTCGCTCATGCCCCATTCGCAGACCATCTTGCGGGCGATACCCGTCGCCTGGCCGATGTCGCCACGGGCGCCATTGGTCACATCGCCGAAGATCAGCTCTTCTGCGACGCGGCCGCCCATGATGACCACCAGGCGGTCGAGCAGTTCCCGTTTGCGGTGCGTATACTTGTCCTCCGTCGGCAGATACATCGTGGAACCGAGCGACGGGCCGCGCGGGATGATCGTGACCTTGTGCAGCGGGTCCATGTATTCGACCAGCTCGCAGAGCAGGGCATGGCCGGCTTCGTGGTAAGCGGTGTTTTCCTTTTCCTTGTCGCTCATGGCGAGGCTGCGGCGCTCCCGGCCCCAGCGCACCTTGTCGCGCGCTTCTTCGAACTCATCCTGCGTGATGGCTTTCAGGCCACGACGGGCGGCGATGAGGGCGGCTTCGTTGATGACGTTCGCCAGCTCTGCGCCGGAGAAACCGGGCGTACCGCGGGCGGTGACGGAAAGGTCGACATCCTCGGCGAGCTTCACCTTCTTGGCGTGCACGCGCAGGATTTCCTCGCGGCCCTTCACGTCGGGCAGCGGGACGGTGACCTGGCGATCGAAACGGCCCGGGCGCAGGAGCGCGGGATCGAGCACGTCGGGACGGTTGGTCGCGGCGATGATGATGACGCCTTCCTGAGTATCGAAGCCGTCCATCTCGACGAGCAACGCGTTCAGCGTCTGCTCGCGCTCGTCGTGACCGCCGCCCATGCCGTGTCCGCGATGACGGCCCACGGCGTCGATTTCATCGATGAAGATGAGGCACGGCGCGGATTTCTTACCCTGCTCGAACATGTCGCGCACGCGGCTGGCGCCGACGCCGACGAACATTTCCACGAAATCCGAACCGCTAATGGAGAAGAACGGCACATCCGCCTCGCCGGCGATGGCGCGGGCGAGCAGCGTCTTGCCCGTGCCGGGCGAGCCGACCATGAGCACGCCTTTGGGAATGCGTCCGCCGAGCTTCTGGAATTTCTTCGGATCGCGCAGGAACTCGACGATCTCGGTGACTTCCTCCTTGGCTTCCTCGACCCCGGCCACGTCCTTGAAGGTGATCTTGTTCTTGTCGCGCGAGAGCATGCGGGCCTTGGACTTGCCAAAGTTCAGCGCGCCCTTGCCGGCCATGCGGATCTGCTGGCGGAAGAAGAAATAGAGGAGCAGCAGGAAGAGCAGGATCGGGGTCATGCCCAGCAGCGTGCTCAGGACGAGATTGCTGTCGGATTTCGGAGTGACCGCGATCCCGTATTTATCCTCCAGGGTCCACTGAAGGTACTTGTTGTACTCCAGATTGACCTGCGTCTTGTATTTCTCCGGCTGCGTGGCGGGCGGAGTGGGCTTTTTCCAGAAGCCGAGGTAATCGGTAGCGCTGCCGGGTTCGGAAATCAGTTCGATGCCCCTGTCTTTGGCGATCTGGTCTTTTTCCAGCATCTCCTTGAACTGCGGATAAGGCGACCGTGGTTCTCCATCGGTCCGTTTTTGAAGACGTAGGCGAGACAAAGGAGACCGATAGCCGCAGCCACCAAGAGGAGCGCTCTCCAATTGAAGGGTGGTTCGGTCGGCCCGTTGCCACCATTGTTGTTGGGTGGGCGGTTGCCTTTGGGTGAGCGTGGATCGGGTTGAGCCATATTACTAGTGGTCTGGTTGCCTGAGCGAAACACAACAACGTAACTGAACGAGGCAGCGAACGCAATGGGTGACAACCGGCGCCGAAACCTAGGGCGGATCGACATTTGGTCAACCGCGAGTATTTTTTATTGGAAGGCGGCGCGAGGAAGTATGAAGGATACAGGTTGGAGTTCCAGCCCTTCAGTCTCTCCACCCTTCACCCCGCGTCCTTTCGAAAAGTGATTCCGGCCAACCCTTAATGAGCACATCAGACCACGGTTACGCTAAAACTCTCAGCGAGAAGCCGCCTGCCCTCCCGCTTTTACAACGGGTGCGCCGGATCGCGGAGAATGTGAGCCGCCGGTGGATGCGCAAGCCGCGGACGGTGACGGAGAGCCCGAACCTGCTCCCGCTGCTCATCCAGGTGCTCGCGGCCTTTTCCAAGGCCAACGGCGAGGTGCTGGAGGAAGAAATCGACTCCTCGCTGGGCTTTCTCCGCTATGACTACCCGGAGGCGGTGTATTCCGAGCTGCGCAAGCTCTTCCGCCAGGCGCTGAACGAAAACCAGGACCTCGGGGCCATGGCCAAGAAGCTGGCGGGCGAACTGAGCACGGAGCGCAAGGTGATGCTCGGGGTGCAGCTCTACGACCTTATTTCCAAGGCTGGGATGGAGCAGCAGCAGGTGGTGACGTTCTATTCGTTCATGACGCAGCTGGGGATGGCGGCACAAGCGATCGACATCGTTTATCAGCTCAATGCCGCTGAGGATACGGACAAGAATATCTATCAGCAGGGGCAGTCTCCCTTGGAATCGCTGACCTTTGGCTCCAATGGGCAGTCCGACGTGAAGCTGAAAGGGTTGGCGGGGAACGAGCGGTTGGTGGCGTTTCGGTATCACGATCTCATTTTGCTCAAGAACCAGAGCTCGAAGGGCATCGTGGTGCGGGGGCGTCCGCTGGGGCCGGGAGCGTTTTGCCGCGTGTATTCCGGGCAACGCATCGTGCTCGGCGAGCAGGTGCTCACTTACCAGGATCTCGCCTATTACTTTAACGCGAAGAAGAATGTCGCCCTCGCGCAGATCTATCTGTCGATCGATCACAACGACGAGGTGCAGCTCGAGAAGGAGCGTTCGCGCGAATCGTGTCTCGAGGTGAAATTCGGCCTCAAGGTGCAGGTGCGCGCGTTGAAGGATGTCGATGCGCTGCTCAATGGCGTTGCCTTGCGCTACGGCACGATCATCGAGGCGACGCTCGACGATAAGATCGTCTTCCATAACGACTCGGAGCTGCCGCTGAATGAATTGCGCAGGCGCGCCCGGGCGCTCGGTGGGCGTTTCCAGCTCAAGGCTTACAAGACCGGCTATCTGGTCTCGAACAACCCCTCGCTGCTTGATGTCGATGACATCCTGCTCTCCCCCGGCACGAGCGGGGATGTGCTGCTCAAGATTCTTTGCGATTACGAAAGTCGCGTGGGCAAGCTGGAGGTGATCCATGCGGATCGGCCGATCCTCGTTGATGAGACGCCGGTGCGGCAGACGGCGGATTTAAAGGACGGCGACACCATCCGCATCGATACCGGGCCAGGTGCTGCGCTGCAACTTCGCCGAACGGATCATCGAGGAGGAGCGCAACATCATTTCCAGCCTGGAAGTGCGGGACGTGACCCATCGCTTTGGCAAGCACGACACCGGCCTCGATGGCATTTCCTTCAGCGTGAATCGCGGCGAAATGGTCTGCGTGATGGGCGCGAGCGGTTCGGGTAAATCGACGCTGCTGCGCGCGCTTTCCGGGCAGCTTCAGCCCAGCCAGGGGGAGATCCTGCTCAACGGGCAATCGCTCTACGATAATGTTGAGCAACTGCGGCGTTTCGTGAGTTACATCCCGCAGGATGACGCCTTCGACGATCATCTGACGATCGAGGAAAACATGAGTTTTGCCGCGGCGATTCGCTCGCCGCACCTGTCACGCCGGGATCGCGGACGGCGTATCGAAGGCAAGCTGACCGAACTCGGGCTCAGCGAACGGCGGGACAATATCGTGGGCAGCGCGATCAAGAAGACGCTCTCCGGCGGTGAGCGCAAGCGCCTGAACATCGGCCTCGATATGGTCTCCAGCGCGGATGTGTATCTCTTCGATGAACCGACCAGCGGCCTGAGCTCGAAGGACAGCGAGCACGTCATCGAGATCATTCGCTCGATGGCGCACAACAAGATCGTGCTGGTGACGCTGCATCAGCCGACCTCGAAGCTGTTCCAGATGTTTTCCAAGGCGCTGCTGCTCGACAAGGGCGGGCGCATGGTCTTCTACGGCACGCCGACCGAGATGCTCAGCTACTTTGCGGCGGCGGAGCACGAACAGCACTTCGGCACGGAACTCGGAGGTTGCCCCGCGTGCGGCACGACCCGGCCGGAATTTATCTTCGACGTGCTGGAGACGCCGTTGCGCGACCTGAGCGGCGACATCATTTACGAGGAAAACAGCCAGGGACAACTCGTGCCCGCGCGCCGCTTCTCGCCGGATTACTGGCGGGACAAATACGAGAGCTTCCGCCTGCTGCAGGACATGAAGCAGGTGAACCTGCGCAAGCAGGGGCCGCAGCCCTTGCCGGCCATCCCGCCGCTGCGCAAGAAGGAACCGATTCGCTGGCACGACGAGTGGACGCAATTTCGCACGCTCGTCCGCCGCGCCTTCATGTCGAAGGTGCGCAACCGGGGAAATCTCATCATCACGCTGCTCGTGGCGCCGGCGCTCGCGGCGATCATCGGTTGGGCGCTCTATTTCACCGACGACGAATCGGGCAAGTACGATTTCGCCAGCGCGTTTCACATTCCCACTTACATCTTCATCAGCCTGCTCGTGGCGATGTTCCTCGCCCTGATGAATAGCGTGGATGACATCATTCGCGATCGCGTGGTGCTGCATCGCGAGCGCAATCTCGACGTCAAGCTGCCGTACTACATCTTCGCGAAGTTCACCACGCTGGCGCTCTTCTCCGCGGTGCAATGCATCTTGTTTGTGCTCGTCGGGAACAAGATCCTGATGATCCGCGGGATGTTCTGGGAATATTTCTTCTTCATGTTCATCACCGCGGCCAGCGGGACGAGTCTCGGCCTGGTCATCTCCTCGATCGTGGCCGATGCGAAGACGGCGGCGAATTTCGTGCCGCTGGTCTTGATTCCGCAGCTCATCTTTGGTGGCGCGTTGATCAAATACGAGGAGATGAATCGCGACATGGATTTCATCTACGGCTTCAAACGCTGGCTGACCCGGCATCCCGAAGCGAGCGCGCAGGGGAGGCGTGACGACTCGGCGTTGCGTGTGCCGTTAATCAGCCGCTTTGTGGCGACGCACTATAGTTACGAGGCGTTGATCGTGGCGCAGGCGAAGCTCAATCCGCTGACAATCCGGCAGGACCGTCTGCAAAAACAGATGGACGATCTCGTGTCCAAGAAGAACCGCTCCGACGCCGAAGCCGCACGACTCGAAGACCTGAAGGACACGCTCGCCTTGCTCAGCGGCCTGGAGGCGGCGACGCCGCGGGACATTGAGAAGAAGCTGAAGCGCGTGGATGAAATCCTCGACGGCAAACCGCTCGATGCCGGCGCGCTGAAGAGCCATTCCGGGGTGACGGCGGAGCGTCTTTACACGAACCAGAAGGTGACCGACCTCGTGGCCAAGGCGGAGACGGAGCAAAACGACTACCGCCGCCTGCGCGCCATCAATGTCTTCTTCAGCCCGGAGAAGCACTACGACATGTACATCTTCGGGCACTATTACATGCTGCGCATCAGCGTGCTCACCTACGCGACGACGATCCTCGTCGGTTCATCGCTCGGTTTGATGGCGATCCTCTACGGTGTCTTGAAGCGCCAGCTCCGCACGCGATCGCGAAATTAACGGAACGCGCTCCGAATCGGAGCGTATTCTCTGATCAGTGTCCCGCGCGCATCCTGGCCAGGCCCTTCCACGCTTCCGGCGTGTGCCAGTAGGGTGCGCTAAAACTGGCATCCCAAATGGAAATCCCCACCTGGCCATCGTTCAAGATCCACTCCATGTGCTCGGCGGCCGTGTTGCCCTGCCACTGGTCCTTGGCACCCGGCATTCCGATGAGTAGCTTGGCAGCATTGTCACCCGCGGCCGCCTTCTGCGCGGCATAAGCGCGCCACTCCGTGGCATGCACGCCGATGTATTCGTAGCCCATGGAATTGACCGCATCGACCAACGGAAACAGCTCCGGCCACCACGTTCGATTGGGCGCATTCCAAGTATCCGCGAAGCTATCCACGGTGACCTGTTTGTGCAGTGCGTGAACGCGCGTCGAAAGATCGCGAATGAACGCGAGGTAAGGTTCCTTCGAAGTCCTGAAGTCACCGTTGCCTTCGAGGTCGATATCGATCCCGTCGAGGCCGAGGCGCTCCATCTCGGCGACGAGCGCTTGGGCGAACTCTTCGCGGTGTTCAGCAAAAGCCGCCTGGGCCAGCGGCCAGTCCCACTTATCGACGTAATTATAGACACAGAGCATCAGGCGAATGTGATTCTGGTGCGCCCAATCCCGGATCTCCGCGATGGTCGCGTCGCTAGTCTTGTAACGCGGCGCTTTCTCTACGCCGCCCTCGCGGGTCGGAACCCAGAACTGGAGCCCGAGATGAGTGAACGCGTCCTTGGGGCCGAGACCGTCGACATCCTGCTGCAGCCTCGCGCGGCATTTGGCGACGTCGTAGGGCGGGATCCAGGTCATCACGATGCGCGCGGAAGGAGATTCGGCATGGAGGAAAAGGCAGGGGGAGAAAAGGCAGAACAGCCAACAGCCTACGCCCAACCGTTTCGACAAGCTCAAGGTCCTGAGCTTGTCGAAGGATATCCAACTTCCAATGGCCCCGCGGCGGGAGCGCGTTTTCAATGGAGAGGCCGTCTTCGAAGAGAAATTCATCGGATGTTTTTCAACGTCCAGAGCGCATCCTGGCGAGAGCTTTCCACGCCGCCGCCGTCTGCCAGTACGGAGCGCTGAAGCGCGCATCCCAAATGGCAACCCCGACGCTCTCATCCTTCGCGATCCAATCCATGTGTTCGGCGGCGGTGTTGCCGAGCCAGTCTGTCTTGGAACCGGAAACGCCGATGAGGAGCTTCGCGGCGTTGTTGCCCGCGGCAGCCTTTTGCGCGGCGTAGGCCCGCCATTCGGCGGCCTTCGCGCCGATGCGTTCGTAGCCCATGGTGTTGACGCCATCGACCTGCGGGAACAAGTCCGCCCACCAAGTCTGGTTGGGCGCGTTCCATTTGTAGGCGAAGCTGTCGACGGTGAGTTGCTTCTTCAGCGCATGCACCCGCGGGGCGAGGTCGCGAATGAAGGTGAGATACGATTCCTTCGACGAGTCGAAGTCGCCACTGCCCTCCAAATCGATGTCGATGCCATCGAGCCCGAGTCGTTCCATCTCGGTGACCAGCGCGCGAGCGAACTCTTCGCGGTGTTCGGCGAAGCCGGCCTGCGCCAGCGTCCAGTCCCAGGAGTTGACGCTGTTGTAAACGCAGAGCATCGCACGAATACCGTGCTGGTGCGCCCAGTCACGAAATTCGATCACCGTGGCGTCGCTGATCTCGCCGTAACGGGTCGTCTTCTCCACGCCGCCGGCGCGGGTGGGCAGCCAGAATTGCAGGGCGAGATGGGTGAGCGCGTCCTTCGGACCAACGCCGTCGATGTCCTCGTGGAGACGTGCCCGGCACTTGTCGATCGCATAGGGAGGGACCCAGGTCATGACCATGCGAGAGGGAGGAGGAGCGGCGTGGCAGAAAAGAAGGCAGAACATCCAACATCCAACGCCCAACATCCAACGTCCAATGGCTCCGCAGCGAGAGCGCGTTCTCGTGCGAGATGGCGTTTTCGAAAGGAAACTCATTGGATGTTGGATGTTGGATGTTGGGTGTTTCTTACCACCCCTCTATTTCGCCCGCAGATACGAAATCACATCCGCCACGTCCTGCGGCTTGAGCACCGTTTCCAGGCCCTCCGGCATGAGCGAGCGATTCGTCGCCTGGTCGCTGACGATGTCCACGCGGAGCACGGGCAGATCCGTCCCACCGGGAAGACGCAGGACGATATTATTGGCGGTTTCCGCGGAGATGATGCCGGAAAGCTCAGTGTCGTTCTTCAACTTGAGAACGTGCATGAGATACCGCGCCTCGACCGCGGCGCTGGGATCGAAGATCGCGGTGAGCAGCCAGTCGACCGGCTTGTCGCCGACCTGGCCGAGATCCGGGCCCACTTCCTTGCCCTCACCCTTGAGGTGATGGCAGATGCTGCAGTTCTGCAGGAACAATTCGTGCCCGTGCCCCGGCGTGCCCTTGAGGTCCGCGACGCTGGCGTAGCTGGCGACGACCTTCGCGCGATCCGCGGTGGTCGGCTTGGGCAGCACGATCTTCGGGATCACCGTCGCGTTGGCCACGTTGAGCTTGGCGAAGAGCGGATTTTCCGGCGCGAGCGAGGAGAGAATCGCGAGACGCATTTGCGGTTGCTCGCCACTGCGCTCGGCGAGCGTGGCCAACGCCGTTGTCGCGCGTTCATCGTGAAACGCACCGAGGCTGAGCGCGAGTTGATGCCGCACAACGAAATCGGTGTCGTCGACCATGGTGGCCAGGGCGGTCAGCACATCGCTGGTTTGGTCGGCCAGCGACTCGCTGACGCGGATGGCCTCGGTGCGCACCTCGGGCCGGGCATCGTGCAACGCGCTGCGGACGATGTCGCTATCGATGGCGTGCAGCACATTCAGCGTGGCCAGCGCTTGCACGCGGGTCTTCGGGCTCTGCGCGGAGGTCACCAGTTTTTTGAGCGCTGGCACGGCGTCCTGCGCGTTGCGCTCGTAGAGGAGGCGTTGCGCGGTGTCGCGCTGCCAGCCATTCGGGCTCTCGAGCGCGGCGACCAGTCCAGCGTTGTCGAGTTTCGCCAGGTTGGGGATGGGATGCAGCTTCGCGCCCGTCGGATAGATGCGATAGATGCGGCCTTTACTGGCGCCGGCGCGGACATCGAGACGGCTGAGCGTTTCCGGCGCAATCCATTCGGGATGTTCGAGCACGAAGCGGTAGAAATCCGCGACATAGAGTGCGCCATCGGGGCCGGTCTTGAGGAACACCGGCCGAAACCAGGGGTCTTTGCTGGCGAGGAATTCGCGGTCTTGTTCGTCGTTCGCGCGATGGCTGATGAAGGTCGCGCCGTCTGGGGCGAGCACTTCGCGATGGACGACGTTGTGCACCGGCTCGCAGGCGAAGATGCTCGTCGCGAAGCCGGGCCCGAAGAGCTCTTCGCGATACGGCACCGCGCTGCAACCGCTGGTGACATGGCCGAGGGCTTGCGGGTCATTGAAACGAATCGGCAACTCGCTGATTGGGAAGACGCGCGTGGAGTCGGGATAGTTGGCGAGTTGTTGCTTCGTCGTCTTGACGGCAAGGCGTGGGTTCCGTCGGAGGTAGTGCTCGGCGATGGTGTAGTGCCAGAGCCACGCGGAGTTGTAGTTGCCGAACCAGTTGCCCCAGTCGTCGCGATGGCGGCCGTACTGTGTCGAGCCGCTTTTCCGCTTCGAACTCACCGGAATCCGGCCCGGAAACGGGAAGTCGCGTCCCGCTAATACCTCACGCCATTTGACTGCGCCGCCGCTGTCGCCGTTGGCGCCGTAAATCCAGCCGTCGAGCCCCATTTCGAAGCCATTGACCCGATGCTGCTGATTACCTTCGCGGAAGCCGGTGAAAAGCACCCGCTGGTCGGTGGCCTGGCCATTGGTTTCGGTGACGAAGAGGATATTTGGCGCGGAGGAAATGAGAACGCCGTTGCGCCAGGGCATGACGCCATTGGGAAAGGGTAAACCATCGAGGAAGGTCGTCGCTTGGTCGTAATGGCCATCGCCCTTGCTGTCGGTGAGAATCTTGACCTTGCCGCCCGGCTTGCCGTTGCCATCCATGCCGAGCGGATAGTCTGGCATCTCCACGACCCAAAGCCGGCCCTGCGCGTCCCAATCGAAGGAGACCGGGCTCTCGATCAGCGGCTCGGAGGCCACGAGTTCCGCGGTGAAGCCGGGGCGCAATTGCATGGACGTGAGCGAATCCATCGGCGACTTCGGCGGCGGCATGGCGAAGGCGATGAGCTCCTTGAAGGTGCGCTGCACGGTGTCCGAATCGAGCGAGTAAAGCGCTTCGTTTTGCCAGACGATGCGGTCGCTGTGCACCCACGCCCCGAAGTTCCGGCCATCCTTCACGAAGGGCAAAATCTTCGCAGTCTTGAGGTCGGTGGCCGCCGGGCCTTTCGCCACGAGGTGCGGCCAGCCCCGGCTCCAGCCGAGCCGGGCCTTCACCGTGCCGGCCCAGATATAGATGACGTAACCGTCGCCGTTCGATTGGACGACGTCCTCGAAGCCATCGCCATTGAGATCGATGAAGCGGAGACCGTTGTCGTCGCCGTGGGAATTCAGCGCGGCGCAGTCCGGTGGCAGATTGAAATCCGCCGGCTTCCAGCGCTGCTCCTTTTCATCCCACGCCGAGATATCGCGATTGGCGAGCAACTCACAGACGCCGTCATGATCGAAGTCCCGCAGGAGCAATTTCGATCCGCCGGGAAGACCGTGGGTCAGCGGTTCGTCGAGCGTCCATTTACCGTCCGTGAAGGTCCACGCCTTGGGATCGGATTCGAGGGCGAACAACGTCGCCGCGCCGGAGGGCCGGATGACCCCGAAAGAAGCCGCCACCGTGTGTCGCCAGCCCGCATTGTCGAGCGCGAGCGCCGGTCGGCGTCGGGCAATCGCGCCAGCGGTTTTCCTTCGGCTGCCACACGCGGGTCACGTGCCGGCCCGGTCCGCCTTCGACGATGTCCATGTAGCCATCGCCATCCACATCGAGCAGGCGCACGCCGTTGTCCTTGCCTTCTGTGGAGCGGAGGCTGTCGCCGAGGGCATTCTTCTCCAGGCGCTCCAGAGCTTCGTGGAAATTGAGGAACTTCACCCGCTTGCCGTAGGTCTTCTCCGCATAGTCGATGAACTCCACCCACTGCTCCGGTGCACTCCAGCCATGCGGATGAAACACCGCGGTGAAGACGCCCTGCTTCTGCACCACATGATCGAGCGCGGCCTTCCAATCGTCGAGCATGGTGGGCGAGTTGGCGCCCTGCACGTTGAAGGATTCCCAGTCGCTCGGGACCATGCAGGGAAATTCCCAGCACAGCTTTCCGATGACGTAGGGATAGGGATAGTCATCGATGAAGCCGGCGTAATCGCCGAGCGAACGCTTCATCGGTGGACGCATGGCATCGGGGAAATACTTCGTGAAGCGCGCGCCCGGCGGCAGGGTGAAGACCGAGGAATCGATGCTCAGGAAATACCCCTGCGAACTCGGGTGATTGAAGATCTCCGAATAGAAACGCGGGCTGGCCGAATTCATCGAGTCGCAGCATGGCATGCGAAACGCGACCGGGTGATTGCCGGGCACCGTATTCAGCAGATCCACGCTCTCGTGATAGACGCGCTGCGCTTCCTCGAAGGTCGCCTTGCCGAGACACGGGCAGGGATGCGTGAGGGTGTGGCTTTCGAAGGTGAGACCTTCTTGCAGCCAGGAACCGAGTTGCGGGTCGCTGGGCACGACCGTGTTGGTCATGATGCTGAGCGGTGCGCGGCCATCGCCGCCATGCGCGGGCTCGATCTTCTTCAGTCGATCGAGGATCGGACGGAGAAACGCCTCATACTTCGCCGTGCCCGGTTTGCCCTCCGGGGTGTTCGGCGTGTTGCGCATGTCGTCGATGGCGAGGATAACCACGGCATCGACGCCCGGTTCGCCCACCCACTGCGGGGTGATGAATTTCGGCGACTGCGCCGTCGGCCAGAACGGCGAATTGTCGTCGAGATAGGTGAGCCGGTTGCCGTCGACGGCCCAAGCAGAGGCCGTGGCGAAGGCGAGAACGGAAAGGACGAGGGGGCGCAGGTTCATTGGGGGAGAAGAAGCTTAGCAGCATTACCCCCATGCGTGGCGATTCTAAGATGGAACGTCTACTCCTGCGCCGGCTTCAACCGCGGGTCGGACAGATCGAGCCGATAGAGGATCTGATTATAGTCGTAGTGCGGCGTGCGGTCCTTCCGGCCGGAGAAAGTGAAACTGTAGGTGCCTTCGAAATAGATTTTGCGTCCGCCATCCTCGTCGAAGAAAGGATGCTGGGTGGGGTTGTAGAAAGAATACTGGTTATGAGTCACGATCTTCACGGCGTGGGTCCACGGGCCGGTCGGCGCGGCAGATTCCGCGTACCAGACCTCCCCAAGAAACGACGGCTTGCCGCCGTGCTGCACCGCGATGAGCACCCAGCGCTGGCGATACGCATTCCAATACACGCTGCCCTCGTGCAGTTCGATGCGCTGATGCGTGGCCACGTCCTCGGGCATCACGCGGCATTCTTCAGGCTTGATGAGGTGATGCTGGACGAGTCGTGCTTCCTCGGGCGATTCGGCAGGCGGCGCGTCCTTGCGCCACGCGAAATCGAGCGAACCATCGGCGCGGCGGCGCGGTCCGGTGGCGCCGATGTAGGTCCACGCCTCATATTTGCTCGGATCGCAAACGTCGCTCAAGCGCGCCGGCACGCGAATGCAGGGACCAGCGTCGCCGAAGTAGAGATAATCCGTGTCGCCCTCGCGGATCGGCGTGACGCGTCCGCGCGGGAAGCGCCACTTTTCATTCATCGGCAAGGTGGCCGCGCGCTCGAAGATTTCCTTCTCGTCGTTGAAGACCGCGATGCCGTGCTCAAACTTTTTGTCCAGCCCGCCCCGGCGCGAATAGTGGGCGATGAGACGCTCTTCACCCTTGTCGTCGCGCACTACGGCGAGGCCGAAGAGCCACACCACGCCCTCCTTATGTTCCAGCGGACACATCTCCTTGGCGAAGCCATCTTTGTCGGTGATGTAGTGAAGATTCACGCCCTGTTCGGGTGGCAGGCCGCCTTTGTCGGGCAGATCGGACCAAGCGCAGCTCGTGCGAAAATTGCCGAGCGGATAGGACATCCGCATCGTGTCGCCCCAGAGCCAGAAAATACGTCCGCGATAGACAACCGCTTGCACGGAATCCTGGCCGACTACGCCGCCATCGGTCAGCGGCTCGGCGAGCGGCACTTTTTCGCCGAGCAACACGCTGTCACGATAGATGCCCTGGCCGGTGAGGCGGCAGAGACGCTCGGCGATGTTCTGGCGCTTGATCTTCACCACACTGTTTCCGCCCGGTGCGGTGGTAAAACGCTGGCCGGTCATGCCGAAGCCATCGGTAGGGAATTCGTAACCGTGCGAGCGCATGGAAAACCACACCGGCATATTCATCTGCCCCGGTTCGTTAAACGCCACGCGACCGGCGCTGTCGGTCACATAGAGCTGATTGTCCATCGTTTCCAATTCCACCATCGGCACGCCGCGGCCGGTGGCCTCGTCGACGACCTGGATGGCAAAGGGTTTGTCCGCAGCGAAGGCGACCGTCGTGAGTACCGCTAGAAAAAGAGGGACGCGAGTCATGGAAGAATTACACGAGAAGGCAGTTTCAGAGCATACCGAGTTGCACGAGAAGTGCACGGTGCTTGTGACGTGAGGGCGAGTTGATTGCCCCCCGGACCAGTCGAGTCGTGATGGAGTCGATCACGCCGCGTGCCTACGCTGGGCGAGGATTGCTTCGGCTTTGAGCGTGCTGACGAAACGGTTCAACGCCACAAATTCCGCCAGTTCCTCGCGTTCATTGTCGGCGAGGGTTGCTTCGGTGTTTTTGGTGGCCAGCTCTTCATATCGACGTTGCGCGGCCTCATCCAGTCGCAGGTCCACCAACGCCTGGGTCAATTCGGCGGACGCCCGGTCGCCCAGTGGACGCAGGATGGATTCCAGGGTCAGTGCGTTGTCGGCGGAGCCGTTCGACATGGTGGCACCGTATTGACGAAGTGATGCGTGGTCAAGGTTTCAGGACTTTTAGCGATTTGCTTAACTGGTCAATTCAACTGACCAGTAACCCCGGCTTCCCTCCGCACGCACGCTCCGCCAGATTCCCGCCCATGCGATCCCTCCTTTGCTGCCTGCTGGCTGCGCTTTCCCTCTCCACGGTTTCTGCCGCCGAACCTTTTCTCGAGAAAAGCGACCTCTTCACCGCGGGCGATGGCGGTTACAAGCTCTTCCACATTCCCGGTATCGTCGTCACGGCCAAGGGAACTGTGCTTGCTTGGTGCGAGGCGCGGAAGAAGGGCGGCGATTGGGACCAGATCGAAATCGTCCTCAAACGCTCGACGGACGAGGGCAAGACGTGGAGCGATTTCAAGAGCATCGCCAACGTGCCGGGTCCAAAAACGAAGAACCCCGCTTCGCTGAAGGTGAAAGGCGTCGACCCGAACGACGTGACCTACAACAACCCCGTGCTCATCGCCGATCGCGACGGCACGGTGCACATGCTCTTCTGCCTCGAATACATGCGCTGCTTCTACCAGCGCAGCACCGATGACGGCCAGACCTGGAGCACACCGGTGGAGATCACAAGCGCTTTTGAAGGCTTCCGTCCCGCCTACGCGTGGAAAGTGCTGGCGACCGGCCCGGATCACGGCATCCAGCTCCGCAACGGCCGGCTTGTCGTGCCCGTGTGGCTTTCTCTGGCCACGGGCAACAACGGGCACCATCCCTCGGTGACCGCGACGATCTACAGCGACGACCAGGGCAAGACCTGGCACCACGGCGAGATCGCCGTGCCCAACACGGAAGAATGGATCAACCCCAACGAGACCATCGCGATCGAGCTCGCCGACGGCAGTGTGATGCTCAATGTGCGCAGCGAATCGAAGGCCCACCGGCGGCTGGCCACGATCAGCAAGGACGGCGCGACCAATTGGAGCACACCGAAGTTCGACGACGCGTTGCTCGAGCCGATCTGCATGGCCAGCATGGTGCGCTATTCGCTGGCCAGGAACGGCGGCAAGAATCGCATCCTCTTTTGCAATCCCGACAATGTCTCGCGCGAGGATGGAAAAGGAGTCGCCGGCCGGTTTCGCGACCGCAAAAATCTGACCGTGCAACTCAGCTACGACGAGGGCAAGACGTGGCCGGTGAAACGCGCCGTCGAGCCCGGGGCGAGCATGTATAGCGATATCGCCGTGGCCAAGGACGGGACGATCCTGTGTCTCTACGACCGCGGGACCAAGGTGGGTTTCGCCGGCGAATACATCACGCTCGCCCGCTTCAATCTCGAGTGGCTCACCGAAGGCAAGGAAAGCGCGAAGTAGACCCCCTGACCACTGTTTCCCATGCCCCCGCTGCTTCAGAAATGGCCGGCCCTCTGCTTGGCGATGTGGACGGTCGGCTTACTGCCTGCGTCGGCTAAAGGAGCGGATGGATTCGCCATTCGTGTCGAGGCGCCGGGGCCGGACAAGCCCGCGGACGAAGCTTTGCAAAAGGCGATCGACGCTGCGGCTGAGCGAGGTGGCGGCGTGGTCGAGCTCGGAGCCGGTGAATTCAAGCTTACCCGCCATGCGGGCGATGAGACGATCATCGTGAAGAGCGGGGTGACCCTGCGCGGCCAGGGCTACGCGACGCACCTTTATCTCGATCCGAAGACGCCACCGAATCCGCTGCGCTATTACCCGGTGCGGATCGGCAGCGAATCGACGCCGGCCAGCAACGTGGTCATCGAGGATCTACGCTACACGGGGAATAACGCGAAGATCGGCGGCGGCTCGATCATGGGATTCAATGCCCGCCTGGGCGCGCCCGAGGCACTGCTCCTTTCGTGCGACAATATCACCGTGCGGAATTGCTGGATCTATGATGCCCAGCAGGCGGCGGGTTGCACCAAGCCCGGTGGCACCGGTTACACCCAGCCGGCGCGATTGGCCACGCAGTTCAAGAACTGGCGCGTGTATGGCAACACCATCGATACCTGCGGGAACAAGGCGGTCGAACTGGATGAATGCAACGGCGGTCTGATCGCCGACAATGATATCGACAATACGCAGGATGGTCCCCAGGTCATCTTCGGCAGCCGGAATGTGGAGATCCGCGGCAACCATGTGCGGTTCACCTACACGGGCATCAATATCACCGATGGCTCGAACCACATCCGTGTGATCGGCAATGACGTGGAGCCGGTATCCACGATCAAGAAGAGCAACGGCGGCGCCTGCCTCTTTTTCCGCACCGAGCCGCAGCCGCATGTCTCGGAAATTTACGATGTCGTGGTGACGGGTAATATCTTCCGCGATCAACTCACCACGCAGAAGAGCACGCTGAAATTCAACACGCGCGTCGAGTCCAAGGGCTGCACCTATCACGGGATCACCATCACCGGAAATGTCTTCGACGGCGACGTGCAGTTCGTCGATCGGCTCACCCCGGCGATGACAACGATCCGGGACATCGTTTTCGCGGACAACATTTGCGAAGGCACGATCGTCTCGGCTCCGGCGCAGACCATGGCGTCGAGCAATGTGCTGATTCGCGGCTGCATTTTGCGCAAACCCGGCGAGCATGTGCTCCAGGCGAGCGGATGGATTTGGAACGGCAATAGCTTCCCCGTCGGCACGCTGACCATCGCGGCGGACGCACAGGGCAACGTGGTGCACGACAATGTGACTGCGGAGCCGATTCATGACGCGGGCACGGCGACGAATCTAGCTGGCAATGTGGTGCACGCTCCTGCTTCCTCACCCCATGAACACTAACTGGACACGGCGGAATTTTTTGCAAACAGGCGGTCTTGGCGCCGCCGCTTTCCTGGCGCGGTCAGCCCACGCCGAAGACATTCAGAAAACAAAATCCGGGGCGGTCCACAGTGCCATCGATATCGGCGAACGCCGGCAGCTTTTCATCGATGACGCGCTGATTGATTCCGACCGGACGCAAGGTGTTGCCCGCCAATTGAACGGGCCCCAGCGGATTCAGCGGGTGCTCACGCCCACGCAACCGTGGGAGGCGCTGGGTTTTGTCTTTTACTGCGGCGTGATCGACGATAACGGCACGGCGAAGCTCTATCACCACAGCTACGATGCGGAGAAAAAGAAGCACAGCATGCTGGCCACGAGCATGGATGGGCTGAATTGGGAGCGGCCGAAGCTGGGACTGAAAGCCTACGAGGGCGGCAAGGAGAACAATTTGCTGCCGATGACTTCCGTGGAAGCCACGGTGTTTCTTGATCCCCATTCACCGCCCGAGAAGCGCTACCGGATGGTCTACACGCGCGGCTTTCCCGACCCGGCGAAAGCGGGTGTGTGCGTGGCTTCGTCGAGCGACGGCCTGCGCTGGAATGAAGCCGCGGAACGTTCGCTGCCCTTCATCCCCGATAGCCAGCCGAGCGCGTTTTGGGATGAGCGCCTTGGGAAATACGTCATCTATCTGCGGGCGTGGAACCCCATCCGGACCGTGGCGCGCGTGGCGGTCGACGACCTCGAGACGGCGTGGCCCTACGACGCCTCGGTGCCACCGTTCCATGTGTGGGGCAAGGACAAGATCCCGACGCTGAGCCGCGAATTGCCGACGGTGATCGCCTACGACGAAAAGGATCAGCCGTATTTGCAGCCCTACACCAGCGAGGCGATGCCGTATCCCGGTACGCCGGATGTCTATTTTGCCTTCCCGGCGGATTTCCAAAACTACAAGGCCCCGGAATGGAAATCACGCGCGCTCACGGGCAACGACGGCACCTTCGACATCGGTTTCGCCACGAGCCGCGACGGGGTGACGTGGAATCGCTGGCGGCAGCCCTACATCCCGACCGGCCTTTACGGCGATCTCGACCTGCGGCTCGTGAGCATGGGCTTTGGCATGGTGCGCCGCGGGCCGTGGTTGCATCAGTATTTCGTCGGCTGGCCTTACACGCACGGTCGGCCGGAAGTGTGGGAGCGCGATCCCTCCACGCGGGCGGCCTGGTATGGCAAAAACCTCGGCGGCATCTACTGCGCCACCCAGCGAGTCGATGGCTTCCTCTCGATGGACGCGCCGAACGCGGGCGGGATGCTCACCACGAAGCCGCTGAACTTCAAAGGAGACCGCTTGCGCTTGAACATTCACACCACCGGCGGCGGCAGTGCGCGAGTGGCGTTGCTCGATGCACAAGGGAAAGCGTTTCCGGGATTCAATGCGGACGAGTGCGAAGTCATTCAGGACGACGACGTCGATTTCGAAGTGCGCTGGAAGAACGGCCCCGACGTTAGCTCGCTGGCGGGACAAGCGGTGAGCGTGCAGGTGACCATGCGCAACGCGAAGCTCTACGCCCTGCAATTTTCCCGCAGTAACGCGGCGTGATCGATCCATGAAACAACTCCTCACTCTCCTCCTCGGTATCGCGGTTTTTCAGTCGGCCGCCTTTGCCGGACCGGATGAATACACCGGTGACGTCAAAGACGTGCGTGTGGTGCGCAGCAGGGAACAGCATCCCGGGGCGTCGTTGCTCTGGGAGCCGTATATCGCACAGTGGAAACCGAAGCACCTCGTGGTGGCTTATGGTGCGGGCATTCCTGGGAAGACCGACATGGGAGATATCTATGCCAGCGTCTCGACGAACGATGGCGATACCTGGAGCGAGCCGGCTTTCATCTTCGACCACAACCAGCGCTTCGGTTCGCTGCAGTTCGGCTACGCCAATCCGGTCCTGTTCAAGCCGCCGGGGCAGGATGTGCTGTGGTGCTTTGCCATGCGATGCTCGATGAACTATCAGCACAGCGAGGACTCGCAACTCGTGGGAGCATTCAGCGCGGATGGCGGGCGCTCGTGGACGCCGGTGGAACTGGCGATGCATTACACCGGCCCGCTGATCATCGTCGCCGGTATCCAGCAGATCATGGAAAATGGGCAGCCGCGGTATCTGTTACCCGCGCATCGCAACACGCGCCGCAACGATCCGCTGGGCTCGCGCGATCAATTCATGCTCAGCAGCACCAGCCTGCTCGAGTGGCGACTGGCGGGACATATTCCCCAGCCGGAAAGCGGGCCGGTCTTTTTGCACGAGGGGAATCTCGCGCCCGGCGATGCGCCGGGAGAATTGAAGCTCGTGATGCGCACGGCGACGGCCGGATGAAAAAGCGGCGCTGAATCCGCCCCGCGCCTTTTCCAGTGTAAGCCAGGACGGTGGCCGGACGTGGACCCCGGCGCGCCAGGAGCCGGATCTCTGGAATGCGCGCTCGAAAGGCTTCTATGGCCAAAGCACGAATGGCACACACCTCTACGTCTACAATGACGGCCCGGCGATGCCGGCTCCCGGCGGCCGCATGGCGCTGCGCTACAAGCTTCAACCGACACCGGGTGGCGCGTGGGGCGCGGAGAAAACCTTTTACGATTCCGGGACGCATAACTCGTATCCGACGCTGATCGAGATCGCGCCCGGCGATTTCCGCGCGGTGTGGGACAGCGGGACCAGGGATCGCTCGCGGACGAATATCCGCTTCGGGAAGTTCCACCTTTCGCCGGAGAGCAAGTAAGTATGCCGATGAAAAGACCATTCCCAGAGCGATTGCGCAGCGGGGAGAACGTCTTCGGCACATTGATCGTGTCGCCATCGCCGATGTGGCCGCGGGCGCTGGAAGGCAGCGGGCTGGATTTCGTTTTCATCGACACCGAGCACATTGCCCTCGACCGCGCGCAGGTGAGCTGGATGTGCCAGACCTACGCGCGTATGGGGTTGGCGCCGATCGTGCGAATTCCGTCGCCCGATCCCTTCGAGGCCACGAAGATGCTCGATGGCGGAGCCGCCGGCATCGTCGCGCCCTATGTGGAGACAGCGGAGCAGGCCCAGGCGTTGCGCGGTGCGGTGAAGTTGCGGCCGATCAAGGGACGCCGATTGGAAGACCGTTTGGCCGGAACTCCATTCGAACCGGAGTTGGAGGAGTATGTCCGTGGACGGAGTGCCCAGGCGCTCATCCTCAATATCGAAAGCGTGCCGGCGATGGAGGCGCTCGATGAGATTCTCGCAGTGCCGGATCTGGATGCGGTGCTCATCGGGCCACACGATCTTTCCTGCAGTCTCGGTCTTCCCGAGCAATACACGCATCCTCGTTTTCGCGAAGCGGTGCGGACGATTTTTCGCAAGGCGCGTGGTGCGGGAATCGGCGCGGGCATTCACTTCTGGGGCGATCTGGAGCTGGAGGCGGATTTCGTGCGCGACGGGGCGAACATGCTCATCCACAGCGCCGATATTTCGCTGTTTCAAAAGCATCTGCGGCTCGAACTCGACGCGCTCCAACGCGCCTTGGGGGCGAAACCCGCGGACGAAAGCGGTTCCGAACGGATCACCATTTGATCGTGATGAGTCGATCATTCGCCTTCATTTTCTTCGCGGCAGTCGCCTTCGTATCCGGTGCTTTGGCCAAGGATGCACCTGCGGTCATCGACGCGGATGTGTGCGTCTATGGCGGCACATCAGGCGGAGTGATGGCCGCGGTGCAAGTCGCACGGATGGGCAAGCGTGCGGTGATCGCTGAGCCGGGACGACATCTCGGCGGAATGACTTCGGGTGGATTGAGCGCGGTGGACGTCGGCGACCCGCGCACGGTCGGCGGGCTGGCGCGGGAGTATTTTGCCCGGCTTGTCGGCAGCTACGGAAAGACGCTGGCGTGGGACAAGCCATTTACCAGTAAAGGCGGCGGACCGGCGACGGGCGGTGCGTATTCCATCGAACCGCATGTGGCGGAGCAGGTCTTCAATGACCTGGCGCTTGAGGCCCATGTCGCGGTGCATCTCCAGGCGCGGCTGGCCTCAGTGAAGAAAGACGGGACGCGTATTCGGGAATTGGTCATGGAAGATGGCACCGTCTTCCACGCCACCGTGTTCATCGACGCGACTTATGAAGGTGATCTGATGGCGAAGGCGGGAGTGACTTACACGCTGCGGCGCGAAGGAAATGCGAAATATGGCGAGACTTACAACGGCATTTACTACGCGCCGAATTTTGCGCCACGGACGGACCACGCGAAGCCGCGCGCGAATGGCCGCACCCCCAGCGGGCAGGGTGTCTGGGATCGCGATCTGCCGCTCGATCCGTATGTCGTGAAAGGCGATTCGCAGAGCGGATTGCTGCCTTTGATCAGCGCGGGAGACCCTGGCACTCCGGGCGAGCCGGCCCCGGGTGTGCAGGCCTATTGCTATCGTCTTTGCCTGACCGCCGCGCCGGATCGTCTGCCGATTGCGCCGCCGCCGGACTACGACCCGAAGCGCTATGAGATCGTCGCGCGCTTCATCGAAGGCTGCGAGGCGATCGGTGACGACATGGACCTGCGGTGGTTCTCGAAGCACGACCCGTTGCCCCACGACAAATGGGATTTCAATACCGCGACCTTCGGCGGCAATTTGCCGGGCGCGAATTGGGATTGGCCGGAAGCGTCTTATACCCAGCGCGAACAGATCGCGAAGGAGCACGAAAACTATCATCGCGGCCTGCTCCACTTTCTCGCCACCGATCCGCGGGTGCCGGAAAAGGTGCGCGAAGAGATGCAGCGCTTCGGTTTGCCGCGGGATGAATTCGTCGACAACGGAGGCTGGCCGCACCAGCTCTACATCCGCGAGGCCCGCCGCATGGTGAGCGATCTCGTCATGACCGAGCATCACACCTTCGGCAAGGAGATCGCGCCTAAATCGGTCGGCCTGGGTTCCTATGGCACCGACACACACGAGGTGCGGCGCATTGTGAAGGATGGCGTGGTGACCCGCGAAGGAAAGACGGCCGGAGGCCGCGGGGGAGCGCCGCCTTATCCGATCGGCTATGACGCAATCGTTCCGCGGGCCAGCGAATGCGAAAATCTGTTCGTCACCTTCGCCCTTTCGGCGAGCCACACGGCTTTCAGCAGTATCCGCATGGAGCCCGTCTTCATGGTCACGAGCCAATCCGCCGCGACGGCGGCCTGCCTGGCCATCGATGCCCGGACGCCAGTCCAGCAGGTGGATTACTCCGCCCTGCGCGCCCGGCTGGAAAAGGATGGGCAGATTCTCGAATGGCCTCCCTCTCAACGATGAAACGACTACGAACCAGCGTGGCACATGGGTGGATCGCGATCTCCGAGCGCGATGGGTACCATTCGCGCGTAGCGCCTTACTTTTCCACCGATGGACGCCTCCGGCGTGTGGGCTTTTCCCATGCCGCTCGGAGATCGGCATCCACCCACTCTCCGTTCACGTTTCTCGCTCTTCCAAAATGAACCCATCCCGACCCACTCACTCCGAAATTCTGCAACTCAAGCGTTGGAACACGCCGACCATTTACAATGGTTGGGAGCAGATCACGAAACATGACGCCAGCGCGGTCGGCTTCAATCTCGAAGAGACGCGTGATTTTATGCCGCAGATGGGACCGATGGTGGGCTATGCGATCACGGTGATGGTCGAGCCGAGCAAGGCCGAGCATCCGGAAAGGAATCCCAACGCCTGGAGCGAGTATCGGGAATATGTGGCCAGCGTGCCAGGGCCGAAGATCGTCGTCGTGCAGGATATCGACAGGCCACGGACCATCGGTGCCTTTTGGGGAGAGGTGAACAGCAACATTCATCGCGCGCTGGGCTGCGTGGGAACGATCATCGATGGAGCGATCCGCGATTTGGATGAAATGACCAATGCGGGGTTCAAGGCCCTCGCGCGGCGGATGTGCGTGGGCCACGCTTTCTCCTGCCCGATCCGGTGGAACTGCGAAGTCGAGGTTTTCGGTCGCAAGGTTCAGCCAGGCCAACTCATTCATGCCGACAAACATGGCTTCCTCGCGGTTCCGCCGGAGGATGAGTCGCGTTTGCTCGAGGCGGCGCGCTTCATGGATACCAATGAATGCGAAACGCTGATTCCCGCCGCGCGGGATGTTGCCGGTAAATCGTCCGCCGAGGTGCTGGCGGCGATCAACGCAGCGGGGCGGAAGTTTGGCGAGAACGCGCGGGCCAAATTCGGTCGGAAAGGGGAGTGGTGAACGCATGTGGTCTGCCCTGCGTTTGGCGATTCGCGCTGCAATCGGTCTCCTGATGGTTACTCATTTGCCGGCTCAACAGATGGAGTGGGATCAACTGCCGCCGATCCCTGATCACGAAGGTTTCGCCGGCCCTTTTGCCGGGGTGAGCGGAGGTGCGCTCATCGTCGCTGGCGGCGCGAATATCCAGGGCGATAAATGGAAGGAACCATTCGTGAAGAAATGGTACGACTCCATTTTCGTGCTCGATGATCCGAAAGCGAATTGGCGCAAGGCGGGCAAGCTGCCGCGTCCACTGGGCTATGGCGTTTCCATCAGCACGGACGATGGCCTGATCTGCCTCGGAGGCAGCGATTCGAAGCGGCATTACGCGAGCGCCTTTCTGCTGCACATGAAGGGTGGTGCGCTGCAGCGCAAAACCCTGCCCAGCCTGCCGATGCCCTGCGCCAATGCCTGCGGAGCCTTGGTAGGGCGGACGATCTATCTCGCCGGCGGGATCGAGACGCCGCAGGACACGACCGCGCTGCACAAATTCTGGGCGCTCGATCTTGATGCACAGGAACCGATCTGGCGCGAACTCGACCCGTGGCCAGGGCCCGAGCGGATGCTCGCGGTGGCGGGGGCGCTCGATGGCGCCTTCTATTTGTTCAGTGGGACCAAGTTGGCCGCCGATGCCGATGGCAAGCCGGTACGCGAGTATTTGCGCGATGCTTATCGCTACACTTCGGAGCAAGGCTGGAAGCGGCTCTCCGATCTTCCTCGCGCCGCGGTCGCGGCGCCTTCGCCGGTCCCGACGATTGGAACGAAACTGCTGGTCATCACGGGTGACGATGGGCTGAACGTGACGTTCCAACCGGTGGAAAAGCATCCGGGTTTTCCGCGCAACGCGTTGAGCTACGATTCTTCGACCGATACGTGGACGGTACTCGACACGGTGCCGATTTCTCGCGCGACGGTGCCGACCGTGCTGTGGCACGACCGGGTGGTATTTCTCAATGGCGAAGCGCGCCCGCGAGTGCGGACACCGGAGGTATGGTCGCTGCGGCTCCACTAGTGAAAAAGGAACCGACGTGCGGAATCTTGCTTCTTCACCAACCGTGCCGCGATCGCTCGGCGCTGTCGAAATCGGCAAGCCGCTCCTCGAGGCTCAGCCGAATGTGTTCGCCCAGCAATTGCATGGCTTCTCCCCGTTGACCTTTCGCCACGGCGTCGAGAATCCGCCGATGGAAGTGATACACCTCGGAAACCAACGCGAGGGTGTGGTGCTCGCGAGGGAGGGCAAACACGCGCAGAAGAAGACTGGTGGAATCGAGGATTTTCAGCATCCGCTGATTGCCGGCGGCCTGGAGCAGAAGCGTGTGAAAATGGAGATCCGCAGTGACGAATCGTTTCAAATCGTTGCCTTCCAAAGCGGGTGTCCCGGATTTTTTCAGGTCGGCGACGATAGTGCGCAATTCCTCGACGAGGCCATTGAGCGGTTCGAGCATTCGGGCGCTGAGGCGTTGCCCGGCGACTTTGCCGATGGCGTGAACTTCGAGGGCCTCGCGCAATTCGTAGAGATCGATGATGTCCTGCCGGGTGGGTTCCGCGACGATGGCGCCACGGCTGGTCTTTTGCAGCATGCCTTCGGCGATGAGCTGGCCGAGGGCTTCGCGGATGGGTGTGCGGCTGATGCCGAGCTCGGTAGCGAGCGCGATTTCGGAGAGCGAAGCGCCTGCCGGGAAAGCGCCGTTGCCGATTTTCGTCAGGATGTGCTGGCGGGCCAGAGCGAGAGCGCCGCGATTGCGGGGAAGAGGGCGTGGAGAGCGGGAGGTCGTCTTCAACATTTCAATTGCATACAACAGTATGCGAACGTATGCAACGAAAGATGAACTGCTGCCTTTTTCCCCCAGTCGATTCCCAGTGAGCTCCTCCACTCGCAAAGCCTGGCTCGTCGTCGCCCTTCTCTGGCCGGTCGCCATGCTGAACTATCTCGACCGCCAAATGCTCGCCACCATGCATCTCTCGATGCAGAAGGATATCGTCGAACTGCAGAGCAACGAGGTTTACGGAACGCTCATGGGTGTATTCCTGTGGGTGTATGCCTTCTGCAGTCCGCTCGGTGGCTTTGTGGCGGATCGGATGAATCGGAAATGGCTCATCGTGGGCAGCCTCGGTGTGTGGTCCAGCGTGACCCTGCTCATGGGCACAGCGCATGATCTGACTACGCTGCTCTGGCTGCGTCGGGCGATGGGCGTCAGTGAGGCGCTCTACATCCCTGCCGGGTTGTCTCTCATCGCGGACTACCATCACGGCGCCACCCGCTCGCTGGCCATCGGAATCCACATGAGCGGCATCTATGTGGGGCAAGCCTTAGGCGGTGTCGGTGGATGGATCGCGCAAGAAATCTCCTGGCGCACAGCGTTTGCGAGTTGCGGGTGTGTAGGGGTAGCTTACGGGATCGTCCTTGCGTTCTTTCTCCGCGAAAAGGAGGACCGTGGCGCCGTGACCACTTCGCCGGAACTGCGCGCAGACGGCGGAGGACCGTCGGTGGCATGGGTAGGTTACATCATCCTGATCCTTTGCTTTGCGCTGCCGAGTCTTCCCGGCTGGGCGGTGAAGAACTGGCTGCCCACGCTGCTGCAGGAACGCTTTTTCCTCGATGAAAAGAGCTCCGGGTTGTGGGCGACGATCAGCCATTCCGGAGCGGCCTTTCTCGGTGTGGTTGTGGGCGGACGGCTCTCGGATTACTTGTTCAAGCGTAGCGTCTACGGTCGCACGTGGGTCAGCGCTTCCGGACTTTTCCTCAAGTCGGTGGTCATCATCGGCCTCGGCCTGGCGCCGGGTTTTGGATTCGTGATCGTGTGCTCCGCTCTCTACGGATTCGGCTTCGGTCTCTTCGATGCGAACAGCATGCCCATTCTCTGCCAGGTGGCGCCGCCTCGCTTCCGGGCGACGGGCTATGGCTTGATGAATTTCTTCGGCACGGCTGCCGGGGCGCTGATCACGCCGTATCTCGGCAAGCTCAAGGACAACGGGACTCCGTTTGCCGTGAGTTTCGCTTATTGCGCCATTCCGGCCCTGCTGGCCGCGATCCTCATGATTCTGCTCCGCCCGCGAGACCGCGATCGCGGAGTTGCCGCCTGATATTTTCCTATGTCGAACTTCACCGCACCGCTCACCGGGCTGATCTCCGCCCCTTTCACCGCATTTCACAACGATGGCAGCTTGAATCTGCAAGCAGTCGAAAAACAAGTGGCCTCGCTGGTGGCCAACGGTGTCTCCGGCGCCTTTGTCTGCGGAACCACAGGAGAAGGGATCTCGATGACCGTGGAGGAACGCATGCGGGTGGCGGAGCGCTGGCAGCAAGTCGCGGAAGGGAAACTGCAGGTCGTCGTGCACGTGGGGCACACCTCACTGGGAGATGCGCGAGCGCTGGCCGCTCACACGCAAAAGATCGGCGCTCAAGGCACATCCACGCTGGCGCCTTATTTCTTCAAGCCGGGGAACGCTGAGGACCTTGCGATGTTCTGTGCCGAGGTGGCGTCGGCGGCGCCCGCGCTGCCGTTTTATTATTACCAGATTCCTTCGATGACGGGCGTGAATATCCCGGCCGCCGATTTCCTGCGGGCCGCCGCGCCGCGCATTCCGAATCTCGCCGGGGTGAAGTTCACGTTCGAAAACCTCATGGATTTCTCGGAATGCGTGCGCTTGGAGGGCGGTCGCTACAATATCGTCTTCGGCCGCGACGAAATCCTGGTGGCGGGTCTTAGCCTCGGGGCACGCGGAGCCATCGGCAGCACCTACAATTTCATCGCTCCCATCTTTCACGAAATCATCGCAGCATTTGAAAAAGGCGACCTCGCCCTGGCGCGAGAGAGGCAGGCGGCGGCCAATGCGATCATCCAGATTTTCATTCGCTACGGTGGTCCGCCCGCGGGGAAAGTGATGATGAAAATGATCGGCGTCGATTGTGGTCCGGTGCGGCTGCCGCTCCGGGAGTTGAGCCCAAAACGCGAAGAGCAAATGCGCGCCGAACTCGAGGCCGCCGGCTTCTTCCAGATGTGTTCGCGCGGCTGAGCGCGACGAGTGGCTTGCGTGAATGGCGAAGAGTGGGTCTGCTCACCGCCATGTTTCCTCGTTGCTGGCTGTTCCTCTGTGCGCTTGTTGCGCAGTGGCTGGCCGCGTCCGCTACTTTGGCGGAGGAGTCGCGCTGGTTTGAGCCCGCGGCGCGCCTACTGAGCCAGGATTATCGCCAACTTGCGGAGCGAGAGGCTCAGTTGCGCGCGGAATTGGTGACCCTGCCGAAGGCGCCCGTCTCGCAGCAGAGCGAGCATCTTGGCTGGCACAGTTTGTTTGCCCGCAGCGCCAATGCGACCAAATGGCTGCAACTGGATCTGGGCGGGGAAACGAAGTTCGACTCAGTGGTGCTCGTGCCGGTGGATGTCGCCTACGGGGCCTATCCCGGACCGGGGTTCGGCTTCCCGCAGCGCTTTCGCGTGGAAGTGTCCGACGATGTCGCCTTCTCGGAACCACGTTTGCTGGCGGCGTTCGACGATGCGGACTTTCCGAATCCAGGAAACGCTCCGGTGTTTCTCTCCACGCCGGGCGCGTCAGGCCGGTTCATTCGCATCACCGCCACGCGTTTGTGGCCGCGCGGAGATACGGCCCTTTTTGCGCTCGGTGAAGTCTTCGTATTGCGAGAGGGGATGGATGTCGGCGCGCACGTGAACGTGACGGTGAGTGATGCTTACAACAACCCGCCGACGTGGGAGCCTGCCAATGCGACCGACGGCCAGAGCGTCCTCGGTCCGCCGGTGGCAATCGGTCGTGCGCCGGGCAATGGCTGGCACGCGCAAATCGCGCGTTCGCCGGATGTGGAAAAATGGGTGCAGGTCGATCTCGGAGCGGAAATGCCGCTCGAGGAGGTGCGGCTTTACCCGGCGCGGCCCAATAATTTTCCGGCGCGACGTGGGTTTGGCTTTCCACCGCGATTTCGCGTCGAGGCGGCCAACGATGAGGCCTTTAGCCAACCGGTGATGATCTTCGATCAGACCGGCACGGATTTTGTAAATCCCGCGGAGAATCCCGTGAGCGTTCCGATTAAAGACGTCCGCGCACGGTATATCCGCGTGACCGCGACCAAACTGTGGGAACGGTCGGACGATTACATCTTCGCGCTCGCCGAGTTGGAAGCCTACTCGGGCGGAAAGAATGTGGCGCTTGGGGCTGCGGTCACGTTTCTCGATAGCATCGAGGCGTATACCTGGTCGGGCCGTTTTCTGGTGGACGGCTTCAACAGTCAGGGCCGCATTCTCGAGCTGGAGAGTTGGCTGCGAGGTTTGTCGCGACGCCCGGGAAATCGGCAACGAACTGCATCAACTCGAAGACGAGCGAGCACGCCTGGCGGCGAACTTGATGACGCGTGTGACGCGTTGGGTTGCGGCGCTGGTATTGCTAGGCGTAGTGATGATCATCTGGTGGGCCCAGCGTCGAGCGCAGGCGCGGAGAAGGGAAGTGGACCAGCTCCGACAGCGCATCGCCGGCGATCTGCACGATGAGATCGGGAGCAATTTGGCCACGATTGCGCTGCTTAGCCATCTCGCGCAACAGGAGGGAGGCCCCGCGCAGGAAGATCTCGCCGAGATCAATCGCGTCGCTCGTGACACGGCGAATTCCATGCGGGATATTGTCTGGCTCATTAAGGCCAGGCGCGGAGGAAGCTGGGGACTTTGTGGCAAAGCTGCGCGAAACGGCGGCGCTGATGCTGGCCGGGCTGGAATGGCAGTTCGACGGCGACGCGCTGACTGGTTCTCTTTCTCTCGAGTGGAAGCGCGAGATCCTGCTCATTTTCAAGGAGGCGTTGCACAATATTCGCCGCCATGCCTCCGCGCAGCGGGTGACGATTCGCCTGGCCGACGAAGACGGCGAATTGGTGATGGAGATTTCGATGACGGGAGTGGCTCGATGTGCACGGCGCGACGACAGACACGGCCTGACGAGCCAACGACAGCGTGCGCAGGCGCTGGGAGGAGAATTGAGGGTTGCCTCCCAACCCGGTGAAGGAACAGTCGTGACATTGCGCGCGAAATTGGATTCTGCTGCGCAGCCGGAACACACTTGATTTCGTCATGGCCGCCGAATCCATCACTGTCTGGTTGATTGAAGACAACGCGACTTTTCGCCGGACGGTAATGCGCGCGCTGGACCAGGAAGACGGCTTTCATTGCCTCGGTGGATTTGGCTCCTGTGAGGACGCCTTCGCCGCGCTGTCGCGGCAGCCTGCACCGCAGGTCGTCCTCCTCGATGTCGGATTGCCGGGGATGAGTGGGCTCGATGGGATCGCGCGTTTTCGGGAGCAGGCGCCACAGGCCAGGATCATCGTGCTGACGGTTTTTGAGGATGAGGACAAAATCTTCCGCGCGATCTGTGCCGGGGCCGCGGGGTATTTGCTGAAGACGGCGCCGGTGGAAGAGATTGCCCGGGCGATCCGCGATGCCCTCGCGGGGGGGGCGCCGATGAATGGCCGCATCGCCCGGCGCGTTCTCGATATGTTCGCCCGCTTCGCGCCGACGCGGGGGGACGGCGATTACGGCCTGACCACCCGCGAAACGCAGATTCTGGAAGCGATGGTCAAAGGCCGAACAAAAAAGGAAATCGCCGCGCAACTCGACCTCAGCTTTCACACGGTCGATACCCATCTGCGGAATATCTACCAGAAGCTCGAGGTGAATACGCGGACCGGCGCGGTAGCGAAGGCGTTGAAGGAAAAGTTGGTCTGAGCCCATCCCGCGCATGCGTGATGGTGGGCATGGAGGCGGAACGTAGAGTAGGCGCATGTCACTTTCCGTTTCTGCCCGGACTTGGAGCCTTGCCCTGCTTTCGGTGGCCTGGCTGGCGCAACCGGTTTTCGGAGCGGAGAAGCTCGATCTGACGAAGTTGCCGCCGGCAGTGACGCGGGCGGTCGACTTTGCCCGGGACATCCAGCCGATTCTCGAATCGCGCTGCCAGAAATGCCACGGACCCGAAAAGCAGAAAGGTGGCTGGCGGGTGGACGTCAAAGACGCGGCCATGACCGGAGGGGACGAGCACGCGCCGAATATCGTGCCCGGCAAGAGCGCCGAGAGTCCGATGATTCAGTTTATCGGCGGACTCGATGAAGACATGAAGATGCCGGCGAAAGGGGACCCGCTCAGTGCCGAGCAGATCGGATTGCTGCGGGCCTGGATCGACCAAGGCGCCGTCTGGCCGGAGAGTGCGGGCAAGCCGAAGCGCGATCCGTTGGATTGGTGGTCGCTCAAACCGATCGTGCGACCGACGGTGCCGGGCCCGGGCAATCCTATCGATGCCTTCGTGCGGGCGAAGCTCGCCGAAAAGAATCTCTCGCCGTCGTCGGAAGCGGATGCGCGCACGCTGTGCCGCCGGCTCTATTTTGATCTCACCGGCCTGCCGCCAACGCCGGAAGAAATGGACGCCTTCGCCGCGGATACTTCACCGGGGGCGTATGAGCGGCTGGTGGATAAATTGCTCGCCTCCCCGAGATACGGCGAGCGTTGGGCGAGACACTGGCTGGACGTGGTGCACTACGGCGACACCCATGGTTACGACAAGGACAAGCCGCGGCCGAACGCGTGGCCGTATCGCGATTACGTCATCCGCGCGTTCAACGAGGACAAACCGTATGCGCGTTTCGTGGAGGAGCAGATCGCGGGCGACGTGCTCTTTCCGAATACGCGGGATGGCATCGAGGCCCTCGGGTTCATCGCTGCGGGGCCGTGGGATTACATTGGCCACAGCGAAGTGCCGGAGACGAAGGTCGACGGGAAGATCGCGCGTCATCTGGATCGCGATGACATGGTGGCGAATACGATCGGCACTTTCTGCAGCGTCACCGTGCATTGCGCGCAGTGTCACAATCACAAGTTCGATCCGATCACGCAGGAGGATTACTATTCGTTGCAGGCGGACTTCGCGGCGCTGGATCGCACGGATCGCAAATACTATCGGGACGATGCGACCAATGCGCGTTTCCGGGAGCTGCAACGACGGCAGCAACAAGTGGAGAGCCAGTTGGCCGAATTGGAAAAGCCGCTACAGGAAAAGGCCGGTGAAGCGTTTGCGGCATTGACCCACAAGATCGATGGCGCCTCCAGCGTAGCGGCTAAGAAGCAGGGCAATACGAGTCCGGACTTCGGATATCACAGCGCCATATCCCAGACGCAGGACGCGACCAAGTGGGTAGAGGTCGATCTCGGCAAACACGTCGGTATCAACTACGTGACGCTGCGCCCTTGTTACGACGATTTCAACGCCGTCGGCGCCGGCTTTGGTTTTCCAGTGCGATTCAAAGTCGAGGCGAGCGATGACCCGGAATTCAAGACGGGCGTGATGTTGCTTTGGCGGCGGCATGACGAGACGTTCATGAACGATTTCAAGAATCCTGGCCTGCAGCCTTTCACCACCGGCGGGGCCAAGGATGACGGGATCGGGGGCCGTTATGTGCGAGTCACGGCGACGAAGTTGGCGCCGCGCAAGAACGACTTCATTTTTGCTCTCGCGGAACTGCAAGTGTTCGATGCTGCGGGAAATAATGTCGCGCAGGGTAAAGCGGTGACGGCGTTCGATTCGATCGAAGCGCCGCCGCGCTGGCGGAAGATGAATCTCACCGATGGTATCGCGCCCGTGGCGGCGTCGGCGGACGAGAAGGAGAAACTGGTGCAGGAGCGCGATGCCTTGCTCCTCAGTTTTGCGGATGACGAGACCAAGGCGAAGCGGGCCGCGTTGCTGGCGGAAAAGTCGCGGGTGAGCGACGACTTGAAGAAACTGCCTCCACCCAGTGTGGTCTACGCGGGCGGCATTCACACCGGCACCGGGGCTTTTCGTGGCACTGGGCCGGATGGAGGCAAGCCGCGGCCGATCTTTGTTCTGGCTCGCGGACAGGTGACGCAGCCGGGCAAGGAAGCGGTGCCGGGGGCCTTGAGCGCATTGAGCTTTGAACCCGCGCGCTTCGCGCTCGCGCCGGATGCGCCGGAGGGCGATCGCCGCGCGGGCGCTCGCGCACTGGCTATCGGACAAGCGGAATCCGCTCACGTGGCGAAGCATCGTGAACCGCGTTTGGCAGTATCATTTCGGGCGCGGTTTGGTGACGACGCCGAATGACTTCGGCCGCAACGGAGCGCTGCCGTCGCACCCGGAATTGCTCGATTGGCTGGCTTCGGATTTCCGCGACAGCGGTGGCTCGCTCAAGCAACTGCATCGGCTGATTGTGACCAGCGCGACCTACAAGCAGGTTTCCACGTCCAATGCGCCAGGAGAAAAGATCGATGTGGATAACGCACTGCTCTGGCGGCAAAACCGGCGCAAGCTGGAAGCAGAAGCGGTGCGGGATTCGGTGCTCGCAATGAGTGGAAAGCTGGATCTCACGATGGGTGGTCCGGGTTGGCAGGATTTCGTCATCGAGCATCCGGAACATTCCCCGCACTACGAATATGATCTGGCTGATCCGGAGGACCGGAAGACCTGGCGGCGGTCGATCTACCGCTTCATCGTGCGTTCGCAGACGCAGCCGTGGATGACCTCGCTGGATTGTGCCGACCCGTCGATGCGCGTCGATCGACGCAACGAAAGCCTCTCGGCCCTGCAGGCGCTGGCGTTGCTGAACGATGGCTTCATGGTGACTCAGTCGCGGCACTTTGCGGAGCGCGTAGAGGGCGAGGCGCCGGACGTTGCCGGTCAAGTGGAGCGAGCGTATCGCCTGGCTTTCGGCCACGCGCCGAGTGCGGCGGACCACGAACATCTGACTGCCTTCGCGCAGGCCAACGGCCTGCCGAATCTCTGCCGCGTGCTGCTGAACCTGAATGAATTCATTTTCGTCGATTGATGCCATGAAGAACGACTCTCCTTTTCATCGAATGCCCGAGCGGTGCGGGCTGAGCCGGCGGGAATTTCTGTGGCGCTCCGGCGGCGGTCTCGGTGGGCTGGCGCTCGCCTCCCTACTGGGCACGGATCGGGCGCTGGCGACCGATGGTCTTTTGACCGGCAAGCTACAGTATCCGGCGAAGGCGAAACGAATGGTGCAGTTTTTCATGGCCGGTGCGGCCAGCCATATCGATCTCTTCGACTACAAGCCGGAATTGGTGAAGCGTGATGGACAGCCGAGCGATTTTGGTGAGCACGTGGAGGCGTTTCAAAATGGGCTGGGGCCGTGGCTGAAACCGGTTTGGGATTTTCGACCCTACGGTCAGAGCGGCAAGATGCTCAGCGAGGTCGTCGCTCCGCTGGGTTCGGTGGTGGACGACATGGCGTTCATCCACAATGTGGTCGGCAAGTCGGGAGTGCATAGCTCGGCGACGCTCTTGCAAGCGACGGGATTTCAATTGCCGGGCTTTCCGGGAGCAGGCTGCTGGGTGAGTTATGGATTGGGTTCGATGAATGACAACCTGCCGACGTTTGTGGTGTTGCCGGATCATCGCGGCTTTGCTTCCAACGGCGTGAAGAATTGGGATTCGGCCTTTCTGCCGTCGCAGCATAGCGGGACGATTATTTATCCCGGAACGGCGACGCCGATCGCCGACCTTTTCCCGAACAAAGCCGGCAACTACATTACACAGGAAGGCGAGAGCGCGGCGCAGCGACTCATGGCTGACTTGAATCGCGAGCATGCGGCGACGCGGGAAGGGGACCAGCGGTTGGAAGCACGCATTCGCAGTTATGAATTGGCGGCGAAGATGCAACTCGCCGCACCCGAGGCGCTCGATCTCAAGACGGAGCCCGAGCACATTTTGAAGCTCTATGGTCTCGATCGTGGAGCGCAGACCTGGCCGAAGGAGATCAATGCGGAGGAAGAGAACTTCTACTTTTCGCAGAAGTGCCTGGCGGCGCGTCGACTGCTCGAGCGCGGAGTGCGTTTCGTGCAGGTGTGGAGCGGAAATGACAACGGTTTCCCGCGGCGAAACTGGGATTCGCACGAGGATGTGCGGCGTGATCACGGACCGCTGGCCCGGGGAATGGCGCGTGGATGCGCAGCGTTCATTCAGGATCTCAAGCAGCGCGGGATGCTGGAGGATACGATCATTCTTTGGACTACGGAATTTGGCCGCATGCCGTCATCCCAAGGCGGCAAGGGGCGCGACCATAATCCGTATGTATTTACGAACTGGCTTTGTGGTGGCGGGATCAAAGGCGGGACCACGCATGGCGAGAGCGATCAATGGGGGTACAAGCCGCTCGATCGGAAGCATCCGACGGAGGTCTACGACATCCACGCCACGCTGCTGCGGCAACTCGGGATCGATCACACGAAGCTGACGTATCGGCACAACGGCATCGACCGTCGCCTGACCGATGTGCACGGGCACGTCATCGAAGAATTGATCGCCTAGTGAGAGATATCCTTTCCTGGTGGAGCGAGGATCGGGCGAATCGCATCCACCGCGATCTTTCCGGCGTTATGGACGTGTGTGCGCATGGCCGCGGCGGCTTTCTCTGCATCCTGCCGCAGCAGGGCGGCAAGGACTGCCTTGTGTTCCTTGATTGCGGTGTCCTGAAAGCGGTGCCGATTGCCGACCGTCTCACGAACGATTTGGACGAAAGTTTCGTAGCGCGCGATTTCGCGGGCCAATCGGCGATTGGGACAGCGCGCGGCGATGAGGTCGTGGAGGCGTCGATCAGCTTTCCAGGCGCGCTGTGACCACGCCGCGGAGGTGGACGAAGTGGCAAGCAATTCGGTGGCCTCATCCTGCAACTCTCGCAATTCCTCAGCGGTGACGGCCTCGCCGGCCAATCGCGCAGCCTCCGATTCCAGCAGGGCGCGCACTTCGTAGATCTCCTCCACCTCGCGTGGGCCAAAAGGGGTGACAACGGCGCCGCAATTGGGGCGCAATTCGATGACGCCGACGGCTGCGAGTTCCTGCAGGGCCTCCCGGATCGGCGTGCGGCTGACATGAAAATCTGTGGCCAGTCTTTCCTCGCGGAGACGCTCCCCAGGTCGCCAGGTGCCGCCGAAGATATTCAGGAGCATGCGGCGGACGAGATCAGGCTTGAAGATCGGCTCCGCGGTGGAGGCGGGCTTGGCGACCGGTGCGGGGTTGGAGGGGTGGGAAAGCAAAGCTTTTTGGGAAAGAAAAATTTTCGGCTAACGTATTCGCTCTGCGGAAAGTTGTATACAAAAACAATTTTGCATACAATCCTGTTTGGCCCCACCCATGAAACGCTCCCTGCTCCTTCTGCCGCTCCTGCTCTTCGCCCACGGTCTGTGCGCAGCGGAGGTGGATGTTTCCAAGTTGCCACCGCCAGCGGCGCGTCCGGTGGATTTTGCGAAGGACGTCCGTCCGCTTTTTGAAAAGTACTGCTTCAAGTGTCACGGGCCGGAAAAGCAGAAGAGTGGGTATCGCCTGGACGTGCAGGATGTGGCGCTGAAGGGCGGCGACGATCACGCGCCGAATATCGTTCCCGGCAAAAGTGCGGAGAGTCCGTTGATTCATTTTGTGGCGGGACTCGATGAGGACATGCTGATGCCGCAAAAGGGCGAGCGGCTGACGGCGGAACAAATCAGCCTGCTGCGGGCGTGGATCGATCAAGGCGCGAACTGGCCGATGGAGGCGCAGGCCTCCGATCCGCGAAAGACGCATTGGTCCTTCTGCCGCTCAAGCGATCCGAGGTTCCAGCGATCAAGGATGCGAAAGCGAAGATGCGCAATCCGATCGATGCTTTCATCCTCGCGAAACTGGCGGAAAAGAATCTCACCCTTTCGCCGGAGGCGGATCGGCGCACGCTGATTCGCCGGCTGAGTTTCGATCTTTTGGGGCTGCCGCCGGCGCCGGAAGAAATCGAGGCGTTCGTTTCCGACCCGGATCCCAAGGCTTACGAAAAGCTCGTGGAGCGCCTGCTGGCGTTCCCGCACTACGGCGAGCGCTGGGCGCGACACTGGCTGGATGTGGTGCGGTTCGCCGAGAGCAACGGTTTCGAAATGAACCGGGCGCGGCCGAACGCGTGGCCTTATCGCGACTACGTTATTCGCGCCTTCAATGATGATGTGCCCTACGATCGCTTCGTGCGGGAGCAACTGGCTGGCGATGCGCTTGGAGTGGATGCGGCGACCGGGTTCATTGTGGGGGGCGCGTACGATGCGGTGAAGAGTCCCGATCCGGTGCTCACCGCCCAGCAGCGCGCGGATGAATTGCATGACATGGTGAGCACCACGGCGAGCACGTTCCTCGGTCTCACGCTTGGCTGCGCGCGTTGTCACAATCACAAGTTCGATCCGATCTCGCAAGCGGACTACTATTCGGTCACGGCGGTGTTCCAAGGGGTGCGTCATCAGGAACGGCCGATGCGGCCGGCGGATTACCAGGAACGGATGAAGCAGGCGGATGCATTGCGCGCGGAGATGGCGCCTTTGAATGCGAAGCTCGCGCAATTTCGGCCGCTCGCGGAACAGAGGCGGGTGCTGTTGCTTGACGAGAACACGCCGCCGTCGGGGAACCCGGCGCTGCCCGGAGTGACGCAGATCGAACAGCCGAAGAACGGGCAACCGGCCATGTATTCCGAGGGCAAGGAGAAGGGACAGGCGAGCGATCCGGGGGATATCGCGCGGTTGCCGAATCTGGGAGAGAGCTATAGCTATTGGACGGCGAAAAAGGATACGCGCGAAGATTTCCTCTCGTGGGAGCCGCGGCTTTCGGGGCGGTTCACGATCTGGCTTTCCTGGGCGACGTATCCGACGCACGTCTCCGATGCGCGCTACGTGCTCGATCGCGACGGTGATTTGAAAACCACCACTGACCAGGTGGAGATCGCGCGCGTCGACCAGAGCAAGTTTACCGATGGCGCACCAGCGATTCCGAATCAGCGGCGCTGGAGCGGACTTTTCAACGCGGGCGTCTACGATCTGAAGCCGGAGAGTCGGGTGATTCTCCGGTCGGGCGACGTCGCGGGGCCGATCGTGGCGGATGCCATTCTCTTTGAGGAAGCCGCGGCGGATGCGCCGGCCAAGTCTCCGATTATCGCGCCGCACGTGCGTCCGCCGGTGACACAGGGGAGAAACGAAGAGTTTTTCCATCCGGTGGAGGCGAAGTTTGTGCGCTTCACGATTCACGGTTCGAGCTCGGCCGAGCCGTGCATCGATGAGCTCGAGGCTTTCACGGCTGAGAAGAATTCGCGCAATGTCGCCCTGGCCAGTGCGGGGACAGTCGCCACGGCCTCGGGCGTATTGGATGGAGGCCACAATCCCAAGCATCAGCTCGCGCATATCAATGATGGACTCTACGGCAACAGCCATAGTTGGATTTCGAATGAAAAAGGGCGGGGGCTGGGTGCAGTTGGAATTTGCGAAACCGGAGAAGATCCAGCGCATCACCTGGAGCCGCGACCGCGCGAACGAGAAGAAGGTTTACGACGACCGTCTGCCGACCGATTATCGCATCGAAGTTTCGCTGGATGGCCAGTCGTGGCGGACGGCGGCTTCGTCCGTGGATCGGTTGCCGGTCGAGATGCGCAAGCGGATCACCGCGATCCCGACGCTGAGCAATGTGCCACCGGACCAATTGCCGGAAGTCACCAAACTCGTGGCACAACGAGGGAGGCTGGAAGAGCAGATTCACACTCTCACTGCGTTTCCGCCGGTGTACGCCGGCAAGTTCGAACAACCTGGGCCGTCCTATCGGCTCTATCGTGGCGATCCGATGCAGCCAAAGGAACAGGTCGTGCCGTCCGGGTTGGCGGAGTTTGGCGGGAATCTCTCGCTGAGCGCGGATGCGCCGGAACAGGAGCGGCGCACGGCCTTCGCGAATTGGATTGTCGATTCGAAGAATCCGCTCACGGCGCGCGTTTTCGTCAATCGTATCTGGCATTACCATTTCGGCACCGGGATTGTGGATACGCCCAGCGACTTCGGGCTCAACGGTGGAAAGCCGACGCATCCGGAGTTGCTCGACTGGCTGGCGAGCGAGTTCATGGCGCGTGGGTGGAGCGTAAAGGCACTGCAGCGCTTGATCGTGCTGTCGGCGACTTACCGGCAGTCGAGCCAGCCGAGGACCGAGGCGATGAAGGTCGACGCGGGCTCGCGGCTGCTCTGGCGCTTCCCGCCGCAGCGACTAGAGGCGGAGGAGTTGCGCGATACGATTCTCGCGGTGAGCGGGAAGCTTGATCTGCGGATGGGCGGGCCGGGGTTCGATCTCTTCGAATCGAATGACAACTACGTGAAGGTCTATACGCCGAGAAAGGAGTTTGGCCCGGCGGAGTTTCGTCGCATGGTGTATCAGTCGAAGCCGCGCGTGCAGTTGGATGATGTCTTCGGCGCGTTCGATTGCCCGGATGCGGGACAGATCACGCCGCGGCGCACCAGTTCCACCACGCCGCTGCAAGCGCTCAATTTGCTCAACAGCACCTTTGCCATGCAGCAAGCCGGGTATCTCGACGAGCGATTGGAAAAAGAGGGAGGCGGAAGGGTGAAGGAGGAAGTGAACCGTGCGTTTCTCCTCGCCTTTGGACGTTCGCCATCGGTGGAGGAATCGGCAGCAGCGGCGCAACTCATCCAGCAACATGGATTGAAAGTTTTTTGCCGCGCGCTCTTCAACGCCAACGAATTCATCAACGTGTTTTGATTTATGAACGATCGACTGCTTTCTCATGCGGGGCGCCATTTGCTAAGTCGCCGGGATTTTCTGCGGTGGGGCGGGACGGGGTTGGGCGGGATCGCGCTGGCGACCTTGCTTGGTGAACAGCAACTGCTCGCGGAGGATCATTCGCCCATTCGCCCGGTCATCGATCCGACCCAGCCCTACGCGCCGCGACCGCCGCATTTCCCGGCGAAAGCGAAGCGCGTGGTGATGCTCTTTTGCTCGGGCGCGCTCAGTCACGTAGATACGTTTGACTACAAGCCCGAGTTGGTGAAACGGCACGACACGCCGATGCCGGGTGGCGATGGGCTGGTCACTTTCCAGGGGCAGCAGGGCAACCTCATCAAGCCGCTGTGGGAGTTCAAGCCACGTGGGCAGAGCGGCAAGATGGTCAGCGATCTCGTGCCGCATCTCGCCGAGTTGGCGGATGAGATGTGCTTCATCCACTCGATGACCGCCAAGTCGAACACGCACGGCCCGGCGGAGAACCAGATGAGCACGGGCTTCACCCTCGACGGCTTTCCGGGAATCGGTTCGTGGGTAACGTATGCGCTGGGCAGCGAGTGCCGCGATCTCCCGGCTTTCGTGGCGATTCCCGATCCGCGCGGTGTCCCGCAGATTGGTTCGCGTCATTGGTCGTCGGGCTTTCTCCCCGCGGTATTTCAAGGGACGGCGTTCAATGCGGACAAACCGATTCCCAATCTCGAACGCCCGACAGGAATCAGCGCCAGCGACGACCGTGCGACCCGGGATTTTTTGAAGCTGCTCAACGATCAGCAATTGGCGAAGAATCCCGGGGACAGCGATCTCGCGGCGCGGATTTCCGCGTATGAACTGGCGGCGAAGATGCAGTTGGCCGCAGCGGAGGTGAGTGGCACTTCCGGCGAAAACGCCGCAACGCTCGAGGCGTATGGGGTCAATGATAGCAACACGACGAAGGCGGGCTTTGCGAAGAATTGCCTGCTTGCTCGGCGGTTGATCGAACGCGGGGTGCGTTTTGTACAGCTCTTCAATGGCTCCTACGCGATGGGCGAGGGCGTGGGGAATTGGGACGGGCACAAGAAGATCCAGGACCAATACAACATCCATGCGCCAATTCTCGATCAGCCGGCGGCGGCGCTATTACGCGATTTGAAAGAACGCGGATTGCTGGCGGAGACGCTCTTCGTTTTCGTCACGGAATTCGGGCGCATGCCGACGTTCCAAAAAGGCGCCAATGGGCGGGACCACAACCCGAAAGGCTTCACCGTGTGGCTGGCGGGCGCGGGTGTGAAGCGGGCGTTCAGCTATGGGGCGACGGACGAGTTCGGCTACCGGGCGGTCGAGCAGGTCGCGACCATCTATGATCTGCACGCGACCATCCTGCGCATCCTCGGGCTCGATCATGAGCGGCTCACCTTCTATCACAACGGCATCGAGCGGCGGCTCACCGATGTGCATGGGAAGGTGATTGAAGCAATCCTTTCATAGGCGGGGCACACACCGAAATGGCCGATCCGGTAGCAACGTCGGTGCTTCTGCAGAGAGGCGGAACTTTATGCGGCTGCCGCGACGATTCCTCTTGGTATTGTCGGTCACAGCGTGTCTGGTGAGCCTCTATGGGACACAATAAAGGCAAAGACAACGCCAAGAAACGCGCCGCTCGCCGGAAGAAGACAGAGCGACTCGCGCTCGCCAAAAAGACGAAGGCGGCTTAGCCGTCGCGATCTGCGACAGGACCAAATCCCAGCGCTGTGGTGGTAAACACCGCAGGGTCTTCTAGGAGATTGTCCTGAATTGCGGGCGACAAGATTCCTTTTCGGGTGCATACTTCTTTCTGAAGCTAAACCTAAAAAGCGGTCGGGAGTTAATTCTTGCCACCAAGCGATACGCCAGGGACTCCACCGCAGAAAGTTGGTGGTACGTCCTGTCGACCACGTTCCTTCTCCTCATTGCATTCGCCGGAACGCATTGGAGTTTGAATCTGACCTCACGGGTGGTCTGCAGCGTTCTCAGTGGGCTGCTGCTCCTGCAGACTGTTTGTCATTTACCACGACCAACAGCACCACGCCATCCTGCCTCGCTCGCGGGCGGCGGACCTGTTTATGCGGGTGTTTGGAATTCTCGCCTTGAGCCCCAGTCACATCTGGCGCAGCTCGCATAACCATCACCACAGCCACAACTCCAAGTTGCGCGGATCGCATATCGGCTCGTTTCCGATCATGACGAAGGCCCAGTATTTGAAGTCCTCCTCGTTGGTTCGTTTTCGTTACCTTTTCACCCGGCATCCCCTGACGATTCTCTTCGGCTACTTCTTCGTCTTCATCGTGGGAATGTGCCTCGTTCCGTTCGTGAACAATCCGAAGCGGAACTACGACGGTCTTATCGCACTGCTACTGCATGCTGCCATCGGCGTCGCCTTGGTTCACTATTGGGGCTGGATGGCGCTGCTCCTCACCCAGACGATTCCGCACTTCGTGCTCTACGGGATTGGGACGTATCTCTTTTACGCGCAGCACAATTTTCCCGGTGTTTTGTTCAACGACAAGGCCGGCTGGACTTATGAAAAGGCGGCGATCGAGTCCTCCAGCTTCCTGCGGACAGGCGCCATCATGGCCTGGTTCACGGCGAACATTGGCTACCATCACATCCATCACTTGAATGCCCGGATTCCATTCTATCGGCTGCCCGAAGTGGCGCGCGGCGTGCCCGAGTTGAGCGCTTCCCGTATCACCTCTCTTCATCCGCGCGAAATTATTCGCTGTCTCCGCCTGAAAGTGTGGGATGTTGAACAGCAACGCATGGTCGGCCTCGATGAAGCGATGCGGCAACCCGCACCGGCCGTCTAAGCGAACCCTTCCATCGAAGCGATGGGCGCCTCGGCGTCTTTCGTGTTTCCTCTTCACGCTTATTTCCATTTCCTTTACCGCGGGTGAAATTGCCAACCGAGTTCAGGGCGAAGTCGAGGGTGACGCGGACACGCTTTTAACTGGCCTTGCCGCGGCGGATGCCGCGGGGTGTGGAGATCTCACGTTTGCCGAAAAAGGCGCGCATTTCCAGGCGGCCGCGCAAAGTGCGGCGAGTGGCATATTGGTCGCGGGCCCATTTCGATCCCCAGAGAAAGTGCTGATTCGGGTGCGAGATGCCCGCGTGGCTTTTGCCCGGTTGCTGCCGCTCTTTTTCCCGGAGGAGCAATATCCGGCCGGGATTCATCCGAGCGTTGTCACGGCCTCCTCTGCCGAAGTGCATCCCACCGCGCACATCGGCCCTGGCTGCGTCATCGGTGAGGGAGCTTGCATCGGAGCGCGTTCCGTCCTGGTGGGCGGAAATCACCTCGGAAAGAACGTTCACTTGGGTGAGGATGTGCGCCTGTTTCCCAACGTGGTCGTTTACGACCAGACGTTGATCGGCAACCGCGTGACCATTCACGCTGGCACCGTGATTGGGGCGGACGGCTTTGGATACGTCTTTGATCAAGGCGTGCACCGGAAAATTCAGCAGGTTGGCAAGGTGGTCATTGAGGATGATGTGGAAATCGGCGCGAATTCAGCCATCGATCGCGGGGCGCTTGGTTCGACGGTGATCGGCGCCGGAACCAAGATCGACAACCTCGTTCACATCGCCCATAATGTCGTTCTCGGCCGCCATTGTCTGATCATGGGCCAGGTGGGTTTTGCCGGCAGCACTCGTCTCGGGGATTATGTGGTCGTCGCCTCACAGTCCGGCATCGCCGGTCATCTGCATCTCGGCGATCAGGCAACCATCGGAGCGAAATCCGGAGTCATGCGCGACGTGCCGGCGGGCGGCACCGTGCTGGGAATTCCCGCCATGTCCGATAAACAGACCAAACGCCAGTGGATCGGGGTGCAGCAATTGCCGGAAACAACCCGGCGCATTCGCGAACTGGAACATCTCGTGGGACGTTTGACGGCCCGGTTGGACGCCCTCGAAGCGTCTTCGCCGGAACCAGATCAACGCTCCGCCTAAGGCTCTCCTTGTCCGCCGTCTATGCAGGCGTGGCCGCGCCGGGCTGGGCTTGCTTGAGGCGGGCCAGTTTGGCGGCGGCGTCGGTGAGCCACGCGGCGTCGGGGGCAGCGTAGGGGCGGAAGGTTTCGAGGGTGCCGGCTTGCTCGTTGTAGTAGAGCGCGCGGTGCAGGCCAAGGTTGCTGGCCTTGGGCGAGTCGATGAGGCTGGCGGAATCGTTGGCGCTCATCTGGAAGACGACGCGCATTTCGAATTCCGTCAGCGCCTTGCGGCTCATGCTGCGGTTGACGTTGTTGAGCGTGTCGATGCTGACCAGCAGGTGAATGCCGTAGCTGCTGCCCTCGGTGATGAGATCGGCGAAAAGCGCACCGGGATTCGCGGCCGAGTCGTCGCTGCTCATTGAGAAGCTGAAGTCGTCTTCCTGCCGCAGCTTCTTGAAACGGTGCAGGCCGTGGATGAGGACGAAGATCGCCGGCGCATCGTGCGGCGCCTCGCCGTTGGAGCGCGCTTTCAGCTCCGTGGAGAGGTCGGACATGATCTGCGGGATTTCCGGTCCACGGCTGACCGTCACCGGATGCGGAATGGCGGCGACGACGCGGTCGAGCAACTCCGCGTCCTGGGACCCGGGCGTGGTGCTTTGGATCAGGACGAACTTCGCGGCGCCGAGCGGATATTGCGCGGCGAGCGAGAGCATGGAAATGCCGAGCATGGTGAGCGCGGCTTCGTCGCGCTGACCGACGATGAGCAGATGGTTGCCGCTCTGCCGTTGGAACATCGCTTCGGTGGGGCCTTTGATGGAATTCGGCGCGCCGAACCAGGCGCGGCCCACCGCGGGGGCCACGCTGGGCGTGGCGTCCAGCGTCCGGCGGAGGACATCGTTTTCCGGGAGCGCTGCAGGCGCGTTGCCCTCGAAGACGATGGGCGTGCCGTAGTCCGCGTGGCGCTGTTCGACCAAGGCATGGATTTCATCGAGCCGCACATCGCGCTCGCTGTCGGAGAGCCAGCAAACTTGGAAGGGACTGTTGCCTTCGATGGCGCCGGCGGCGTCGTTGTAGATGCCTTCACCGGGGCGCGAGAGCAGACGCGGCGCCGGGTTGTTGTCGTCCATGATGAGATAGGCATCGGCCTCGTTACACTGCAACGCGACGCGAATGACCATCTGGCCGAGGGTCGCGCGAGCCAGCGAATAGGCGCCGCCGAGTGTTTGCGAACCGAGCAGCACGTGAATGCCGAAGGCACGACCCTGACGAACGATGCGGTCGAAGAGCAGCGAAGCCGTCTGCGCGATGGTATCGTCGTCGACGAAGAACTCCTGAAATTCGTCAATGATGAGCAGGGCGCGGGGCATCGGCTCCGTGCCGCCTTCGCGCTTGTAACCGGCCACGTCCTGCACGCCGAGCTTGCGGAAAATATCGCCGCGGCGCTTCAGTTCTTCATCCACGCGCTGAAGCACGCTGAGGGCGAATTCGCGATCGGACTCGATCGCCACGACCCTGGCATGGGGCAGCCGCTTTTCGGCGTAGCACTTGAACTCGACGCCTTTCTTGAAATCGATGAGGTAGAACTCGACCTGCTCCGGCGAGCAGGAGAGCGCGAGGTTCGTGATGATGATGTGGAAGAGCGTCGATTTACCGGAGCCCGTCTTGCCGGCGAAGAGCGCGTGCTGGCGCGTGCCTTTGCCGATGGCGAGATACTGGTGCTTGGTCGCGCCGGTGCGGCCAACGGCGATCTTGAGTTCGTTGGTCGTATCGTTCGTCCAGAGCTGGCCGGGCGCGGGCGCGATCTGCGAGAAGGGGACTTCGACGCGATTGGAATCGACGCTGGCCTTGCCGATTTTGTGGACGAATTGCGCGGCGAGTTCGTCGGAGGGCGGGGCGTCAAAAGTCAGCCGGGCCATCGCTTCGGTGGGCGCGTTCGCGATCACGAATTGATTGCCCTGGCGCTTGAGCACGAGGCTGCTCTTGCGCAGTTCGTCGGGCACGAAACCATCCGGCAATTCCTGCCGCTCGTCCCAATGAATGAGGGTGAAGACGCCGCAGCGCGCGCCGCTGGTGGCGATGCTTTGCAGGCGCTTGGCGGCAGTCTCGCTGAAGTTCGCCGGGAAATCCGCGACGACGAGGAAATGATACTTCTCCGCCACGCTGCCGGCTTTCTCGTTGTATTCGGTGATCGTCGCGTATTCGTTGCGCAGATACATCTGGATTACCTTCTCGATGTGCTCGTTGAGCTCACCGAGGCGTTCGTCGATCTGGTCACGCTGCGTCCAGATGCGCCGGTTGATGAGCGCTTCCTCGTAATCGGAGAAGTGCATGAGGCCGGCGAAATTCTGGCCGAGGCCGACCGGGTCGATGATGGTGAAAGCGAGCTTGCCCGGCTGACTGGTGGTGAAGAGGCGCAGGATGATGTCGTTGAGCGTGCCAATCATCGTGGCATCGCCCGATTCCTTCGTTTCGAAGAGCAGCGAGCCCTCGAGCGGATAGGTCAGGGCGAGCGGCGCGGTCAATTGCGCGGGGCCGGGCAGGGGAAGCCGCGGGTCCTGCGGGTGCGCCGCGAGCGTCGTATCGAGCTGGCCGAAGCGCGTGGCCCAGGTGAATGACTTCGGGATGGTCCAGCTTTCGAGGAAGGATTCCGACCAGGGCGGGAAAGACTCGGCGGAGGCCGACTGGATGGCGTGCAAGTTTTCGTAGAGCGGGGTGATGGCGCTCTGCCACTCTGCGGCGAGCGCGTCCCAGCGGGTCGCTTCTTCCTGCGTGATGGCGGTCGATTCCGTGGCGTGCGTGGCATCGAGCGTCTGCCGGCGGGCATCGGCATCCTGGCGATAACGCGCCTGGCGTTCATCGCGTTCGGTGACGAACCGGGCGAGTTTCGGTGCGGAAAATTGATCGATCTTCGCCGTCACGCGCGGCATCTGTGCTTCGATTTTCTTGCGCATCTTGTGCTCGAACTCGGCCTCCACCTGGTCGGAGCGTCTCCACTGCTCTGCAATCCCGCCCCGGGTCTTTTCGAATTCCTCCTGGGCGCGATCTTTCACCACCTGCTGCTCGTGGTCGGCCAGCCCCTTGATGGCCGCGTGCTGCACGGTGGCCACGCGGAGAGCATTGGCAAAGTGCGGCACGAAGGCCTTGCCCTGTTGGTGCCCCATGACCGCGCCGATGATGAAAAGGAAAGCCAGCGCGCCGAGAATGCCCGCGAGCACGATGCCATTCGGCGGCATCGCCACCGCCGCCGCGACCGCGAGCAGGAGCAGCACCGGGATGACCACATAGGGCAGCGCATAGCCGAAGAACTTCGGCAACGGACGCCGCAGGTATTCACCGAGATATTGCTGGGCCACGGCGACCGCGTTGTTCAATTCCTTCAATCCTTCCTCGCAGCTCGCCGGCGTCGGCGCCTGGGCATTGATCGGTCGCAGTTGCTTGAGAAAGCTGAAGTAACCGCCAAAGGCCCGGCGCGCCTGCCGGCGCATTTTCTTCATCGCATCCTCGGCAGCGTCGAGCTGCTCCATGCAGTTGCCGTGCACCTTGTCCGCCGCTTTTTGGTCGGTCTCGAGTTTGCGCTCGGCTTGGAATTGCTTGAGCTGCAGGTCCCCCATCCAGCGCTCCTTGGCCTGGCGGGCGTGGAGCGGCAGCTTGCGCAGCATGGCGGTGCCGGAGCGGTTCACGCGCATGCGGCGGCCTTCGTAGAGCGCGGTCAGGCGCTGGCGGCCGTTTTGGCAATACGCATTAGCCTCCTCGACGAGGTTGGTGAAGCGCGTCTCGGCCTTCTCCTTGCCGTCGCGCTGCTGGCGATTAATGGTATGTCGGCGCGCGGCAAAATCCCGACTCAAGGCCTCTTCGCGCTGGGCGAAGGCGGCGGCGGTTTTTTGCAGCGTGGCGAGGAGTTCGAGGACGCGGGTGGGACGAAGGTCGGGCTTACTCACATTCACTTCTTACACGTTTCAAAAGGACATCGATTTCCTGCATCACGCCCATGGTGCGTTGGACGTGATCGGGCAGATCTTCGAGATAATCGCGCTGGAACTGCTGCGCCTTGTGATCATGCCAATGGGAACGCGCTTCGTTCCATTTGAGATTCAGTTCCTTCAGGGCCTGGACGAGATTGGCGCCGCTTTCTTTGGCACTCATGCGGAGGGGGCTTCGGGTTCGGCCGCAGGGGCGGCGTTGGGCGCGTCTTTCGGCGCCTGCACTTCGGCATAGGCCTCGAGGGTCTGGGCCGCGTGGACGAGGTAGGTGATGCCTTTGGGCAGGTTGAAATCGAGAAATTGCCGCAGGCCTTCCAGGCGCTTGGCCATGGGGTCGGCAATGGCGTCGAAATTCTGGTTCCACTTGCGGATCATGCGCAGTTTTTCCTCGGCCTCGGCGACGGCGGCCTTGGCTTTGCGCACGGCGTTTTGCTGGAAGGTAATATTGTCGCGCAGGCTGGAGAGCTTGGCGCTGATCAGCTCCTGTTCGGCGGCTTCGAGGGCACGCATGCGCTTCTTCATCTCATTTTCCCAGCGGGTGCGCTGCTCGTGTTGCAACCACATGCGGGTGCGCCGCAGCTCATCGGTGGCGTCATCGAGGGCGCGGCGCGCTTTGCTCTGGAAAATGATGAGGCCCGCGCGAAAAGCATCGAGCGCATCGACCGAGGTGACGTTTGCCTGGTTGCCGGCCATGATTCAGCGCTGGTCGAGATATTCCTCGATCCGCTGCGCCTTGCGCAGGAGAAAGGGCGTGTGTTTCTCCGAGATCTCGGTGAATTTCTTGATCACCTTCATGGTGGTGATGAATTCCTCGGCGAACTTTTCGTGTTCCTGATCCTGCCAGGTGGCGGAGAGGGCGGAGAAACGAGCTTGCAGCGCGGAGGCCTTGGTCTGCACGTCGTCATTGAAACGCTTCAGCTCCTTGGCGAAGCGCCGCACCTCCTCGGGATCCATGATTGCTTGGGCCATAAGTGTGCTTGGGTGGGGAAGGTTGAGCGGGTCAAACCCGCCGTTGCGTGAATACACCTAATCTAAACAGTCAGGTGGATAAATACAAATTGCGGGTTGTAAAGGGATGGTAAATCCCGGCGGCTTTTTCCGCCGGCGAAACGGAGAGGGCGGGACGTGGGCCCTCGTGCGCCGGGATTACCTCGTGAAATGGGCTTCTCCCGGCAGGTGAGGACACCTGTCCTATACCTAAACGCCGCATGGGTTCTCCTTTTGGAAAAATATTTTGAGGGCGCTGCGGTGCGCTTAGACGGATCGATTCGGTTGGAGTGTTTCACCAGCGGGTTGCATTCTCCAACCCCGTTTCCCATCTCAGGTTGCCATCCAGATGGATGGGCGTCGTAACCAATTTGGGGTTCAAAAGTCAAAGACGGTAGCGATGATTCCGGGGAGCGCGCCTTTGCTGAAACCGTCGCAGTCGCCTAACTCCGCGTTTTCGTCGACTCCGTGAGACCGGCGGAGGCGGGACGCGAGATCGGGATGGGCGTCGGGCCGGCGCTCGGCGCCGTGGAACCGTTGGAACGCTTTTTGGTCACCTTGCTCTTCGCCGGGGTCGGTGCCGCGGTGGCAGCCATCGGGACGGGTGTGGACGCCGGCGCAGCCGTCGTCGCGGCAGTCGTGGGCGGATTCGTCTCCATATTGTAATGGCCGGCCGGAGCGGTCGCGCCATTGCCCACCACCATTCCGCTGGGGAAGTGGTTGTTGACGACCTCCACCCGGGTGCCGACGCCGATCCGGTCGAAAAGCTGAATGACATCGTGCGAACGCATGCGGATGCAGCCGTAGCTGGCCGGGGTGCCGATGCTCCATTCCTCGGCGGTGCCGTGGATGTAGATATCGCGGTCGAAGGCGCGGTGGTTTTGCGGCTCGAGGCCCCGGAGCCAGAGGATGCGCGAGACGATGGGGTCGCGTCCCGGGGTGTTGGGGCGCACGATTTCGCCGGTCGGCCGGCGGTTCTTGAATTTCATGCCGCTCGGCTGTCCGCTGCCGATTTTCTCCCGCACTTCCATTTCGCCCAAGGGCGTGGCGTAGCTGCCGGGACGGTCGCCGACGCCGAATTTCGAGGTGGAGATATCGTAGCGGGCGATCTCCACACCATGCTCGAAGAGCACCATTTTCTGGTCGGGAACGCTGATGCGGATCAGATGAGGGTTCGGCTTGGTCGCGCAGGAAGCGAGACCGAAGGCGAGGGCGGCGGCCAGGAGGCCACGGGCGATTTGTCTGAACACGGCAAGTATTTACGCGGCTTCGCACCAAGTCTCAAGGGGCGAACCCGCAAAATTACGGGGCGACCGTCTTTTCTTAATCTTAATCGTAATCATAATCTTAATCCTCTGAGCGCTGCAGAGGATTAAGATCAAGAGTAAGATTACGATTAAGATTCGCCGCCCTACACCCCAGCCAGCGCCGCGCCATCCAGCACCGCTGGATCACCATAGAGCGAGAAGCCCGACGAGCGGCTCACGGCGACTTCAAAGATCTCGCCGATGTGGCGCTCGCTGCCTTCGAAAATGACGATCTTGTTTCCGGGCGTGCGGCCCGTGAGTTTGGCGTCGTTCGTCTTGCTCGGGCCTTCGCAAAGGATCTCCACATTGCGTCCCACAAGCGCCTCGCCCTTCGCCTTGGCGAGCGTATCGACCACCCGGAGCACGTCTTGATTGCGCTCTTCCTTGACCGCTTCGGCCACTTGGTCGCCCATCGTGGCGGCGGGCGTATCGCGGCGCGGCGAGTAGCGGAAGATGTAGGCGTTATCGAAGCCTACGCGCTGCACGAGATCGCGGGTGGCGGCGTAATCTTCATCTGTCTCCCCCGGGAAGCCGACGATGATATCCGTGGTCATCGCGATGTCCGGCCGGGCGGCGCGCAGCTTTTCGGTGAGCGAGAAATACTTTTCCGCGGTGTAGCCGCGATGCATGGCTTTCAGGATGCGATCAGAGCCGGATTGCATTGGCAAATGCACGTGCGGCATGAGCTTCGGCAGCTCGGCGAAGGCATTCACGAGATCGTCGCGGAAGCCGATCGGATGCGGAGAGGTGAACCGCAGCCGCTTGAGGCCTTCGATGGCGTGGACGGCTTCGAGGAGCTGCACGAAAGGCGATTTGCCGTCCTGCTTTTCAAACTCGTGCCGGCCGAAAAGATTCACGATCTGCCCGAGCAGCGTTACTTCCTTCACCCCGCGGGCGACGAGCCCCTCCACCTCGTGGACGATTTCCTCGATGCGCCGCGACCGTTCCGCGCCGCGGGTGCTCGGCACGATGCAGAAGGTGCAGTGCATATTGCAGCCCTGCATGATGGAGACAAACGCCGTGGCTTGCTTCTCCGTCAGCACGTGCTCGCGAATGGTTTCCTGCGAGCCGGCCTCTTCCTCGACATCCACGATGGAGAAGCGTGCATCGTCCATGAGTCGCTCGCGCAACTCCCGCTTTCGCTGGATGATCTGCTCCACATATTCCGCCACGCGGTGAAATTTCTGGGTGCCGACCACGAGATCCACGTGGCCCATGTCGCGGGTGAGTTCCGCGCCGCGGGATTGCGCCATGCAGCCGAGGAAACCGAAAATCATCTCGGGTTTGTTCGCCCGCAGCCGGCTGAGCATGCCCATCTTGCCGATCGCCTTCTGCTCGGCCATGTCACGCACGCTGCAGGTATTCAGCAGCACCACGTCGGCCTCCGTCTCGTGCGGGGTCATCTCGTAACCTTTCTCCACGAGCATGCGCGCGACTTGCTCGGAGTCGCGTTCATTCATCTGGCAACCGTAGGTCTTCAGGAAAACTTTGGGCATGGGAGGGGCGGAAGGTAGCGAAGAAATGGGAAACGTCCAATTGGGAAAGGCGGAAAGGCAACACCCAACATCCAATGACGCAAGCGAGGACCGGTGTCCGCAGATGGGGACGGTGGCGGGTTCTTTGATTGGATGTTGAATGTTGGGTGTTGGACGTTGGACGTTGGATGTTCTGCCTTTCCTCTTCCCCCATCCTCTGCCACAAACCCTCCCCCATGCCTTCCGATAGCGATCTCCAGATTCTGCGCTCTGCCATCCGTGATGTGGTCGATTTCCCGAAACCGGGGATCGTTTTCAAGGACATCACTCCGGTGCTGGCGGACGCGAAGCTCTTCCGGTTGGCGATCGATTGCTTTGCCGAGGCGACCCGGGCGGCTGGAGCCGAAAAGGTCGTGGGGATCGATGCCCGTGGTTTCCTTTTCGGGGCGGCGGTGGCGTATCAGCTCGGGCTCGGCTTTGTGCCGATCCGCAAGAAGGGAAAGCTGCCCTACAAGACGCAGAGCGCCGCTTACACTCTGGAATACGGGGAAGCCGTGGTGGAGATGCATGTGGATGCCGTGCAACCGGGCGAGAAGGTGGTCTTGATCGATGATCTCCTGGCGACCGGGGGGACGGCTGCTGCGGCGATCAAACTCATCGAACTGATGGGCGCGAAGCTGGTGGAGGCCCAATTCCTCATCGAACTCGACTTTTTACAGGGCCGGGTGAACCTCCCGGCGGACCGGGTCCGGGCGTTTTTGCATTTTTGAGGCTTCGCCCGCCGCATTTGCCATTTTTGGCAAAAAGAGGGCCTAAAACCCCCATAGGCATGCCTTTAGCTCTCTCAGAAGGAGTAAATGGCCATGTCCTCGTTTGCTCAGCATCTTCCTACCTTCCACCGGTTCCGCCGGTGGTGGTCCAAGGAGGACGGGTTGGCCTCGCGGCATGTCGGGTCCTCGGTGCTGGCGGTCGGCGTCATCCTGGTGCTCGCAATTGTGTTTCTCACGTTGGCGATTCGTGAACACGCCACCGATACGGCGCGGACTACGGAGTATGCGATTTTGCAGGCGGCCACGGGGGCGGAAAACGACTTCGCGGCCGTGGAGATCTCGCTCCGTAGCTACCTGTTGACGGGGCAGTCGTTGCACCTCGAGCAGTTCGAACGACGCCGCGTTGCTTTCCAGGCCCACCTGATTGAGCTGATGCCTCTGCTGCAGAGCAAGGCGCCGCGTCGGGAGTCGATCCGGTTCATTGGCGCGGAATTCCAAAATTGGCTGCAAAACGCGGCCCGGCCGGAAATCGCCCAACGCAAACAGGGACACGAGGGTACGACCCTGATGGCCCGCGGGTTGGACAGTTCGCGGTTCGACCAGATTCGCGCGGAGCTGGGCCGCTTTGTCCGCGCATCCAACGCGGAGCTGGAGGCCCTGAACGATGCCACGCGCTGGCGGCGGCTGCTGCAGACTTGCGGTTTCGCGCTGCTCAGCGCGCTCGCGGTGAGTTTCCTCGTTACGTCCAGCTATCAAAATTATCGCGCCTTCCGCCGGCACCTGCGCAAGGCCGAAGAGGCCACGGCGCAGAACCGCGCCATTATCGACAACACGCTCGATGGCGTGATTACTGTGGATGAAAACGGGATGATCCAGTCGCTCAATCCCGCCGCCGAACGCATGTTCGTGCAGGAGGCGAAGAGCGTGATCGGCCAAAACGTTTCCCTGCTCATCCCGCAGCGGCTCTTTTTCCATGACATGAAGAATGTCAAGCGGGGGGCGATCATGGCCGTGGGCCAGCGCCAGGGGTACTATCCTTTCCCGATCGAGATTTCGTTGAGTTCCATGGAATTCGCGGGGCGCCGGCAATACGTGGCCATCGTGCGCGACGTGGGCGAGCGGCAGAAATCCGAGGAGACGCTGCGGCAAATCAGCCTCGGTGTGTCGCAGAGCACGGGCGAGGAATTCCTGCGCTCGCTACTCAAGCAGCTCTCGAAGGCGCTGCCGACGGATTATGCGTTTCTCGTCGAGTTGAGCGGCAAGGGCGCGGGGCAATTCAGTACGCTGGCGCTCGCGGAGCAGGGGAATATCCGGCGGAACGGTCAGTGCGCGCTGGCTAATTCCGCCTTTGCCGATGCCATCTCCCGCGGTTTCCGCGCGCATCTCGGCGGGGCGCGCGTGCTCTTCCCGGAGGACGTGCTGCTGCAGGAACTGGCCATTGAAAGTTTCATCGCCGCGCCGCTCATGGATCATCGGGCCCAGACGGTGGGGCTGATCGGTGTGCTCGACCGCAAGCAGCTCGGCGATACGCAGGCCACGGAATCGACCCTGCAGATTTTCGCCGGTCGCGCGGCGGCGGAGATCGAGCGCAAGCGTTCGGAAGAAGATCTCGCCGCGGAGAAGGAACGTCTCGCAGTGACGATGCGCTCGATGGCGGATGGCTTCATCACCATCGACACCAGCGGCAGCGTGTTGATGCTCAATCCCGTGGCCGAAAGCCTCAGTGGCTGGACGCAGGACGACGCGGCGGGCAAGCCGTTGGCGACGGTGTTTCAGATTTTCAACGAGCGCAATCGCAAGCGCTACACGCTGGCCATCCAACGCATCGTCGAGGCGGGCATCGCCGAGGGGCTCGATGGCCCGGCGCTGCTCATCGCGCGCGACGGCAGCGAGCGGCTCGTGGAGAGCAATGCGGCGCCGATTCGCGATCGCTCAGGCGGCCGGGTGGGCGCGGTGGTGGTCTTCCGCGACGTCACGGAAAAGCGCCGTCTCGATGAAGAGCGCCAAAAGGCGGACAAACTCGAATCGCTCGGCGTGGTCGCCGGTGGTATCGCGCACGATTTCAACAACCTGCTGACCGCGATCCTCGGAAATATCTCGCTGGCGCTCTTGTGCGCGCCGGAGCCTCAGGTGGGCGAGCGCCTCGGCGCGGCCAAGCGCGCGACGAGCCGGGCGCAGGAACTTGCGCAGCAGTTGCTCACCTTTGCCAAGGGTGGTGCGCCGGTGAAGCAGACGGCGTCGATGTCGCAACTCCTGCGTGACACGCTCAGCCTCACCCTGCACGGCTCGAAGGCGCACATCGAATTCCATGTGGCCGACGACCTGTGGCCGGTGGATATCGATCCCGGTCAGATGAGCCAGGTGATCAACAATCTCGCGATGAACGCCGACCAGGCCATGCCGGCGGGCGGCGTGCTGCGCGTGCAGGCGGAGAATGTCGACCTCGTGACGCACAGCGTGAGTCTCGGCCTCGACGCCGGACGCTGGGTGAAGATTTCCCTGCAGGATCAGGGCATCGGCATTCCCGAGGAGTATCTGAAGAAGATCTTCGATCCGTATTTCACCACCAAGCCGAAGGGCAGCGGTCTCGGCCTGGCGACGGCCTATTCGATCGTCAAGAACCACCACGGGGTCATTGCGGTCGATTCAAAGCCCGGCGAAGGCTCGACGTTTACCATCTGCCTGCCCGCTTCCGAACATGAACTGCAGGTGCAGGATACCAGCCCCGTGCCGATGGCGCCGACCGGTTCCGCGCGCGTCCTGGTCCTCGATGACGAAGAGGCCATTTGCATGCTCGTGACCTGCGCCCTCGAGGAGCGCGGTTACAAGGTGACCGAGACCAACGACGGCACCCAGGCGATTGCCGCTTATGAAAAGGCAATGCAGGAAGGCAAGCCCTACGACCTCTTCATTTCCGATCTCACCATTCCCGGCGGCATGGGCGGGCAGGAGACGATCAAGCGCCTGCTCGAGATCGACCCGGACATCCGCGCGATTGTTTCCAGCGGCTACGCCAACGACCCGGTGATGAGCCGCTACGAGGAATACGGCTTCTCCGGCATGATCGCGAAGCCTTACGAGATCGACGCCCTCGGCCGCAAGGTCGCGGAAATACTCGCCCAACCCCGCCGCCGCGTGATCTTCCATCGGTTCGAGCGGAAGACGGCCTAGGGAGAGGAGTGCCAAGAGCCAGGTAGCGAGAGCCAAGTGGGCCGCATGTGATGCCGCGCTCTTCCCGCGCTTCCCGCGCTTCAACGGTTCGACGCTTCGTTATCGGCTATCAGCTATCTGCAATTTGCGATCTGCCATTTGGCTAACGCGTGGTGCCCGCGACTTCTCCCGACGCCCGCGCCAGCTTCTCCCAAACCGCCCGTTGCTCCGGCGTGAGATCGTTCGGCAAGAGCACGACCAGTCGCACATAAAAATCACCCCGCGTCGTCGACCCTGTCGGCAAGCCGCGGCCCTTGATGCGGAATTTGCGATCCGGTTGCGAGCAGCTCGGAATCTTCAATCGGACCGATCCATCCGGCGTCGGGATGCTCGCGTTGTCGCCGAGCACCGCCTGCCACACGGGCACTTCCAGATCGTAGATCAAATCGCTGCCATCGATCGTGTAGTCGGGGTGCTTTTCAAAGCGCACGATGAGATAGAGATCGCCCGCCTGGCCACGCCGGCCGGCCTCGCCCTGCCCGGCGAGACGAATCTTCTGCCCTTCACGCACGCCTTTCGGAATGCGCACCTCGTAAGTCTCCACGTCCGAACGCCCGTCGCGCCGGAACGAAATCTTCTTCTTCGCGCCGTGCAGCGCTTCTTCGATCGTCACCAGTAGGTCGGCTTCGATATCGCTCCCGCGGGCCGGTTGTTGCGCGCCGCCAAAGCCTCCTGGGAAGCCCTGCCGTGCGCCGCCGCCGCCGCTGAAGAATTGCTCGAAAAAGTCCGAGAAGCCGGTGCCGGAAAAACCGCCGCCGTCGCCGAAGCCGCCGAAACCTTGCCCACCGCCACGGCCCCAGCCGGGCGGAGGCTGTTGCGGACCGTGCTCCCAATCGGCGCCAAGTTCGTCGTAGCGCTTGCGTTTGTCGGCGTCGCCGAGGACCTCATAGGCCTCGTTGATCTCCTTGAATTTCGCCTCGGCGGTCTTCTTGTCCTTGGCGACATCGGGATGATATTGCCGGGCGAGTTTACGAAAAGCTTTGCGAAGCTCGTCCTGCGAGGCGGTTTTGGCCACGCCGAGGGTCGCGTAATAATCCTTGTACTGAACAGGCATAGGGTTGCGGCAGGAAGATAGTCATTCGGCGCGCGGCTGCCAGTCTCTCGTGTGACGAATTCGTGATCAACCTGCGCTACATGCCCGACGGATGCCGGGCAATGAACCCATTCGGCTCGCGATATTCGGCCCGCCAGCGCGGCCCTTCGCCCTCCACCTTGCCCGTGGTATCGAGCCGCAGCCCGCAGATGTAGGCGAAAACGTGTCCGGCCTTGGCGTAGATTGTCACCCACTTGCCCGGCCCATACTCGCCGTAGCTGAGAAAGCCCTTCGAGGGCGTCGGCTGTTCGAGCAGCCCGCCATTGTGGAGGAAAAAGGAGACCGTGCCCGAGCAATCGTAGCCGCGATCGTAAAACGTACCGTGGCCGCCGCCCCAGACGTAGGGTTTGCTCGCCAGCGTGTTCGTCGCCCAAATGGCCACCTTGATGTTTTCCGGCGCATTCGCCGGCGCATAGGCGACCCTGCCCTTCAGCACCGCGCGATCACCCGGCACTGTCGGGCCTTTTTTGGGCAAGGGGGTCGGGCCGCCATCCGCCAGAAGGACGGACGTAGGCAACAAAAGTAACAGGCTGCACCAGAGCATGGTGCGCCAGGACTTCAGGACGAATGGGCAGATCGTCTGCATGCCGCCTTTTGCCGGATGAGACGTTTGTCTGGCCAGAAATTTTTGCGGACGGAGTGCGTGACTCGGCGCGAAGCGGTCCAAAAAGCGGTTGTTTAGGACCGCTCCGCGCCCCGAAAAATCACCTCAAAATTTCTCTTGTACGATTTGCAGAGGCTGCCAAATATCCTCGCCCATGCGCACCAATTGCCTCGCCACTCGTTTCGATCTTCACCACGGCGATTGCGTATCTGGCATGGCGGATCTCGATGCCGATTCCGTCGACGTCGTGGTTACCTCGCCGCCCTACAATCTCGACATCGACTACGCCACTTTCCGTGACGACGCCTCACGGGAAGATTACCTCGAATGGTCCGTGCGTTGGGCCACCGAGGTGCATCGCCTGTTGAAACCCGATGGCTCCTTTTTCCTCAACGTCGGCGCCTCACCGGCGAATCCGCTCCTCCCGCATCAACTCGTTCTCGCCCTCCAGCCGCTCTTTCGCCTCCAGAACACGATCCATTGGATCAAGTCCGTGACCGTCCAGCCACGCCGCGCGCCGGAACTCAGCGTCGGCCATTTCAAGCCGATCAACTCGCGCCGCTACATTACCGACTGCCACGAATACGTCTTTCACCTCACGCACAAGGGCGATGTCCCGATCGACCGCCTAGCCGTTGGAGTAGCCTATGCGGACAAGAGCAACATCGCCCGTTGGGCGCATACCCGCGGGGTGAAGCGCGACCGCCGATGCCGCGGCAACAACTGGTTCATCTCCTACGAGACCATCCAGCACCGCGACCGCCAGCGCCCGCACCCGGCCACTTTCCCCACGAAGCTCGCCGAAATGTGCTTCCGCCTGCACGGGGCGCGCGAGGGACTCGTCGGACTCGACCCCTTTCTCGGCATCGGCCACGCCGCCAGCGCCGCGGCGACCTGCGGTTTGGAGCGCTTCATCGGCTTCGAGATCGATGAAGGATATTTGACCGAGGCGCGCTCGCGTCTTGGCATTTCGCCGGAAATCTGAAATCAGCTTCGGCGACCCGTGTTCGCCTTTATCCTCCGCCGCTTCGCCTCGATGATCGTGGTGCTCTTTTGCGTCATCACGCTGACGTTCGTGCTTGTGCAATTGGCGCCGGGCGGACCCTTCACGCGCGAGCGCAGTATTCCACCGACGATCCTCAAGGAACTGCAGGCGCGTTACAACCTGGACGGCTCGCTGTGGGAGCAATACACGACCTACCTCGGCGTGCGAAAAAATTCGCGCGGCGAATATAGCGGCCTCCTGCAAGGTGACTTCCAGCCCTCGCTCAAGTATCGCGACCGCACCGTTCGCGAATTGCTTGCGCAGAGCCTGCCCATCTCGGCCACGCTCGGCTTCGCCGCGTTTCTGCTCGCTACCACAGGTGGCGTGTGGCTGGGCAGCCTGGCGGCAGTGCGACATCATTCGCCCACCGACACCTCGGCGATGCTCGCCGCGCTGTTCCTCATCAGCATTCCGAATTTCGTCGTCGGTCCCGTGCTCATCATGCTCCTGGGCATCAAGATTCGGCTGCTGCCGGTGGGCGGCTGGACGGAATGGTCGAGCCTCGTGCTGCCGGCGATCACGCTCGCCGGCCCCTATGTCGCCTACATCGCGCGACTCATGCGCACGAGTATGCTGGAAGTGCTGCAGCAGGATTACGTGCGCACCGCGCGCGCCAAGGGGCTGAGCGAAGGACGCGTGGTCTACCAGCACGCGCTGAAGGTCGCGATCCTCCCGGTGGTCAGTTACCTCGGGCCGCTGGCGGCCAGCCTCGTGACCGGTTCCATCGTCGTGGAGACGATCTTCAATATCCCGGGCGCGGGTCCGTTCTTCGTGAATTCCATCCAGAGCAAGGATGTCTTCCTCCTCGAGGGCGTTGTCATCGTCGACTGCCTGCTCCTGGTCTTCTTCAACCTCGTGGTCGATATCGCCTACACCTGGCTCGACCGTCGCATCCACCTCGAATGAGCGACGCCCTGCCTCCTCCACCGGGAACCTGGGCGCGCCTGCGGAAAAATCCCGTCGCCATGGGAGCGATGCTCATTCTCGCGGTCATCGTCTTCGCGGCGATCTTCGGGCCGCTGCTCTATCACGTCGACCCGCACGCCACCTCCCGCGCGCAATACCAACCGCCCGGCCACGCGCATTACTTCGGCACGGATAACAACGGGCGCGATTCGCTGGCGCGCATCCTCGAGGGCGCGCGCATCTCCCTGCTCGTCGGCTTTAGCGGGGCATTCATCAGCCTTTTCGTTGGCACCACCTATGGGCTGGTCTCCGGCTATCTTGGCGGGCGGGCGGACAATATCATGATGCGCCTGGTGGAGATTCTCTACGCGCTGCCCCGCCTCATCATCCTCATCCTTTTCACGTTTGTCTTCGACACGCATTTCAAGATCTGGCTGGCCGCGCACGGTTATCTCTCGATGGTCGGTTATTCGAAGATCATCATTCTCATCCTCGCCCTCGGTCTCATCGAATGGCTGACCATGGCGCGCATCGTCCGCGGGCAGGTGCTCTCGCTGAAGAACCTGCAATTTGTCACCGCCGCGCGCGCCTTGGGCCAGAGCCACGCGCGCATCATCTTCCGCCATCTGCTGCCGAATATCGCCGGCATCGTCATCGTCTATCTGACGCTGACGATTCCGGCGGTGATTCTCGATGAAAGCTTCCTCAGTTTCCTCGGTCTCGGCGTGCAAGCGCCCCAGGCGAGCTGGGGCAGCCTGCTCAGCGACGGCGCCCAGGTCATCAATCCGGTGCACAGCTATTGGTGGCTGCTGCTCTACCCCGCGCTGGTCATGTCGATTACGCTCCTCTCGCTCAATTTCCTCGGCGATGCGTTGCGCGACGCCCTCGATCCGCGGGCGCGGAGGTAGCTACTCCAGCAGACGCCAGCGCACGATCTTCATCGGGCCGGTGAACCAATCGTTGCCCGGCGCCGGAGCGGCCACGGTGACGACGCGCCCGGCATCCGGGTCTGCTTCGATCCAGCGTTGTTCACCGGCGTAGGCCAGGATGTGCAGGCCGGAATCAGTGACGGCCATGTCGCCGGGAGCGATGCGTGAATAGTCGAGGGCATTGAGGCTCGGCGTAGTCAGCACGGGCGTGGTGAGCCCGCGATACCCCTGCATGAAGTCCTTGGCCGTGCAATCGTGCCACCAGAGGTCGAACGCCTGGCGGACTATCGCCGGATTTAGATGCCGGCAACCTTCGAGGCACAAGCCGTCGATCATCCCACGCCGCATCAGGCCCGAGCAGTCGATGCCCTTGGGGCTTTCGCCGCCCCAGTAATAATGCGTGCCGGTATAACGAGCCATCCCGCGCAGATAAGCAGCGCGCAGCATGGCGCGGTCCGGCGCCGCTTTCGTCGGCCAGACGAGAAACAGCGAGACTGCGCCGGTGATGCCGAGCAACACTGCCCGCCACGCGCGATGCCGCCAGAGGAGCGCGATCAGCCCCGCCCAGACGATAGGGAACAGGATCAGTCCAGCCAGGCGGGTCAGTCCGGTGCTCACCGGGAATAGCCAAACGGCCAGCCAGAGGACAACTCCGGCGACCCAGAAGAGCCAGCGCGTGCGGGCGGTAAGCATGATGCGGCCTCCTTGTGCCGCAGCGCCGCTACTTCTTCAACTGCTGATCGAAGAAGTGCTGGATAAGGTCCTGTTGGGCTTGCGGGTTTGGATCGGCGGCGCCGTCTTCCGGTTTGTCGGGACGCAGGCCGTGGCCGCCGTTTTTCACGCGGATCAGTTCGTAGGGCACACCGGCCTTTTTCAAGGCATCCGCCATTTCTTCCGCTTGATGGATCGGCACCAGATGATCCTTTTCGCCGTGGAAGATAAGGAACGGCGGCGTCTTGGCGGTGACGTGCAGGGCGGAACTCGCTTGCTTCCACGCATCCGTCTTCGCGTCGTAACCACCGCCGAAGAGTTTCACGAGCCCCGGATGGTCGTCCATGTTGGTGCCCACAGTGGGCCGCCCGGCGGGCGTGAAATCGACCGGACCGGCTTCGTCCACGACCGCTTCCACGCGGCTGCTCTGGTCGTGATAATCGCCCACGTCGAGGCTGGTGTCATCGCCCAGCGTGCCGAGGCAGGAGACGAGGTGACCGCCGGCGCTGTGACCCATCACGCCGATGCGATTCGGGTCGACATGATATTTCGCGGCATTCGCGCGCAGCCAGCGGACGGCCAACTTGCAATCCTCGATCTGCGCGGGCCACGGCGCCTCGCCGCTCAGCCGATATTCGACTGTGGCGACGAAGTAGCCGTGCTCAGCGAGCGAGAGAGGCATGTAACCCTTGTGCGTGCCGCCGGACCAGCCGCCGCCGTGAATGAGCATTACCGCGGGCATCAGCTTCTCCGGGTTCTGTTTCGGATAGCCGATGTCGACGTGCAGTTCAGTACCGTCGACCTTGCCGTAGACCACGTCTTCCTGCACTTCCACGCCTTGGGGCGGATGATAGATCGGCTTGGTCCGCGCGGATTTCGGGGCCGGTCCCTTCAATTTTTCGATCAAGAACGCATCGATGCTCTTGTGCTTCACCTCGGGCGCGCCGGGATAGACCAGCTCGCACTCCACGCCGAGGCGGTGCAGCTTTTCTTGCAGCTTCACGCCGTAGTTGGCGGTATGCGTCGGGTCCTTCTGCTCCTGGCCCAGCGCGGGTGGCGCGGCGTAAATGAGATAGATCGGCGGATCATCCGCGCTGGCATGTTCGATGGGCGAATACTCCTTGATCCACGGCAGGAACTCGTCACGGCGCGCGAGGAATTCCGCGAAGCGAGTATCGCGCGTCTTGAGATTGTTCGGATCCATGAGCCCGAACGCGTGACCACCGTAGCGGCTGTTCGGGGTCCATTCCTTGAGCTGCTCCGGATCGAGCGAAGTCTGCGCGCCATTTACCGCCGCGCACCACAGGCGGGTGGATTCGTGGGCGATGGGATCAGTGCTCTTCGGGTCGGCCATGTCGTCGTGCATGGCGAGCCAGATGCTCGAGCACGCGCCCGCCGAGCCGCCGGACGCACCAATGCGCTGCTTGTCGATATTCCATTCGGCGGCCTTGCTGCGGACGAATTGCAACGCGCGCGCGGCGTCCTCGAGCGGCGCTTTGACCGGGGGTTTGATGCCCGCGAGTTGCGCCTGCCAGGAGTAGCGATAGTTGATCGAGACCACCGAGATGCCGTTGGCGAGCATCTGCTTGAGATAGCCGGGATTCTTTTTGTCCCCCGTCACCCAACCGCCGCCGTGGATGAAAAAGAGCAGCGGCGTCGGCTTGTCGGATTCCGCCTTGTAGAAATCGAGCACCTGTCGCTCGTGGTCGCCGTAGTGGACATTCTCCAGCGTGGGCTTGGGGAGCGTCGGGTCGGGTGTGGCGGCTGGCTTGGCTGCGGGCGTCGCCGGGGCTGCGGGTGCGGAGGGAGTGTCCGCCGCGAACAACGAACCGGCGACGGCGCCGGCTAGCGTGACCGCGAGGAAAGGGGAGAGACGGGGATGCATAGCGAGAGAACCAGCATGGCGCGGTTTTTCTTGGGTTGGCAATGCTGGGAAGCGGAGCGCGTCCCTCCGAAAAACGCACCTCACTCCGGCCGCTTCACGAACTTCCGCGCAAAATCCCGCACGGAACGCGTGAACGTCCACTCGGCACTATCCGGCACGCATTGCGAAGGCGCGTCGATCCAACTCTCGATGACATACGCATTCGGCTTCCCATCGATCAGCGCGTAGTCGTAGCCCTGCTGCATGATCGCCGTGTACCAGGTGCTGTCATCCGCCAGCCCGCGGTGGCTGGCCGCCGGATACCCCGATGCCCAGTAGATCAATTGAAACGGCAGTTGGTGCTGCTTGCACCAAATCTCCAGCCGGCGCAGATCCTTCCATGAACCCTTGCCCTGCGCCTCGAAGCGCAGCCAGTCGACGTCCAGTCGGTAAAAGTCCAGCTTCCGCACGCCTTTCTCCGCGAGCCGTTTGTTCAGCGCCTCGATCCACTGTTCATGTTCCTCGACGGAGGATGACGGATACGCCTCGATGTCGCCCACGAGAATGTTCGGATAATGTTTCCGCACTTCGGCGACGTAGTTCGCCGTTTCCTCGACCGCGTATTCATCCGACTCGTGAATGTGCTCGCGCGTGCAGACCAGCGGCTCATCCATCGCCACGGCGTAGATATTTGCGCCGAGCTTTTGCAAGCGTTCCCAATTCTTCTCCTCCTTGGCAAAACACTCCGCGCCCTTTTTGCCCCATTCCTTGATCGCTCCCACTTCCATGGCGAACTTCAAGTTCCAAGCCTTCGCCTGGGCGAACCATTTCGTCAGTTCGGCATCGGTGAAGCCATCCCGCGTAAAGCTAAGATCGGTGCAGAAAAGCACATCGACCATCGCCCGCGTGTCCTTCCAGTCGTCTGGCCGCTCAAACAAATCGCGGAACGCCTGCCCCTTCTCCCGCCCCGACGGGCTCATCCATAAAGTGGGCCTCGGTTTGGGCGCCTGCGCGTGGGCGGAAACGAGAGTGGCGGTGGAAATCACCGCGGCGAGGAAAAGGTGTGGAAAGCGAGTCACGTCGCTACAAATCCGCGAATCCTCGTTTCGATAGGCGCAAACTGCGCCGACAGTCCTTACGCGATTGCGGAGGAACAATCGGATGGGTCGTGACATCGACGAAACGTCACGGTGCCTTGCTGCTGGTCGACATTTGGCCGAGCAGCCAATCAAAGGACGTCGATTGGTCACGTGGAGTGAACCAGTAGTGGGGACGCAGGTAATTTTTGTCCAATGCGTGGACCGGCGCGAAGACGCTCTCGGGAATGCCGCGATAGTCGGCGATGAGTTCGCCGTTGATTTCGAGATATTTGGTTTCGATGACGGCCGAGTTGCTGACCGGTCGGCGGAGATGAAATCCTGAGGGCAACGAAAGCACGGTGAAATAGGCGCCGATGTAGAGGGCCAGGATGAGCAGGACACTCGGGAGGACGTATTTCATGTGCCGGGGGATTCGATCTAGTCGTCCGACATCGCCCAGAACATCCGGGCGGCTTCGCTCCAATCGCGATCCTGCACGGTGCGATGGGCTTCGGCGCTCATTGCCTGGCGCAAATTGGGATCTTCGCTGAGTTGTTGCACACGCTTCGAGAAATCCTCGGCGTCGAGGGCGTGGGTGATGAAACCGGTCTTCCCGTGTTCGATGAGGTCCTTGGGGCCGCCTTGATCGGAGACGACACATGGGATGCCGGAGGCGAGAGCTTCGAGGATGACGTTGCCGAAGGTGTCGGTGGTGCTGGGAAAAAGGAAGACGTCGGATGAGGCGTAGGCGCGGGCGAGTTCCACGCCGGCGAGGTAGCCCGTGAAAGCGGCGTCGGGCACGAGGGTGCGCAATTCCTTGAGATACGGGCCATCGCCGACGAAGGCCAGCGCGGTGCCGTTGCGGCCGAGCTTCGACCACGCTTGCACGATGATATCGAGGTCTTTCTCCTTCGACACACGGCCGACGTAGAGCAGCACGGTTTTGTCGCGCGGGATGCCATGCTGTTGCCAGAACTCCGGATCGCGTCGCGTGGGCGTGAAGAGCGTGGTGTCGAGTCCACGTGGGAGGATACGGATGCGCTCGGGCCGGATGCCGCGATCGATCCATGCGCGGCGGTAGCCTTCGCTGTTCACGTAGAGCAGGTCGAGTTGCTCGTAGAACCACTTCATGAAGCTCCAGGTGAGCGTCTCGAGGAAATTGTCGTCGGTGAGGATGCGGACGTATTGCGGGAAATCCGTGTGATAAATCCCGCTGGTGCGCAGACCGAGGATCTTGCCTGCGAGCAGCGCGGTGAGTCCGATCGGGCCAGGGGTGCTAATGATGAGTTCGGTAAAACCCTCCCGCTGGATGTAATCGATCATTTGCAGGATCGGCGGGAAGCTCAGCTTCTGCAGTTCGTATTCCGGCAGTTCGAATTCGCCGACGGGCGCGAGATTCTTGATGGGGATGCCGGTGATGGTGATCGTCGAACGCGACGTCACGACGGTGAGATCGCTGCCCTGGGCCACGCAGGCGGCGGTGAGCTTGCGGATGGTATTGGCGACCCCGTTCACATCCTCCAGCGTGTCGGTGAACCACGCGCGCTTGCGGTTGCGCAGGCCATCCGGCTTGTCGCCAGTGAGCGCGGTACTCACTTCCGTCAGCCAACGGCGATCCGGCGCCTGGCTGCGGAAGGCGTAAACGTAGGGCGCGAGCGGCGCGAGGATGGGCAGCAGCACGCTGATGTCCTGGATGGCTTCGATGATATTGCCGCTGGAGATCTGCTGGATGAAGGTGGTGAAAAAGCGGAACGCGAGCTGATTGATGAAGAAGTTCGCGATGACGAAGGCGCGGCGCTCCGGTTCGACGATGCCCTCGGTCTCACGGGCGAGCAGCGACTTGATTTCGCTGCCACTGAAAGTCGTGGAAAATTGTTTCCACAGCGAGGCATTGGCGGGCTTGGCCAGCTCGAAGATCTTCCCGCTGGCAATGCCCTCCGCGAGGAAGCCCAGCTTGTCCGTCCATGAAAATTCCGTCGGGTCCTCGCCCTCCATGAAACGCGAGAACGCCTTGCCCAGCAGGCTGGAGCTTTTCGCGCCGGCAACTTTGCTGCCGATGAATTGACGCAGATTGTTGTAGAGACTGTGCGAGGCGGCGAGCGGTGTGCCGCCGGCGCCGTGCATGGTGCAGCGGCCTTCGCGGATGGCGGTGAGAAAATCGGCCACGCCGCGGCCGTCTTCGGTTTCCGTGTAGGCAGACGCGGGATAGATGCCGCCGTGATCGTCGGAGCCGGCGATGAGGATTTTTCTTTCCACGGCTCCGGGGTGCGTCGGCGGGAGGTTTGTGATGATTGGAAAGCTCGGTGATTTTCTCCGGCGTGAGGTGGGTGAAGGCGAAGGTCGCGACTTCGCTGAGCAGCTTGTCGCGCAGTCCATTCAGTCCCTCGAAATGCTGGAAGAGCAGGACGAGTTTCTCGATGTGCGCGAGGGAGAGCCGGTCATCGGCTCGGTAAAACGGATGCGCGACGGCGTGCGTGAGATTTTCCGCGGCGAGATATTTTTGCAGGTCGAAAACGTTGTCCCGCACCGCCTGGATCTCGCGGTGCTGCGCCTCGGTGATGCCCCACACCAGGAGATGCACTTCGCAACGGTCGTCCGGAAAACGGGTGCTGACCTGTTCGCTGATGAAAACGCCCGCCCGCCCGGCGATTTCGAGGCAGCCTTCAATGCGGTTGTGATCGGTGAAGGTGACGAGATCCATCCCGCGCTCGCGCAGCTTCTCGTATTGCCGTCCGGGCTCCGAGTAGCTGTCGGGAAGACCGGCGCGGCGGAAGAGCCATTCCGGGGCGCGGTCGCTGAAACGGGAGTGCAGGTGGAGATCGGCTTTCATGGGATTGGAAAGCGAAACTGAGGAGCGATCGTGGAGATGGCGTGGCGCGGAGGCGTCACGTTCCACCTGCACTTTCACTTCTCACTTTGCCCAGCCAAGCGAGATAGGTGAGTGCCTGGCGGTCGGCAAGAGCACGCATGATGAGTTCACGTATTTGTTGCCAAACCTTCGGATGCCGCCGGTCGACAGGATGGATGGAAATACGCATTAAAGGATTCGGGACGAGCCGCTTAAAGAGCAGGGCGTTCCAAGCGAGGCTCATTTGCCGGCGCCATGCGCTGCGGACACTCCAGACGAGGGATTGCGAGGGAAAGGTGCGGCCGGTGCGGAAGTCCAGGACATGGGCCAGCCGGGTGGTGTATTCGCAGTGCAGACCGCGCAGCGCGGTTTCGGCTTCTGCACCGAGCAGCCACGCAGGCGCGATAAAGCCGGCTGGGATGAGGCCGAGTTGGGAGAATTCCGCGCGCGCTTTCGTGACCAACTCGGTCGTGGCCGCGCCGCCGAGGTCGTAAAACTCGCCTTCATCCGCGGTGTAGAAACGCGTGGTGAGTTTGGTGCTCCATTTTTCACCGTCCCGTCGCGGCCGCTGATGATGATAGCCGTGGATGACGACCTCGTGCCCATTGGTGGCCTGCTCGCGCAACCACGCGCCGAACGCGGGATCCGCCAGCATGTGTCCCTTGTGGTGATGATCCGGGATGACGAGCAGGGAAGTGCGCGCCACGCCGAGCGCACGCAGTTCCTCGAGAATCGCCGCGCATTCCACATGGGTGAGAGGCGAGACGTCGTGCAGCGACACGACCAGCGAGCGATGGGGCGTCGTCATCATAGGCGCGAAGCGTTCCCTACCGGACCTGGGCCTGCCGCGGGACCGGAGACGTGCGTGACGCCGGGATGTGTCATACAAAGATTAGCCCTTGCATAAGTATATCGGAATAGTAGAGAAATAGCGCAGCAGGAACGATCCTTGTGCTCGTGCCCAGCCTCCCACCAGTTCGAACTGGAGGTCAACGCTCATGGCGACCGATTTACCGCAAGCGCGGACGGGGTCGCGACTTATTTGCCTTCATGTCCCGTATTTCGATCCACACTTCTCCGCACACTGCTCACCCCGCTTCTCGTCCAGCCACCGCTCCGGCGGATTCCGCTCTCACCGTCGAGGAAATCCTCGCCCCGCTGCACGCCGCGGCGCGCGATTCCTTGAGCCTCGTCGCCAGCCGGCAGCCTCTTCAATTGCGCGAGGCCAGCGTCGACGTCTCGAAATTTCTCGTCCTCGGCCAGCGCGGGAGCGGCCAGCCTATCCGGCTCGGGCTCTTCGCCGGTTTTGAGGCGGGTAATCTCGAAACGGTCCAAGCCCTCGCGCGGCTGTTGCTCCTGCTCAAGGAGAGCACACACTCGAGCCGCGATTTCGCGCTCTTCGGATATCCGGTGGTCAACGTGCGCGGCTTCACGGCGGATGCCGCGCCGCTGGCGGATTTCGAGGCCCGCTTTGCCCGCGATTCAGCGGAAGCCGACGTGCAGTTCTTCAAACACCAACTGCACAAGTGGAGATTCAACGGCCTGATCTCGCTGCGCACCGATTCTTCCGCGCGCGGCTTTTACGCGGCCGTGCACAGTGAACTCATCGCCTCGGAGGTCGTTGAACCCGCTCTGGCAGCCGCGGCCGCGGCCTTGCCGCTCGCCACGCAGGCGGTGAAAGTACGCCCCGGCGATCGCTATGCGCGCACGGCGGATTATGCGACGGGCCGTTTCAGCCCGCCGGCGGACGTGCGGCCCTATCCGTTCGAGATCGAACTGTATTCGCCGCGCGGGCCGGTCACCGAGGACCACACCAACGGTCTCTTCGTGGCGCTGACCGAAATCCTGCGACTCTATCGCACCTTCATCGCGCACAAGCAGGATCTGTAAATCCGGGTTTGGTCGGGCAGCGGCGGTCGCATTTGGCCGCCGCTGCTATCGTTTTTGCGAGAGTAACTGGAAATCGACGGGGCGAGCTGGCGGGAGTCGACATGGGTAAAAATTATATCACGGAGTTCGTTTTGTTCTGTTCGATCAGAGTAACCAAGGCCGCTTTCTGCGGCGGCAAGAGTGGAAAGTACGTAAAAGTGCCGGGGAACATGCCTTTGGTGGCATCGAGCCTGCTAATGTCACACAAGCGATTTACAACGCCAATGGTCCCGAAACATCCCATCATCTTTCTGCTCGAGGACTGCCCCACCACGGGGTTGCTCATCGAGCGTGCGGTGATGCATGAGATGCCGAACGTGCGCCTTCTCTGGGCGCTTAGCGTGGAGGAAGCCAAGGCGCGAGCTGAGGGGTTGCTGATCGATCTCTTCATCGTCGATATCAACCTGCCCGATGGGAATGGGCTCGATTTCATGTGGAAAATGGCGGTCGAACATCCCTCGGCCCGGGCCATCGTCATGACCTCCTCGCCGCTGCCGGAACACGCGGCGCTCACGGCGGCGCTCGGCGCACTGCATTTTCTCGAAAAGCCGCTGCACATCCCGACCTTCATTGATCAATTGCGGTCCGCGCTCGACCTGGTCTCGATCGATGATGGGAAAGGGGACTTCCACGCGATCCTGAAGAATGTGACTCCCTCGGACATTCTCCAACTCAAGTGCCTCACGAATGCCACCACGGTCGTGGAGTTTGTCTCCGAGCAACACGTTGGCCGCGTGCGTTTCGAGGATGGCGAGATCGTCGATGCTTCCGCGGGAGCACTGCAGGGAGTCGAAGCGGTTTACGAAATCATCGGTTGGAAACGGGGCCAGGTCATCGAGCATCCGTGCGTCGGCTTTGCCAGGCGCACGATCGAGTGCTCGTGGGAAAGCCTGCTCATGGATGCCGCGCAACGTCTCGACGAGCGGCGCTCGGCGGCGGCCTAAGCGGCTGTTCAACGCGGCTTGTTTGCTGAGGCCGACAAACGTCGTGACGGCAAGCGGGGAAGGCAGGCAGAATTCGCCATGCTTCCCCCGCGCTCTTTGTTGCCGAAAATGGATCGTCGCTGCTTTCTCGCCACCGGCGTCGGTGCGTGGCTGACGCGGAGTTGGCTTCGAGGGGCTGAGCCGGAGCCGGTGGTTTTGCCCGACGACCATCAGGCGGCCGTGCGGCAACGTCGGCGGCGCATCGTGATGCAATACGATGCGAACGACGTGGTGATGAGCTATTGGAAGCTCCACCCCGACGGTCGCGCTGCGTTTGAGCCATTTCGCGAGGCGCTCTTTGCCTATGTGGACGAGCCGGGCAGCCAGGTCGATGCGATCTGGTGGGACATCGAGGGCAGTCCGTTGGGATCAGCCTATCCCAGCAAAGTGTTACTGCCGGTGGATGATCCGCTCGTCCGGCAATGGCTGGACGCGGGAATCGATTGGGTAGAGCAATTGGTCGCCGAGACGCGCCGGCGCAAGCGGGAGGTCTTTTGGAATCATCGCATTTGCGAAGTGGAGTTCGTGCCGGGAGTCGGCCATTCGAAGACGCCGCATCCGCTCAAGGTCCAGCATCCCGATTGGGTCGTGGCGGCCGATTGGTGGCCGCACGGGACGTGGAATCTGGCGGCGGAAGGGTTGCGCGCCTACAAGGTCGCCATCCTGCGCGAGTTGACCACGCGTTATGATTTCGATGGGTTGCAGATCGACTTCTCGCGTCACATTCCCTGCCTGCCGGTGGGACGGCAATGGGAACTGCGGGAGAGCGTCACGGAATTCCTGCGCGAGGTGCGGCGGATGACCTTGGAAGTGGCGGCGCAGCGTGGCCGGCCGTTGTTGCTCGCGGCCAAGGTGCCACAAACGATCGATGGCTGCCACGCGGATGGTTTTGACGTGCGCGCGTGGGCGGAGCAGCGTCTGGTGGATATCCTCACCCTCGGTTCCCGCACCATGGACGTGGATGTCGAAGGGGTGCGCGCGGCGGTGGGGAAGGACGTGCAGTTGCAGCCCTGCTTTGACGATCATCACGCGACGGATGGCTATCGCCATGGGCCGATCGAGTTTCTTCGCGGGGTCTTTGCCAACCACTGGCAGCGCGGAGCAAACAGCGTGGTGACTTTCAATTGGTCGATCGGCACACCCGAGGTCTGTCGTGCGATGGGCAGTGAGGTGGCGCCGCTTGCCCAGGGCGAAGCCTATCGGGAAGTGGGCGATCTGGCCACGATGGCCGGCAAGGACAAGTTCTTCGCCGTGGAACGTCGGGGTGGCTATCCGTGGGCGCAAGGGTTCTTCAATCGCAACGACACCGCGCCGCTGCCGAAGCGGCTGGAGCAAGGGGAAACGCCGGTGCGGTTTACGGTGCATATCGCGGATACGCCTGCGTCGAAGTCCAGCCTCCTCCTCCGCTGCGTCCTGTTTCAGGCCGAGGAGAACGATTCCTTCGTGGCCCGTTTGAATGGAGTGAATCTGTCTCTGATCACGCGGGATCCGGAATGGAAGGACGCACAGATCTTCTCACCCAAGCCGCAACCGAACTCGGGAGGAGCCGGCGAATATCGAATCAATCCGCAGCAGAAGCTCCTGCGGCTGGATTTCGCGGTTCCCGTCGAAGCCTGGAAGCAGGGCGCCAATGTGGCGGAGGTGCAACTCGCGAGCCGCAAGCCGGAGTCAGGAAAAACCGGCGTGCAACTCGAGAAGCTCGAGGCGCACTTGCACTACGGGTGACGTTATAGCCGGCCTCAGCTCAGTGAAGCCGAAGCGGGTTCATTGAACCCGGCGATAGCGCTTCAGCGCAGATTCTCGAGCGCGCTTTGGTAGGCGGTGGCGACTTCGCCGGGGCCGGAGACGCTCATTTTGAGATCCTGCATGAGGCCGTCCTGCAAAGCGTAGGTCCAGCCGTGGACGTTCAACGCCTGGCCGCGTTCCCAGGCATCCTGGACGATCGTGGTCTGGCAGACATTCACGACCTGTTCGATGACGTTGAGTTCGCAGAGGAGATCGGCGCGGCCTTCTTCCGCATGAGCGTCGATGAGGACGCTGTGCTTGAGGCGGATGTCCTGAATGTGGCGCAGCCAGTTGTCGATGAGGCCAAGGCGGCGATTGGCCAGCGCGGCGGCGACACCGCCACAGCCGTAATGGCCGACGACGAGCACGTGCTCGACCTTCAGGACTTCGACCGCAAATTGCAGGACGGAGAGGCAGTTCAGGTCGGAATGGACGACCACGTTGGCCACGTTGCGATGCACGAAGATTTCCCCGGGAACGAGGCCGAGGATTTGATTGGCCGGAACGCGGCTATCCGCGCAGCCGATCCAGAGGTATTTCGGCTCCTGGGCCTTGGCGAGGCGTTGGAAGAATTCAGGGTCCTCTTGCTTGAGCTGGTCGGCCCAGGCGCGGTTGCGTTTCAGTAGGTCGGTAGGATCGGACATGAGCGCGGAGGATGTAACGTACGGAAGGCTGAACATCCAAGGGGGAAAGGGAGAACATCCAACATCCAATGGCAGAGTTCGCCTGTGCAGACGCTTGCGCCATTGGATGTTGGGTGTTGGGTGTAAAAAAAAACCGCCACCCGGAAATCCGAGTGGCGGTCTGTTGAGTTTTTGCTGAAGTGGGTGCTTAGCTGTTCACCGGGGCCGCGGGAGCGGCGGCGGCGGCTTCACCGCGCTCTTTCATCGCGGCTTTGCGCGAGAGCTTCACGCGGCCTTTTTCGTCGACGCCGATGCACTTGACCCAGATGACATCGCCCATCTTGACGACGTCTTCGACCCGGTTCACGCGGAAGTCAGCCAGTTCGCTGATGTGGACCATGCCATCCTTGCCGGGCAGCACTTCCACGAAGCAACCGAATTCCTTAATCGTGACCACGCGGCCCTGATACATCTCGCCGACGGAGATCTCCTTGGTCATGCCTTCGATGATCTGCTTCGCGCGCAGGAGCGAATCGCCATTGTTCGAGTAGATGTGCACGGAGCCGTCGTCCTCGATGTTAATCTCGGCGCCGGTCTCGGCGACGATGCCCTTGATGGTCTTGCCACCAGGCCCGATGATGAGGCCGATCTTGTCGGGATTGATGCGGATGGTCTCGATGCGCGGAGCGTACTTGCTGAGCTCGGTGCGCGGCTGGGAGAGGGCGCTGTCCATCACGTCGAGCACCCTCATGCGGGCGTCGCGCGTGCGGTAGATCGCTTCCTCCATCATCTTGAGCGGGATGCCGGGGAGCTTGAGGTCGAGCTGGAAGCCGGTCACGCCATCGCGGGTGCCGCAGAGCTTCCAGTCCATGTCGCCGAAGTGATCTTCGCTGCCGATGATGTCGGTGAGCATGGTGTAGCGGTCGAGCTGGCCGTCCGCGCGGAACTCGGTGACGAGACCGCAGGAGATACCGGCCACGCTCTTCTTGAGCGGCACGCCGGCGTCGAGCAGGGCGAGCACGCCCGAGCAGACGGAAGCCATCGAGGTGGAACCGTTCGATTCCATGACCTCGCTGCTCACGCGGATGGCATACGGGAACTTGGTCACGTCGGGAATGACCGGCTCGACGCTGCGCTCGGCGAGCGCACCGTGGCCGATTTCGCGGCGACCGGGCGAACCGGTGCGGCCGGTTTCACCGACGGAGAAGGGCGGGAAGTTGTAGTGCAGGATGAAACGCTTGGTCGTCTCGCCGCCGGTGTAGCCGTCGAGCTCCTGGGCTTCGTCGGCGGGCGCGAGAGTCGCGAGAGCGACCGCCTGCGTCTCACCACGCTGGAAGAGTGCGGAACCGTGGGAACGCGGGAGCAGGCCGACTTCGGCGCTGAGGTCGCGGATCTGGTCGAGGCCGCGTCCGTCGCAGCGGGTCTGCTTGTCGAGAATGGAAACGCGGAAGGCTTTCTTCTGCAGGTAGTCGAAGGCCTGGCTGATCTCGAACTTCGTCGCTTCGGGATACTTGGCGATGATCGCGGCGCTGACTTCGTCCTTGAGCGCGGCGATGGCCTTTTGGCGGGCGACTTTGCTCTTGTTGTAGATGGCGGCTTCGATGCGATCGCCGGCGACTGCGTAGGCGACTTCCATCAGTTCGTCCTTCACGGTGAAGAGTGCGGCCTGACGCTTCGCCTTGCCCACCTTCTGGGCGAGTTCCTGCTGCAGCGCCACGATCTTGCTCACTTCAGTTTGAGCGAAGTGGAGAGCGGCGATGAACTGTTCTTCCGGGACTTCGTCGCCGGCGCCTTCGATCATGATCACGTCCGTGGCATTGCCCACGTAGACGAGGTCGAGATCGCTGTCGGCCATCTGGGAGTGAGTCGGGTTGGCGATGAACTGGCCGTTGACGCGGCCCACGCGCACGGCGCCCACCGGTCCGGCGAACGGAATGTCGCTGACCATCAGGGCGGCGCTGGCGCCGTTGATGAAAAGGATGTCGGGATCGACTTCACCGTCCGCGCTCAGGAGCACGCCGATGATCTGGGTGTCGTAGAGGTAACCCTTGGGGAAGAGCGGACGCAGCGGGCGGTCCGTCATACGGCAGGTGAGGATTTCTTTTTCCGAAGGACGGCCCTCGCGCTTGAAATAGCCGCCGGGGAATTTGCCGACCGCCGCGGCCTTTTCGCGGTAGTCGACGGTGAGTGGGAAGAAGTCCTGGCCTTCCTTGACCGTGGTGGCCGAAACGGCCGAGATGAAGACGATGGTTTCACCACTTCGGACGGTGACGGCACCGTCGGCGAGTTTTGCGAGCTTGCCGGTCTCGATGGTGATGGGGTGGGCGCCGATGTGCGCCGTGACGTTATGGATACTCATTGCGTTTTGCGTATGGCATCCGACACCGCATTCCCGGAAATCTCTGGTGTCCCTGCGGCGGTCTTACTCTTAATCTTACTCTTAATCTTAATCCCCTGCTTACCAAGGGATTAAGATTAAGATTAGGATTAAGATTAAGAGAACGGCGGAGGAGAGAACTCAGTTGAGATACGGTGCCGGGGGAGCCTTTTTTTATTTGTGGTTAATTCGTCCGGCCCTATTGCCGGGCGAAAGGGGTTAAAAAATGAAAGGGTGGAAAGAGTTCGCCCGCGAATCTGAGTCGCGGGCGAACGTTTCCGAAAATCCGTATGGCTACTTGCGCAAGCCGAGTTTCTCGATGGCCGTCTTGTAACGGTCCGGCGAGGTGCGCTTGAGATACTCGAGCAACTTGCGGCGGCGGGCGACGAGCAAGAGCAGGCCGCGGCGGGAAGAATGGTCTTTGACGTGCGTCTTGAAGTGCTCGGTGAGCTGGTTGATGCGCTGGGTCAGCAACGCGATCTGCACATCGGCGCTGCCGGTGTCTTTTTCGTGCAATTGCAGCGCCTTGATGTCCTTGGTATCAGTCATATCAATCAAATTCTTTAATGTAGGGCCGCGCAGTATGGGGGAGATTTTCGTCTTGGCAAGTGGAACTTTTCATTTTGCGTGTGGCGCTTCAAATGGGCGGATCTGGACGGGCGCCTCGATCTTTAGGTTCAGGCCCAGTTTTCGGCCGAAATTCTGCAGGTTCGTCCCCAGGTTTTCCCGGGTACGCCCGCGCAGAAGATGTTCAGCTTCAGCCTTTTCCGTGTCAACGCCGCGGCGGATGTCGTCGAAGTAGGCGGCGAGGTTGGCGCCGTCGCCTTTTCCATCCGCATGCAGGAAGTAGTAAGTGAGCAGGGCGGCGGAATTGTAATAAGGATAGGCCGATTGCGCGGCCACCCCGGCGTTCCATTGGTCGCCATCCAGGGTCATGAGTTGGGCGGGCGGGATCAACTGGAGGTCCCGCTGATTGGGGTTCGTGCGCCACTTCAGGACGTAATCGTGCATGGCGGCATCGAGGCCCTCGAAGGAGTAGCGGCCCCGGGTGTAGGGCGTCGCGGCCAGGCACTCGCTCAACCCTTCCTTGAGCCACATGGGGAGGAAGGGTTGCCAACGGCCGAGGATTTGGTGTGTGACCTCGTGCTTGAGGACGAAGAGGTTGCGCTGGAAATCGAGTCCCAGGCCGTTGGTGCCGGGCTTGATCCCGAGATTGGGCAGCAGGATGAGCATCTGCCGGGTGAAGGGATTGTAGGTGCCGCCGCTGCCACCATTGCCTCCGGCGTGTCCGTAATCGTTGGCATTGGAAAGCATGAGCACGGAGTATTTGCGCGACTCGTGCCCGAGATGGAGCCCGAGCGGGATGGCGATGAGCGCCTTACGCGTGGCCTCGAAGACCGCAACGATCTCCCGCACCACGGCGACGGGCAGCTTGAGGTCAGATTCGATGATGAAATGGGCGCTTTCGTAAGTGTAGTGCGAGGTGGCCGCATCATCGCCGGTCATCTGCACATCGATACTCTCCGCCGCGGCCGCGGTCGGCCACGGGGCGAGTCGTTCGGGATTGACGAGCGGCGCCTTCGGGTTCGCCTTGCGCCAGTCCTGGACGTAGGCGGCGTCTTCGGCGCTCATGAGGGTAAAGGGGATGACGGTTTTACCTCGGCCCGGTACCTGCAGCGTGGCGCGGAGGCCATCGGCGGCGATGATCTCGGCTTGGAAAGGAGCGACGCCGTGGAGGGTCCATTGGTGGAGGTCCTCGGCGTGGAGAGGAAGGAGGAAGAAAAACATCCAACTTCCAACACCCAACACCCAACCTCCAATGGACCGCCGCTTTGCCGCTCCAGAAAGCGCGCCGCCTCGGTGATTGGATGTTGGATGTTGAGTGTTGGACGTTGGATGTTCTGCCTTTCCCCCTCTGGATGTTCTGCCTTTCCTCACCCGCAACGAACGCCCGTTTTCCATCTAAAAGTGCGGGTAGTAAGCCAGGTAGCTCGTCCCTTCCAATTCCTCCACGCGCATCCGGCGATTGCGGACGTTCTCGCCCCAGCTCTCGCTGAAAATGACTTCGCGCCGCTTTTCGTTGTAGCCATTCACTACGGATGCGTGGGCAAAGCCGTCCTTCGTCGGCCAGAGCTTTTGGTCGTTGAGATCGGGCTTCGGTAGCTCGAGCGCCGGATTGGCGGCGAAGTTCCGGGCGAAAGTCGTGTGCAGGTAATCGCGCTCCTGGCTCCAGCGACGAAAGACGATGACCGGCAGCCCGGCATCGAGGCTCTGCTTGGCCTTCATAAAATCGAACTTCGTCGTCTTCGGTAGATGCAATTCGGCGGTCTCGCCCGCGGCGTCGTAGGTCTCCTTGATCTTCGACCGCACCGTACTGCCGAAGTGGATGCCTGCCGCGGCTGCGTAATCCTCCGTGTCGAGCCCGACCCCGAGATACCGCATGACCATGGCCAGGGTGGAGACACCGCAATAGGCCCGATCGCCCTGCGGGATGACGGGCACGGTCTCGATGAGCCGATCGCCATCCGGCAACGCATGCACTTCCCCGACGAAGGCCTTCGCCGCCTGATCGCGTTTCAAGGCGCGCCGCTCCGGACTCAGCAGTTGGGCGGCGATTTCTTCATTGGGGAAGATGCTGACCTTCACCAGTTGATCCTGGTCGAGCGTGAGCCGCGAGGCTAGGTCGCCTTGGTGGAAGACTCGGGCAGGATGCTTGAGCAGGCCGAGGCCGATCGTCACTTCCTTGCCCTTGTTGCCGGCCAGTTGCTCCAGGCCTTGCGCCACCGCCATGGAGACTTGCTTATAGAGCGTGATGAAAGTGGGGCCTTTGGTTTGCGCTACGGTGCGCGCTTCGGCGTCGGGCACGTAGCCAAACCACGCCCCGGAATCGAGGAAGGTGATGGTGATCGAGGTCAGCTTTCCATTGTCGAACCAGCCCTGAATCGCCTCCGGTTGGACGCCGAAGATTTGCGGGTTGCCCTTGTAGCGCAGGCACACGCGAGTTTGTCCGGAGGGCGGCCTCGACCACAGGGCGAGGAATTCCGGCGAGGTCCATGTGGCGCTCTTGGTGAGCGCATCGACGATCGGCGCCGGCGTCTCCTCGGCTCGCGCCACGACCAGAGCCAGGCAACCCAGGATGGCCAGCGGGCTGCGGCGCAGGAGACGACGCATGAGGGCAGGCTCAGGCACGGGTAAACTCCGCCACGACTTCATGCGCCGCGCCGGAACGCAGCGTGATCGTCACGCCCTTGTATTTAAAAACGGTGGTGTCGCCGGCTTTCGTCCCGGCGTTTCCGGTGAAGGCCCGCACATTGGCCGCGACCCGGCTCAGCAGATTGCCGGTACTTTTTTCCTTGGGGCGAAAGACAACGCGAAAACTCTGCACCTGCCCGTCCTGCTGCCGCGCGGTGATTTCATCCGCCGCAATGCCGAAGACCGCGACCGGATCGCCGAGCGTGAGCGTGTCGCCCTGCGTCTTCCAGTTTCCCTTGAGCGAACTGGTTGCGCCCCAGGAGCCCGGATCGGTGGCGAGTTGCTCGAAGGTGAGGTTCGTGCCGACGACCAGCACGGGTGATTGAATCGTCTGCGGGATGCCAAGAGCAGACAGACTGGGCAACCCGAGGGCGACGCCGAGAGCGAGGAGCGTTTTCATAGTCTGGATGGGGTAAATGGGCTGACGTCGACGAACCGCTGGCTCGCGAATTTGAGAGCCAAACCCGGGTCCTTCTCTGATCCGAAAATGGGCCGTCCGCAAGAGGAAAACGGGGCGTATTCCCGCCTCGGGACATTTCCCCAGACGCTTTGGCACCAAGCATGCTTTTTTCACCGGTATGCTCACTTTCGCCTATCAAGCCCGCGACGCTTCCGGAAAGACCGTTTCCGGCGTGCAGGAAGCGCTCAACGAAGACAATGCCATCAATACGTTGATGTCCCGCGGCCTGATGGTGCTCTCGCTCCAACAGAAGGCTGGCGGCAAGGCGGGCGCGCCCCGGGGCAAGATCACCGAGACGGATCTCGTGCTCTTCACCCGCCAGCTCGCCACGATGGTGGACGCCGGTCTCCCGCTCGTCGCCGGTCTGACCGCGCTGTACGAGCAGGCCGATCCGAAGCGCCAGGCGGGCCTGCGCCGCATCATCGGTGAGGTCAGCGCGCTCGTGCAACAGGGCGACTCTTTCTTCGAAGCCATTTCCAAGCACCCCAGCGTCTTCAATCGTCTTTATGTGAGCATGGTGAAGGCGGGTGAATCCGGCGGTTTGCTCGCGGAGATTCTCGATCGTCTCGCCACCTTCCTCGAATCCGCGGCCCGCTTGAAGAAAAAGGTGAAGTCGGCCATGACCTATCCGGTCATCGTGCTCTGCATCGCGCTCTGTATCACCACCTTCCTCATCGTGAAGGTCGTGCCGGTCTTCGGTGAAATCTTCGCCGACTTTGGTGCGAATCTCCCGGCCCCGACCCAATTCCTGCTCGATCTCTCGTCCTTCATCCGCGGCAACTGGTACTGGATCGCCGGCGGCATCGGTGGTGCGATCTTCGGGGTGCGCGCTTTCCTCAAGACGGAGCGCGGCCGCCAACTCTGGGATACCTACAAGCTCAAGCTGCCGGTCTTCGGCCCGCTGGTGCACAAGATTTGCATGACCCGCTTCGCCCGCACCTTCGCCCAGCTCATCCGCGCCGGTGTGCCGATCCTCGAGGTTATGTCCATCGTCGGTGATACTTCCGGCAACTACGTCGTCGAAGAGTCGATCAAGAAGGTCTCGGCCGACATCGAGAGGGGCGATCACCTCGCCAGTTCGCTGGCCCGCGAGAAGATTTTCCCGCCCATGCTCGTCCGTATGGTGGGCGCCGGTGAACAGACCGGCAAGATCGACGCCATGCTCGAGAAGATGGCCGACTTCTGGGACGAAGAAATCGAGGCGATTCTCAATGCGCTCACCTCCCTCATCGAGCCGCTCCTCATCGTTGTCCTCGGTGTGATCGTCGGCGGCATCGTCATCGCGATGTTCCTCCCGATCTTCAAGCTGAACGACGTCGTCTCCTCGGCGAAGGGGTAAGAAAAGAAATCAAGCCACCGGCTTCGGAAGCGTCAGCGCCAGCCCGAGGAGGAGCACTCCGTAAACGACGCCACCGATGGCGGCGAGACGCCAGCGCTTTTCCGCGGCGGTGACCCAATTGATCTGGTCACGCAGTGTATAGGGAGTACCGACCCAGAACATCGCGAAAACGATCCACACATAGACCAGCACCCGCAAAAATTGCGCCGACGGTTCCGGACGCAGGAAGGCGGATTCCAGAAGGGGCTCCGCCGCCAGCAACACAACCATCCCAAGAGCCCGCACCGCGAGGAATTCATCGACGTATTTCCACGTCAATACCCAGGCAATCGGCGTGGCGATGAGCACCGTCGGTCGCCAGTTGGAGAACTCGCCGAGATCCATCTTGGCCACGAGGAAAAAGAACCAGACCGCGGCCACGCTCGCCAGCGCGATGCCCCACTTTTTCGAGCGGGGGAAAGTGCGTAACCAGCTTTTCGCGGCGGCAGATTTGAAGAGCGCCAGTCCGTGTGCGACGATGAGCCACACACCGACCAGAATAAAGGCGGTCTCCAACTTGAGGGAATAAATCATGAAAGGAGAGGTCAAGACAACCGGCATTCCTCCGCTCGCTCAAGCGAAAATATCGATGGAACCTCAGGGAATCGCCTTCGCTCGCACCGGTGGGGTATATGGCTGTTTAACAAGATAGCCATCGCATTCGTTTGGTGGATACACGTTTGAGAGTCCACTTTTCCCGGCGATGCGTAGAATGAAGCGATGCCCGTTCACACTCTCCACCGCACGCAGATTGTGCCGGCCAGCCTGGAGGCCTGCTGGAGCTTTTTCTCCGACCCGCGAAATCTCGAAAGGATCACGCCGCCATCGCTGGACTTCGATGTTCGCAGCGAAGTGCCCGCGAAAATCTATCCGGGCCTGATGATCTCCTACCGGGTCCGGCCACTTTTTCACATTCCGGTGTCGTGGCTGACGGAGATCACCCACGTGGAAGAACCGCATCGGTTCGTCGACGAACAACGCGTCGGCCCCTATGCGATCTGGCATCACGAACATTTTTTCACCGCGCTCGATGGCTGCCGCACGGAAATCCGCGATCTCGTGCACTACGCGCTGCCCTTCGGTTGGCTCGGCGAACTCGCGCACGCCCCGCTGGTCGCCCCGCAACTCGAACGCATCTTCGCCTTCCGCCACCAGGCCGTCGCTGAAATCTTCGGCTAAACCGCTTTAACGCCTCCGGCACCGGGCCAGCAGCAACAACGAGGAAGCCGCCAGGAGAGCGGCGCTGCCCGGTTCCGGCACGACGTTGCTCACCACCTGGACATTATCGAGGTTGAATTGCACGGGCGAGGTCACGAAGCCGTCGCCAAAGGCGATCTCATCGAAGGTCGTGCGGATATTCGTGGTGCTTGCATTGGTCTGCACCGTGGTCGTGCCATCCAGTACCATGCTGAGCTTGATACTCGTGGCGGAAAGAAGGGTGATGGTGAACGAGGCGGTGTGAATGAGGTCGTCGTTGATGGCGACGCCGCTGGTCGTCGCGTTGATGACCGCGCGATCCGTTCCGCCGAGAATCGGGGCGGTGCCGCCCGCTTCGTTGTAGAAAGTGTTGCCGCCCGCAGGCGCGGTGGTTCCGACGCCGTTCTGGATGTAGTACCCCAGGTCATCGTCCGCGGTGGTTCCATGGTTATCGCCGGTCAGCACTGTGCCATTGGAGGACTCGATGCCGAAACGGAATCCCGCGCTATTTGCCGAGGCCGTGGCCACGTTCAAATAACGGAAGGAGAAATTCAGGGTGATGAAATCGTTGGGATTTACCAGGGTGACCGCAGTGGGCAGCAGACCAATGATCTCCTCGCCCGCGGAGCCGGTCGTGCTGTCATTGTTATTGAGGACCAGCGAGCCAAAGGTGGGATCGGAAACAATGCCGGGGCTGTAACTGGCGCCGGTAGAATTGTGCGTATAGAAAACAATACCGTCGGTTCCTCCCGTCGTGACGGTTCGATTTCCCGTGGGATGATCGCCGAGCTCAAAGGTATCGCTGGCAATCGTGGTTTGCCCACGGCCCGGCACGGACGTGAGCAAAAAGGCCGCACTGCAGATACCGCAAAGAAAATAAGGAAACGGGATTCTCGAACAAGCCATGGGGGAGCCCAAATAAAGGCGCATCCGTCCGCGCCTTCAAGCCGTTTTCACCGAGCCGGGCAGGACGAATGTCTGGCCGATTTCCGTGAGCGCGATCCGGTCCGGCGCGTTCTGCAGTGCACGGGTGAAACGCTGGATCGGTTCCTCCATCGGCTCCCAGCTCAGCTTGAATGTCTGGTGATGAATGGGCATGAGGTAACGCGCCTGGGCTTCATCGGCCATGGCCACGGCTTCCTCCGGCGTGCAGTGCGCATGAATCCACGGTTGATAGGCGCCGATCGGGACGCAGAGCAGATCGATCGGCCCACGCGAGGCGAGGTGATGCGCGGGCGTGCGGGCAGTGTCGCCCGTGTGCCCGAGTCGCTTGCCGCCGCGCTCGAAGAGGTAGCTGTTGTAGCCGCGATAGTTGTCGTACTGCATTCGCGCGCCCCAGTGGCGGAGCTGAAATGCGCTCACGGTGATGCCGCCATGCACCGTCTCGATCTCGCAGGATTGGCTCCAGTCGAGCTCGACGACTTTGCGAAAGCGAATCCCGCGAAAGATATCCGCCGTTTGTCGCGCCGTGACGACGACGGCATCGCGCGAAACCTTGCGCAGGGTGCGGAGATCGAGATGATCGAAGTGCGCGTGGGTGAGCAGCACGAGGTCGATGCGCGGGAGGTCATGGGGTTTCAGCGCGCTGTCGATGTAGCGCTTCGGGCCGACGGTGAGGGGAGGTACGCGAATGCCGCAGCGGTCGAAAAGGACGGGATCGATGAGGATGTTCACGCCGAGAAAGTTAATGAGCACGGTGGCGTGGCCGAGCCAGGAGGCGGTTACGGAATCGTCGTGCCAGTCGAGCGGGCGTGGGCGATGAGGTGCGGGCAGGATGGCGCGCTGGCTGTCTTGCACCATCATGGTCAGGAAACGGAATCGGCTCACCAGGCAGAGAAAATCGGAGCGGAGCGTGAAACGCATCATTTTTCTCCGCGCCCGGGGGAAGAAATGGCGAAGCGTGGCACTCCATTTGCGACCAGACGCGTAGTCACCAAGCCGCCTTTGCCCCCGAGGGATGAAACGGGAAACACCCACCAAGATCAAATCCAAGCCGACCCACGGAGAACTGCTCATCTCCGAAGAGCAGCGCTATCGCGGCATCTTTTTGCATGCGATCGAAGGCATTTTCCAGACGACGCCCCAAGGCCGCTATCTGGAGGCCAATCCCGCGCTGGCGCGCATCTATGGGTACGCGTCGCCGGAGGAGTTGCAGGAGCAATTGCGGGACATCGGCCGCCAGCTCTATGTGCAGGCCGGGCGGCGCACGGAGTTTCTCGAGATTATGGAGCGGGAGGGCAAGGTCACGAATTTTGAATCCCAAATCCGCCGCAAAGACAGCAGCATCATTTGGATTTCGGAGAATGCGGTGGCGGTGCGCGATGACGTCGGGCGGCTGCTGTATTACGAAGGCTTCGTCGTCGACGTAACGGCGCGCCACGAAGCGGAGACCACGCTCAAGCGGACGCGCGACGAGTTGCAGCAGAGCCTCGTCGAATTGCGCACCACCCAGCAGACCGTGGTGCAACAGGAACGCTTGCGCGCGCTCGGCGAAATGGTGACGGGCGTGGCTCATGACTTCAACAACGCGCTCTCCATGATTCTCGGCTACGCCGAGTTGCTCCAGCACGAGTGCCGCAAGCATGTCGCGGCTGACAAATTCGTGGACTACGCGCACACGATTGTTACGGCGTCACTGGACGCCGCGGAGATCGTCAACCGGCTGCGCGAATTCCATCGGCCCACGGAGCCGGGCGAATCGCGGGAGCCGCTGCCCTTCAATGCCATCGTCGAGCAGGCCGTGACCTTCACCCGGCCGCGCTGGTCCGCGGAAACGATCGCGCGCGGGATGCCGATCGAGGTCATGATGGAGCTCTCGCCGATCCCGCCGCTCCGCGGCAATGCGCCGGAGTTGCGCGAGATGCTGACGAATCTCATCTTCAACGCGGTCGACGCCATGCCGCAGGGCGGCCGGATCCTGCTGCGCACGCGCGCGGTGGGGGCCCGCATCGAACTCGCCGTCGTGGACACCGGCACGGGGATGACGGAGGAAGTGCGCCGCCGTTGCCTCGAGCCGTTCTTTACCACCAAAGGGGATCGCGGTTCCGGGCTCGGGCTGTCGATGGTCTACGGCATCGTCGAGCGGCACGAAGGAACAGTGACGATCGAAAGCACCTTGGGGCGGGGGACGACTTTCACTTTCTCTTTCCCGAGCGATACCAGCGTCGCTGCTGCCGAACAGCCGTCAGTCGCTCTTTTGAAATCGCGGCCGCTACGGGTGTTGGTGGCGGATGATCAACCCATCCAATGCGAGCTGATCTCCGATGCCTTGCAACGCGACTGGCACAAAGTGGACGTGGCGAGCAACGGCCGCGAAGCACTGCGGCTCTTCGAGAAGCGCGAATACGATCTCTTGATCACCGACAAAGTGATGCCGGAGATGAACGGCGATCAACTCGCCGTCGCCGTGAAGTCGCGCGAACCCGCCACCCGGGTGATCATGCTTACCGGCTACGGCGTGTCGGATGATCCTGAGGATCAATCGGAGTTTGTCGACCTCACCGTGGGTAAGCCGGTCTCGCTGTTGGAACTGCGCGCGGCGATCGCGAAGTTGATGGCGTGATCCGGCCTAGCGCCCGACTTCGTCGCGAATCTTCTTCACGAATTGATCCACCGCCTTGGTGTCGTTCCCCACATTGCGCAGCGGGAGCAGCCGCTCGTCGAGATGCGGATAGCTCGCTGGATTGGCGAGCTGTTCCGGCGTGAGCAGTTTCCGCGCGGCGAGATTGGGATTCGTGTACGGGTATTCTTTGCTGATCAACACGCTCACCTCGGGCTCCAGGCAGTAGTTGATGAAATCCTCGGCAATGCCTTTGTGTGGTGCACCGGCAGGAATCGCGAGGCTATCGAGAAACATGTGCGCGCCTTCCCTTGGGTAGGACGTATTGGAATTGGTGATCCTTCTGCCAGAGCAAGCGCCGCCTCGCCACTCCACACGATGCCGATGACAGCGCGGCCATCGAGCAGCGCGGTGTGCGGGCTGTCGGAATCGAACACGCTGATTTGCGGCAGCCACTTCCGCAACACGGGCTCCGTGCGCGCGAGCGAGGCATCGTCGATTTGCGTGATCGGCATCCCTAGCGAGGCCAGCGCCCAGGCCACCATTTCGCGCTGATCGTTCACCGCCACGATTTTCCCGCGATACTTTCCCGAGAAGACGTCCGCCCACGTGTGAATCGGCTCCTGCACCGCGTTCGTGTTGACCACGATCCCCACCGTCCCCGACATCCACGGCACGCTGTATTTTTCCTCCGGATCATGCGGCAGCCTGCGAAATTGAGGGTCGATGTTTTGCAGATTCGGAATGCGCGCCGCATCGAGTGACTCGAGGCCACTGCCGTGAATCAGCGTCTCCACATAGGCCTGGCTCGGCTGCACGAGATCGTAGTGGTGCGGCTTGTCGCGCAACATCGCCAGCATCTGCTCGTTGGAATTGTAATTCTCCATCACTACGCGCACGCCAGTCTGTTTGGTAAAACTTGCCGTTACCGAAGTGGGCACATACTCCGTCCAACAGAGGAGATTGAGCACCTTTTCCGTCGGTTCCGCGGCGCGACAGGCCGGCAGGGCGAGCGACGACAGGAGCAGGAGAAAGGTCCGCCGGCGCATGCTAAGGCTTTCGTCCTTCGTCGACTTCGAAGTATTCCATCATCGTTTGAATGTCGCCGCGGTCGGCGAAGCCACTTTGTGTCTTGAGCACTTCGAGCCGCGGAGTCGCAAAATCGTTCCAGCCGAGTTTTTTGATGAATTGATTCCAGACCAGCCGGTCCACGTCGTTGAGGGAGCGACCTTTCGCGTGGCACCAGTTCAGGACTTCTTCATCGCTGCCACCCTCGAGCACGCGGTGCGTCAGGGTTTCGTAGTCGACGTGCAAAAAGCCGACGCACCAGTGGTCGGCGCCTTTTCCCAGATTGCCGTGAAAATCCTCGCGCAATTCACCACGGGCGTGCAGGCGGATTTTGTCGAGCATGCGGGCGAAATAGAGCAGGCCGTCGACCTGATCATAAGCGCTGCGGGGGACGGAAGGGGCAGTCATGTGGGGCGGGCGCAGCATTACGCACCTCCACGAAATCGCGAAATACTTTTCGGTGAAAAACGTGGCGGCAAAAATTTCTTCAGAGAGCCACAGACAAAAACCGTGGCCGGTGTCGCTTTCCCCTGCGAAACTACAATGCCCCTCGCGTGGATCCCCAACTGCCCTCTGAACCCTGGCGTACCTGGCTCGAAGCCGGCGCGCGTCGTTTTCTGCTCTTCGCTCGCGACCAGACCCGGAGCGAGGCGGATGCGCGCGACGTCCTGCAGGAAGCGCTCTTCGAAAGCTGGCGGCGCCACGGCCACGCGCCGCCGCCCGAGGCGCTCGTCTTCGCCACCATTCGGCGCCGTGCCATCGATCTCGCCCGCCGCGAACAACGCCGGGAACGGCGTGAGCTCGCCGCGCCGGAGTGGTTCGGCACTCAATCGGAGGAGCCCGGCCTCGACGCCGAGCTGGAGCACGCGGTGAAAGCGTTGCCGCCTCATCTGCGCGAAGTCGTGGTGCTGAAAATTTGGAGCGCGCTCACTTTTCAACAAATTGCCGATACCCTCGGCATGCCTTTGAATACCGCGGCGTCGCGCTATCGCTACGCCCTCGAACACCTGCGCGAGTCGCTCAAGGAGCTGCGCCCATGAGCGATGAACTCGAGCGCCGTCTCGCCGCGTTGCGTCCCGCCGAGCTGCCGGCTGATTTGCAAACACGCCTCGCCACTCCGCCGCCGGCGCGTGGAAAAATCCGCTGGCTGTGGGTCGCCGCGCCCCTGGCTGCCGCCGCGGTGTGGATGCTGATGCCGGCACTGCCGCATTTGCCCGTGTCCGCGCGGCCAAAGTTGCAGGCGGCGCAGCCGTCCGATTTTCACGTCTACCTGCCCATCCGCAAGACGAGTACGTTGGTCAATGTCGAGGACCTCGCCGTCATCGACACGGAACCCACGCACCCGATCCGGCTCGTCCGCGCGACCTGGATTGATGACGTGACCTATGCCGGCGACGATGGCCATTCGACCATCAGCCACCGCACGCCGCGCGCCCAGATCATCCCCATCACTCTCGAAACCTACTAACCGCTCCATCGCATGAAATCGTCCCTGCTCCTTCCTGCCCTCGCCGTCCTCAGCACGGCGGCCATCGCTGCCGATCCCGACTCCCAGCCAGCCAGGCCGGACGTCGCGCCCTCCGTCACGGGCAAGGCCACGATCGTCATCGATGTGAACGGGAAAAAGGAAACGCGCGAAATCGATCTCGGTAAACCCGGCCTGGCGCCGAAGGGCGCGGGAGACGGCGTGGAGTTCACGAAAACCGCGCCGGCGCCGCAGCGCACGTGGCTGGGGGTGGCCACGGAAGAGCCGTCTGATGATGTGCGCGCGCAGCTTCCCGTGGCCGATGGCACGGGGCTGCTCGTGCGCAGCGTCATCGCGGATAGCCCGGCAGCAAAGGCCGGGCTGGAACAGAACGATGTGCTGGTCCGCTTCGACGACCAGATCCTCGCGAATTCCGATCAACTGCGCAAACTTGTGGGCACGAAAAAGGACGGCGATGTGGTGCATTTCACCTACCTGCGCAAAGGGCACGAGGCGACCTTGGAGGTGAAGCTCGGGACCCATGCCGAGGATATTACCCTGTCCGGCGGCGTCCTGAGTTTTGGCCAGATCATCGGCAAGAGCGTCGTCGGCGAGATTCAGGACAAGCTAAAGCCGCTAGTCCTGAGTCTGAACCGCGATGGGAAAGGGGATCAGATCTACGTCTTACACGACTCGGCCAAGGCGGAGGTCGAGAGCAATGAGCAATGGCGGCGTCTCTTCCACAATGGCCTGCAGGTCGATGTCACCGAGGCGATGAAGCAATTGGACAAAGCCCTGCGCGACGCGCATGTCGACGAGAAGACCATCCTGCAAACGGAGAAAGCCGTGGGCGAAGCCATGGCTGGCGTCCAGAAAGCGATTAGCGACGCTGACGCCGCGAAAGGCAGCATCCAGCGGGAATTGCAGAAAGCAGTCGAAGAAGCCCGGCGAGCCGCGGAACAGGCCACCCGTGCCGCCGAAGAAGCCGCGCGCAAGAGTCAATCCGCGCCGCCCGCCGAAAAGCCGCAGTAGAGCGCGCGTAAATAGCAGAGCCTGGAGGGCACCGCGCCGTCGGTGCCGGGAACGCTCTATCCTGCCACCACGACCTCGGTCTTCACCGAATTGGCGATATAACATTCCTCATGGGAACGATGGTGCAGCTTGTCGATTTCCTCCGCCGTTGGCTGCTTCTCGCCGCTCCACACGATCTGCGGATGCAGCGTCACCTTGCTCACCCAGGAAGAGCCGCGCTCGTTTTTGGCCATCACGCCCGCCGCCTCATCCCGATAGCTCTCCACGAGAAACCCCGCCTTCCCTGCCAGCCAGAGAAACGTGAGCATGTGGCAGCTCGAGAGTGACGCCACGTAGGCTTCTTCCGGATCGATATTCGCCGGATTTGACCACGGCGTGGGCACGACCTGCGGCGACGGCGAAGCCGGCACCGTCAACCCGCCGTCAAACACCCACGTATGCTCCCGCGTATAGCGCCCCCTTGAGAAAGTCGGCGCCGTTCACGTTCTTCCAATCGATAGTCGCTTTGTATTCGTGCATAGGGCGGGAACCTACATCAGAGCGGTTTAAACTGTAGCCGCTTCTGACATTCTCGCGCCTAGCGGCAGCGCCCTATCCCAAGGGTGGGGAACGCTCGCCGCCCGTTCCCTACCGGATATGGACGGCGCTCGCGCTAGAATCACGACAGCCACAACGACGACACTTTTATTTTAAACGGTCACTTACTGCACTGACCAGGCGGGCAGTTCGCCTTCGATTTCTTCGATGGGAATTCGCTCTCCCCATGTCACCTCATCCAAGCCTTGTCGCACTGCTGCCAAAAACTCGATCTTCTGCGCGATTTCATGAAGTGAAACATTGTCGGGAAGACGCTCCAAAAGGTCTCGGACGATTTCTTTTCCACTCATCGTTGCAGTGTGCCTGCGGTCGGTTTGAATTCAAACCGGATTCTTCCGGCGGCTTCCGGTACTCTGGGGAAAGGGGCTGCCTGCGATTTTTTCTGGCGGGAAAGCGGGGGCTTGCCGAATCTCCCGCGTGTTTCAATCCCGTCGCATCGATCTTCTCGTCCTCCTTTTCGTCTGTTTCGCAGCGTTTTGGTGGCGGCTGGGCGCGCTTGGGCTCATCGATCCGGATGAACCTTTCTATGCGCAGACCGCGCGCGAGATGGTGCAGACCCACGACTGGCTTACGCCGCAGATCTATGGCCAGCCGCAGTTTGAAAAGCCGATCTTTTATTACTGGCTGGTTGCGGGTTCGTTTGAACTTTTTGGGGAATCGGAATGGTCGGGACGTGCGCCCACAGGCGTCTTTGCCACGGCGCTGGTGCTGCTCGTCTGGGTTTTTGGCTCCCGTGTCTGGAATGCGCGGTCGGGCTTCCTGGGCGCGCTAGTCCTCGCCACCGGTCTGGAGTTTTGCGTGATGTCGCGGCTCATGCTCACCGATGTGCCGCTGGCCTTTTTCCTCGCCGGTGCGCTCTTTTGCTACTGGATGGCCGGTGAGAAAGAAGAACGCCGCAATTTCTGGATCGCGCTCTCGCTGGCCTGCAACGGCCTCGCCGTGCTGACGAAAGGGCCGATCGGCTCGCTGGTGCCGTGGTTTACCACCTTCGCCTTCGCCTGGCTCGCCGGGCGCAAAACGCTCTATCGCGGTCCCGGCCTTTGGTGGGGGCTCGTCCTCTACGCGGTCATCGTGGTACCGTGGTACTCGGTGATGTTCGCCTGGCACGCCAAGCCGTTCTGGAATGAATTCTTCGTCCGCGACAATTTCCTGCGCCTCATCCGCGCCGAGCACCCGGCGAACAACCACATCTGGTATTACCCCGGCTTGCTGCTCCTCGGCTCGATTCCCTGGATGCCGGCGGTGGTGCTCGCGGTGCGACGCGCCTTCGCTAATTTCCGTGGCGATCCCACGCTGCTTTTCCAATGGTGCTGGCTGCTCACCAGCCTGATCTTCCTCACCCTCGCGCAGTCGAAGCTGCCTTCCTACGCCTTCTATCTCTTCGTCCCGCTGGCGGTGATCGTCGGGCGCACGCTCGACCAGTTGCTCGAGCGCGGTTTTGCCTCGATCGGCGAGCGGCGCATGGTCATCGGACTGGCTATTTTTCAATGCGTGACGGTGCTGGTGCTGGCCTTCGTCAAGGCGGCGAAGGCGTTCACGTTCCCGATTATTCTCGTGGCTATCTGCCTCGCGGTGGCCCTGGTATTCCTGCTGCTGAAGCGCCTGAACATCTGGCTGCTGGCCAGCGCCACGGCCAGCCTCGCGCTCCTCGCCGGTGCGCTTACCCAGGCCCTTTCCGCGGTGGAGGCGGAAAGCTCCGCGAAACCGCTCGCCATGGCCCTGCTCAAGGAGCGGCACGACGACGAACCGCTGGTCAGCGGCAAATTCCTCGTGCGGGGAATCATCTATTATACGCACCTGCCCGTCACCGTGTGGGCCAGTAAGCCGAATCCATTCTGGGCTCCTCACCCGTTGCCGATCATCGTTGGGCAGAAAGGCATGCGTCTCTTCGCCGAGCAACACCCCTCGGCGCTCTGCGGCTTCCGCAAATCCGACTGGTCCTCCGTGGACGAAATCGATGCCTTCGCCGGCCGCGAGGCTTTTGAGCAACTCGGGGAAAACGTCGTCGTCCGCGCCGTGAAGCCACCGGAAAAGCAGAAGTCCGCCCAACGGTAGGGCTTCCCAAAACTTCACTCCCCTTTGAGCAGTTTGGCGAGCAGCGGAACAGCCGTGTCTCCGACCCAGACGTGTCCGCCATCGTGGTGGTGGATTTGCAGGTTCGCCGGCATTCCGGCGGCGTTGTAAGCGCGTTGCAGACGCTCCGCGGCCTTTTCCGCCCAGGCCGGCGGGATGAGAGGATCCCTGCGGCCCACTTCCCAAATGGCCGGGCGTGGCGCGATGAGCGAACCGATTTCCGGAGTGTCGCCATACTTCAGCAGGCCGGGAATGACTTGCGCGCCACAAGCGTAGGCGGACTCCTCGATCCGCTCCTGGAACAGATTGAGCGCGCCGGAGATCACCGCCACGCGGACGCGCGGATCGAGCGCGGTGACCAGCATGGTCATTCGCCCGCCGTAGCTCAGCCCGATGCAGCCGATGCGATCCGGACGCGCATCGTCGCGCGCGCAGGCGTAATCCAGCGCCCATTTAGCGTCGCGCAGATTTTCGCCGATGAGAGTGCGGCCGAGGAATTGGAGACGAATGAATTCCACCCCGCAGGCGTCGGTTTTGCTCGCGCGCAATGCGGGATCGCACCGGCGCCCGAAGGGATTGAAGCACGGCACCACGGCGAGATAGCCCTCGTGCACCATCTGCCGGCCGTAGTCGTAGTTGGACTGGCGGATGGCCTTTTGCCTTTCCGGCGTATCGTCCACGCCGGCCACGGAGTCGTTGCCGAAGTCGCCGTGGCCGTGCAGGCAGAGAAGGATGGGAAAGCGCGTCTGCCCGGCGCGTTTCGGGCGAAGGACGTAGAGAGGAAGGCTCTGCGTGTCAGCGGCTTCGAGCAGCAACTCCTCGCGCGTATAGTCGGGGAATTCGCGCGTCGAAAGAGTTTTGATCGTCCATTGTTTGGGCGGCGTCGAAGGGCCGACCAATTCGTTCAACTTCGCCGCAAAGCTCTGCTGCCACGCGGATAGATCCGCGGGTGTGGAACCATGGAATTGCATGGCCAGGGGCGCGGCCGCTGTCGCGCGGAGGATTTCGTCGTTCGTGGTCGGGACAGCCGCCAGGGCGTCATCGGCCCGGGCCGCGAGAGTGCCCAGCGTGCACAGAGCGGCGATGAGGAGTTTGGTTTGCATTGGGGGGTACCCAAAGGGAGGTTCGCGGACGCGCTTTCCTTTGAGCTTTTCGTAGTTTCCATCCCACCCGAAACCGCCAAAGATTCCCGCAAGCCCGCGCTTGTCGTTTCAAACCCCATGAACTCCCCCCAATTTGCAGGATTCCTCCTGCCGTGGCGGCGTGCCGCCGCTGCCTTTGCGTTCAGCCTCTTCGGCTTGGTGGTATCGAGCCTCGCGGCGGACACCGCGCCTCTCCGGCCGAATTTCATCTTCATCCTCGCCGATGACCTCGGCTGGGGCGACGTCGGCTTCCACCACGGCAACGTTCCGACGCCCAATCTCGACCACCTCGCGGGCGAGGGGCTCGAATTGATGCAGCACTACGTCTACCCGGTCTGCAGCCCCACGCGTTGCGCCTTTCTCAGTGGCCGCTATGCGTCGCGTTTTTCCGTTACCACGCCGCAAAATCCGCGCGCCTTCCGCTGGGACACCGTTACCCTCGCCCGCGCGCTCAAGTCCGTCGGTTACGACACCGCCCTCTGCGGCAAATGGCATCTCGGTTCCAAGCCCGAATGGGGTCCGCAGAAGTTCGGCTTCGATCACAGTTACGGCTCGCTCGCCGGCGGCGTCGGCCCTTGGGATCATCATTACAAAATCGGCGAATTCACCCAGACATGGCACCGCGACGGCAAACTCATCGAGGAGCAGGGCCACGTCACCGACCTGATTACCAAGGAAGCCGTGGAATGGCTCGAGTCTCGCACCGACAAACCATTCTTCCTCTATGTGCCGTTCACCGCCGTGCACATTCCCATACGCGAGCCGGACGAAATCCTCCAGCGCGTTCCCGCATCCATCACGAAACCCAGCCTGCGGCATTACGGCGCCAATGTGATGCACCTCGACGACTCCGTCGGAAAGATTCTCGTCGCGCTGGAAAAGACCGGCAAAGCCGGCAACACGCTGGTCATCTTCGGCAGCGACAACGGAGCCATTCCGGGCGTTGAGAACAATGACCCGCTCTATCCGCCGGATCATTACCCGCCTGGTCCGGCCGGCGGCAGTAACGAACCGCTGCACGGCATGAAAGGCGAAGTCTACGAAGGGGGCATCCACACCGCGGCCGTGGCCCGCTGGCCTGGGCAACTCAAGCCGGGCAAATTCCTCGGTCTCGCGCACATCACCGACTGGATGCCCACGTTCTGTGCGCTGGCCGGTTACAAGCCCGAGAAGGATTTGAAATGGGACGGGCAAAACATCTGGCCGCAACTCACCGGCGCCGAACCCGTCAAGCCACGAACGATTTACGTCGCCGGCCCCGGCTTCCGTTCCAAGGCGTTGCGGGACGGCGATTGGAAGCTGGTCCTCAGCCAGACCAAAGGCAGCAAAAACAGCCCGCCGAAGGTGGAATTGTTTAACATCGGCGCCGATCCCACCGAGCACACTGATGTCGCCGGGCAATTCCCCGACATCGTCGGCCGCCTCCGCATAAAACTCGAGCAAGTCTCCGCCGCCGATCACGACGCCGAGGCGAATGATTGAGGTGCTTTAACCAGTCCGAAGGGATGGGAGGCGCCCTCTCGTCTCCTTGGCGGAAGCGCGGGAGAATGCCGCAGGGGAAGCCGCGGCTCTCAACTATCAACTATCAGCTCTCAACTGTTCCACCGCGCCTCCGCCCAAAAGTTGGCAAGATTTTTACCCCGGGCCGGGTTAGTCTCATATCAATGAAGCTAATCCCCCCGCTGTTCTTCGCCCTCGCCTCTATGGCGGTGGCGGCGACGGATGCCAAACTGCCGCCACCCGCCAACCGTCCGATTGATTTCGAGAAAGAGATCAAACCGCTCTTTGAGGCGGCGTGCATCAAGTGCCATGCGAAGGGCAAGGACAAGGGCGGCTTCTCCCTGGAGACGCGCGATTCCTTTCTCAAAGGCGGCGACACCGGCGCGGCGGCGGTGATCGGCAAGAGCGGAGAGAGCAATATCGTGGAACTCGTGGCCGGGCTCGATCCCGACAGCGTGATGCCGAAGAAAGGTTCGCGCTGGACGGCGGAGCAGGTCGGCATTTTGCGCGCCTGGATCGACCAGGGCGCGTCGTGGCCGAAGGGCATTACTTTCGCCAAGCCGCCGCCGCAGAATCTCAAGCCGCGCGACGTCGCGCTCGCCGAGCGCCCGAGTGTGAACCCCGTCGACAACCTCCTCGCCGGTTACTTCGCGGCCAAAGGCGTCGAATTCCCCACGCCAGTCGAGGACCGCATCTTTGTGCGCCGGGTGTATCTCGATCTCGTCGGCCTGCTGCCTACACCGGAGCAGCTCGAATCCTTTCTCCATGATCCGGCGCCCGACAAGCGCGCCCAGCTCGTCCGCCGGCTCCTCGACGACAAGCGCAACTACGCGGATCACTGGCTCACTTTTTGGAACGACCTGCTGCGCAACGATTACAAGGGCACCGGCTTCATCGATGGCGGCCGCAAACAGATCTCCGGCTGGCTGTACCGGGCGCTGCTCGAGAATATGCCCTACAACCGCTTCGTCGCCGAACTGGTGAACCCGACGACGGCCAGCGAAGGCTTTTCGCGTGGCATCATTTGGCGGGGCACGGTGAACGCCTCAATGCTGCCGCCGATGCAGGCCGCGCAAAACATCTCGCAGGTTTTTCTCGGGGTGAATCTCAAGTGCGCGAGCTGCCACGATAGCTTCGTCAATGACTGGTCGCTGGCCGACGCCTACGGTATGGCCGCCGCGTATTCGGACCAGAAACTCGAGCTGGTGCATTGCGACAAACCGACCGGCAAGATCGCCTCACCGCGCTTCCTTTATCCCGAACTCGGCGCGCTCGACCCGGCGCTGCCCAAGCCCGAACGGTTGCAGCGGCTGGCGGAGATCATCACCAGCCCGAAGGATGGCCGGCTCGCCCGCACGCTGGTCAATCGCCTCTGGTCGCGCCTGCTCGGGCGCGGGCTTGTCGAGCCGCTCGATGACATGGAAAAGCCGGCGTGGAATCGCGATCTGCTCGATTGGCTGGCCGAGGATTTCGCCGCGCACGGCTACGACATCAAGCATACCATCGAGGTGATTGCCACGTCGCGTGCCTACCAGGCGCCGACTGTGGAAGGGCCGGGCGAGAAGGAAGAATACGTCTTTGGCGGCCCGCTCACCCGCCGGCTCGATGCGGAGCAATTCGCCGATGCCATCACCTCGCTGGCGGGTGATTGGGGCCGGCTGCCGTATTCGCTGGAGTTCGATTTCACCGCGGGTGGAATCGTGACCGGCCTGGATATGCCGCAATGGATCTGGACCGACGAACCGGTGCAACTCGGGCCGCAACGCCTGGCGATCAAGGCGGCGAATTCCGCGCTCGCCGAGGCGAAGAAAGCCGCCGCTGCCGCGCAGAAGAAAGCCGGCGAGGCCACGGCACAGGGCAACACGCCCACCGATGAGGTGAAAGCCGAAGTCGATCGCGCCACCGCCGCCGTCGCCGCCGCGCAGGAACGACTGACCGCGGCTGAGCAACCGCGTGAGGCCTCTCCGGGGCCAGTGCTTCCCGAGACGGATCGCCATCGGGTGGTCTTCCGCAAAGCCTTCCATCTCGATGCCTTGCCCGCGGAAGCCTACGGCGCAATCCTCGTGAGCCAGAGTTGGCAGGTGCAGGTGAATGGGCGTGAGGTGAAAGCAAAACAACGCGATGGCTTTCGCAACGGTCGCATCGCGCTGCTCGATCTGCGGCCGATGCTCAAGGTGGGCGACAACGAGATCGTCATTGATGTTTCCAGCCACACCGAAAAGCAGATGAACGACATCGAGCGTTCGAAATATCCCGGCTCGCTCATTCACCTGAACAAGCAGAGCGGCCTCGCCTTTTACGCGCGGCTCGTGCCCGCGAATGGCGGAGCGCCACAGCAGATCGTGACCGATGGCGACTGGCGGGTGCGCCGCGCGCCGGAAGGTCGCTGGGGCGCGGTGGACTATGCGGATGCCGGGTGGGCCCACGCGCAGGCGTTGCCGGCCGGCGTGACGCCGGTGGATGAAGGGCCATCGCTGGAGCCGATTCATCGCGCCGATTTCGCGAACCTGCCCGTGGAACTCGGCTCGCAGCTCATCCCGGTGATCAGCACCGTGGCGCAGCCCGGCCACATCCGCGCATCGCTGCTCGTTTCCGATCCGCTGCAAGTGGCGCTCGATCGCCCGAATCGCGAAGTCGTGATTCCCGAGCGTTCCACCGCGGCCACCACGCTGCAGGCGCTCGAACTGACCAACGGCTCCACGCTCGATGGCCAATTGCGCAAGGCTGCCGCGCGTTTCGCGCCCGAAGCCGTGCGCGATCCGAGTGCTTGGGTCGACCGCATCTATCGCTCCGCTTTCAGCCGTCCGCCGAGCACCGAGGAACGCGCCGTTGCCCTGGAGATGCTCGGTAATCCCGCCACCGCCGACAGCGTCGCCGATTTCCTCTGGGCCATCGTCAACCTGCCGGAGTTTCAACTCATCAACTGACCGCCTCGCTCATGTATATCCGTTCTCATAGCCGCCGCGATTTCCTGAAGACTGCTTCTGCTGCCACCCTCGCCGCACTGACTGCCGGCGCGCCGCGCGTCTTTGCCGAGCCGGAGGAGAAAATCACGCCGACGGCGGATTGTGTCATCGTGTTGTGGATGGCCGGCGGCATGGCGCACACCGAGACGTTCGATCCGAAACGTTACGCGCCGTTTGAAAAGGGCATGGAATCGAAGGGCGTGCTCTCGACGTTCCCGAGCATTCCGACAGCGGTGGATGGCGTCCAGTTTTCGCAAGGACTGGAGCAGATGGCCAGTGTCATGGATCGCGGTACGCTCATCCGCTCGGCCATGGCGGAGGACCTCGGCTTCATCCTGCACTCGCGGCATCAATACAACTGGCACACCGGCTATGTGCCGCCGCAGACGGTGGCCGCGCCGCACCTGGGCGCGTTCATCGCCAGGGCGCTCGGACCGCGCAATCCGGCGGTGCCGCCGTTCATCAATATCGGGCAGCGTTTCGATCTCGGGGAAGGGGAAGAGTTGAAGGCGTTTACCACCGCGGGATTCCTCGGGAATGAATTCGGCCCGTTCAATATTCCGTTTCCGCACGAAGCGGCGCGCGCGGTGCGTCCGCCGGCGGGGATGACGGTGGGTCGCTTTGAAAACCGCGACCGCTTTTACCGGCGATTGCTGGATGCGAGCCCGATCGGGCAGGTAGGCAGCGAGTATCAGAAAGATTCGTTTCTCCGCTCGATGGACAATGCGCACCGGCTGCTCAGTTCGTCGGCAGCCAAAGCATTCGACCTCACGCTCGAGCCCCCGGCGAGCCTCGCGAAGTATGTCCCGGAGGGATTCGATGTAACGAAGATCGATGCGGCGAAGCAAACCCGCGATGGCGATTACGAAGCGGCCACGGTGGGACGTTTCGGGCTCGGTTGTCTGCTCGCACGGCGCCTGGCCGAGGTCGGCGCGCGCTACGTCGAGGTGACCACGGAATACATTCCTTTCCTCAACTGGGACACGCACGAGAACGGCCACACCCGGTTGGTGAACATGAAGAAGATGATCGATGCGCCCATTGCACAGCTCATCCGTGATCTCGAGGAGCGCGGGTTGCTCGATCGCACACTGGTGGTGCTGGCCAGCGAGTTTTCGCGCGACATGATGATCGAGGGCAAGGAAGGCGCCCAGGTGCGGGCGCAATCTCGCGTGCCCGATCGCATCGAGGAACTGAAGTACTACGGCATGCATCGCCATTTCACCGAAGCCGGTTCGGTGCTGATGTGGGGCGGTGGGATGAAGCGCGGCTATGTGCATGGCGCCACTGCGGATGAACGCCCGTGCCGGACGGTGCGCGATCCGGTGACCATCACCGACCTGCACGCCTCCATCTTCCGCGCGGTCGGCATGTCGCCGAAGCTCAGCTACATGATCGAAGAGCGGCCGTTTTACGTGACCAAGGATGGCAAAGGTAAGCCCGTGATGCCGCTCTTTGCGCGAGGGTGAGGGGCGAGGACGCCATTCTGGAAATTATAAGTGGAACGGTTACGCAAAATTGAAGCGCCCACCCGACCACGGGTATTCGAATTGACTTCGTGAGGTTGCGTACCGCAACCATTCGTTTGTTAGTCGAACCATCCACACCTACCTATGAAGCTCTCATTGGCCGCATACAGTTGTCTCCTCGTCGGAATCGTCGCCTGTGCTCCCGTGGGCAAGAAACTGACTGCGAACAGCAGTGCCACCGGACTCGCGCCTGTCGCCGAAGGTCCCAGTGGCGAAGGACCAACCGACATTCTCGCTACGAAGGCCGCCGAAGTGACGGCTGCGCAGCAAGGGAGAACGATCGGTATTTACAACCAAGGCACCGTCACGGTGACCCTCGATGCCGCCCAACAGGATGGGTATCAATGGCGGCTGTCCGAGACTCCCGATCCGACCGTCCTCAAGCTCGTTTCTCAAGACTTCGTTCCACCGGCCTCCGGCACGGGGCGCGGTCAGGAGAAATTTGTCTTCCAAGCGGTTGGTCCCGGCGATGTGAAGATCAAGATGTGGTATGGCAACCTGCGCGTCGCACCGACGATCGGTAATCCGGAGTTCAACTTTATCGCCTCCGTCTCAGACTCCACCGGTCCGCTGCAAAAGACGAAGTTGGAGAGCAAGCCGAAGAAACAGAAGAAGCCCGATATTGCCCAGGCTTTCTAAAGCGGATCGGGCTCAAGCGGTCTGCCCGAGCGTGAAGTAGAAGGTCGCGCCGCGCTCGACCGCGCTCTCTGCCCAGATGCGCCCACCGTGGCGGTGGAAGATGCGCTGGACGGTGGCGAGGCCGACGCCGGTGCCGGGAAATTCGCTGTCCGCATGCAGGCGCTGGAAGACGCCGAAGAGTCGATCGGCATATTGCATGTCGAAGCCCGCGCCGTTGTCGCGAACGTGGTAGACCCACTCGCCGTTGGCGTCGGTGGCGCGGCCGAATTCGATCCGCGCCTCGACGCGCTTGGAGGTGTACTTCCACGCGTTGGAGAGCAGATTCTGCAGCGCGATGCGCATCAGCCCCGGGTCCGCATCAGCCAACATTTTCCCCTCGATGAGCAGCTTCACCTGGGTGCGCGGCGAGGAGGGCGTAGAGCTCGTCGAAAATCTCCCGGGCGAGCGCGGAGAGGTCGATGGTGGAGCGATGCAGCGCGACCCGGCCGAAACTCGCGAGGTTGAGGAGATCCTCGATGAGCTGCCCCATGCGCTTGGTCGAGCCGAGGATGCGGTGGAGGTAATTGAGCGCGGAGCCATCGAGACGATGAGCGTGCTCGGTGAAGAGCAATTGGCCGAAGCCCTCGATCGCCCGCAGCGGCGCGCGGAGATCGTGCGACACGGAATAGGAAAACGACTCGAGATCGCGATTGGCCGCTTCGAGTTCCGCGGTGCGATTGCGGACCGCCTCGTCGAGATTCGCATACATCGTCACGTTCTCGATGGCGATGGAGGTGCTGTCGGCGAGCGTTTGCAGAATGCGCACTTCCTCTTCGGTCGCCAGATGGCGGGTGGCCCAGTAGTTGCCGATCGCACCGATGGGCGACTCGGTGCGGATAGGCACCATGACGAGGCTCTTCACAAATGTCGGCCGGTAGGCGTCGGCCGGAATGCGCGCGTCGGCGTAGATGTCTTCGATGACCGCGGATTGCCGGTTCAGCATCGCCCAGCCGCTGATGCACGCACTCATCGGGAAGCGGCTGCCTTTCCAGAGCGGACTGATCGCGTCTTCGTCGGCGTAAAAGCATTTGTCACCCTCGCGGAGGACAAAGGTCGCGCCATCCGCGCCGGTGAGGTCGCGCGCCGCGCGGCGGACGATCGCCATTACGGTATCGAGAGTGCGGGCCAGGGAAAGCTGCTGGATCACCGAGACGAGTCGGTCGACGACCGGGGAGAGGAGGATGCCGTTTTGCTCCACCTTGGCCAGGGGAGCTTCCATCGCGCGCCGGACGGTCGGAACGAGATCCGTCAGCCGGCTCTTGGGAACGTAATCGGTCGCTCCGGCGGCCTTCAGGCGGTCGACCTGCTCAGGTCGGCGATCGCCGGAGACGAAGATAAAGGGGATACTGTGATCCCGTTCGCGCACCAAGCGGAGGGCGGCCATGCCGTCAAAGCCCGGCACGGCGCTATCGGAAATCACGAGATCGAAGACCGTATTCAGCATCGCCTGGCGAAAGTCCTCGCCGGTCGTCGCAGTGCGGATCTCGCAATCCCACTCCGGAGTCTCCAAGGCAAAGTGGATCAGGTCAGCGTCGTTTTGGTCATCCTCAAGGTGAAGGATGCGAAGATTTTCTCTCATCGGGAAGAATGAAGTCGCCTGTAGACACAGCAGGATGCGGACGAGTTCTTGTAAACAAGGGATGAAATTGAAGAGAGATGATCTTCAAGGTTGTTTAACTAAAGACAACAAAGTGGCGGCGCAAGTCTCGGCGAATATCGGATCGTTGATCGTCGCATCGATTTCCACCACGGGGATGTCCCGGCGCAGGTGCATCTTGATGGCGCCGAACAACGCGGTGTCCGCGGCTGGATCGTGAAAAGGCTGTCCTTCGGCGCTGATCACGCTGATGGCCTTTTTCGGCAGCAAGACGGTCACCGGGCCGACGGATAGGTTTACCTTCTCAGCGAGGATGCGGCCCAGTTCAGCGCATTCCGCGGGGTTGGTGCGCATCAGCGTGGATTGGGGGTTGTGGCGGTAAAAGGTGCGGCCGGCGAATTTGGCGGGCACGGTGTCCGGAGCATGGAAGTTCACCATGTCGAGGCAACCGGGCACGACGATGGCGGGCAGGCCCTTCCGTGCGGCAGCTTCCAATCGGGTCGGGCCGGCGGTGAGGAAGCCGCCCACGAGTTCATCGGCCCATTCGGTGGTCGTGATGTCCAGCACGGCGGTCACCAGTCCGCTTTCGATGAGGGACTCCATGGTACGCCCTCCGGTGCCGGTGGCGTGGAAGACCAGCACTTCGTAACCCGCTGCTTCGAGGGTGGTCTTCGCCTTCTGCACGCACTCGGTGGTGTTGCCAAACATCGAGGCGACGATGATCGGCTTGTCCTGCGCAATGGGTGGTTGGGTTTCGACCATCCCGCAAATCGCCCCCGCGGCGCGGGCGAGGATCTGACGGGAGATGCGATTGAGACCCGCCACGTCCACGATGCTGGGCATCATGACGATGTCTTTGACGTCGACGTAACGCGCGGTATTGCCGCTCGCCAGCGTTGAGACCATGAGCTTGGGAAAGCCCAGCGGCAGCACGCGCATGCCTGCCGTGGCGATGGCGGTGCCGCCGCCGCCGCCGAGCGAGATGACGCCATCGATACGCCCCTCGGCGTGGAGCTTGGAGAGAATGGCCGGCGCGGCTTGCGACATGGCGGCCACGGCCTCACCTCGATCGTGACGCGCGACGAGCGCCGCGAGATCAAGGCCGGCGGCCTTGGCGACTTCTTCACGTGAAATGTCAGGCTGAATCTGCGGCGGCGCAGCGGTGCCGACATCGATCAGCAACGTGCGATGGCCGCGAGCGCGGATTTGCTCGGCGACGAAGCCGTGCTCGGCGCCTTTGGTGTCCATGGTTCCGAGAAGGGCGATGGTAGGCATGGGAGGGAAAGAGTGCGCGTCCTCGGTGGCAGGGAAAGACCGTCGGTGGCAAGCGTGAATGCGCGGAAGGTGGATTCGAGGAGGGAAGAGGTGGAGTCAGGATAGGAAATGGACTTCGACAGAAATCGGGTCGACACTGACACTACTCCGATGCCTGTGCTTTCCGCCCCTCGTCGCTTTGTCGCTGCCTCCGAAGTCGAAGTCGAACGTCTCGAAGGCAAGACGCATCATTGGTATTTCAAAGATGGACTTGGTGATGCGGAGTCGCTCGTTTTCGTGCGCGCTCGCATCGAGCCCGGCGCGGGACATCCGTTTCACACGCATCCCGAAATGGACGAGATTATTTACGTGCTCGAGGGTTCGATGACGCAATGGCTGGAGCACGAAAAGCGCGAGCTGCGTCCGGGCGACAGCATCTACATTCCCCGCGGTTTCGTGCATGGCTGCATCAATCGCTCGACGGCGGAGTGCGAGTTTCTGGCCATCCTGTCGCCGGCGAAGATCAACGGGCCATTCGCCGTCGATGTCTCCGGCGAGGAGCCGTGGTGCTCGCTGGCGGAAAGCTGAGCCGGCTATCGGAGAACGATAGGGAAGCGGCCACGGATTGCATGGATGACACGGATTGAAAAATCCGATGCGCCGCGTTCCTCAATCCGTGCAATCCGCGAAATTCGCGGACAGAAATTCTCTGCTGCACGGTGTCGCCAGACCGTTGATGAGGAAACCTTAACGCTGTCTTCATCGGGTTCGCATTTTGGTTCCGTCCATTCTCATGCCGGGATCAATGACTCGAAATAGTCGCACTTGGGAATCACCGACCGGCGCAGGTGCGGCCGGGCATACAGACCATGCAAATGGACGTACGCCCTAAACAGCAACCAACATCACTCCGCGGAGACGCGGAGGCAGGACCGGCCAGGCCGGTCGGCAAACCAAAAAATCGCAGCAATGAAAATATTTAAAACACTGGCAGTGTGCGGGATGGTGGCCGGAGCATTGGCTCTTACGAATTCAGCCCAGGCCCATGGGGGACACGGTGGAGGAGGACATGGGGGTGGGGGACATTGGGGTGGAGGCGGTGGCCATTGGGGCGGCCATCACGGTGGGGGTGGCGGCTGGCATCACGGCGGCTGGGGACACGGCTACTACGGCGGTTATTACGGCGGCCCGTATGTCAACTACTACGCCCCCTACTCCTACTACGACGACGATCCATATTACGACGGCTACCCCTACTACAGCTACTCCTACGGATCTCCGTTTGCGCTCAGCTTCGGCTTCGGCGGCCACGGGCACTATTGGCACGGCGGACACTATGGGCATGGCGGCTACTATCACCGCGGCCATCATCGCTAATTTCGCAATTCGTTCGGTTGGCGCGGGGTGACCACAGGTCACCCCGCTTCCTTGCGGCCGATATTCCCGTCTCTTCTCAATCCGTGAAATCCGCGTAAATCCCTGGTCAAAACCTCTCCGGATTTCCCTGGGTCGCACCGTCGGTAACGAGGTGACTTTCCCAGCACAGCGTTTTTCAGAACGTCGATGAAAAAACCTTAACACTATCTTCATCGAATTCGCATCTTGGTTCCGTCCATTCTTATACCGGGGTCAATGATTCGAAAAATGGTCGCACTTGGGAATCACCGAGCCGGCACAGGCGCGGCCGAACGCGCGGGCCATGTAAATGGCGTGCGCGCTCTGGACAGCAACTAACATCCCTCCGCGGAAAGGCGGAGACGCGGCCGGCCATGCCGGCGGTAAACTGAAAATTGGAGCAATGAAATCATTTAAAACATTAGCAGTCTGCGGCGTGGCGGCCGTGGCCCTCGCATTTACGAATTCCGCTCAAGCCCGTGGGCATGGTGGCGGTCACCATGGAGGCGGGCATCACGGCGGACATCATCATGGTGGCGGAGGCTGGAGCCATCGCGGAGGCTGGGGTGGCGGCCATTACTATGGCTGGCATCATCATCACCACCATTACTACGGCGGTAGCTATTACACCTACGACTACCCGTACTACGATGAGCCGTACTATTACAACGACTACCCTTACTATTCCTATTCCTACGGAGTTCCGTTTGGGTTGAGCTTCGCCTTTGGCGGCCACGGCTGGCACGGGCACCATTGGCACCACGGTCACTGGCATCACCGCTAATCTCGCATCGATTGGCACAGGGTGACCACCGGGTCACCCTGTTTGCCGTACGCGGTCTAGCGCCAATGATGCCAGCGACCGCCACCGACGACCACGGACACACCCCCGTACGGATAATAGTAGGGGTACGGCGCGTAGTATGGGCCGTAGGGACCGTAATTGTCGTAATACGGATACGCCCCGTAAACGTGCGGACGCTGATCCGGCGCGTAGTTGCCGGCAAAGTCATCCGACGCGGCGAACAACGCATCCATCACCGGACGGCTGACATGCGCGGCTTGGAGCCGTTTCACGTCGTCGCGATTGAGGATGTAGTCGACTCCGGCATCATCGATCTGCCGGATAATGAAGTCATCCGGCACTCCGCGATGGGTCAGTTCGATGATATCCCGCGGTGTGAGCACGCGTCCGCTCTCCATTTTTCCGACCACCGCGGGCGAGACCCCATGCTGACGGATCTGGCTCATCTCCGTGTTGGAGAAAGTGGCGCAGCCGGTAAAGCAAGTGGCGAGAACGACAGAAGCGAGGAGGGGACGAAGATTCATGAAAATGGGAAGGCGGTGGGAATACGTTCCCACCGCCTCCGGTGTTCGGCAAGTCCGGGCCGATTAAGGTTTCTTCAACGAGGACAGATATTCCACGAGGTCGACGAGATCCTGCTGGCTGAGGGCCTGGTTGAGGCCGCTGGGCATCATCGACGTCGGCAGTTTTTCTCGCTTCTTGATGTCGCGCTTGGCGAACTTGTTCGTCGCGCCGCCAGGCAGTGCGAGGACGAGTTCTTCATTGGTGTCGCTGCGCACGATGCCAATCGCCACCGTGCCATCCTTCGTCTCCAACTGCGTGGTCTCGAAGCCCATCGAGATGCTGGCATTCGGGTTGATGATCGCGTCGTAGATGGCTTCCTTCGGCAGCTTCGAGCCGATCTCGCTCAGCGCGGGTGCGAAGTCCACGCCCTTGTCGTTGATGCGATGGCAGGTGACGCACGAGCTTTCGGCGCGTTCGAAGAGATGTTTGCCGTGCGCGGCGTCGCCCTTGATTTTCACGAGCTCCGCGATGGGCGGCAATGCTTGCCCACCGAGCGCCGCCGGAGCGGGGAAGAGCTGCGCGATATCCGCCTTGAGCGACGGATACTGCACGAGGTTCAGCGCCGTGGTGGCCGCGCTCTTGAGATCGGCTGGCAACTCGTTGTTGCGCGCGAGCTGCAGGATCGTCTCCGCGCCGGTCTGGCTGCGGGCCAGCGCCTGCACGGCCGCGGTGCGGCGCGGGAGCGGATTCTCCGCCTTGGTCGCGAGGGTGCGCAGCGCGTGGATCGTGCGCTGATTGCTCGAGGTGCCGAGCAGCGTCACGAGCTTGTCGGCTTGCGGGCCAGCCAGCGCGGCGTCGAGGAGTTGGCCGCTGTTCGGTTCTTCGAGCACGAGCTTGAGGCCATCATTGGCCAGCGGATCGTTGACATTGGCGAGCGCGGCATCGAGCACCGCCTGGCCTTGGTTCTTGAGATGAAAGTCGCGCACGATCTCGATGAAGCGCGGCGTGCCTTTCGACGCGGCGAGCGACTTGTCGAGCGCGGCCTTCACTTCGGGATTGCTCCCAAGGTCCAGACTCTTCAAGCGCGTGAGCGCTTCGGTGGCGAGACCGTTGGGATCATTGGTGAGGCTGGTGAGCTGGACGAGCGCCTGGGTCTTCTCCGGCGCGTTCGGCAGGAAGTCGAACGAGCGCATAAAGCGCGGTTTGTCGTCCGCGGCTACATCGCGATCTTCGATGATCCTGGCGAGATAACCGGCGGCCTTTGCGCTGCGCATGCGCCAGATGATGTCGCGTCCGGCAGGCGTGTTCCAATCGTTGCCCACCGCGGCGAGCCAGGCGTTGAAATACTCGTCCTCGTGGCCGGTGGCGGCGATGCCGAGCGCCTCGAGGTACCAGCGGTCCTTGCCATCGTGTTGTCTGGCTAGCGCCACCCACAGTGGAGTGAAGTCGCGCTTGCCGCGCAGCGAAAGCGCGACCTCGCGGCGCACCTGAGGGGTGTCCTTGAGCAACGCGTCATAGAGAGCGTGATCTTCTTCCAGCGCCTTGGCGTGCAAGCCGCCGGTGGTGGCGAGTTCGCGCACGAGACGAATGGCGGCGATGCGCACATTCGCGTCGCTGTCCTTCAAGCCCATGGTGAGCGCGGGAATTTCATTGCCCGCGATGTGCGCGAGCACGCTGATCGCCCGGGCCCGGAAGCGCGGGTTTTCATTCTTCGCCAGCTTCTCGAGCTCCGGCTTCGCGGCGTCGCCGAGATCGTGCAGCGCGTGCCAGGCGACATATTGGGTCACCTTGTTCGGCGATTGCAGAGCCGCCACCGCACCGGCAGCGGTGGTGAAATCGACCGCCGGCACCTGCGGCTTGGCGCCGTCCCTGGCTACGCGATAGACGCGGCCCATGATGCGGCCCGCGTCGTGATCGGCCATGCCGTGGCCGCCGACCCCGGCGTCGTACCAATCCGCGACGTACAGCGAGCCATCGGGCGCGACGCCCACGTCCGCCGGGCGATACCAATTGTCGGTCGAAGTGAGGATATCCACCATCGAGGCCTTGTAACCCGCGCCGTCATTTTCCACCGGATAAGCGCGCACCGTGCGCGGACCGGCGTCACAATGGATGAGTTGGTTGGTGAATTGCGGGCCGAGCGCGGTGCCTTCATTCACGAGGATGCCCGTGGGCGAACCGGCGCCGGTCTGGAGCAGATTTGGGATCGAGCCCGGATCATTCTGGTGCCAGTGGCGGCGCGGGATTTCCTTCTCGATATTCACGCGCGGCGTCTGCCACGCGCTGCCGGTCATCTCGTCGCTGTAACCGTAGTTGCCGTACTGCATCACGTAATTGATGCGCACGCCCTTGTTGCCGTCGTCGTCGTTGTCGCTCTGCCACATCGTGCCGAACGAGTCGACGCACACTTCGTAGTTGTTGCGGAAGTTCCAGGCGAGGGTCTCGATGTTCTTGAGCTTGCCGTCGATGAGATCGCCGCGAAAGACCATGCCCTGGCGGTACGGCTTGCCATCGTTGGTGACACGATTGCCCGCCACGTCGACCACGAGCGAGCCGTCGGGCCACTTCAACTCGCGTCCTTCGTTGCCCATGTTGAAGTAGAGCTTGCCGTCCTCGCCGAAGCTAAAGGCGTGGATCTGGTGGTCGTGATTCCAGTTGCCGCCAACGGTCATGAGAATCTCCGCCTTGTCCGCGTGATCGTTGCCCTGCGTGTCGGTGAGCAGCCAGATATTCGGCGCCGCGCTGACGATGACCTGAGTGCCCTTCTTCGCGCCGCCCGGCCCGGGCAACACGCAGATGCCGAGCGGATTCGTCAGGCGCGGATCTTGAAAGAACGTCGTCTCCTTGTCGGCAACGCCGTCGCCGTTCGTGTCTTCGAGAATGACCACGCGATCACCGCCGGTGCGGAGGTCGCTGTATTTGCGATAGTTCACACACTCGGTGGCCCAGACGCGGCCGCGATGATCGATGTCGATATTCGTCGGGTTCTGGATCATCGGCTCCGCAGCGAAGAGCGAAGCCTTCAGCCCGGGAGCGGTGGTGAAGGCGGACATATTCGCCAGCGCTTTGTCGAAGCCGTAACGATCCTGGGGCGTCGCGCTGCTCGAATTGGCGAGCACTTTCTCACCGGGATTCTCGGTGTAGACGTGGAAATTGACCGTCGCGCCATTGCTCTGGCTGGTGCCGCCATCGTCAATGGCGCCGCGGCTTTCAAAGCTGACCACGCCGGCGGGTAGATCGTAGGCCACCATCGAGGGAGCATGCGCGCCGAGGCCGTAAGCCACCGATTGACCGCCGACCTTGATCCGCTGCCCGGCTGGATTTTTGTTCACCGCGAGCGAATTCCAGCCGACTTTGGAGGACTTCGGGGTCAGTTCGGTGAGCTTGATCGTCTGGCCATCGGCGGTGTGCAGCGTGGGTTCGAGCCACTCCGCCCAATCGGCGGCCATGCCATCGCCGCCGTCGGTCACCACGAGATAGAGTTCCTTCGCGCCCTTCAGGTCCACCTTGATGCTGACCGGCTTGTCGTGCACGAGCGGCGAGCTGTAGATCGGCTTTGCGCTGGCATTGCCGGGCGCCGCGGGAGCAGGTGCTGCCGGTTTAGCCGGAGCAGGCGCTGGCTTGCGCGGCGGCTTGGAATCGAGATTCGCGGCGAGTTCTTCCTCGGTGACGTGCGAGTCCACGCCATTTGCCGGGACGTCCACTTTCGCCGTCCAGAGGATGGCATTCAGCACCAACTTGCGCTGGTTGTCGTTGCCCCAGTTCTTGTGGAAATGGCCGCCGGTGAAACCAAAGCCGCGCCCGCCATCCGGGCGCTCAAAGGCCCACGCGGTAGTCTGCGGTTTGTGCGCCGCGACCTCAGCGCGCACGGTCGTGTTGCCTTCGTGCGGACCGTCCTTGCGGTCCATCGTCGACTCCGGCGGCACGGCGCTGAGGATGTGCGTGAGCTTGCCGTCCTTGTCGTTGAAACGCATGTGAAAGTACCACTCATCGAGCGTGGAGAAGGGCTTCACGCCATTGCTGATCGGGTGCTTCGGCAGCTCCTTATAATCCGCCAGCCAGTGCGGGTTCACCGACCAGTTCGCTTCGAAATAGCCGCCCATCCAGGCGAGCGCTTCCGGGCCGCCTTTGTCCGCTGGGAATTCGACCGCGTAGTGCAGGCACACGAAACCACACCCGCGCTTCATCTCCTTGGCGACCTGTTCGAGATGATCGTCCTTGAGCAGGAAATGCCCCGGGCCGCCATCGGCATAGAAGACAATCGTGTCGGCCTGCGAGAGCTCATCGGCATTCGGCCAATCGGCGTTGAGGTGCACCTTGGTGACGACATTGGGCGCACCCTCATAGAGGCACTTGGAAAGGAGCTTTACGCCCGCGTTGTGTTCGTGTTCGCCGGGGCCGTGCGACGGCTTGCCCGCGAGGAAGAGCACACAGGGTTTGCCGTCCGGCGTTTTGGCATAAGCCGTGACGCCCAGAGACAGGAAGGCGGCGAAGAGGAGACGGGTGGATGTTTTCATGAAGGAGAAATCAGAAATGATCCTACGAAAAAAATCGCGGATGCCCGGAGAAGAAGACCGCGGCGGCCAGTTTCTTAGTCGCATAGATGGGTGACAGGAATTCGGAACGGGGGATGGGGGACCGACCAGCTGGGCATGGGCAGCCTGAGTCTGACAGGTGGGAAGCCAATCCGTTCGTCAATCGGGGGTGTGTTCCGGATGCGAACGCCCTCTGAAAACCGCCCCTACCGCTTGGAGCTGCCCTCGTCGTCGCAGCTTCCGCTGCCCAGCTTTCGGAATCCGGGGTGCACGCCGGGCGTAATTTGCTGCTGCGTCACGATGCGCGTCAGCAGTTCGGCCAAGGTTGCGCGTTCCTTTGCGCTTAACGATGCACAAATATCCTCCTCCATCTGCCCGGCCTGTTTGCCGATTTTGACCCACATCTCGGTGCCGGCCTTGGTGAGATGCAGGGCGTAGGTGCGCCGGTCCGCGGGCGTCGCACGGCGCTCGATAAGCTTTAGCTTGGCCAGATCATCGAGCAGGGCCACCAGCCGGCTGGGAAAGATGCCCAGCAAATCCGCCAGGCTCTGCTGGGTGAGCCCCGGTTTGTTGGCAAGGACGCTGAGAATGCCCGCGTGGTACGGTTTCAGGCCGAGGGGGGCGACGCATTCGTTGAAACGGGCGGCCACATGGGCGCCAACTTGCGAAAGAAGAAACGCTGCGCCCCCGGGCAGCGTTTGGGGGGATGTCTGAAGAGAGGAACCGGGCATGGTTAAATCAATTAATCGTTATTGACATGAATGATTTAGGTAATTAAATACGCCGAACAGTCAAACTGCCAAACTAGAAAGGAAATCTTTTCCCATGAATGCAGAACCTCGCCCTCAAGAATCGCTCTCTGGCAAGGAAATTTCCCCGACCGATCCGGCCCGCTTTCCGCGGCTCGGATTCCTGCTCGGTCTCGTCGTTGTCTATTGGGCGCTCTACTTCGTCGTCGGCGCCATCGATAAACCCTATTTCTACGGCTTCATCTACGGACTCGCGTCGGCACTGCTCTTCGCGATTTGTTTCTTCACCTGGTGGTGGGGCAATCGCGCCATCCGGCGTTCGGAAAAAATCCTCGGATTCGTGCTTATCGTAGGCGTGGGCGTCCTGGTGGGGAAATTCTCGGATCGGACCGTCAACTTCTTCCCCTTGTGCACCCTCGGCCTACCGCTGGTGGCGACCTTGGTGCTCGGGTGGCTGGCTCTCGTGAAGCGCTCACTCATCTCTTCGCACTGGCTCGGTTTCGCCGCGGCGGTGGCGCTCGGTTTCGGAGTCTTCGATCTCATTCGCATGGATGGCTTCGACTCCAGTTTGAAGACGCATCTCTCGTGGCGCTGGACGCCCACCGCCGAGCAGCGCTTCCTCGCGGAGAATGCGGCCAGTGCGGCCGCGGTCAAGCCGAGTGTCGCCAAGACAGTCCCGCTGCATGCTGACGCTTCGACCTGGACGGCTTTCCGCGGGCCAAATCGCGATGGCGTGGCGCACGGTACGAACGTGCCCACCGATTGGAATTCCAACCCGCCGCAACAACTCTGGAAGCGCGCAGTGGGTCCGGCGTGGTCTTCGGTGATCGTGATCGGGGATCGGGTCTACACCCAAGAACAGCGTGGTCCGGTGGAATCCGTGGTGTGCTATGACGCGGCGACGGGTCAGCAAGTCTGGGCGCACGACGACGAGACGCGTTTCGATGAAGCGGTCTCCGGTGCCGGCCCGCGCGCGACACCGACCTTTGCCGAGGGGCGCATCTACGCCTTCGGTGGCACGGGCATCCTGAATTGTCTCGATGCCGAGACGGGCAAGGTCGTGTGGTCGCGCGACACGAAGAACGATTCGCAGGGCAAGCCGCCGATGTGGGGACTGGCGAGTTCGCCGCTCGTCACGGACAAGAACGTGATCGTGTATGGCGGCGGCGAGGCGAACAAGAGCCTGCTCGCGTATCATCAGGACACCGGCAATCTCGCCTGGACGGCGCCCGCGGGGCAGCAGAGCTACAGCTCGCCGGAGATCGTGACCATCGCCGGGGTGCGCCAGTGCCTCATGTTTCATGACTTCGGCCTGACGTCCGTCGACCCGGCGACAGGCAGGAAACTGTGGGAAAGCGGCGCGGTGATGAAAGGCGCGCCGCGGACCGGCCAACCGCATCTCGTGGATGGCAACAAGCTCGCTGTGGCCGTGCTCGATGGCCCGGGTGTATCGCTCGTCAGTGTCACCAAGGAAGGCGATCAGTGGAAAGTCGCGCCGGTTTGGGCGTCGAAGGATCTCAAGCCGGAGTTTCCCGATTTCGTCGTGCATGACGGAAGCGCCTACGGCTTCGACTCCAGCATCTTCTGCTGCCTGAACCTCGCCACCGGCAAACGTTCGTGGAAGGACGGGCGCTTCGGGCGTGGGCAGGTCATCCTGCTCGCCGACCAGGGCCTGCTGCTTGTGGTCTCCGAAAGCGGCGAAGCGATCCTGCAAGCCGCCGATGCCCAGGCGCGCAAGGAACTCGGCCGCTTCCAGGCGCTGAATGGCAAGACGTGGAACAGCCCGGTCGTCGCCAATGGCCGGCTCTATCTCCGCAATGCCGAGGAGATGGCCTGCTACGATCTCACGCCGCGGCGGCAGGCTTCGATTCGGTAGGTGGAAAATTTACCTCTCCGCTGAGCTTGGCAATGCGCGGCAAGTGTGGCCGATATAGAGGGCGTTTTTCGCCCTCGGCACATGAATTTCTTTCAACGTCTCTTCGGTCGCCGCCCCGCAACTCCGCCGCAGAAAACATCGACGCCTGCTCCGGCCGCAACCTCGCCCGTTACCCTGGCGGCGATGCCGCAGTTTCCCTATCCCTTGTACGCCGCGCGGGGCGCAGAGGCGGTGCGTCAGTGGCGGACCTTGCAAGCGGAATGGCGGAAGGAGGGATGCTCCGCCCTGCTGCTTGGAAACGAAAAGGAAGTCCGGCGTGTTACCGAGAGTTTCGAATGCAACGAGACGCCGGTCGAAAGAGTGATCGAGAATGCAAGGTCGCAGAAGCCCTTTCGCTTTTTCCGGCAGCAGCTTGCGGGGATTCGGGAGTATCTCGATCCGGAGGATGAATACGATCCATGGCAGGCCGGCGAATGGCCGCGGCAGCCGGTGGAACCACAGGAGCTCGGTGCGCATCGGGATGTGCTGACGCGCAAGCCGAAGGAGACCGTGTATTTCGCCAAAATCCCGACAGTGCATGCATTCGAGATTCCGGCGTATCTTCAGTTCGGAGGTTGGAATGCCTGTCCCTGGCCGCAGGAGCATGTCGCGATCCTGCGCCGGTGGTCCGAGCGCTATGGGTTGGAGATGTATGCTTATACCGGGGACGTGATCGAATGCGAGATCGCGCGCCCGCCAGCCGGCCGCAAAGAGGCTCTCAAACTGGCTCGTGAACAATACCTCTACTGTAGCGACATCGTCGACCAAGGCGTGGGCAGCATCGCCAGTCTGGCGGCGATTCTCGAAGTTTCAACGCACTGGTATTTTTGGTGGGACTGAGCTGCTTCCATGAACCGCACCGATCGTCTTGTCGCTCTCGTGATGCTGCTGCAGTCGCGGCGGGTGACGACGGCAGCGCAGATGGGGGAACATTTCGAGGTGACGGAGCGGACGATTTATCGCGACCTCGCGGCGCTGGGGGAGGCCGGGGTGCCGATTCTCGGCGAGGCCGGCGTGGGTTACAGCCTCATGCGCGGATATCATCTGCCGCCGGTGATGTTTTCGCCCGACGAAGCGATGGCGCTGGTGACCGGTTCGCTGCTCACCGAACGCATGACCGATGACACCACGCGCGCGGCGATTCGCTCGGCGCTGGACAAGGTGAGCGTGGTGTTGCCCGCGGATCTGCAGCGGCGCGTGCATCGGTTGCGGGAGTCGATGCAGATCAGCGGGCGCAAGCCCGGGGTGGGGCCGGTGGCGTTGAGCAGTCTGCAAATGGCGCTGGCCGATGCGCGGGTCCTGCGGATGCGCTACCATGGTCTGAGACGCGATGAAACGACCACGCGTGAAGTGGAACCGCTCGGCCTTGTATTCTATCTCGACCACTGGCATCTCATCGCCTGGTGCCGGCTGCGCGAGGATGTGCGCGACTTTCGCGTGGATCGCATTCACGCGATGGAAGTGTGCGCGGAACCGGTGACGCCGCGTCCGGATTTCGACCTCGCGGCTTTTGTCTCGAAAAGCTGGATGCCCGACCCGCGCGAAACGGCGGAGATTGAAGTGCATGCACTGCTGGCGGAGACGGTGCGGCGTTATTGGGGGCCGTCGATTTTGGAAGAGAATCCGTCCACGCGCGGGGTGCGATTTGCGTTCACCCACGCGCCGCAGGAGTTGGGACATGTGGCGCGCTGGCTGCTCGGCTTCGGCACGCATGCGTGGGTGCTGGGCCCGGCGAAATTGCAGAAGGAAATCGTCGCCCAGGCGAAGGCGGCGCTGGCGCATCACGGCGACGGAGGCGAGAACATTTCTCGGAAGTAATTTCCGTTTTGAATCGATGAGCCAAGTATCATCGCCGGCAGATAAGAAAGAAGCATCCTTCTCGCTAGAAAAATTGCCCTCTAGCGAGAAGGATACTGAAATATACGATCTTTCGTCAAACTGATTCGCTGTTCCGACACGCCCTGTAGAAACCTTCATGCGGGGTTAAAAAACACTCCTGACATAGGGTTGTCAGTGGCCGGGACGAGGATGCGGATGTTGTTCATTCAATCCATTGCACCACACCATGACCTTCTCAGAAGTCGCCGTCACCAACTACCCCGCCACCGATCTCGCCGCCTCGCGCGCCTTTTACGAAAAGGTACTCGGACTCAAACCCTCGCGTGTCATCGCGATGGATGCCGAGCATGGCTGGATCGAATACGAGGTCGGCCAGCACACCTTCGGCGTCGGCAAGATGCCCGGCTGGATCTCGAGCCCGAATTGCGCGCTGGAGACTGATGATCTCAACGCCGCCGTGGCCGCGCTGAAGAAAGCGGGCACGCCTTTTCACAAGGAACCGTTTGAAACGCCGGTCTGTCGCATGGCGATGGTCATGGATCCTGGCGGCACGGTGCTCACGATTCACCAGCGCAAGCCACGCGCTTCGGTGCAAACGCTCCTGACATAACGCTGTCAGCACGCCGCGCGAAACTCTCTTCACACCCAAACAAAACCTAAACCACGAAACAAATCCTATGACCTTCACTGAAGTTTCTTTTACCAGCTATCCCGCCACCGACCTCGCCGCTTCGCGCGCCTTTTACGAAAACGTTCTCGGCCTCAAGCCCGGAATGGTGATCCCGATGGAGAACGGCGCTGGCTGGGTCGAATACGAACTCGGCTCGCACACCTTCGGCATCGGCAAGTCCGATAGCTGGGATCACGGCGTCTGCTGTGCGCTGGAGACCGATGACTTCGACGCCGCCGTCGCCGCGCTGAAAAAGGCAGGGACCCAATTTGTCATGGAGCCCTTCGATTGCCCCGGCTGTCGTATGGCGCTGGTCCTCGATCCCGCGGGCAACAAGCTGATGATCCACCACCGCAAAACGCAGCAATGATCCGGGCTGATGAAGCAGATCGGAGCGCGTAGGCAGCCGCAAGGTCGCAAGCTGAGATGTGAGAATGCACTTGCATACATAGAGGAGCAATGCATTGTTGATCTATGATTCGCAAGGAGCTCGTCGCCGCGTCTGCTGAACCGCTGATCCTGTCTTTGCTCGCCAGGGGAGAGAGCTACGGCTACGCGATCATCCAGGAGATCAAGACACGCTCGGGTAACCGGATGGGATGGACGGATGGAATGCTTTACCCGGTGCTGCACCGGCTCGAACGCAAGGGGCAGATCAAGTCGCGCTGGGCTGAGGCTGAGAACGGCCGGAAACGGAAATACTACTTCCTCAAAAAGGACGGTAAAAAGGCGCTGGAAGAGCACGATGAGCATTGGGCCATGGTGCACGCCGCGCTCTCCGGTCTCCGAAAGGAGCGATATGTTTGACCTCGAACGCGCGATTGCCGAATGGCGGGAGCAGATGCGGACCGGTGGGCTGGGAAAAACCACGGTACTGGACGAACTGGAGGCTCATTTGCGCGACGACGTCGGTGCTCAGAACGAAGCTGGCGTCGCCGTGGAAGAAGCATTTGCCGCGAGCGTGGCCCGTCTCGGACAAGTGGATGCGCTCAGGAGCGAATACGCCAAATGCGAACTGCGCGGTCGCGAGCGCCTTTGGGAAGCTTTTCTTCTCCTCGTTGGAATTCCCACCCATCAACCCGCCATGAACATGAATCCTGCCCACTCAAATCTGAACATCGAACCTCGCTGGACCACTTACACCAAGGCCGCCGTTTTCCTCGCCCCGGCCGCGGTCTTTTGGACGTTCGCCGTGCTGTTCCTTTATCCCAAGCTCAACGTGATCTGCCAAAGCACCGGCCTCGCCATGCCCGGGGCCTACGGCATGGTGTCCTTTCTGGCGGATCACTCGCTGGTCTTCTGTGGCTTGGGCATCGCGCTGCTCGCCTTGTTGGAATGGCGCTGGAACGGATGGGAGAAATACCGCCGTGTTTCGCTGAAGAGCACTGTCTTCGTGCTCAACACGGCGGTTTTCGCGGTCTTTGCGCTGATGCTGATCCTGGCCCTCGTGGCAGCGCCGATGATGTCGCACGCAACGCGGTGATGGCCGAAAACGCGAAGGCGTTTCGGCGCACACGCGCCGCTACTTCTTCGCGGGTTTCGGATCGAGGTTCGCGTTCAGGTCGTCCTGAGTGATGTGCGACTCGATGCCGTTCGGTGGCACCTCGCCTTTCGCCACCCACACGAGGGCGTTGAGCACGATCTTGCGGAAGTCATCGTTGGCCCAGTTGTCGTGGTAATGCGCGCCGGTGAAGCCGAAGCCGCGCCCACCATCGGGACGCTCCACGGCCCACATCATCGCTTCCGCACGGCCGCTCGCGGCCTGGATGTGCGCATATGGGCCTTTCGGTGCGACATACGGACCGTTGCGCACGGCGTCGCTCGGCTTGGCGACGAGGATCGGGACGAATTTCGTGCCATTGTTTTCGGCCGGACCATCGGCGGTGAAGCCATCGGTAAAGCGCATGTTCATGTACCACTCGTCCTTGATCTGGAAGGGCTTCACGCCGCGGGTGATGGGATGCACGGGGAAGCTGGTGAAGTTCGGTTCCCACATGGGATTGCACGAATACATGTTTTCGTAATAGCCGCCGATCCAGCGCTTGAACTGCGCGCCGGCCTGGTCGGCCACGACTTCCACGCCGTAGTGCATGCAGCCGATGCCCACGCCCTTCTTCACCCATTCGTCGACCTTGGCGATGCGCTTGCCGCCGTCCTGCACGACTTCGTGTTTTGCGCCGCCATCCATGTAGAAGACCACGGCGTCCGCGCCGTCGAAGACGCTTTCATCCTGTGGCCAGCCGTTGAGGACGTATTCGACCTTCAAGTCCGGTGCGCCCTGCGCGAGGCACTTGGTGAGGAGCTGCACGCCGGCGTTGAACTCGTGCATGCGCGGCGGGTGCGAAGGCTTGCCGGCGACGAGGACGAGCTTTTGTTTGCCGTCGGGCGTCTTGGCGGAACTGGAAAGTGGAGCGAGCCCGATCGCGAGAGCGAGGAGCGGAAGGAGGGGATATTTCATGTGCGGAAGGAATAGAACATCCAATATCCAACGTTCAACGTTCAACATCCAACACCGAACATCCAATGCCGCAAGCGCGGTTGAGCGGCCGGTGCTTAGAGTTCGCGGAGAGCCTTGGCGACGGCGCGGCCGAGCGTGGCGTGGCTGGCGGCGTCGAGATGCAGCGCGTCGAGGGAACTCGGGGTGGTGTGTTGTTGGGAGTCGAGAAAGGCCGCGCCGAGTTGCGTGGCCATGGTGCGGTAGAGCGCAGGCAAGCGCCGTGCTTTGGCTTCGGCGCCGGCGAATTTTTCCGAGAGATCGGGCAGATGCCCGAGCGGCGCCACGGCCGGTGGGGCAACGACAAGCAGCTTGGGCGGGACATTGCCCGGACCGGCGGTGCTTTGCAGGATCCAGCGGGCGAGCACTCCGGCGCCGGTGGCGATTTCGCCGGCGGGCGCGTTGTGCATGGCTTTCAGGTCATTCGTGCCGAGCATGAGCACCACGACGTCGAGCGGTTGATGGCTCTCGAGACAGGCGGGCAGATAGTCGAGACCGTTGCGCGCCACGTTGAATGGATCGTCGTGCACCGTGGTGCGTCCGCATTGTCCTTCTTCGATGACCTGCCAGTCCGCGCCAAGCTCCGCGGCGAGCACGCCGGTCCAGCGGACTTCGCGTGAATGCCGGCGTGGGAAGGGCGCGCCGAAAGAGGCGTCGGGATCGTAACCCCAGGTATTCGAGTCACCAAAGCAAAGGACGGTTTTCATCGTGAGGCGCGAGCATTTCCCAATGCACGGCGCGGGTGCAAGCGCGGCGAACCCCGAACGACAGTCGGCTGCAGGAAGATGAATGCGTTTTCCTATTCGTGTTTATTGGCGTCCATTCGCGGTTTTTTGCCTCCCAGCCCGTCAGCACTTCTTGTCTGCGTTTCAGCGGCCTCTGCGTTAAAAATTCTGTGATTGCGGCTCCGCCGCGCCGGTGGTCCGATGCTTCCGTTTCCGTGTCTTGCTGACCGGCTTCGCGGTAGTTTCCTGTGCTTCGGTGGTCGCCGTGGGATGGGCGGTTTGGCTCTGCAAGGCGGCGAGTTGCTTCGCGCGAATGTCGGCGGAGGCGTGTGGGGAGTAGTGGTACTTGGCGGGCCAGTGACGGTTCAGTTGCACCGCGGCGAAATCGGCCATGTCGGTCATCTTCACGCGGTTGAACCGCGCATCGCTCAGCGCGGTATCGTCTTGCAATTCGGCCACGAGGAATTCCTCGAGCGCCTGCAGCGTGGAGGCGCTGGCGGGCTGGTTTTTGTAACTGGCCAGGTTGCTCAAGCGCAGGCCGCATTCGTTGAGGATCATGAAACGGGTCTGCACTTCGCAGCGGGGGAGCAACTCCTGTAGCGTGTGGATGGCGTTGGGCGCATCCGAGAAGAGCAGGAACATGAGCAGTTGCGCGGTGGAGTCGGGGTTCTCCGAAATCCGGAACATGTCGGGACTTGGTGCGGCTTTCGTGAGAGGGAGCGGCTCGAACTGCAGCGCGTCCGGGAGCTTCGCGCATTCGTCGACCATCGCCGCCGCGCCTTCGGTGCGATGGCGCTGATTCAGCAAGTAGGCCGCAGCCACGCGATTGCCTAGCGTCGGCCCATTGATCACTTCGCCGAGCAGAAACTCGTTCACCTCATTGGTGTCGGTGTCGCGCAAGCGCATGAGCATTTCGCCACGAGCGCGCGAGTCTGCAGTCTTGGGAATGGCGAGCAGGGTCAGTTTCGCGGCGTCCTCGGGGAATTGTTTGGTAAGTGCGTCAAGACAGGTCGCCGCGCCGGTGCCGCCGGCCTTGACCTCGGCGCAGAGCCACGCTTCCCCGCCTTTTTCTTGCGAGATCTGCCACCAATCTGTGGCCACCGCGATCAGCGCCTTCCAACTCTCCGTCTCGGTCATCGTGGCGGAATTGGGAACGAGCTCCCACAGGCGCACGCCGACGATTTTGTCGAGCGCGTCGGCGGCGAGTTCGCGAATGCTGCGGGAGCGGGCGGCCATGCCGCGCAGCACGTCGCGCGAGGGGCGGTCATCCTGCAACGCCTCCAGGAGCGCGGGCACCGCGGCCCGGCCCAGCGCGGAGAGTTTGTCCACGGCGCCATTGCCTCGCGGCGGATCGGATGGCCACGGCCGCGTCCACGGGTCGAACTCGACGGTATAGTCATCGCGCAACCGGAAAATGAGTTCGCGCGCCTGCTCCTCGGGAGACAAATGCGCGAAGTCACCCGGGTCGACTTTCGCATGCGTGTCGTCTTCCTTGGCCATCTTCCGGAGCGCCTCGGCCCGAGAAGCATCCTCTTCGGGGAAGTAAGCCTTGGGGCAGTGGTCGGCGATGTTTTGAAACAGCGCGGCGAGCACGTGCCGGTTGGTTTGGCGATCGGCCATCGCGAGCGTCGCCCGCCAGTCGAGCGCGCGGCCGACTTGGCGTTGGATCGCTTCGTCCATGGTGAGGTGCTGTTGCTGCCAGATCGGCTCAATCGTGCGGAGGAGGCGCCCGGCAAGATCTTCACGGCCGTGGGAGGCGCAGAAGCGCGCGAGCACGAAAGCCTGCGCCGGGAGATCGAGGCGATCCATGTAGACTTGATGCAGGTCTTCGTATTCGGAATCGCGCGTCTTCTTGGCCAGTGTCGCGAGGAGCGCGTTCACTTCCGTATCGGGCGAAACGATGCGCCAGTCGGCAGCATTGATTTTCGGCGCGTGCTTGCCTTTGCGTTCTACGCTCACGAGGGTGAGATCGTTCAATAGGACGCGGCATTTCTGGCTGCGCTGCCAGAGCAGGAAGCCGCGCGGTTCGTCGGGTTCGTATTTGTTGCCGCCGGTGGTTTCGAGGAAGCGGACACGGACCAATTGCGCGTGGCTGAAATCCTCGAGGCCGAGTTGGTCGAACCACGCGAAGAGCTGCCGATCCTCGTCGGAAAGAACCGTGTGGGAAGCGGGGGTGGACGCCTTGCCGTGCCGATGCGTGGAGCCGAAGGCGGTGGCGCAGAGCAGTACGGGGAGGAGCCAAAGAGCGACCCAGAATCGGATCGGACCCGTAGAAAGAAAGACGATCCGCCGCCAGAAGGCGTGCTGGGAAGCAGCGCCCTGAAAGCCGTAGCGGGAATGGAAGTGGGTGGGGATCATGGGATCGGGGAAAACCCCGATGGCGAAAGCCACATAAAGCAAACGCCGGGCCGCGCTTTCAGGTTGCTGATATTCTTGGAGGCAAATGAGGGGCTTCTGTCGGAGAGCGTCGACAAGAAGCTCCTCGGCAAAAACCAGTTGAGGACGCGGCCGCGAGCTTCTTAATCCTTAATCGTAATCATAATCTTACTCTCTCCGCCGCCCGGAACCGGAGGGATTAAGAGTAAGATTATGAGTAAGAATTGAATGTGGGGCTGCCTTCGAGATGACCCGCTTGCCAGCGGCGGGCGTGGCATGGTGCTATAAGGGCGAAATGCCTGATTCCTCTTCCGATTTTTCCCACCTTGATGCCGCCGGCGGGGCGCGCATGGTCAATGTAGGGCACAAGCCCGAGCAACAGCGTACCGCGAAGGCCGAGGGATGGTTGCGTTGTCGACCGGAAACGATATCTGCTTTGCGGGCGCGGGCGTTGCCGAAGGGCGATGTGCTCACGGTGGCGCAGATCGCGGCCATCCAGGCGGCGAAGCGCACCGATGAATTGATCCCGCTTTGCCATTCGCTGCCGCTGAATGTGGTCGAGGTGGAATTTGACATCGAGGACACGGCGATTCACATCCGCTCGAGCGTGTCGATGACCGGGAAGACCGGCGTGGAGATGGAGGCCCTCACCGCGGTGAGCGTAGCGGCGCTCACGCTCTACGACATGTGCAAGGCGGTGGATAAGACGATGCAGATCGATGGCATTCGCGTAACGGAGAAGATCAAGCAATGAAGGTCGCGCGCATCACTTTGAGTGACCGGGCGAGCGCCGGAGTTTACGAGGACCGCAGCGGGCCGGAGATCGAACGCATCCTCAACGAGAGTTTTGGCTCGGGTATCGAATGGCAGCGAGTGGTGATCCCTGATGAGCGCGTGCAGATCGAGGAAGCGCTGCGCCGGATGTGCGACGTGGAGCACTGCGATCTGGTGGTGACGACCGGTGGCACGGGCCCCGCACCGCGGGATGTCACGCCGGAGGCCACGCGGGCGGTGCTGGAGCGGGAGATGCCGGGCTTCGGCGAAGTGATGCGCATGCAGTCGTTTGCCAGGGTGCCGACGGCGATTCTCTCGCGCTCCACTGCGGGGACGCGCGGGCAGACGTTGATCATCAATCTTCCGGGGAACCCGAAGGCGATCGGGGAATGTCTGCCGATGCTGATTCCCGCAATTCGGGAGTGCATTCGGCATTTGCACGGGGAGTAGGCTGGGGTTCTCCTATAACTCCTATTCTTCCTATCTCTCCTATTGGCTCCTATAGGACGAATAGGAGAGATAGGAAGAATAGGAATTATAGGAGGAGACTTAAACGTCCCCGCTCAGAGCAGCGACTCGATCTTGCCCAGCGAGCGCAGGTAGATTTCGCTCGTATTTGCGCGACCCATTTCTTCGTCGAGCAGGCTGAGGATGTTATCCTCCGAGCACGCGGGATAAATCGCGTGGTAGTTGTGACCGCCGGGAAGGTTGAGTGTCGCTTGGTAGAAGGACGACTTCGGCTCGTGGCGCAGGGCGAAGGTGGCTTCGTCGCTGGCCAGGGTGATGCGGCTCAAGCCGGGGCTGTTGCTGGGCTGGAGCTCGATGACGACGTCTCCGCCGTCCTCGTCGGTGAAAACGATCGGCGATTCGCTCTTCAGCTTCCACTTCATCTGGCCGGCGAGCCAGCCGATGAAGAGCAGCGCGGTGGAGCGATTCTGCGGGGCGTGCATCATGGAGACGCGGCGCAGGCGCAGGAGGTGCGGCTGGTTTTCGGGGTGATCGAAAATCTGCGAGATCGCCTGACGGAGAGCCAGCGAACGCGTCCAGTTGAGATCGCGCAGGGCGAGTTGCGACTTGGCCTCGGCCAGCGAAGCACGCAGGCGGGCAAATTGCGCTTTCGGATCGCGCCAGGCGATGCTGTCCACGAGCAGTCGGTCGATCCACGCCCAGAGGTGCGGATTGAGATTCTCGGAGATATCGCCCTGCCACCAGAAATAGAGCGGCAGATCGGAGTCGAGGTTGGCGAAGACAATGTTGGTGAAGCGCCCCTTAATCTCGCCCTCGAGCAGGAAGCTGATCTGCTCACAGCAGACGTGCTTGCTGCCGCCGGAGAGATGGCAGTGGGCATTGATCCAGGCGGAGGCATTCGGCTTCGGTGCGTTGCGCACCACGCAGATGACCAGCGCGCGGCAGGCGTGCGTGCGGGTGAACTCCGAGATGAGCTCGGTGTTTTCGAGCAACGCCTCGGTGCTGCGGCAGTAGACGGCGAGATTGATGAGCGACGCCCGGGTGAGCGTCCCTTCGCCGGTGTCCCAAATCTTCTTCAGCTCGCGATTGATCTGCCCGATGGCAACGGGCTCGCCGAGACTGGTGGAATCGAAGTTGGCGGGCATTTGAAAATGACGAATGTCGAATGACTACAGTCGGCGCCAGGTGCGGCCGTCGCGGGCGAGGAGGTCGTCGGCTTCCTTTGGGCCCCAGGAACCGCTGGGATAGAAGGCGAGCGGCGGCGGGTTGTCGTGCTGGTGCCAGGCGTGTTCGATGTGGTCGACGAAGGCCCAGGCGCCTTCCACTTCGTCGCGACGGGCGAAGAGCGTGGCGTCGCCGGCCATGGCGTCGAGGAGCAGTCGCTCGTAGGCCTCGGGAGAGGCTTTGCCGAAGCTCGTGCCGTAGTGGAAGTCCATCTTCACCGGTTCGATGCGCACAGCGGTGCCGGGCATCTTGCACTGCATGCGCAGGGAAATGCCTTCGTCAGGCTGGATGCGGATGACGAGCACGTTCGGGCCTTGCGGCTCGGTGGGCTTGTTGAAGAGCACGCTCGGCGCGCTCTTGAATTGCACGGCGATTTCGGTGCCGCCTTTCGGCAGGCGCTTGCCCATCCGGACGTAGAAGGGCACGCCTTCCCAGCGCCAGTTGTCGATGCTGACTTTGATCGCGACGTAGGTCTCGGTCATCGACTGCGGGTTCACGCGGTCTTCCTGACGGTAAGCCTTCACTTCCTGGCCGCCGATCGCGCCTTCGATATATTGGCCGCGGACCACGTCCCTGACGACGTCCTCGGGAGACATCGGGCGCAGGCAGCGAATGACCTTCACCTTTTCATCGCGCACGCTATCCGCGCTGAGGTCGGTGGGCGGCTCCATGGCAGTGAGGCTGAGGAGTTGGAGCAGGTGATTCTGCACCATGTCGCGCATCGCGCCGGAGCTTTCGTAGTATGGTCCGCGCGCTTCCACCCCGAGCGGCTCGGAGGCGGTGATCTGCACGTGGTCGATGTAACGATGGTTCCAGAGCGGCTCGAAGATGGCGTTGGCAAAGCGCAGCACCATGATGTTCTGCGCGGTCTCTTTGCCGAGGTAGTGGTCGATGCGGTAGGTGTGTTTTTCCTCGAAGACGTTGTTGACCACCGTGTTCAGCTCTTCCGCGGAAGGCAGGTCGGTGCCGAAGGGCTTTTCCACGATCACGCGGGCCCAACTGCCCTCCTTCGCCTTGTTCAGGCCGGCGGCGGCGAGTTGCTTGAGGATGCCTTCGAATTCGCTCGGCGCGACCGAGAGATAGAAGATGCGATTGCCGCGGGTGCCACGCTCTTCGTCGAGTTTGTCGAGGCGCTGGGCGAGCGTCTTGTAACCTTCGGCATCGCCGAATTCGCTGCGATGGTAAAACAGCCGCTGCGAGAAGCTTTTCCAGACTTCGTCGTTCAAGCCGGAGCGCGAGAATTTCTTGGCGGCATCCTGCAGTTCCTGGCGGAACGATTCGTCCGTCTTTTCGCGGCGGGCGAAGCCGACGACAGTAAGCGCCGCGGGCAGATCGCCATCGGCGGCGAGATTATAAAGAGCGGGAATGAGCTTTCGGTAAGTGAGGTCGCCCGATGCGCCGAAAATCACGACGCTGCACGGCTGCGGGAGGGGCCGGCTGGAAAGTCCCTCCCGGAGAGGGTTGGCGGTAGAAGTGGTGGTGGCGTTCAAAACAGGAAAGTTCTATCCATCCACCGCGAAGAGGCGAAGTGAAATGTTTTCATCGAGATGATGAATGAACCGAGCGGCGTTGGGGTTTTTTAAACGCTGTCCCTAAACCGACCAAAGATGTGGGTAATGCTTAGAATGGGATAGCGCACTGCGAAGATCGTCTCATTGTCTTCTTCCGCCCTCTGCGTCTCCGCGTCTCTGCGTTTTAAAATCCCCACACGCGTGGCGTGGCCGCTCGTTAGCTCGTGGCGGCTCGCTGGTCGGGGAGTTCCACCGGCAGGCGGACGTGGGCAAGTTTGTGGACGACGACCTCGACGAGCATCCAAAGCGAGAGGCCTTGGGTGAAGAGGGTAGTGACGAGTTGCACGTGCGAATAGCGGCCCACGCCGAGTGTGTGGAAGAGCGCGATGGCGACGTTGTTGCCGAGATTGTAGGCGTAGCCGACGGCAACGACGACCGCGAACAGGCCGCAGGTGGCGCGCAGTTCGGCATCGGCGAGGATCCAGCCGATGGTCAGCAGCGCGAGCAGCATTCCCGGGAGATAGCTGCTCGCGAGGAATGGCATCACCACCTTGTTCAGGAACTTGTGGCGGTGGGTGTCCGATTTGGCCCCGTCGAATGCGTGGAGGGTGGCGACATATTGCGCGGCCGCCGGCACTCGAGCGACGAGCGGGAATCGATTGGGCTCGGAAAGGAACTCCGCGGTTTCGGCATAGGTGCGGGCCATCGTTCCGGAACCGTGTTCGTAGACGGGACAATTGAGGTTGTAGAAGAGCGCGAGCTGCGCACCTACTTTGTGCAACATGGCGCCCGGTTGCTGGCGCCACGTGCGACGGAAATAGAAGTGATAGAAGGCGGCGCGCTCGGGCCGCGTGTGCAGGATGTCCGCGAGTTTGCGACAGAAGGAATCCTCGTAGAGCAGGTAGTCCGGATTGAACCCGAGCGGCGCGAAGCCGTGGCGGACGGTGGGCCGGCTGAGTTCGATCTCGTGGTCGAGCAGGGTCAGGATCGATTGCAGTTGCTCGTGCGAATAGGGGACCGCGGGATCGTTGGCCGCCAGGTCATTGGCGAGTTGCGTGCGAATCTGCGGTGCGTGGATGGTGAAGAGCGACGCAGGAAGAAAAGTCAGGCGACGCGCATCGTTTTCGGCGTAGCGCTCGTTGGGCATCCACAGGAGCAACCAGGCGGCGCACATGGGGATGACCGCCATGGCGAAACGACGAAGAAATTTTTCGCGACGGTCGAAGAGATGCCACCACACGGGCAGTGTCGTGAGGATCGCGGTGAGCGAGTAGCTCGGCTTGAGCAGCGGAATGAAGAACGCCACCGCGATGCTCGCGCCGCCATACCAGAGCGCACGGGTCGGCTGGGCGTCGACGTACTTGGCGAGCAGAAAACGGATGATGAAGCCAAAGCCGAGGATGGCGAAAAACGGCGCGATACCTTCGGGGCGAAGATGATGCTCGGAAAAGGTCGATTGCCCGCAGAGAAGGAAGATCGCGAGTAGGACGAGGCCGAAGAGGTCGTGGGCGAAGGCGGGGATGGGGGAGCACGGAAAGAGCCGCCGTGCCGTCCGCCAATTCGCCAGGAAAAGCAATCCGGTGCCGAGCCCGAGGATATGCTGGGCAACAGTGACTGCATTGAGGCTATGGAACGCCCGGAGCAGGAGGTAAAGGAACCCGGGATAAACGAACGCGCGTCCTTCCGATTGCGTGAAGGGATCGCCGACCAACTTGGCCAGCGCGGGGCTTAAGTAACCCCAGATATCGCGGTCGGCGAGGGGTGGGGCGGGGAGCGAAAAACGCCGCCAGGCCGCGAAACCGAGGATAACAATCCACGAAACATGGAATAAAAACGTGTAAACACGTAAATACGAAGGCTTGGCCTCCTGATCCAGTTGTTGCGGGGCTCCCATGATCGAAGGCTACGTATTTGATGTAGAAAGCGCCACCTGTCAACGCCGCTCGCGCGCAGAATTGTGCACGAAAAAGCACGTAATTTCACCGAAGGGGGTCCTTGTGCGAAGGAGGGATAACGGGTTACGCGGATTTCACGGATTTAGGAAACGGAAACACGGCAAAATCCATGTAATCCGTGGCCAAAATTCCGCCCGCTCGGCTTCGGTACCTCCTAAAGGTCAACATAGGACCTCCAGAAAGAACAGGATGGGTAGCAAGTAGCGGAGAACCGCCTATCCCGGAAGGGGATAACGCGCGGTCAGGGCGCGTACTTCGGCACGGACCTTGGTGATCTCGTCGGCGTTGTCCTTGTTCGACAGCGCGCGGTGGATGAGGTCGGCGATCTCGAGCATCTGCTCTTCCTTCATGCCGCGGGTCGTGACCGCCGGCGTGCCGACGCGGATGCCGCCGCCGAGGGTGATCTTCTCGGTATCGAACGGGATGCCGTTCTTGTTCACCGTAATGCCCGCGTGGTCGAGCGTCTCGCTGGCGATCTTGCCGTTGAGGCCGTTCGGGCGCAGGTCGACGAGCATGAGGTGATTGTCCGTGCCGCCGCTGGTCAGCCGATAGCCATTCTTGATCAGCCCGGCGGCGAGCGCCTTGGCGTTGCTCACGATCTGCTGTGCATAACCCTTGAACGACGGTTGCAGCGCTTCGTGGAAGCACACCGCCTTGGCGGCGATGACGTGCTCCAGCGGGCCGCCCTGAATGCCGGGGAAGACCTGCGAGTCGATGCCCTTGGCAAGCGCTTCCTTGCAAATGATGATGCCGCCGCGCGGGCCGCGCAGGCTCTTGTGCGTGGTCGTCGTCACGAAATCGGCGACCGGCACGGGGTTCGGGTGCATGCCACCGGCCACAAGGCCGGCAATGTGCGCCATGTCGACGAAGAGATAAGCACCCACGCTGTCGGCGATCTGCCGCATGCGATCGAAGTCGATGATCCGCGGATAAGCGCTGGCGCCGGCGGTGATCATCTTCGGCTTCGAGTCGAGCGCGAGCTGGGCGAGGGCATCGTAATCGATGCGTTCATCCTTCTCGCTCACGCCGTAATGTACGACGTCGTAAAAGCGGCCGCTGAAGTTCGCCTTGTGGCCGTGGGTGAGGTGACCGCCGTGAGCGAGATTCATGGTCAGAATCTTGTCGCCCGGCTGGAGCACCGAGAAATAAACGGCGGTATTGGCCTGCGAGCCGGAATGCGGCTGGACGTTCACGTGATCGCCGCCAAAGAGCTGCTTCACGCGATCGATGGCGAGTTGCTCGACGACATCGACGTGCTCGCAGCCCCCGTACCAACGACGGCCCGGATAACCCTCGGCGTACTTGTTGGTCAGGCAGGAGCCCTGCGCTTCCATCACCGCCCGCGAGGTGAAGTTTTCGCTGGCGATGAGCTCGATGTTTTCAAACTGACGCTTCTTCTCCGCCTCGATGGCCTTGAAGATCTCGGGATCCACTTCTTCGAGCGAAGGATGCGAGGCATTCGAGGTGCCGAGATGTTCGAGCTTCTCCACCCGGCGCTCATGGCGGCCGCCTTCGAATTGCCCATTCAGGAAGGCGTCGATGATCTTCGGCGCGTTGCCGGCGTCCACGTGATTGGCGGCGAGGCAGAGGACGTTGGAGTTGTTGTGCTGACGGGGTCACCGTGGCGTCCGTGGCGTTATCGATCAGCGCGGCGCGGATGTGCGGGAAACGATTCGCCGCGATGCTCATGCCGATGCCGCTCTTGCAAGCGAGCACGCCAAAATCGCTTTCCCCGGCGAGCACGTGCCTGGCCACGCCTTCCCGCGTAGTCGGGATAATCCGCGGACTCCGCCGAGTTCACGCCGAAATCCGTAACGATGTAGCCCTTCTTCGTGAGATGCGCGTGGATCGCTTTCTTCAGCTCGAAGCCGCCGTGATCGGCGCCGAGGGCGATGCGCAGGGTGCGGGCGGAAGTGGAAGCGGGCGTGGAGGTTGAGGGCTGTGGTTGGGACATGGACTTGGATTGATCGAGAAAACGAATGATGCCGGGGATACCGCGTTTGAGAGTGTCACGGCACTCGAGATAGGCATGAAGGCCGAGGCCGATGGGGTCGGGAACGTCGAGATTGTTGCTGCGGACGGAGTCGTCGAACTGCCGGAAGAGGTAAATCTTCTCCGAGGCCTCGGGAAAATACATCTCGATGGCCTCCTTGTGCCCGCGAGTCATGACGAAAATGTGCGTGGCGTCCTCCACCAGATCGTCGGTGAGCGGCTGGCTGCGCAGCCCTCCGATGTCCACGCCCCAGGAACGCAGCACTTCCACGGCGTGCGCGCTGGGCGGCTGGCCGTAGCCGGTGGCGACGCCGGCGGAGCTCACTTCGATGTCCGGTTTGTCCTTCACCGCGGCACGGAAAAGCCCCTCCGCCATGGGGCTTCGGCAGATGTTTCCGGTGCAGACAAAGAGGATATGTTTCACAAGAGGAGGGGCAAAATAGGGACACCTGCCGGTCAAGTCAACGCGCGGCGGTGTCCAGCCGTGTTCTAAATCGGAAATCCGGGTATCTTCCGGGTCAAACTGCTTGCGGAATCGGCTTTGCATGCCAGTATGCGCATGTTCACTCTAAAAGTGTCATGGTGCAGAAAGTAATTTCCAGTGGTCAGGCGGGTGTCGCGCAGGCGGCGCTGCGGGCCGCCTCGTGCAGCGGAGTGGCCGTGGGGGGATGGTGCCCGCCGGATTTGCAAATCGAGGAAAGCCTGCGCGCGGAATATGGTTTGATGGAGCCGCTCAGCGACCAAATAACCGGGGTCGCAGAATTGGCCGATGGCGTGGCCACAGATTGGAACGTCAAGGACGCGGATGTGACGTTGGTTTTCCGTCCCGGCAACCCGGCGATTGCGGACCCGATGATCGACGGGACCTTCGCCGCCGCGCATCGCCACGGCAAGGCAGTCCTCGTCTGTGACCCAGCCGATGCGCAGGTTTCGGTGAAGGTTTTCCAATGGCTGCAGAAGACCGATGCCTGGATCGTGAACGTCGCCGGCCCGAGTGAAGCGGCGGCGCCGGGGATTGCCGACCAGGTGCAGGCGGTGTTGCTTCAGGTTTTTGCCAATGAGAAGGCCGCCGTCGAGCAGGCGGAGGCCATCTTGGGCCGCAAGGAAGAACCGGAGGTGCGGCGCGCACGGATGCAGAACGACGCCGCCTGGAAAATCCGCCGGTTGCGCGCGCTATCGGGGCTGAATCAGTTGGATCTCGCGAGAATGATGGGGACTTCGCGCTCGGCGATTTACCGTCTTGAGGATCCCCGCTACTGGGGGCACTCGTTGCCGGTGCTGCGCCGCCTGGCCGCCGCGGTGGGAACGCGGGTGGAGATTCGTTTTGTGCCGAATGGTGAACCGCACGGCGGTCCACCGCCAGAGGAGGTGTAGAGCCAGCAGTGTCGGCGGAAGCGTGCATTTCGCACTATCCAAAAATCAGGCCCAAAGTATTCGCGGGAAACACATCCCACTCCGCCCGGGAATGCGAAATTACGGATGATCGCGCCAACGCTTTTTCCGACGATGTTCCATCTCTACTGTGATTCCCTGAATTCCCATTTCACGCTCTGCCAGGAAGGCGAGAGCTGGCAGCTCACCTTCGAATCATTCGAAGATGCCTACGAGCAAGCCGAAGCCCGCGCGACGGGGGAAGTCCGATTGGTTCTCCACAATGCGAATGGGGCAGTGATCTACCAAACGACGATCTCTCCCTTGGAACCCGCCTTATTGAAGGCTCGCGCCCATTGGAAAGAGGTGGCGAGAGGAGAAAGAGAGGACAAGACGGAAGCTTGGCGCTGGCCAGTCGAAGTTCGCCCACGCCGCGAAAGTTTAGTTAACGGTTGATAGTGCCGGTAAGGTTTTTCATTACGTATTTTTCGGGGCGTTCTCCGGCTGACTCGCAGTTGACCCGAAAGGATGGGTAGCAATACGGTGTCGAGCATGGTTCGAAATTTCACCTTCATCGTCACGGCAGCACTCACTTTCAGCTTCGCGTCACTTGCTTGCGCGGGCCAAAAGGATTTTCACGATCAGGATCTCACTGGGAAGAATTTCGATAACGGGAGCCTGAACGGTGCGGATTTTTCGGATGCGATCCTTAAGCAGGTGCACTTTGATAAAGCCACTTTACGGCACGCCAATTTCAAAGGCGCCGATATCAGTGGTGTTTGGTTCACCGGAGCGGATCTGACGGAGGCGGACTTGAGCGATACGAAAGGCACCTCGGTAAACATCCGTTCGCATTTCGACAAGGCGATCATCCACGGCATGGACCTGCATTGCAATGACTGCAGCTTCAAGGGGGCGGATCTGCGGGAGTCCAAGATTTCCGGCTATATCTACAATTGCGACTTCAGCGGCGCCGACCTGCGCGGGGTGAACATGCGCGGCATGAGCGTGACCGCCGGCGGTTCGGATAGCAACCGCTGGAAGGGTGCCCTTTACGATGACGATACTGCCTGGCCGGAAGGTTTCGATCCGAAGGCGGTCGGCGCGATTTTCAAAGGCTCCGACAAGTAAGCGTCGCCATTTCGCCGCCCACAGGACGTATGAAGCCCTATCGCTATTGGGTAGTCTGCTCCTGCCTCGTCCTCTCCCTGGTGGGAGAGGCGACGCCAGGTTTCGCCGCTCCCACCAACTTCGCGGGACAGGATCTCAAAGGGAAGGATTTCAAGGACGGCAACTTGAACCGGGCCAATTTCGACGGCGCTCTCTTGAATGGAGCGAATTTCCGGAACGCCACGCTGAGAGGCGCGAGTTTTCAGAAAGCGCAGCTCGAAAATGCCATCTTCAGCAAGGCCGTTCTCGATGATGCGGATTTGTCCGGGGCCGAACTTCATGGCGTGGACTGGACGGATGCGAGGGCGTGGCATGCCAAATTGGCAGGGACGGAGATCGATCTGGCGGGCGCCGTCGTCGTCGATCTCAAGAAGTTGAATCTGGATTACGGCGCGGAGAAACTCATTCGATCGGCGCAGCGCAGCGACAGTGGCTCGCTTTCGTTTCATTACGCGGACCTGCGGCGCTGCAAGATCATCGGCAACGCGGATGGCGTGGATTTCCGTGGCGCCGACCTGCGAGGCACGGATTTCACAAAAGCACAAAAGCTGGATTCGGCGCGCTTCGCCGGAGCCAAGTATGACTCCAGCACGCAGTGGAATATCGACCCGGCCAGGATGCATGCCGAATTAGTCGCCGGCAGTGAAGGCGCCGGGCCGGCCGGAGCAAAAATCTCGCATCATCCGCTGATCGGCCACTGGCTGATCCTGAAAGGGGAAAAAGGCGCGACGGAAAGCGGCTCGATTCAGATCCACCCTGACGGCACTTTCGACTGGGATTACTCGCAGAACGGCACGCCGATCAAAGGGGAATGGACCGAGGCCGGCGATAACATCATCGTGAAATCGGGCGAGAAAGGTGAAACCTGGACGGTCAGCCGCACGCATCCCGACGAGATCCTGCTCAAGGGAGACCGCGGCACCGAGCGGGTGGGCATCCTCAACAAATGACTCTTATGAAAACAAATGCCGTTCTTCGTGGAAGCATCGCTTCATTGCTTCTGCTGACACTGCTGCCAAAACCTGCCCACGCCGATCAGCAAACGCGCATCATTGAGGAGCGCATCATCGAACAGCGTCAGGAAGCAGCTGCCGAAGAGCGCCGGGTCGAGGCGCAGAAACAGGCGGCCATGGACGAAAACCGGCGCCTGGAAAATATCCGCCAGGAACAGGCCGAAGAAAACCGCCGCATCGAAAACCTGCGGCAACAGCAGGCGGAGGAAAACCGAAAGATCGCGCAGCGTGAGGCGGATCGGCAGGCGGAAAATCGGAAGGCGGACCAAATCGCGGAAGATCAGCGACAACAGCGGATGAAAGATAACCAGACCGCCGAGAATCGTCGGATCGAGCAGGCGGAAGAAAACCGGAAGGAGGAAAATCGTCGTCAGGCCAATATTGCGGAACAGCAGCGTTTGGATCGCATCAAGGCCGACCAGTTGGCCGAACAACGCCGCCAAAACCGCGTCAAGGAAGAGCAGGCAGCGAACAATCGCATTGCCGCCGTGGCGCCTGTTCGGCAACCCGATCATCCGGATACCCGGCAGTGGCAGGATTATCAAGGTGCTCTCAAGGAACAACGGATCCAGGAAGAACGCCGGCTGGAACGTATCCGGCAGGATCGCCTGGATGAGGAGAGGCGTCTGGCAAGCATCGCCGAAGATCGCCGCCTGGAGAATATCCGACTGGATCGATTGGCGGAAGACCGCAAGCTGGCGCAACAGCGGGAGGATCAACTCGCGGAACAACGAAAGCAGGACGCGATTCGGGAAAGCCAGATCGCCGATAACCGCAAGCGAGAGCAGTTGGCCGAGCAACAGCGCGTCGATCGCCAGAAAGCGGAGCAACAGGCCGACCGGATCGCCGAAGAGCGGAAGCAGGAGAGAATCAAAGCCGACCAGATCGCGGAACAGCAACGGCAGGATCGCATTAAGGCGGATCGGATCGCCGAAGATCGCCGGCTGGAGCGCATCAAAGAAGAATCCCTGGCCGAAGACCGGCGACAGGAACAGATCAAGGCCGACCGACTCGCCGAGCAGCAACGGCAGGACCGGATCAAGGCCGATCAACTCGCGGACCAGCGCAAGGCTCGGCAATAGGTTCGCGAGCTAAACAGACGAAAGAACTCACCGGCGCCGTCGACGCGGGCGCAGGAGGAGCAGGGCACCGATTCCTCCAATGACGCCCAAGGGGATGCTCAATGGGCCCGGGATGGCGGCCAGGATGGGTTGAGCAAATTCTTGGAAGACTTGCGTGGATAGGGCGGAGAGAGTTTGCCCATGGACCGTGCCGGACAGGCAGGCCGCGATGATAGAGGGGGTGAGCAGGTTCACGAAGGGGAATGCATGAAAACCCTACAAAGTAATCCTGATCGGGCAACTCCGATTTCGGAGAATGTTGCGCGATTACACGTATTGTTTTGCCGGTTCTCTATAGTCTTGGGTTGAATCGATATTTAAAGTGAATTTCGAAGCCCGGTTTGCCCTGCGATCCAAATTCGGTCTTTATAAGCGGTATGCGGATTTCGATCGAAAGAGCCATGGCGGAAGCGTTGCCGGTCGATCTGCACCTGTCCGTGGACAAGCTCACCGGATGGGAACCCGAGCCGACGGTCGTCGTGTTGAAGACTTCTGAGGACTGGGTATTGGTCCATCGTCTGGACGATGGCTTTTTTACCGACGGCTATGTGGCCATGAGACGAAGCCTGATTCACTCCTTGGGCACGACGCGGCACGATGCGTTTCGCAAGCGAGTGATGCAGGAAGAGAAGAGATGGCCCCAAGTGATTCGCGCTCCGGCGATCGATTTGAAGAATACCGCGGCCGTGCTGCGGTCCATCCAGCAGCGGCGCCAGTTTGCCATCGTCCTGCGCGAAACCGTGAGTGAATGGCATTCCATTCATTGTCGCATCGAGCAAATCACGGATACGGATGCGACCTTGCTGGGCTTCGATGGAGCGGGAAAATGGCAGCGGCGTCCGCTGCGGGTGGATCTGGACGAGATCACGCGAGTCGTTTTCGGGTCCCGATATCTCAAGGTGTATGAAAAATACGCCTAAAGGGCATGGCGGAAGGGTCGTGGGAGGAGTGGATTGCGTGGAATTGCTGTGACGAAGTCAGCGGTCTTGAATCGCCGGCACTCCAAAATCCGATCCCGGGAATTTCTTCCCGCTTGAGCGAGTGTGCGGGTGGCCTCTATGTTCCTGCGCATTGCAAACCGCTCTCTTCCCCAGTTCCACTCTTGCTGAATTCTACCGCTTCGCCTTGCTCCTGACCGGGAATGCCAAAAGCGCCGAGGAAGTCATGGCTGAGACCCTGACCGAGGTGGAATCGCAGCTTTCCCAGTTCCGCAACGCGACGAGCCGGCAGGCCTGGCTGGCCACGCATATCCGTGAACGCTGCCTGGAGAACAACAAATCGTTGCCTCCGACCGCCCCGCGGTTATTGCGCGACGATACCGATAGCGGGACGAGCCCCGAGGTATTGCAGATCGAGGCATTTCTCCTTGCTCAGCGCTTCCACACCCTGCCCGAGCCGGAGCGGAGTGCGCTGGCCCTGTTTTATCTCGACCTTTTCAAGGCCGAAGAGATCGCGGAGATTTTGAAGATGGACATGCATGCGCTGTCGGACACTCTCGGCGCGGCGCGCGACCTCCTGCGCAAGGCGTTGCAGGCCATGCGCCCCGAAACCAATCAAACCTCGTGAAGGCGGATACTGCTGAGACCCTGTTGCGCTGCTACCGGCCAGGCAAGAGCGCGGATTCGAAGATGGAGAAGGCGCTGCGTCTGGCCGAGGAAGACTCCGAGCTGGGAAGAATCCTGCGCGCGCAGCTCGAATTCGATGAGCAGATCATCGATGTCATCCATTTCATCAAGCCGCCGGAAAACCTGCGGCAGAAGCTGAGCGAACTCAGCGAGAAACCGCGCGCGGAAAAAGCGCGGCTGCGCAAGCAGGTCATCAATCCCGCAGTCGTCACCGCGCTGTGCGGGGTGCTGGTCATCCTCGGCATCATCGTCTTTTTCGTCATGGAACGGATGGAGAAATTCCCCGGACGCGACGCGGTGGAGGCCATGCTGTCCAACGCCAGCAAGATGAACGGGCACGAGCTCGAGGAGGTGACGAGCACGAGCGGACAACTCGGCGATTGGTTCTACATGCGCGGTTACGATGGCTTTGAGTCGCCGCCGGATCTGGCCGGATTGCCGGTCATCGGCTCGCGCGTTTTCCATATCGATGGCCGGACCGTGGCGCAATTTGCCGTGGGCAATGCCGAGGCCTTGAAGTGCCTGGTGCTGCAGTTCCACGCGAGCGAGTTTGGCGTGCAATTGCCCGAGGGAAATGAGTGGAAGGTGCTCACCGAGGGCGAATGGGTGGGCGCCCTGCGCCAGCACGGGGATATTTGCTTTCTCATTGCCTTCCGCGGCAACAAAGCGGAGATGGATGAGTTTCTGAAAACGCTCCCCCCGAAAACATGAGCCGCCCTTTGCTTCGTTCCGTCCTGGTCCTTCTTGCCAGCCTGCTCACCGCCTGCAGCACGACCTTTGACAAGAAGTGGAACGCAGCCGCCCAAGGGAACACCAAGGCGACCCGTTGGGAGGGACGCTGGGCCAGCGGCACGCGCAAAGACACCGATGGCAGCCCGCACGGGGGACGCCTCCGTTGCGTGATCGTGCCCCAACCGGATCGCAGCCTCGCGGCTTCCTTTCACGCCAACTGGCTCTGTTTCTCGGGCAACTACGACATGACTTTCCAGCCGGCGCCCGGCGGTCAGCGTCACGGCAAGATCCAGAACTACAAGGGAACGCATGACCTTCCGAAGATCCTCGGGGGCACCTATTCCTATGCGGCCACGGTCGCCGGCGACCACCTGGTAGCGCACTACACCTGCAACTACGACCAGGGGACTTTCGACCTGCGCGAACTGCCGCCCGGCAAGAAATGATAGCAATTTTTATGCGTAGGATTGACGCCGCGCGTATTCTTGTCCTACACGGAGACATGTCCCGCCCCTTTCGCTTTCTGCTTCCTGCTGTTTTCGTAGCCAGCGCCGTCGGCCTGACCGGTTGCGTCGGCACGATTTACGACAACACCTACTCTTATCATAAGAATCACTTCGTCCCGCCGCGGGAAGATGCGGTCGCGCATGGCAAGGAACCTTCCGCGGAAGCGCTGCTCGGCGACGCGGAAAAGAACAAGCCGGCTACCGATGCCGGTTCTCCCGCCGGGTTGCCGCCCGCTGGGGAAATCCCGGGCCTGCCGCCTGCGGCGGCTCCTGGCGCTCCTGCGGCGCCGGATGCTGCCGCCCCAGCCCCAGCTCCAGCCGCTCCGCCGGCTCCGGCGACGCCGCCCCCGAAATAACTCACGCCTCACGCGCGCTCATTCGCGTCTTGGAGAGCAACTCGGCCTCTTGGAGCGGGTTCCATCCCGCATGGTCGACACTCATGCCGTCTTTGGATTTTGTCCGAAGCGGATTGTGCTTGTTGACTTCCACTTTGAATGAGCGACTTGCCCACTGTCATGCCTGACCCGCAATTGAACGATGCGGACGCGACGCCGGAACAAATCCAGGCGGAGATTTTCGTCTACGTCGGCCAGGAGCTCAAAGCCAAGTACGCCATCGAGCACGGTGAGTACATCATCGGCCGCGATGCCTCGTGCCCCATTCGGATCGATGCCGACCTGGTTTCGCGGCATCATGCGCGGCTGACCTTCAATGCCTACGAGCTCGTCATCGAGGATCTTGGCAGCAGCAACGGCGTTTTCATCGATAGCATCCAGGTGCAATTGCCCACTCGAGTACGTCTCGACCAGGAGGTGCAGGTCGGTACGGCGCGCCTCTTCATTCGCCTGCGGGCGGAAGCGGCCAAACAACTCGCCGAGGCGCTCTGGGACAAGGATCTCGGTCTCGCGCAGGTGCGCGAGCAGCTCGAGGAGAAGAAGTACAAGGTCATTACCACGATCAACCGCGGCGGCATGGGCGTGATCCTGCAGGCGCGCGATCTGCGGATTCGTCGCACGGTGGCGATGAAGGTGATGAAGACGAGCAACCAGTTTTCGCGCGAAAACGTGCTGCGTTTCATCGACGAAGCCCAGCTGACCGGCCAGCTCGAGCACCCGAATATCGTGCCCATCTACGAGCTGGGCATCGATGATCAGGGGGAGATTTTCTACACGATGAAATTCGTCAAGGGCACGACCCTCGACGACGTGCTGCGTGGGATTCGCAACGGACGGCAAAAGACCATCGAAAAATATCCGCTGGGCACGTTGCTCACCATTTTCCAAAAGGTCTGCGACGCCGTGGCGTATGCGCACTCCAAGAGCATCGTGCACCGCGATCTCAAACCGGAGAACATCATGATCGGCTCCTTCGGTGAGGTGCTGGTCATGGACTGGGGCCTGGCGAAAAATCTCACCACGGTGCGCAAGGAAACTCCGGAGCACCCCCAGGAGCCGGTGCCGGATACGCCGGTGGCGAAATCGGGAGACAACCTGCGCGGCTTCGAGACCATGCACGGGCTGATCGTAGGCACGCCGCCTTACATTTCGCCCGAGCAGGCGCGAGGTGAGCTGGATCGCATTGACGAGCGTTCCGATATCTATGTGCTCGGCGGAATCCTCTACGCGATCCTGGCCTTGCGGCCGCCGGTGGAGGGCGAGTCGGTGCACGAGGTGGTCGAGAAGATCGTGACCAGCGCGATCGCGCCGCCGTCGAGTTACAACCAGCCGGCCAGAAAATCGGCCGCGAAAACGGCGGGCGAGAATTCGTCCGATGGCGCGCCGGCCAATTTCGTCTTCGCGCATTGCCCGAACAAACGCATTCCCGACGGGCTCTCCGCGGTGGTCATGAAGGCGCTCGCGCTCGACCCGGCGGATCGTTATCAGCATGTCGAGGATTTGCAGACGGACATCGAGGCTTACCAGGGCGGCTTCGCGACGAAGGCGGAGCGGGCCAGTGTGGCGAAGCACGCGCTGCTCTTCGCCGCGCGGCACAAAAAAGAGGTCGCGCTCTTCCTGGTCTTCGCGGTCATCTTCAACGTCGTGGTCATCGGCTTTTTCCTCCAGCTCATGCACGAGCGCGACCGCGCGCGCTTGAGCGAGAAACGCGCGATCGACCAGGAGCAACTGGCGGCGGCCCGCTTGAACGAACTGCGCGGCACGGCGCCGACCTTCGCTTCCGATGCGCAGCAGCTCATCGATGAAAACCGGTTCCCGGAGGCGCTGGAAAAGATCGAATACGCCATTCAGCAGGTGCCCAACGAGGCCACCTATCACAACCTGCGCGGCAACATCCTGCAGGCGCAGCTCCGGCTGGAGGAAGCGGCCGATGCCTACACCGAAGCCTTGCGCTTGAACCCCAAGCTCAAGGAAGCGCAGGTCAACCTCGATCTCTCCCGGCGCGTGCTCAAGAGCATCGGCACGGATGAGCAGATCAAGCCGGCGATTCAGGATGAGCTCTACAAGGCGCTCATGAACCAGGGGCGCCACAGCGCCGCGGAGAGCATTCGCGACGAGTTCGGCATGGACAAACAGCGGCTGAACAAAATCTGGCGCGACACCTTCGACAAGCATGGCCTGCGCGCCCAGCGCTTCGAGACGAATGGCGACGGCACGGTGAGTGTCGACTTCAGCTATGTGGCGCAGCCGGATTTCAAGAAGCTGCGCGATCTGCCGGTGACGGGGCTCATTCTCGACGAAACGCGGATCACTGATCTCAATGCGCTGAAGGGGATGGAACTGGAGTCGCTCTCCCTCGGGCACACCGTGGTGCGCGATCTCTCGCCGCTCGAGGGCATGCCCTTGCGGAACCTGAGTCTCGAGGGCAGCGCGGTGCTGGATTTGCGGCCGTTGCACGATCTGCCGCTGGAGGTATTGCGGCTTTCCACCACGCGCGTGGCCAATCTCGTGCCGCTCAAGGGAATGCCGATCGAGCAGCTCTATCTCGCGAATTGCCGCTCGATCAAAGATATCTCGGCACTGGATGGCATGCCGCTGCAAACGCTCACGCTGAATCACACCAGCATCACCGATCTCAAGCCGCTCATCCATTCGCCGCTGCGCGAACTGAATCTCGAAGGGTGCACGTCGCTGACGGATCTGCGTCCGCTGATGGAGATCGCGACCCTGGAAAGCGTGCTCATCCCTTTGCAATGCAAGGACATCGCGTTCCTGCGGAATCATCTCGGCATCAAGCGTCTCTCGTACATCAAGATGACGGAGCCGGCGGAGGAATTCTGGAAAGCGTTCGACACCCGCGCGGCCGGTCACTCCACGCCAAAGCAAAGCGCCCGCCCTGTGTTGTTGAAAGCGGAAGTCACCCCGGCGGCGAAGGAGAAAGAAAAGCCTGCAGAGAAGGTGACCGAAAAAACGGCGGAGAAAGCGGCCGACAAGACGCCGGACAAAGCGCCGGAGAAACCGACGAATAAAGCCGCGGAGAAGCCGGTCGAAAAGGCCACGGAGAAACCCTCGGACAAAACGCCGGAGAAAGCGCCCGAGCCTCCGGACAAAAAGCCGGCTCCGTCAGCGGCAAAATAGTGGAAGCAACATCCTGCCGCCTTGCGTTGGAGGATCAGCGGCTGGAAGCGGCTGCCCCATTGAACAAACCTTCCTCGGGCTCAACGCCTAGGCCCGAAGCGGTACTGGGCAACAGAACTCCCCGATCAAACTTCCACCCGCGGAAAGGATCATCGCCCAGCAACCACGCCCCATCGAGATCGGCATAGTCGGTGCGTTGCGCGACCACCGCGCCGGCGGCGATCAAGGCGCTGCTCTCCAGCATGCACCCGACCATCATCTTTTTCCCGCGTGCCTTGCCGGTCGCAACCATGCGCCGGCCAGGAGTGATGCCGCCGCACTTCACGAGCTTGATGTTGAAGCCATCGAAGGCGTCGGGCAGTTGCGCGGCATTTTCCTCGGTCACGCAGCTTTCATCGGCCATCACGGGCAACTCCAGCTTCGGCAACTCGGTATCGCGCGCGGGCAACCACGGCTGTTCGATGAAGGTGACGCCGAGTTGCGCTAACTCGCGGGAGAGTTTGGCCAGGTCGATTTTCCCCCACGCGCAATTGGCATCCACGGCGAGCAGGGCAGGAGATCGTTCGCGCACGAAACGCACGGGATCGAGGCTCGCCGCTTGATCGGACTTTATTTTGATGCGCGCGAAGCCGCGCAGCTCCTCGACCTTTTCGATCAATTCCTCCGAACTCGACAAGCCGATCGTGGCAAAGGTGATCACCGGCCGCGGAGGCTCATTCCAAGCCAGTTCCGAGACGGTCACCCCTTTTTTCCGCGCGAGCCAATCCCACAGCGCAATGTCGAGCGCGCACTGCGCGGCGTGCGACGGCGCCAGAAATCGCCACGCTTCTTTCCAGGCTGTTTCGATATCGGCGACACTGTGCACTTCGAGCGTCTGGAAAAACTCCCGCGCACTCTCCAACTTCGCCATCACACCGCTCCACGTTTCGTCGTAGAAGGCATTGGGTGAGGCTTCGCCGTAACCGACGACTCCATCGCTTTCGAGACGGATGAAAACGTTGCGCACTTCCGTCTTGCGCGCGCGGCTGATTCGAAAGGCGCGGCGTGGATGTAATTCGCGACTGGTACAGGTGAGCTTCATCACAAAGAGGAATCTATTTCCACAGGGATAGATTTCTGGGAATGTATGCTGAACACGCATGCAAGGCAGCCCAATCTTCACGCGATCCATCGGCCGCTCCGTCGAAGGCCGGGAAATCATCGTGCACGCGAATTTCGGCTTCGCTGTTTCCCCACCGCCGCGTAACAGCACGCTGCTCATCGGTGGCACGCATGGCAACGAACCCGCGACCGTGCGCGCGCTGGAGGATTATCTGCAAAGCCCCGCATGGGAAGCGTTGCGGCAATTCCCGACGATGGTCCTGCCGCTCGCCAATCCCGATGGCGCCGAACGTGCCACCCGCTACAACGCGCGCGGAGTCGACCTGAATCGCAACTGTGGTTTCAACTGGCGCCCGGACTGCGAAGAGCCGCCCGGCCCCGCGGCGTGGTCCGAGCCGGAATCGGTCGCCCTGCGCGATTTCATCCTCGCCTGGCAACCGGCGAAGGTCGTGAGCTTGCATTGGGCGCTGGCGGAAATCGATGCCGATGGTGTACAATCCACGCCGCTCGCCCAGGCCATGTGGGAATCGCTCGATGAGAACGCTCGCCGTCCCTATCGCCTCCGCGTAACGGAACCCGGGCGTGGCCAGCGCCGCCTCGAGCGCATCTACGCCGCGTGTCCCGGTTCGGTCGGCCAATGGTGCGGCTATGGGCTCGAATATGCCGATGGCTCGGCTCCTGCGATGATCACGCTGGAACTGCCTTACGATCCCGAGGCCGAAGCGCGCCCGGACGAATTGCCCGAAGATCATCTCGATACCGTGCGCGCGCTTTGGAAGACCGATGCCGCGGGTTATTTGCGCGGAATCGAGCCTGGCGTGCACGCGATGCTCGCCACGGCCATCCGTTTTCCTGCACACTCCTGACGACATGGTCAAAATCTCCATCGCATATCACGGCGATCTTCGCTGCGAGGCCATCCATGGCCCTTCGAATAACAAACTGCTCACGGACGCTCCCGTGGATAATCACGGCAAGGGCGAATCGTTTTCCCCAACCGATCTCGTCGCCACGGCGCTCGGCACTTGCATGGCGACGGTCATGGGCATCTATGCCCAACAGCACGAGATCGATCTGCGCGGAATGAAAGTGACCGTGGGCAAGGAGATGACCCAGGTGCCGGTGCGGCGCATTGCACGCCTGACCTGCGAAATCACCATGCCGCTGCCGGACACGCATCCGCGCCGTGAGGTGCTGGAGCGCGTGGCGTTAACCTGCCCGGTACACCAGAGTTTACACCCCGATGTAGAGAAGCCGGTGACTTTTATCTGGGCCGGCGCATAGGGCCTATTCCGTAGCTTGCACTCCCACCCGCCGCCGTTATAAACGCCTCGCATGCCGACTCTCAAAGAGCCGAACGGACTGAAAAAAGGCCGACGCCTCGACGACTTGGAGCACAAGTCGATCGACGAGGATGACTACAAACCGAAGCTCAAGGATTTCCAGCTTCGGTTGCTTAATCTCACGCGCGAACTCTCCGAGTCGCACCGCTCGCTGATCGTCGTTTTCGAAGGTCCGGACGCGGCCGGCAAAGGTGGCGCGATCAAGCGGCTCGCCGAGCGGCTCGACCCGCGCCTGCTGCGGGTGCACTCCGTCATCAAGCCGACGGCAGAGGAGTATCAGCACCACTACATGTGGCGCTTCTGGAACAAGCTGCCGCCTTACGGGCAGACCGTGGTCTTCGATCGCTCGTGGTATGGGCGCGTGCTCGTAGAGCGCGTGGAGGGATTTGCCTCGGAAAAGGAGTGGAAGCGCGCTTACGAGGAGATCAACGAATTTGAGCGCACGCTGGCCGATGACGGCGCGGTCATCGTGAAATTCTACCTGCACATCTCGAAGGAGGAGCAGCTCTTCCGCTTCAAACGTCGTGAGGCGGATCCTTACAAACATTGGAAGATCAACGACGAGGACTGGCGCAATCGTCGCAAGTGGGACGAGCACAATTCCGCGGCGGAGGATATGTTCGAGAAGACTTCGACCGAGGACGCGCCGTGGTCGGTGATCCCGGCCAATTACAAGTGGTTCGCGCGTCTCCGTGTGCTCAAGACTGTCGTCGAGGCGCTGGAACGCGCCGGACTGAGCCGGAAAGCCTGAGATGCAGATTCCAGGCCGTTCGCTGGTCCGCGTATTGATTGCTGTAAGCTTGCTCGCACTTCCCGCGTGCGAGCGTCTGTTCGACAAAGGCACCAAGGAAAATATCGCTGCCGCCGATAAGAAGGCGGCTGCAGGAGATTACCGGACGGCGGTGGATTTGTATGAGGGCGCGCTCGATGGCACCGCTAAAACCGCCGAGGTGCACTACAAGCTGGCGCTCCTTTACGATGACAAGCTCAAGAGCCCGATCGATGCACTGCACCACATGGATCGCTACATCGAGCTCGCGCCGAATGGTCCGCATGTCCGCGATGCGAAGGCCTATAAGAAGGAAGGCGAAGCGAGACTGCTGACCAAGCTTTCCAACGGTTCACCTATCACCCAGCAGGATGCCGTTCGATTGAAGAACGAGAATCAAATCCTGCGTGAACAACTGACGGCCTTGCGCGCGCAGAGGGCCATGCCGGCGGCCACGCTGAACGCGAAGGGCGAGCCGATGCAAAAGCCGATCCCACCGGGCGCCCGGACGTATACCGTCCAATCCGGCGACACGCTGGCCAAGATCTCCCGCAAGTATTACAAGACACCTGCGCGAGCCCGCGACATTCAGGACGCGAACTTCAACGCGCTGTCCGGCACGGTGAAGATCAAGCCGGGGATGGTGTTGATCATCCCGTAGGGGGAGGAGGAAGTTGAGGGTTGATGGTTGATAGCCCCCCCACGTGACCGCTTTTCAGCGGCGCTCCGCGCCGAATTTTGTAGGGGCGGCTGGCCTCAGCCGCCCTTCGATGAGTGCCTTGCTGCAGAATAAAGTAATCGCACATTTCCCGGCACATCGAGGCGGGTAATCTCCAGCCAATACCGCGGAGCGGTCACGTCAGAGGTTAGGTGGCGGACTCTCAACTATCAACCTCCGTTCCCTATTCCTCGTCCGTCGCGCCTTTTTCCGCGCTTCAGGCCCGCGGAGCTTGCCCTGGATGAAGGCGTCGATGTCGCCGTCCATCACCGCAGAGATGTTGCTCGTATCCACGCCGGTCCGCAGGTCGAGGACCTTCTGATAGGGCTGGAAGACATAGCTGCGGATCTGGCTGCCGAAGCTGACATCGGCCTTTTCACCATAGGCTGCCGCCGTCTCCGCGGCCATCTTGTCCACTTCAATCTGCTGCAGTTTCGCCTGCAACATGCGCATGGCGGTGACCTTGTTCTTCTGCTGGCTGCGCTCGTTTTGGCAGGCCGCGACGATGCCCGTCGGGATGTGCCGGATGCGCACCGCGGTTTCCACCTTGTTCACATTCTGCCCGCCCTTGCCGCCGCTTCGGTAGGTATCCACCTCGATGTCCGCTTCGTTGATCTCGATCGGCGCGCTCTCGGGCAACTCGGGCACCACATCCACGCCGGCGAAGGACGTGTGCCGGCGCTTGTTCGCGTCGAAAGGCGAGATACGCACCAATCGGTGCACTCCACGCTCCGTCGCGAGATAGCCAAAGGCATATTCCCCGGCAACCTTCAGCGTGCACGATTTGATGCCCGCTTCTTCGCCGAGCTGAATGTCCATGACTTCGCTCTTGAAGCCATGCCGCTCGATCCAGCGCTGATACATGCGCAGCAGCATGTCCGCCCAATCGCACGACTCTGTGCCGCCGGCGCCAGAGTTGATCGTGAGGAAAGCGTTGTAACGGTCGTTTGGACCGTTGAGCAGCATCTTGAGCTCGAATTCGGCGAGCCCATTCTGGATCACGCCGTATTCCTTCTCGACCTCCTTCACGCTCGTCTCGTCGTTCGCCTCACGGGCGAGTTCGATGAGCACCGGCAAGTCCTCGATCTGCCGATCGAGCGTGAGCAGCGGCCCGATCTTGTTCCGCAGCGTGGAGACTTCCTCGACGTTCTTTTGCGCGCGTTCTTTGTTCGCCCAGAAATCGGGCTCGGCCATCAGGCCTTCGAGTTCCGCCAGGCGGGCTTGCAGCTTGGGGAAGTCAAAGATACCTCCGAAGCTCGCCTACGCGGGATTTGAATTCGTCGGTATTGATAGCGCTGAGGTCCATTTTTCGAAAAGTGTTAAGTGTTCAGTTTTAAGTATTAAGGGAAGAGGGGCCGTCGAGAGTTTTCGGGCGTCGCAGGAAGCCGCTTAAAACTTAAAACTTAAGTTCTTAAAACTCCCCGTGCCCTGGAAAAAGATCAATGTACCCTTTTCATCGCCGACCGGTCCGGCTTCGCCGGATCGATGCGATAGATCGTCTCGTTCTCCTTCATCAGGTCGAGGCGGTCGCGGGCGATGAGCCCCACATACTCCGGATCGTGCTTCAGCAGCTCCTCGATCCGCGTATTGCGGATGAGGAGTTGCCGCTGCTGCTCCACCTCGAGCTTGAGCTGCTCGACGCGCGCTTCCTGATCACGGCGCTTTGTCACCTCCGGAAGGAAGTGGTATGCCGCGATTGCCCCGAGCACGAGAAGGATCAGGACAAAAAGGAGCCGATTGAGGAAATACCAGATTCCCCCAGACGGAGAAGGGTTTTGGAAGTGGCCACGGGCCGAGCTCACTTATCGCATCTTACCGCCATAAATGGCATTGTCACCCAATTCTTCTTCAATTCGGAGAAGTTGATTGTACTTCGCCACGCGATCGGTGCGGCTGAGGGAGCCGGTTTTGATCTGTCCGGCGTTTGTCGCCACCGCGATATCGGCGATGGTGTTGTCTTCGCTCTCGCCGGAACGGTGGGAAATGACCGCCGTGTATTTGTTTTCCTTGGCGAGCTCGATGGCGTCGAGGGTCTCGGTCAGCGAACCGATCTGGTTCACCTTCACGAGGATCGAGTTGGCCGTGCCGGTCTCGATGCCCTTCTTGAGGAACTCGACGTTGGTCACGAAGAGATCGTCGCCCACCAGCTGGGTCGTGGCACCGAGCTTGTCGGTCAGCTTCTTCCAGCCGGCCCAGTCGTTCTCGGCGCAGCCGTCCTCGATCGAGATGATCGGGAACTTCTTCTGCAGCTGGACGTAGTATTCGACCAGCTCGTCGGCGTTGCGCTTCGAGCCGTCGCTCTTCTTGAAGACGTACTGCTTCTTGGCCTTGTCGTAGAATTCGGAGGAAGCGACGTCCAGCGCGATGAAGACGTCCTTGCCGAACTTGTAACCGGCCTTCTTGACCGCAGCGGCGATCGATTCCAGCGCGTCGTCGGCGCTCTCGAAATTCGGGGCGAAACCGCCTTCGTCACCCACGGCGGTGGAAAGGCCGCGGCCCTTCAGCACGCTCTTCAGCGAGTGGAAGATTTCGGTGCCGGCGCGGAGCGCTTCGGAAAAGCTCGGAAAATTCTTCGGCACGACCATGAACTCCTGGAAGTCCACCGGCGCATCGGAGTGCGCACCGCCGTTGACGATGTTCATCATCGGCACCGGAAGGACCTTGGCGTTCGGACCGCCGATGTACTTGAAGAGGGACTGGCCGAGCTGATTGGCGGCCGCCTTGGCCGTGGCCAGCGAGACCGCGAGGATGGCATTGGCGCCGAGCTTGGCCTTGTTGGCCGTGCCATCGAGCGCGATCATCGTCTTGTCCACGCCGATCTGGTCGCACGCGTCGAAGCCCTCGATTTCCTTGGCGATGCTCTTGTTGACGTTGGCGACCGCCTTGGTCACGCCCTTGCCGCCGAAACGATCCTTCACGCCGTCGCGCAATTCCCAGGCTTCGTGTTCGCCGGTGCTGGCGCCGCTGGGAACGATGGCACTGCCGACCGCGCCGCCGGCGAGGACGACATCGGCTTCGACCGTGGGGATTGCCGCGGGAATCAATGACCTGCCGGGCATGAACTTCAACGATAGTAGTAAGAGACATGGGATGTAAGGATGGTGAGAGTGATCAACTGCGGGGTGCGCGGCAATCCGTGGGGCGGGCCGGTGCGCGCAAGGGCAGCCGGTGTGGATAAAATCTCACGCCAAAATTGGCAAGGCGATTCGGTGGGAAGCGGAAGAGGAATTGAAACGCAGAGGTCGCAGCGCGGCGGAGCCGCAAGCAAAGATTTTTAACGCAGAGGCCGCAGAGGCGCAGAGAAGAAGTGTTGAGGGGTTGGTGGACTAAAGAACCGCGAAGGGACGCTCATCAACGCGCATAGGAAAGGGCCTTCAGCTTGCTCCCCTTTTTGTGTCCATTCGCGGTTAATAAATTTCCGCAAGCTGCGTACACTTTTCAGGTTAGCACTGCACGAGACGCAGAGGCCGGACCTTTTTGGTATCGTCAGCGACTACGAAAGTCCGTCCACGCAACCATTTTCATCTACCCTGTTTTCCGCGACGAGGTAGCTCTCCACGCAAAACAAGTCGGCTTCAAAAGTAGTCAGTCGCGAAATTCCATTTTGTTCCAGGAAATCTTCGACAGCCGCCTTTAGAACCGCGCGCGCGACGGATTGCGGGCTTTCGCCAAATAAGAAAACTCGGACGTAGACCTTGATGTGAGTATTCGCGTTCCAATGCATCTCTACCCTTCCCCTCACGGTTCTGACGCTCTTTGCGTGCTGAAATACCGCTGGGCGTTCGGCGATCGGTATTTCCTCCGTCAATATATGACCAACTCCGGAGGGTGTTCGAAAGCACTCGCGGCAATCAAAAGACAGGAAACGCATTTTGTCAGGGCCTCCAATGCGGGTCTGGCCGATTTGCAGACCTTACTTCGCTTTGCCGAGCTGGCTGAGGTAGGCGAAGAGGTCGCGCAGGTCTTCGGGTGAGAGGTTGTCAGTCAGGCCGGCAGGCATGAGGGAGCCGATGAATTCGCGCTTGGCGATGTCGGCCTGGGCGACGGTGTGCTCCATGCCGGCGGGATCGCGCAGGGTGAGCTCGGAGTCGTTGCCGGCGACGATGATGCCGATGAGCTCTTCGCCTTTCTTCGTGGTGATGCGATAGGTCTCGAAGCTTTCCTTCACCTCGCGCTGCGGTTCGAGCACGGCGCCGATGATGAATTCCAGCGGCTGCGCGCTGCCGATTGCGTCGAGCGCCGGGCCGATGTTGCCGCCTTTGTCGCCGACGTGGTGGCAGGAGATGCAGGCGATTTCCGGACGATGAAAGACTTCCTCGCCGTGCTTCGGGTTGCCGTTCTTGGTCACGTCCGCGGCGATGGTGCCGAGGATGTAAGGGGAGGCGCGCACGCGGCCGTAGATGGGCACGATCGGGGCGCTGACGAGTTGCGTTACTTTCTTCGCCGGAGCAGGTTTCGGCTTCGGCTTGTCGAGGGTCTTGAGGAGAGCATACCACTCGGGCTTCCAATCCGGTGCGCCCTTGGCGACCACGGGTTCCCATTGCGGCTTGAGCGCGGCAGTGGCAGCGACGAGCGCGGTGTTGATGAATTTGTCGCGCGGCTGCGTGGCGGCGCTGAGGACGACGACCATCGATTCCGGGCGCGGAATATTGCCCGCGGCGACGATGGCCGCGAGGCGCACGCGCGGATCTTCGTCGTGGGCGAGATCGGCGAGCTTTTCCACGACGTCGAATTGCGGTGGCAGCCGATCCGCCCAGCGGGCCAGCGTGCTGGCGGCATAAGCACGGGCCTCGGGCGCCTTGGAGGCCAGCACCCGCTGCAACAACTCGGGCTGGGGCGACTCGTGCCATTCGCACACGCCGAGCGCTTCGTAGAGGGCGTGCTCGGTGTCGGGGTGGCCGGGTTCGAGCCGCGGCCACCAACTGCGCACGGCGGAGATCACTTCCTTCGTCGGACGACCGGCGAGTTCGCGCTTGCTCTGCTCGCGCACATATTTTTCCGGCGAATGCAGGTTTTCCAGCAGGTGCTCAATCGGCGCATCGGCGATGGGCGGCGGCGTGAGCAGCGGGCGGCCTTTGTAGGTCACGCGCCAGATACGGCCGTGCGTCTTGTCGCGATCGGGATGCCGGAAGCTCGCCTGGTAGTGGCCGATGATGGGGTTGTACCAATCGCAAATGTAGAGCGCGCCATCGGGTCCGAGCTTCACGTCCACCGGGCGGAAACTGCCCTGCGTGCTCTGGATGAGCGGCGGGAGCTTGGGATCGTCGGAGATCTTGAAGCCGGCGCCGTCCTGTTCGACATGCAGCGTCCACACGGCGTTGTTGATGTAGCCGCCGGTGATGATCGCGTTCTGCCATTCGTCGGGGAATTGCGAGCTCTCGAGGAGTTCCGGGTTGCTCGTTTTGCGGCCGCGGCCTTCGGCCCAGATGGTGTCGCGGCGTCCGCCTTGATAGCCGCGAATCATTTCCGGCAAGGCGAAGTACATGTTGCCGCTGTTCCCCGCGGAGAGCAGGGGTTGGCCCCAGTGCAGGAAGGTCCAGCCCCACGGATTCTGCGGATCGGCCGAGCCGCCGAAGAAGGCGTCGAGCCGCTGCTCGTCGGGGCGATAACGCCACAGGCCGGCTTCATCGAGTCCGACGACACCATAAGGCGTCTCGACACGAGCGTGGCCGTGCAGGCCTTGCGAAAACATGAGTTCGCCGCCCGGAGACCAGCGGAAGGAATTGATATTCTGGTGATTGTCGCCGGTGCCGAAACCGCGCAGCACGACTTCCTTTTTATCCGCCTTGCCGTCGCCATCGGTATCGGTCATGAGCCAGAGCTTCGGTGATTCGCCGACGTAGCAGGCGGATTCCTTGCCGTGCGTGGGCGCGATTTCCAAGCCGGTGGGAATCATGAGCCCATCGGCGAAGACGGTGACCTTGTCGGCGTGACCGGCGTGCTTGGTGTCCTCGAGGATCCAGACTTTGTCGTTGGGCGTTTCGCCGGGCTTGAGCTGTGGATAGGTGGTGGTGCCGATGGCCCACAGACGGCCGCGCGCGTCCCAGCGAATCTGGACCGGCTTGACGATGCCATCGCGCTCGGAGGCCCAGAGGTTGACTTCAAAGCCGGGTGGTAACTTGAACGAGGCGAGCTCGGCCTCGGGGGAATCGCGATCCGGCTCCGCGGCGAAGAACGGAGGGGTAGCCACGAAAAGGCTCAAAAGACACAAAAGGGTCTTGGCTGTGGGATGCTGTGTGGCGGTGCGAGCGTCGGCGAATGGGAAGGGCGAGGAGAAAGGATTTTTGTGCATCTTGTGCCTTTTTGTGGCCATCACTTCTGGCTGAGTTTCGCGGCGAGCTCGTCGATGTCTTTTTCCTTCGTCTCGATGAGCGGGATGAATTCCTCGCGTTCGGCGGGGAACCAGCGTTTGGAAGGATCGCGCCAATCGCGGCTGCTCGGTTGATTGGTGCGGTCGCCGAAGAGAAACGCCCAGTTTTCCACGCGCCAGTAGTCGAACCAGAGTTTGTTTTTGGCGAGGACAAGCTGGCGCAACGGCTCAAGCTCGGGTGTTTCCAGGTGCGCTTCTTTCGTGACTCCAAGGTTCACGCAAAACCGATCGGCGAGGAGCCGATGGCCGAGTTGGTTGAGATGGATGGCATCGCGTTGGACGGCGGAATCGACGACTCCGAAATTGGCGGCATCGACAACGCGAATGGTGGCGCGCTGTTTTTCATCGAGGGAAGGAAGCCCTTCCATGACATGTCCGGTGGCCCCGAAAGCGCTGATCGCCTGAATATAGCCGCGCATGTTTTCACGCTCTCCAACGAGATGTCTCTCCAATTCCACGTGCATTCGATCCTTGGGGAACCGATCGGCAGACTGCGCGAAATAGCTCGGGGTGATCAGAATGAGCCGACGTTTGCCGTTGCCGCTGAAACGTTGAATGAGCGCGGCGTAGGCGGAGGAGAATTTGCCGATCTCGGCTGGCCCGTCGAGGCTCTCCATCGCACCGAACTGGCAGATCACGACCGTGGCGCCGATTTTATCGAGGGTTTCCTCCCACGTGGGGAAGTTGAGGTCGCGGCGTTGCTCGTAAACGGTGTCGCCTTCCCACGCGAGATTGCGGAAGCGCAAATGATAGTCGGGCAGGGCGTGGGTGAGGCGTGTTTCGAGATAGCCGTATTCGCTGGCCACGACCATGTCTTCGCCGCCGACCAGCGCGATGACGTCGTTCTTTTTGAAAAAGGGTTCGTCGGCGCGCGCGGCACTGAGAAGAGCCACGATGATGAAGAGGCAGAGCAAGGGGAGGCGCATGGGGTGAAGACTTATCGCCGTGGACAATCCGCGAGGCGAGGAAAACGTAGGCGGGAGGTGCGTTAAAACGCCTTGTCGAAATCGTTGTGAGTGCCGATCCAAAACCATTCGATCGTGTCTCCCTGGCGGTGACCGACCCCCCGATATTGTTTGTTGATGCGTACCGACCAAACACCTTCGTAGCCCTCCAGCTTTTTGAAATGGAGCGCCGGATGCGATGGGTCGGACATAAAGCGCACGCAGGCCTCACGCGCTTGCGCGCGGATTTCCGGCGGCAATGCCCGATAAAGCCGCTAGAATGACGGCCTCGTTCGCGAGATCACAGTTTATCCGGGTTCAATGGTTCCGACGGACCTTCGGCAAGGGCGGCTTCCATAAACGCTTGAAACTTTGGCCGCGGTTTGGGATCGGCAATGATCTTCTCCCAAGCCGCATCATCCGGTGATTCTGCCGTTCGGGTTTGCAAAAAGCGGGCAAAGTCCACGAGCTCTTCCACCTTTTGCGCTGGGAGGGTCGCACAGATTTGGGCGAGTTCTTCGACAGCGGACATGGATGGACTTTAGCCGAAGCGATTGCCGGCCTCAAGCGGCAGGTTAATGCCCGCCGCAGCCGCCTCCGCCACAACTACCACCTCCGCAACTGCTGCCACCCCCACAGCCGTGGCCGCCGCCACCGCAGCCATGGCCCCCGCAACTGTGGCCTCCGCCGTGGCCGCCACTATCACTACTGCCGTGGCCGCCATGGTGGCTGCTACCACCACTGTCACCACCACCTCCGCAATCCGCGCCGCCGCATCCGGAACCACCCGTGCCACCGCCGCCGCGCCCGACCTTGTTGATGACGATCAGGATCAGCGCCACGACGATCACGAACACGACGAGTCCAAGTGGAAAGTCGCCATCGGCTTCGGCGAGGATCACCGGGATCGTGCCGAGGCTCACCGCGGCGAAGGCGCTGCGGCGGCGGTGGAAGCGCGGCTTGCGGATGACCCAGGCGTCGTTCAGGCAGATGCGCTGGTAGTGCTTCTTGCCGTGAAAGCGGATCGCGATGGGCGGCCAGATATCCGCCGGGGCGTGCTGGCCGAAATACCGCGCGTAGCTATCGAGCGTGCGCTCGTACCAGTCGGTGAATTTTGCATCCTCGGCTGCGCCGCCCTTGCTCGGGCCGTGGTGGAACGGCCGCCCGAGGATCTGCGGGCACAACTCGCCCCAATAGGACTCGGTGTAGAGCAGGTGCAGGTGCCACGCTTGATCGACCGCATCCGAAGGAGACACCGGATGCCCAGCTCGCATGGCGAGGAAAAGGAAGCGTCGATACTCCTCGAGGACGCGCACGGTGAAGCTGGGCGTCCAGCCGTTTTCATTCGCGAGTCGGGTCGCGAAGTGGAAGGTGGTGTCCGGGGTGTCGATGCGAAACTCGCGGAGTTTCGACCACAGTGGATCGGCGAGCGCCGATGGGGTGTTGTTGCCGAGGGTGGTTTGTCCGCAGCGGCGTTCCTCTTTTTCGCCGCCAACCTCGTTCCCGTATTGGAACGTATTTTTTGTATTCATACCTTCATTCTGCGAAGGACCACTTCCGGTGGGACCGGTGAGCGGTCCGAATTGAGTGTTGGATTCAGCCTCCCTGGGAGGGTGGGCAAAAGTGTGTCTTCACATTCAATTCTACGAGAAATGTATACTCGAATATATATCATTGCAAGCTCTATTTAGGACCGGGAATTGAGAAAGCACCTATTGCCAGGCGTCATGTACCGGATCGGCTGCGGAGAAGCTCCATAACGGGGTTTGATCCGCCCGTGTTCGTCGAAGCCGATCCAAAGGCCGTCGCTGTGATCGAGCGTGGACATCGAGCACCAATCGCGCGGGAAACCGCTGCGCTCATAGTTTTGCCAGTCCAATAGCCAAACCCACACGCGAGCGTCCTGGTCGACATTCTGCGGATCGCCCAGAATTTGCCGGATGTCTTCCTTGGTCGCGTTTTCAGGAATCTCGATGTTCCCTTCATCCCGTCGACTCAACATCTCCGCACAGCGTTGCGCCTGTGGGACGCGGGGCAGCGGCGTTTTCCATATCAGAAAAAACACCCCGAAGATCACCGCAGCAGCACCGCTGGCAGCGAGGGCGATGCGGGATTTCATAGAGGGAAGCTAACGGAGCATTCGCGGGAAGGCGATGACGGCGACGATGGCACGTAGGAGAGTCGCGGCTGGGCTATTCTCAAGGAGGGAAGCTCTCGAAAACGCGCGTGCCCAAGCCGAAGCTTGGGCACGAGAGTCAATCTTGCCGGGCCGTCCCGGCTTACTTCTTGTAAGCCTCGATCTTCTCGATACGGGCGGTGCGGTCGCCGTGCTCGGTGGGCACGTTGACCTGCTCGCCGGGCTTGTGGCCGATGAGGGCCTGGGCGAGCGCGCTTTGGTAGCTGACAATGCCCTTGTCTGGATCGCCGTCCCATGCGCCGAGGATAGTATAGACATCCGTGCGCCCATCGCCGGTTTCCTTGAGCGTCACAATCGTGCCGACGGAAACCTGTGCGGTGTCGGGGTTGGCAAAGTCGGTGCCACGAGCCTGGGCGAGGTCGCGTTCCGTTTCGGCGCGGCGACGGCTGAGCACGCGTTGCATTTCCTTGGCGGCCTTGAACTCGAAATTTTCGCGCAAATCGCCGTAGCTGCGGGCGACCTGAATTTCTTTCACGTTCTCGGGAATCTTCTTGTTCACGAGATCGTCATATTCCGCCTTCTTCTTCTCCATGCTTTCCCACGAAACGATGAGGGTCTGCGGCTTGGCATCGCTTTCGCCGGAGACGAGGGCCTGCATCTCCGGGTAGACGCGGATGATGCGGCCGAGCAGCGAACGCTTGTTCAGCTCCTCGAAGACCGGGGTGCGCATGAGCTTCTGCATGATGTCGCGCAGCTCTTCGTGCGTGGCGGCTTCGAGCAAATCGGTGAGGAGTTCCTTGTCATTCAGGAGCAAGTCGTGCAGACGGCGGTCGCGCTTCGTTTCGTCGAATTGATCGCGTTCGAGAGCGCCGATGATCGCGCTCAACAGGCGCGGGTTCATCAGCTCGGAGAAGACGCCTTCGCGCTCCCGGCCGAGCCAGAGTAGGGCTTCGGAAGTGATCGAGTGTTCGCGGATGGCGCGGTCGAGGCCGGTGATCAGCGTTTCGATCTGGCCCTTGTCTTCGAGTAGACGGGCGGATTCGGCGACCACTCGGGTGCTGCCGCTGGTCACGAGACTCAACGCCACGGAGGTCCATTCCTCGCCGAAGGCATCGGGAATGCCGGCCAGGGCGCGCTTCTGCTTGGCCGCCGGCAGGTCGCCGATGAGCGTGGCCAGGCGGCGTTTCTCGTCGAGGAGGAATTGCGCGACCGTCGGGGCATCGGCGCCACGAGCGAGCGCCGGCACCTTCTCGATGATCTCGTCGCGGGAGAGGAGAAATTCGAGGGCCTGCGCGGGATTGAGGCGCTGGTTCTTGCGGCCCTGGTCATCCGCCGTGGCGATCGCCGAAGCGAGCTGCGTCGCGGGCTCGCTGAATTCCGCGAGGTTCTTGAAGATCTGGTCGAGGGCGTTGAGTTGATCCTTGAGCTGGCGCGCGTTTTTGAACGTCTCGAGATATTGGTCGGCGTGCGAGACGGGCGCGTCGCGGAGTTCCACGGGGTCGCCTTTTTTCGTCGGCACGGCAAAGTGGCCGTCCTTCTTCAACGCCTTCTTGGTGGACTCCCACCACTTCTTGAATTCGGTCTCGTTGAAAACTTCCGGGGCGAGGGATTGCGCGATCTGGTCCTGCGTGGCCTTGCCGCCGAAGCTGTCGAGGATCGCCCGGACGAGGCCCACGGCATCGTTCTTCGCCCGCGCTTTCACCGCCGCGGCGTCGGCGGCCTTTTGCGCGAGGATGTGATTTTCCGAAATGGGCTGAAGCGACTCGGCGGCGTACTGAAGCTGCATCGAGTGCCCCTTCTTGGTCTTGAAATTGATGGTCATCTGGCTGACCAGAAAGTTCAGCGAGTCGACCTGCCCGAAGCCCCAGCTTTTGTGAATGACGTAGGTGCCGGGTTGGAGTTGATCGAGAACCTGACCTGCTGCCGCGGAGAGCTTGCCGGCGTCGACCGCTTTTTGGATTTCGGGATGCATGGGTTGGGCAAAATAGGAGGGGGTGGGGGTGGGGCCAAGAAATAATTTGATCTATTAGGAACTCTGTTTCGGAGAAAAGCGGCTTTCGTTGTGGCATGGGTCTCGCTTTCTTATATTTGGATATGTCCTTCCGATTCCTTAACTGCTCCGTCATATCGACGTGGTTTGTCGTCTTTTGACCTTGGCTACCGTGCTCGATTCGCCAATTCCGCCGCAGTTGGAATCCGAGGCCAGTTTTCAGCTTCTGTTTCACCAGCATCCCTTGCCCATGTGGGTGGTGGATGCCGAGACGCTGGTCTTTATCGCGGTCAATGATACCGCGGTGAGGAAATACGGGTATTCCCGGGAGGAATTCCTGACGATGACCATGGACCAAATCGCCACGCCGATGGAGGACGCGGGCGAGACGGTGGCGGACGATTCGCACGGGGCCAGCACTGCCTGGCGGCACAAGACCAAGGAGGGCGCGATGCTCTTGGTGGAAAGCACGTGGCACGAGATCCCCTTCGCCGGACGCGATGCGGTGCTGGTGCTCACGCTGGATCGCACCGAGCAGCGCCGGGCCGAGCAGCGCAACCGGGAGCAGGCCAATCTTCTCAATCTTGCGTCGGACGCGATCATCGTGCGCAACCTGGACAACGTGGTGCTTTTTTGGAACCAGGGTGCGGAACGACTCTATGGATGGAATACGCAGGAGATGATCGGAGCGAAGACCATCGAGACCTTTGTCAAAGATCGGGAATACGAGGCGGAGATCGAATTGCTGAAGACGGGCGTGTGGACCGGTCAGCTCACGCATCAGAGCAAGGCCGGGCAGGCGGTCATTGTGAACAGCCGGTGGACGCTCGTCCGCGAAGACGACGGCAGCCCGAAGGCGGTGCTGGTCATCAATACCGACGTGACTGAGACGAAGAAGCTCGAGTCGCAATTTTTGCGCGCGCAACGTCTCGAAGGGATCGGCACGCTGGCCAGCGGCATCGCGCATGATTTGAACAACATCCTGTCGCCGATCCTCATGTCGTGCGGCATCCTGCGGAAGGAATTCGACGACGAAGACACGCTGAAGATGCTGAGCATCATCGAAGGCAGCGCGGAACGCGGCGCGGGGATCGTGAAGCAAGTGCTGACCTTTGCGCGCGGCGTGGAAGGTGAGCGCGTGTTGCTGCAGCTCAAGCACCTCGTCAGCGAACTGGCCAAGGTGATGGCGCAGACTTTCCCGCGCAACATCGACATCCAGACGAATTTTCCGCCCGACCTGTGGACTGTGATGGGCGACGCCACGCAGTTGCACCAGGTGTTGCTTAACCTCTGCGTGAACGCACGTGACGCCATGCCGCAGGGTGGCGGCATCCGCCTCAGTGCGGAAAACGTAAATATCGACCAGCACTTCGCGAGTATGAACCCGGGCGCGCAGCTCGGGCCGTACGTGGTCCTGCGCGCCTCGGATACCGGCAGCGGCATGTCGCCGCAGACGATGGAAAAGATTTTCGATCCGTTCTTTACCACGAAGGAAGTGGGCAAGGGAACGGGCCTCGGTTTGGCGACGGTCATCGGCATCGTGAAGAGCCATGGTGGCTTCCTCACCGTGCAGAGCGAGCTGGGGGTGGGCACGACGTTCAGCGTCTTCCTGCCGTCCAGTCAGGAGAAGGGCTCTGACGTGGCGAAGGAGGAAGTGCCGATCGCGCGTGGCAATGGCGAGCTCATCCTGGTGGTGGACGATGAGCCGCCGATCCGTGAAGCGCTGGTCCGCACGCTCACGGCGAACGGTTACCACGCTTACACCGCGGAGGATGGCAGCGATGCACTGGCCCTCTATTTCCAGCGCCGCTCGGAGATCGCCGCGGTCATCACCGATATATCCATGGGACAGATGGATGGCGTGACGCTGGTGCGTTCGCTGCGCAAAGTGGACCCGAAGGTGAAAGTCATCGTCTCCAGCGGGCACCTGCAAAAGGAACACATCGTCGTGCTCGAAGGTCTCGGCGTGAAGGCGTTCCTCGATAAGCCTTACACGGCGGACAAGCTGCTGCGGGCGCTGCAAGGCGTGCTCAAGCAGACGGACGAACAGCCGGAAGTAGTGAAGTAGGGTAAGGGGGAACACCCAACATCGAAGGTCCGACACCCAACACCCGATGGGATGATGCGGCGCGTGGTGTTGCCGCCGCGAGGGGGCAGGTTGAGGGCGCTGCTCTGGCTAAGCATTACCCACATCTTTGGTCGGTTTAGGGACAGCGGGGAATTCGGCTGCGGCTCACTGGGAGGGGCGACTTCCTAGTCGCCCTGCGTCGCGGATCGTCACCCTCAAAGAGAGTCGTTGCGCGCATCGGTTTTTCGGTCAGGGGCTAGGAAGTCGCCGCTCCCAGTGGCGCTATCCCATTCGATATCTAAACACCGAGCAAAGATGGGGGTAATGCTTAGGCTCCGTCAGCGCCCCAATATTTGGGCGGCGACGGAGCGCCGCCCTCCAACACGCTGGCGATGCGCAATGCGTTTGGTCGCTACCGCAGAAACGCGATCAGCAGCGTGACCGTGAACATGCTCAACAGCGTCGAATAAAAGACGGCGGCGGCGGCGAATTGGGAATCGGCGTTGAATTCGTGCGCGATGAGCGCGGTGTTCACCGCGGTGGGGAAGGAGCTGCTCACGATCATGATCGTCGCTTCCTGCCCTTTGAAACCAAAGATCGGGACGAGCGCGGCGGCGATTCCGGGCGCGATGAGCAAACGCAAACCGAGCGCCCACCCGAGCCGCGGCAGGCTCTGCCGCACTTTGGTCTGCGAGAGTTGCACACCGAGCGTGATGAGCGCGAAGGCGACCAGCCCCTCGGAGATGTATGCAGCGGCACCCACAACCATCGCACCTGTTGCACGGGGAGATGCAGCACGCGCACGATGATCGCGCTCAATACCGCCCACAGCGACACCTGGCGCAACATGGGCAACGCGAGCCGCCAGCCGGAGCGATGCGTGGACGCAGCCAGCGCGAGACCGACGGTGAAGGTGCTGATGTTTTGCGTGAGGACGATGAAGACCTGCATCAGTTCGCCCAGTCCGGGAAAGGCGAGGGACATGAGCGGGATGCCGTAGTTGCCCGAGTTGTAAAACATCGTGGCCAATTGCAGCGCGCGGGTGTGCCCGGCTTCGTAGCGCATGCCGCGTCCGACAATCGCACTGAGCACGAACATGCTGGCGATGATGCTCGCGGTGAAGCCCATGATGCGGGCGGCTGCGGCGCCGCTGAGATTCGAGTCGACGACGTGAACGAAGATAAACGCCGGGACGAAGAGGTAGATGTTCAGCTTGACCAGCGATTTCAGGTCGAGCCGGCTGCGCCGATCAATCAGCCAGCCAAAACCGAACATCACGAGGATGGGCAGCAGGACGTTGGTGAAGACGGACCAGAAAAACACGTGGGGAAGCGGGGAAGCCGCAGACCGTGGAAGAGAACGGGGGCAAAAGCCAGTCTGGGGATTGTTCCCAAAAACAAAAAACGCGAGCCGTGAAGCTCGCGTTTTTTGAAAACTTTGGCCGGACCTCGCTTATTGGCTGAGGAACTGCACGCGGCGATTGTTGATGTTCGGCGGGAAGCCGAGCGCGCCGGGCAGGTAGGGCGAACCGCCGCGGAAATCGGCGATCGGATCCTGCGGGCCTTCGGCGATGGGCTCCTTGGCCTCTTTGCCACCCTTGCCTTCGCCCATGTTGCGGGAACCTGGGTCATAGGCGGCCACCGCTTCGGGCTTGAGGCCGACTTCCCACGTGTTCAGCGACTCGTCACCGAAGGAGGCGATCTCCTTGATCGTCACGGTGTCGCTCGCCGTATCGGGCGTCCAGCGCACCGCCAGTTGCGTGGCGTGGGTGGCCGGGAAATCGATGCTCGAGCGGTTCGTCGTGCCGTCGAGGACCATGCTCACGGTCGGCGTCTTGCCTTCCAGCGAGTTGGTCGCCGCCGGGTCGTCGATGGCGAAGAAGTCCAGCTTGCCCTTGGCCGTACCGTCAGTGAGCAGGGCCACCCGCGAGATGGACTGCGCGCTGCCATACTTGATCACCGCACCCGCTTCATTCGTCGAGGCGCTGATCGCCACGCCGCTGTCCGGGTTGTCATCGATCGCCTTCTGCCAGGCGAGGGCGCCGTCGGGGGAGTTCGCATAAGACATGGTGCTGCCTGTGAAGAGCCCGTTGGCGTTGAAAGCGGTTTTGTCGTTGACCTGGCCGAAGATGGCATGCGCATCGATCGCCTGTTCGCGCTGGCGCATATCATAGACCGTGGCCGGCTTCTCGCCATACAGATAGAGGCTGTAGAGCGGGCCGGGGTTGGCCAGGTCGGTCTCGATAAGAATGTACTTGGCGAACCGGGTGAACGGCTTGTCGAGTTTCTTCTCGTTGATCGAGTTGAAAGAAATGTTTTCCGCGAGCGGGGTCCAGGACTTGGCCCCGGGCGCGCCGGGTTCGTCCCCTGCGTAGAGCGAGATCGTGCCGTCGGCCGCTTTTGCGGACACGCTGAAATTCGAGACGAGTTCTGGCTCGGCCAGCGCGACGAGGTAGTGCTGTTTGCCGGCGAGCACCGGCCAACCGGTGGTCACGTCGTCATCCAGCCACGCGGCGGAGGCTTCGCTCGGCACGTAAGTCTGGTTGGAGGGATTGTAGAGGAAGAGATTCGACCCGACGTGCTGGCGGGCGAGATTCTTCGGGTACACCTGAAGCTGCCGGGTCACCGGATCCGGGTCCGCAGCGAGAGCGAGGCTGGAGCAGGCAGCCGCAGCGAGCAGAACGAACGACGTGGTCTTCATATCTTTTAGCCCTGGATGTTAGCGGGTTTCAATTTTGAGTGAAAGTCAATTTCTCCAACGGGTCTACGTGAGCAGATGTTCTAGAAATTTGAGCGAGTATGGACAATTCACTCAGTCCCGCAAGCGTAATTTTCAAATTTGTGATAAGCATTTTTAATGCCATAAATTGCCTCCATCTTTGCTGTTGGCAAAAATATCGGAAATCAGTATCGAGAGCATTCGCGCGGTTCGTGACAGACCCGGCGGCTCCCGCACGAGCTGGCCTGTAACGATGCCAGCGACCTTTTTCTCGTGAGCACTACCGATCCGACCTCCTCCCCCGATTCTCCCGCTTCCACCGGCTTTTCCGAGGGGCAGACGCTGGCGGGTTGTTACGCGCTTTCACGCCGGATCAGCGATGGCGGTGGAACAGAAATCTGGCTTGCGCAGGACGAAGTGCTGGGGAAGGACGTCACCTTGCACCTGCTCCCAGAGGCGGTGGCCAAGGATGGCAAGGCGCTGCAGGAGCTGCGCGCGGAGGTCAAGCGGGTCCGTCAACTGATCAATCCGCAGATCCTGCGGGTCTATGACCTGATCGAGGAGAGCGACTGCATGGCGATTTCGATGAATGCCTTCGAGGGCGAGTCCGTCGCGGCGCGCCAGGCGAAGCAACCGGAGAAGCGCTTTGCCGCCAAGGACATCGAATCGTGGGTCTATGCATTGGTCCAGACGATCGAGGATGCCCATCGGATCAATTACCTGCACCGCGATCTCGCACCGCAGAATCTTTTCCTGACGAATGGGGGGCAACTGCTCGTCGCGAACTTCGGGGTCGGCCACATCATTCAAGGTGCGCTGGCCCGGGCCGGTGCGGCGGAGGAAGCGCGCCAGGCTCTCGCCAGTCCGCAGGCTTTGGGAGGAAACGCCCCGGCGAAGACGGATGATGTTTTTTCACTCGGCGCAGTTCTTTATACACTGCTTGCCGGCACGCCGCCGCCGGCCAGCGGAGATGTCTCCGCGCTCGATCAGCCGGAATGGCAGGTGCCCCCCGCCTGGCGCCAGGCGATTGCTGCTGCGTTGCAGAAATTGCCGGAATCTCGTCCACAGACAGCGAGCGACTTTTTGAAGCGGTTGAAAGGCGAGGCCCCGCCGGCTGCTGCTCCCGCCGCCGAAAAGGCGCCCGCGCCTGCGGTGGTCCCGATGGTGGCCGAAGTAAAGATGGAATCGCTGGCGAAAAAAGAACCGGAGCCACAATCGGAGCCGGTGGTCTCGCCCAAAGGCGAAGAGAAGCCCGCACCGGCGGCGCGCGAACCGGAAAAAGTGGTCCCCGTCGCGGAGCCGGAACCGAAGGTGGAGAGCATTCCCACGCAGCCGCTCCACGCGGTCACGGAGACGAAGACGCCCGAGTCCAAGCCGAGCCGAAGCCCGACCGAAAAGAGACCAGGCCCGCATTCCTTACCCCGCCCTCGGAGCCGAAGAAGTCGATCGAGCGTCCCTTGGTCGGCGATTTCAAGCCGCGTCTTTATCCGGAAGAGTCTTCGCGCTTCGCGACCATCGCCGTCGTCGTCGCCGTGCTCGCCCTGGTGGTTTCGATTTTCTGGTATTTTCTCACGAACGGAAAGAAGCCGGCCCAGCAGGAGATCGTCAATGCGACCCCAACTCCTGAGGCGCCTGCGGTGACTCCCGAAAAGAAAGAGCTCCGGACGATTCCGAGCACGCCGGTGCCGCCGACCGTGGTGACGAAGGAGAAGGAGACGCCCGCGCCACAGACGCCGACACCTGCGCCCGTGGTCGTGAAAGCGACGCCCGCTCCCGCCATGTCGGAAGGTGAACGGGCCATCGCGGACAAACAATCCGCCTTGGATAAGGCGCGTGAGTCGGCCAGGGCAGCGGAGAAAAAGCACACCGATCTCTTGAAGGATCAGCAAGCCGCCACCCTGTTGGCGAATGCCTCGCAAAAAGCGGTCGAGGATCAGCGGAAGACCTACACGCCGATCAAGGCCGCCGCGGATGACGCCGCCGCGAAGCGCAAAAAACTCGAGGACGACCAAAAGGCCGCCGAAGCCGCCGCGCAGGAAGCGCAGAAGGTGGCCACGGAAAAGGCGCGCCTGGTCGAGGAAGGAAAGAAAAAGCTCGAGGATTCGGAAAAAGACTACACGGACAAGCAAGCGGCGCAGGAAAAGGCGAACGCTGATTTGCAAGCGACGCAAAAGACCCTGGAGGAAAAGCAAAAGGTCGAGGCGGATGCGACGAAGGCTGCGAACGATGCCGATACAGCGTTGCAACAACAACAGGCGGCGGTCGCAAAGCGGGAGAAGGAACTCGAGGACGTCAAGGTGGTGCTCGATCTGAACAAATCGTTGAAGGAAAAGGTCGACCAGTTCCGGGGCATTGCCTCGACGAATGGCCTGCCGGCTCCGGCCACGTGGGTTGCGCCCGCGACGCCCAAGCCGTCGACGCCCAACCCAATCCCGGCGGCCACGCCGAAGGTCGCGGTCGCCACGCCGGCGCCGAAGCCGGCCACTCCCGAACCGACGGAAATGGTCAAGCTCGCTCAAACCCCTTCGGCCACCCCGTTCCTTTCGACGCCGGCGCCTGCGACGCCGATGCCGACTACACCGGCGCCTTCGACTCCCATGCGGACGACTCCGGTGCCGGCGACCCCGGTTCCCGCCACGCCCGTTCCGGCGACGCCTGTGCCCAGCACGCCGGCGCCGGCCACACCCACTCCGCCCACGCCGGTTCCCGCCGCCACACCCGGAGGCGCGACGCCCGAGGTCACGGTGACGAACAGCCTCGGCATGAAGTTCGCGCCGGTGGGGGACGTGGATTTCTGCATTTGGCTGACGCGCGTGAAAGACTTTGAGATCTTTGCCAAGGAGAAGAATTTGAAGTCCAACGCCTGGCGGTCGCCCGGTTTCCGCCAGGGGCCGGATCATCCGGTCGTCAATGTGACGTGGGATGAGGCGCTCGCCTTTTGCGCGTGGCTCACCGACAAGGAGCACAGCGGGGGGGCGCTGCCCGCGAACAAGTTCTATCGTCTGCCCACCGATCTCGAATGGAGCAAGGCGGTCGGCCTTCCGGAAGAAGTAGGGAGAACCCCGGAGGCGCGCGATATGGGCATTCCAGACATCTATCCGTGGGGCAAGGACTGGCCGCCGCCGCCCGGCGCCGGCAACTATACGGGCGAAGAGACCGGCTCCGACGTGGCCATCAAGGGCTACGAAGATGGCTATGCGTGGACCTCGCCCGTGGGCAGCTTCAAGGCCAATAAATATGGTCTTTATGATATGGGTGGAAACGTCTGGCAGTGGTGCATGGACAATTGGAACAACGAGTCCAAGGCCAAGGTGCTGCGCGGCGCTTCGTGGTACAACGGTGCGCTGAAGCTCAGTCTCCTCTCCTCCTGCCGCGTCCATGCCGCGCCGGACAGTAGCACCGATAATTACGGCTTCCGGATCGTTCGTGCTTCTGAATCGGCTTCGTCGATTAAGAGTAAATTTCGTTAGAAAACTAGGGAATTGGCGCGCTTTTAGCGTTGCAATTCTAGGGGTGGCCTGACAACTCTGGGGTCCACAACGACGAATCGTGGTATTCTTATGAAAAAATCTGTCGGGTCTTTGGCTCTTCTCTTAGCCACACTGATGGTTGGCAAGCCCTGCGCCAGCCGCGCGCAGGACTTTTTCCGTGACCTTGGAACCTCGCGTTCCTCTGGCGGCATCGGACCGGTGGTTCCATCGGATTACACGTATGAAAACGCCTCCCCCAGCGGCCTGCGGCCATTGCGCCCGGGACAGGACCTCTCTGTCACCGAAGCGCAGGAGGAAGAAGATAAGTTCAACTTTGCTCTCGGTAATTTCCGCTTTGGGGCCGCTCTCGGCGTGGGCATCGAGTTCAACGATAATATCAAGCTCTCGCAGAATGACCGCATCTCCGATTTCATCTTCCGGCCGGTCCTGAATCTGGATTCAGAATGGCGCCTCAGCGACTTGAATACGCTGCGCTTCAATATCGGCCTGAGCTACGCGAAGTACTTCCAGCATAGTGAATTCGATACGGATGGCGTCCTCATCTCGCCGACTTCGGAGATCGCGTTCACCATGTACACCGGGCCGGTAAAGTGGACCGTCCGCGATCGCGGCAGCTACCAGGAAGATACCTACGACATTCCGGACGTCAGTGGTGTCCCGCAATACAAGCGCTGGGAAAACCAGGCGGGCCTTGATGCGGATTGGGCGATCAACCAATCCTTCGATCTCACGGTCGGCTACGATCACTACAATCTGTGGACTACGGGCAATAGCGGGCAACAAGACCTCACCGGATTCCAGCTGCAGGACCGCGCCATCGATACCATTTTCGTGAAGCCCTCGTGGCAGATGAACCCGGCGATCAAAGTCGGTGTCAACGCGTCTTACAGCTTCATCGATTTCAAGGATCCGGCGCGGAGCGATGGGGAAGGCTTGCTCGCAGGTCCGTTCATCGAGTGGCAGATCTCCGAATACACCAACTTGTATTTGGAAGGCGGCTACCAGAGCCTCACCTTCGACCATGCCAGCAACTTCGAGGATGCGGCGATCAACCAGCTGGGCCTGAGCGCGACCGACGCTGCGGCGGTGCGTGCGTCGGTCCAGGACAGCGAGGACTCCCACAGCTACTACGTCAAATTTGAGATCAACAACCGCCCGAGCGAGTTCTTCAAGCACCGCTTGTCCTTCTCCAAGACATCGGAAGTCGGGTTCCTCTCGGATTTCATCACCCTTTACAACGTGGAATACGACGCGGATTGGAAGGTGACGGAAAAATTGGAACTCGGTCCTACGGTGTTCTACGAACACTATACGACCTCCGGCTCATTGGGTGAAAAAGCAGATCGCATTGGCGCGGCGATCGGTTTGCGCTATCATATCCGAAATAATCTGACCCTTGGGCTCGATTATCGCTATATCTGGAAAAACTCAAATTTGGATGGCTTGGACTATTACCAGAACCTGGTCTTCCTCAGCCTTTACTATAAATTCTAAAATTTAACCTCTATGGCCTATGCCTAGCTTTCTCCGTTTTGCGATTTTCGCCAGTGCATTGCTGGCCGTAACATTAACGGGAAGGGGGCAGGGAGGTTGGGCGCCGAAGCCGGCCGCATTTCCCCAGCCCGGTTATCCCGCGGCGATCCCCGCCACGGGGATTACGCAACCCGGTCTCGGTCTCATGCAGGAACGCATGGCGGTCGTAGACCCCGACAAGAAGCTGTCCGCCGGTGATCAGGTGACATTCGAAATCATGGAGGATCGCGAAGGTGGCCTCCCGCGCGTCGTGACCGCGACCGGTGAACTCGATGTTCCGCCCTTGGGTCGGGTGAAAGTCTCCGGCAAGACCGCCACGGAGGCGGCCGCCGAGATCAAACTCGCCTTGGAAAAGGATTACTATTACCACGCGACGGTGCGGCTGAATATCGACCGCGTCAGTCCCGTGCAGGTTCGCTCCGGTCTCGTCTATCTTTCCGGTGAAGTGCGCGTCGGTGGCCCGCAGGAGATCATCTCGGGGGAGACCCTCACGCTCTGCAACGCGATCCTGAAAGCAGGTGGCGTCAGCGAATGGGGCAACCCGGAAAAAGTGCAACTCACCCGCCAGAAGAAAGAAGGCGGTGTCGAGACGATCGTCGCGAACTACAGCAAGATCATCAAAGATGGTGATGCGAAGAAGGATCCCGTTCTGCAAGACGGTGATCGTATCTTCATCCCGAAAATTTTCTGGCGGTGGAAATAATCCGCTAATTCCACATGGACTCCGTCAATCCTCAAGCACCGTCGGTCCCACTCGCCGCCGGCCTCGGCCTCAAGGTCTACCGTTACCGTTCGCTTCTTCGCCGGAACTGGTGGGTGCTCGCGCTGACGATCAGTCTGGGTCTTCTTTACGAAGGCTACATTCTTTTCTCCAAGCCGCGTCTCTTTGAGTCGTACTCGCAGATCCTGCTGCGCGACGAAATGATTTCCGACGTCAACAAGGGCGTCAATTTCGATGATCGCGCGGGTCGTATGTACGACACCACGATCGAGCTCTTAAAAAATGAGATGACGCTCGCCCGGGCGCGCAGCCGCCTGGCGCTCGAGGCTCCGGGATTGACCGGCAAGGTGGACATCAGTGCGACCGTCGCGCCACGGACCAATATTTTCACCGTGACCGGGACCGGTCCGAATGGCGAATACACCCAGAAATTCGTGGACGCGGTGGTGAAGGAATTCATGGATGCGCGCTCGGTCAACCGCAACTCGCAGGTTAGCCAGGCACGCGAAGGCATTGATTCGCGGGTCAAGAAACTGAAGGAAGATCTTGATAAACAGCAGGCGGATTTTCAGGCCTTCATCAAGGCGAACAACATGGCGTTCTGGCAGGAGCAGGCGAAGAGCTCCGCGGTGTTTCTCTCGGGCTTGAAGAACAAGCAGGCGGAGTTGACGAACGAACTTTCGCGCCTGGAGAATCTTTCCCCGGATGAATTGCTGACCATCGCGGGGCAGTCGCCGACTGCCAAGGCGCCGGTCGTGGCTCCCGTCCCGGGACCGAATGCGGCCGCGGTAGCCGCCGCGGCATCGTCGCCTACCTCGCCGGCCTTCAACAGCCAGCTCTACAACCAGTTCACGCAAGTCACCCAGGAGCTGGTGCAAAGGCAGGCGGAGGTCGAGTATTGGAAGACGATCTGGAAGCCGAAGCATCCGAAGTTTCAAGCCCTGCAGAACAAAGTGGAGGAACTCCAGCGTCTGCTCGGCACCATCAAGAAACAAAACGCGGAAGCGACTGAGGCCCGGAAGGTGGCGATCAAGGCGGAACTCAAGAGCCTCGAGAGCAGTATCGAGAGTTGGCAGAAGAAAGTCACCGAGGCCAGCAGCAAGGATGCGGAATACACGACGCTGCAGAATGCCGTGGCGACTACGCAGACGCAGATCAATCAATTGACGAACAACAGCGGCGAACTCGATCCGAAATCATCGACGCCCGACCCGCTGACCATCATGCAGGCGGCCACGCCGCCCCAGGAAAAGTCGCCGGACACGATCAAGCATTTGCTGCTCGGGATCATCGGAGGATTCGTCGTGGGCGTCATCGTCCTGCTCCTCATGGATCGTGCGGACGACCGCGTTTCGTCTTCGACGGAAATGCTCGATCATTTCTCCGAGCCGATCCTCGGCCAGATTCCGAACGTCGCGGAGACGCGCAAGGAAACCGGGCTGCCGTTGCTGCAGCCGGAGGACGATCGCTACACGTATGCGGAGGCGTTCCGCAGCTTGCGCTCCTCGCTCATCTTCATGCCGAACCAGGCGGAGATGAAGACCCTCCTCATCACCAGCGCGATTCCGAACGAAGGCAAATCCACCATCGCCAGCAATCTGGCGGTGACCATGGCGGCCTCCGGGGCCCGCGTGTTGCTTGTGGACGCCGACCTGCGCCGCGGCGACCTTGCCCAGCTCTTTGATACCGACGGGCGTTTCGGCCTCTCCAGCATCCTGCGCGGTGAAGTGCCGTGGAAGGAAGCGGTGCAGACGACGAAGTATCCGACGCTCTCGCTCATCCCGCGCGGGCCGGTGACGAATCAATCCGGCGAGCTGCTGCTCAAGCCCGATCTGGTCGGCTTGCTCGAGGAATTCAAGGACGCTTACGACCTCACCATCTTCAACACCGCGCCGATCCTCGCCGCGGATGACACGCCGACCCTGGCGCCGAATTTCGACGGCGCGCTCATGGTCGTTCGCGCCGCCTTCACCTCCGCGCGCCTCTCGAAGAATGCGCTGAACATGCTCTATCAGCGGCAGGTCAACGTCCTCGGCCTCATCCTCAACTGCATCGACGCCGAGATGCCGGACTATTACTACTATCGCTATCCGAAGTACTACGCGGCGTCGTAGTCGATGTGGCCGCGGCGCTCTGTTGCCGCTCCGTGATGTAACTGCCTGCGCGCGCGAGGCGTCGTCTCTGTATGATGAATCGTAAGTGGAAGCTCGTGGCCGTTTGCGGAGTTGTCTTGCTGACTGCGCTCGCCGCAATCGTCGCGTGGCGATATCGGCCGCATCCGCATCGGAAGCACGTGGCGCAAGGTCTCTCGCCGTGGGCGGATGAAGCGGTACCGCGCGCGGTATTGGCCACGCCGACGATCTACCTGCAGACCGACCCGCAATGGGCGCACGAGGAAATCGGCGGCAGCGGCGAGGAATTGCGATCGGTGGGTTGCACGAATTGCTGCCTCTGCATGGCGCTCGCGCAGCATGGCATCGTCCTGAATCCTGCGGAACTCAATCAAAAGCTCATCCAGGCCGATGGCTACACCGAGCGCGGCTGGATCAAATGGGACGCCGTGGAAGACATCTCACAAAAGCGCGTGCGCATCGACATTCCTGAAAACCCCACGCATCGCGATATCGATCAAGCGCTGGCTGCCGGTAATCCGGTGCTGGTGAAGATTGTCTACCGTCCCGGCGTGCTGCATTGGGTGTTGCTCGTTGGCCGCGAGGGCAAGGAATACCTCATGAAAGATCCGTTGGGCGATGGCCACACGCTCGGCCTGCTGTCCGCTTATCACAGCGATATCCTGTCGGTGCGAATCGTTGCGAGGTTGTGAGGGCATTGGGCAGTGCTAGACTCTGTTAGTGGCTAACCATTTCTGTTGCCACCAGTCGCCGCGCGTGGGCGATGGTGTCGATCTGTTCGGGAGTTTTGTCGCGGCGGATGGCTTTGATGCGCGGGAAGCGCATGGCCAGGCCGCTGGCGTGACGGTCGCTGGGTTGGATGGAGTCGAAGGCGATTTCGAGCACGATCTCGGGAACGACTTCGCGGTAACGGCCGTGACGGGCGATAGTGGTGGCAGTGAAATGCTCGGTGAGTTCTTCGATCTCCTCGTCGGTCAGGCCGGAGTAGGCCTTGCCGATGGTGAGCAAATGTCCGCTGACTTCATCGCGCACGGCGAAGGTGTAGTCGCTGAGCACATGGCTGCGCTTGCCATGACCTTGCTCGGCGCCGACGACCACGACATCGAGCGTCGCGAGTTCCTTTTTGAATTTCAACCACGCCTGCCCGCGCCGGCCGGGGGTGTAGAAACTCGCGCCATCCTTGATCATGAGGCCTTCGTTGCCGCGGGCGCGGGCGGCCTGGAAGGCGGCTTCGATTTCCTCGGCAGAAGCCACGCGATGGATGGGCGCGACTTCAAGGCCAGGCGGAAGCGTTAGCGATTCAAGAGCGAGACGGCGCTCGGCAAGCGGACGCTTGAGCAACGAAGTGCCGTTGAGATAGAGAAGATCGAAAGCCTTGAATACGACGGGAATGTCATTCGCACCGAGGAAAAGATCGTCCTCCGTCTTGCGGCCAAGCCGCTTTTGCAGATCGAAAAAGGTGAGCCGGCGGCCTTGTTCGTAAGCCAGGATTTCGCCGTCGAGAATCGCTTCACCCGGATAGCTCCGCGCCGCGCGCGCGAGGTCGGCGAATTGCCCGGTGATCTGCCGCAAATCGCGGGTGAAAATCTCCGCGCGCCCCGAACCGAGATGAATCTGGGCGCGAATGCCGTCGAATTTATCTTCGGTCCACGCCGCTGGCGCATCATGGGCGGCGATGCGCGACCACACCGCTTGGGCGGTCGGTTCCGGGCTGGCGAGCATCACCTGGATGGGGCGGAACAAATGCAGCGACGCTTCTTCCAGTTGGTTCTTCGAAGCCAGCGCGGCGACTTCGCCGAGATCGCCGGTGAACATCTGCGCCTCGCGGACGGTGTGCAGATCCGCCTGGAAAGCGGCTGCGATCGCTTCTTCGACGAGCCCGGATTTCAAGCCGATTCGCAGATCGCCGGTCAGAATCTTCACGAGATAACTCGCCTCCAGCGGTGTGAGTGCCGCCAGTCGCTGTTGCAGCAATTCGCCTTTGACCAGCGGCCCACGCGCGGCGTGGAGTTGATCGAAGAGCGCGAGGGCATCGACGAGCGAGAAGTCCCGCGGTGTGGTTCGCTCCAGCAGCGCTTCATAAGTCGCTTTGCCCGCGTCGGCATACTGCCGGGAGATGGCGCGGAATTCCTGCTCGGCGAGTCCGCCCGCGGCCATCACTGCGCGTTTGATCACCGCCCAGCCGACCTGCAGCGTGCGCATGTCGCTCTGCGCGAAGGCGCGGCCGGTGAGGAAGCGCGCGGCAATCGGAAGCTGCGTCTCATTGAGCGAACGCAGGTAATCCGCGAGCAGGGCGATCTTCTTCAGCTTGCTGGTGCTATTGGCGATTTGGTCACCGAGCGTGGCAAAGGCACCAAACTCCGACTGCGGCATTGCGGCTACGGGTGCCGCCGGACGCTCAGGCTGGGGCGTGGAGGGAGCGCGTCGAAGTAAAAGCTCGAGCTGGTTTTCCTCGCTCAATGCCCAGGCATCGAATCCGCGCTCGCGCAGATCAGCGGCGAAGGCGGCGGCGAAACCATGCAGGGTGAGCACGCGCTTCGGTTGCACGAGATCCACATAGCGCACGAGATCGGTGTAGTCCGCGTGATCGCTCAACGGGAACGCCGCGTCGCATTGGTAACGATACGTCGCTCCCGGATCGAGCGCCCAGCCGGTGAGCACGGCCACGCGCCGGTTCTTGATGCGCGTGAGCATGATCGTGCGATTCGCGCTCGGCGGGCAGATGAGCACCTTGCCCTCGACCTTGCCGGCCGAGTAGCGCTCGTAGCCATCGGGGAAGTCGGGTTTCAGTTGCCGATAGATCTCCGTCATCTGGTAGACGGCGCCGTGGAGCATCGGCGTCAGCCCCGCCTTGAGAATCGCGCAAAGGATTTCCTGCGCCTTGCCCAGCGAATAGCCGAGCAGCACCGGCACCGCGCCATCTTCCAGCGACTCCTGGCAAAACGCCACCATGCGCGCCATGACTGCCTCAGTCGGTGGCAGCCGATATTTCGGCAGCCCGTAGGTCGTCTCCATGATGAGCGTCTCCGCGTGCCGCCACTCCGTGGGTTCGGCGGAGAGACCGCGGCGCAGTTTGAAGTCGCCGGTGTAGAGCAGCGACCCGTGCTCGCTTTCGATGAGGGATTGCGCGGAGCCGAAGATGTGGCCCGCGGGCAGGAGCGTGATTTGAAAATCGCGAAAGCTGGCCGGTTGTCCGAACTCGAGGATGTGTCCCTGCCGCTCGCCGCCAAGCCGCGCCTGCATGAGCCGCGCGGTGCCGGCGCTGGCGATGAATTCCGGATGCCGCGCGATGTGATCGGCGTGCGCGTGCGAGACAAAGGCGAAGGGTCGCGGATCCTCCGGGTCGAGCCAGAGGCCATGTTCGGGCAATTCAAGGCCTCGATGGTAGCGGACAGAGATCATGGGCGAAACAGTCTCCCATGGGTCCGGCGAGAATGCCACGATGGGTGCACAAAATCACACGGTGGCTTCTAACAATCCCGCCCGTGAGTTCGGGCGACCGTGCCATAGTGTGCCGGTTTTAAAGACGGCCTCGATTGGCTCGAGAATGAGCTGACCTCGTAGTATTACTGGGTTGAGGTGCATTTGACGGCTTGCGGCCACCTGCCGGGCGAGATTTCTTCGCGGTGTGCCATTCTCGCCGCTCAAACCTACCGCCGCCCAATGGGGCGCGATCGCCGTGGCGGCGTTAGGTTTTGCCTATGTGCTCATGGGTTTGGAGGACGATAGAACGGGACGCCGACCGGTGCCCGACAGTCACGGGACCACGCTGGAGTATCTCGAGGGGAGTGAGGAAAAGCTGACCATCGATGACGTGGCAGCGTTGCCGCAGTCGCGCTGGCATCCATGGTCGATCGCTGGCTTTGCGCCGGCCACCAAGCCGAAGAATGTTCTGTGGGCGCGCGTGCGACTGCGCAATGCGGAGGCACGCCAGTTGGAGGGTGTGCTCACGGATGGGGAGCATTATGTCGATCGTGCAGATTGCTATTTTCACGCACCCGGTGAAGAAGGCGTGTGGCGGCAAATGCGCTCTGGCGAGTGGACGCCGGCGGTGCAAAAGGCGATCTGGGGCCGCGAGACCGCGTTTTCCATCATTGTCCCCGCGCGCGGCGAACAGGCAGTCTACCTGCGCTACGAGGATTTCTTCGCGGTGTGGCTGGAGGTGGTCTGGTGGCCGCAGGACACGCTCTTTCACGCGATGCAATTGCGGCAGACGCTGGCCGAGGGACTTTATTTCGGCACGCTCCTCGCGCTGCTCTTTTACAACGCGATCCTGTGGATCAAGCTGCGGCTGCCGCCGACGGGAAGCTATCTGCTCTATCTCGGCTCATTCACGCTGTTCATGTTTTTCTGCCGCAGCGTGCCGCAGTGGTTTGGCTGGGCCGTTGGTTCGCCGTGGGTCGAGTCGTTCTTAAACACCTTTCTTTCGGCCAGCGCCGTCTTCCTGCTTTCCTTCGCCGGGCTCCTGCTCGACCTGCCGCGATATCTGCCGCGGACCGCGGTCTGGCTCCGGCGATTGCGCGCGCTGCTGATCGTACTGGCGGCGGCTTCGCTGGTAGCGCCGTGGGCAAGGCTCACCTCGATGCTGGTCATACCGGGTCTCCTGGTCGTGGTCGCGCACGTCGCGGTGTTTGGCGCGGCGGTTGCGGCGCGGCGCGTCGGCGCCCCGCAGGCGTCCTATTTCATGCTGGCGATCGGCGCGCTCTTTGCCGGCGTCGCGCCCGCGTTCTTTTACTGGATCGGTTCGGTGCCGCTGCCGGATGCTGGCCGGGTGGTCATGGCCGGGTCGGCCATGGAGATGCTGTTGCTCGCGGTGCTCATTTCGGAGCGCATCGGTTTCATTCAGCAGGAAAAGATCGCCGCGCAAAAGGCGCTGCTCGTGGAGGCGGAACAGCGCGAGATCATGCAGGAAGCCTATGCCGACGATCTCGCCCTGGAAGTGCGCGAGCGCACCGCGGATCTCGAGCGGGCCAGCGCCGACAAGGATCGCATTCTCACCGTGCTCGGCCACGACCTGCGCAGTCCGCTCACCGGGCTGACGCGCTCGGCGGAGCATCTGGCCGGCCGGGCGAATGGCGACGAGAGTATGCGCACGTTCCTTACGGAAGCCGTACAGACCGGGCGCGGTTTGCTGCTGCTCATCGAGGATCTGGTGATGTGGGCGCGGTTGCGGGCGGGCACCGGGCAGGTGACCGTGCATCCGCTCGGTGCGGTCGCCGCGCCGGTGTTTGCCTTGCAGAGTTTCCAGGCCGCGGCCAGCGGCATCGTAATGGAGATTCAAGTGCCGGACGAGCTGATGGTGAAGACCGATCTCGTGCCCACGCAGGCGTTGTTGCGCAATCTGCTTTCCAACGCCTTGAAAGCGGCGCGCTACAAAGTGTGGGTGGAAGCGACGCACCTGCCTGAAGGTGTGCGGGTCGCGGTGCGCGACGATGGACAGGGACTGCCCGCGTCGCTGGAGGCCGCGCTGATCGCGGCAAATCCCGAGCGACTCCCCTCGATGGGGGGCCTCGGCCTGCGACTGTGCCTGGAGATCAGCCGCGCCCTCGACTTGAAACTCGGTGTGGTGCCGATCGACGGGGGCGGCACCGAGTTCCGCTTCATTCTTCCCACCGCGACATCATGAGCCGACCCCATGCCAGCACCGGTTCCGTTGAAACGACCCGCGTCCTCGTCGTCGAGGATCAGGGCATGTTCCGCTCCTTCCTGGAGGAGTGGGTGCCTTCGCAGTCAGACTTCGTCCTGGTCGGCGCCTTCACCTCGGCGGAGGAAGCGTTGCGTCGCATCGAGACATTGAGCCCGCATGTAGCGCTGCTCGATTTGCAATTGCCCGGCATGGACGGCATCGCCCTGGCGCAAGCGCTGCGCCAGGTGCGGCCGCACTTGCGCACGCTCCTGCTTTCGTCGCTCAGCGACCCGCTCACCCTCACGCGTATTCGCGAGAGCGGGGTGGAGGGGTATTTGGAAAAAGATGCGCCGCTGGCGGAACTCGCCGAAGCCCTCCGCACCGTCGTGCGAGGGCGGTCTTATTTCTCGCGAAAATTCACCGAGACGCTTGCGCAGGAGAGCGCGAAATCGGAAGCGCTGGGGAAGATTCTTTCGCGCCGCGAGCAGCAGGTGCTCACGCAAGTCCTCACCGGCCGGACTAGCAAGGAGATCGGCGAATCCATCGGCCTGAGTCCGCGAACCGTCGAGTTCCACCGGTCGAATCTCATGGCCAAACTGGGGGCCTCGAATCTCGCCGAGTTGCTCGTGCATGCCCGCCAGCGTGGGTTGGCATAGGAGGACGTTTACGTTTTCGATTCCCCGCGCTCAAAACGTGCAATTCTTGCGAATCGATGTTTGATTTGCGGTCGTTGTGAATACACCGGATCCAGACGAGCAATTTTATCGCGATACCGAGAGCGTGGCTTTTCCCAAGCTGGACGATCGCCAGATGGCGATGCTCGAAGGCTTGGGGCGCCGCCGCAAGGTCAAGCAGGGCGAGATCATCTACCGCGCCGGCCAGCGCGACTTTGCCATGGCGGTGGTCATCACCGGGGAGATCGAAGTCTTTGCGGTGCGTGATGGGGTGGAGCAAATTCTCGCCGGCGGCGGACCGCGTGATTTTGCCGGAGACATCGCCATGCTCAACGGCACCTCCGCCGTGGCTTCGGCGCGCGGGAAATCGCCGGAATCGGAAATCCTCGAAGTGCCGGCGGCAGACTTGCGCCGGGCGCTGGTGGAATTGCCGGGGCTTGGCCGGCCGCTGGTCGATGCCTTCATCATGCGCCGCCAACGGTTGCGGCGGGATCGCGACTTTGCCGGTCTGCGCGTATTGGCAGATGGCGGTTCGCAGGATGGCCATCTCATCCACGATTTCCTCGACAAGAACCATATTCCGCACCGGCTCATCCCCGTGGAAAGCGAGGATGGCAAGGCGCTGGCGGCACGCCTGCATCTCGCTCATCGCGATCTGCCGGCGTTGATCGATGTGAATGGCGCGCCGCTGCGCCGGCCCTCGCTGCGCGAAGTCGCGCAGGTAGCGGGGCTGCTGCGCCGGCTCGAGCGCGAGGATGAAATGGAAATCTTCTGCGACCTGGTGATCGTCGGCGCCGGCCCGGCGGGACTCGCGGCGGCGGTCTATGCGGCTTCCGAGGGGCTGAAGACCGTCGTGCTGGAAAGTTACGCGCCCGGCGGCCAGGCCGGATCCTCGTCGCTCATCGAAAATTTCTTCGGCTTTCCGACCGGGATCAGCGGCGGCGATCTGACCCACCGTGCGCAACTCCAGGCCTTCCGCTTCGGCGCAAAATTTTCCACGCCCGCCCAGGCGCTTTCACTCACCATCACCGACGGCGAGTATCGCGCCGCGTTGCAGGTCGAGAGTTGCCCGGCGACCTTGTGGGCGCGTTGCGCGATCATCGCCACCGGCGCGTCTTACCGGCGGATCGAAGCGGAAGGACGCGAGGATTTCGAGGGCCTGGGCGTCTACTACGCGGCCACGGCGATGGAAGGTGCGCTCTGCCGCGGCGCCACTGTCGTCGTTGCCGGCGGCGGCAATTCCGCCGGACAAGCGGCGATGTTTCTTTCGGAGTGCGCGGCGAAAGTGCTGCTCGTCATTCGCGGCGCGGATTTGTCGAAGAGCATGTCGAGCTATCTCTCCCGGCGGGTGGAGACGAAAGAGAATATCGAAATCCTGCGTTACACCGAGATTCGCAAGATGACCGGCGGAAGATGCCTGGAGCAGGTGGAACTGGAAAACACCGCGACCGGCGAACGGCGCACGGTCCAGACCCCGGCGGTCTTTTCCATGATCGGCGCCAAACCGTGCACCGATTGGCTTCCGCCGGAAATCGAGGTCGACGAAAAGGGCTTCATCAAAACCGGCCAGGCCGTGGCGAAAGCTCCCGCCTGGCAGAAATCGGAGCGCCCGCCCGGGGCGCTGGAAACCAGTTGTCCGGGGATTTTTGCCGCAGGCGATGTCCGTTCCGGATCGGTAAAACGTTGCGCCGCAGCGGTCGGCGAAGGCGGCACGGCCGTGGAGGGGGTGCACGATGCCCTCGGCACTTACGTCGAGCGGATCGCCCCGCCGCGTGGATAAAATGGTCCGCCGCGCGAGTGGTGTCGATTGTTAGACATCCGCATATTCCCCCAGTGCCATGATTGACACGCTTTATTTAAGAAGCTTAATTTCCACCCCCTAATGAAACGCTATTTCCTGCTGCTGGCCTCTCTTCTCGCCGCCACGGCTGCTTTTGGCGAAAATGGACGCAATATCGTCGGTGGTGATACGTCAACTGCCATCGACAAAGCCAACGTGCTTCCGTTGGCTTTGGACGACGCGTTCCAATTCCGCAAACAGATCGTTATCTTGAATGACCCCCAAGTCCTGAAGCCGTCCTTCGACCCGATGATCAACTTCGAGCGGACACGGCTTAACTACGGCGCGTTAAACAGCTATGAACGCCGCTCCCGGTACGGTCATTACTTCAAATTCTTCTGGCGGTCGAAGCGCAAGGCCGACCTCACGGTCCGCTTCGAGTATCGTCAACAAAACCTCGGCGCTTTCGTGCAAGCCAAGGAATACCATGTGAAGGATGCCAAGGGCTCCTACGTGTCGGAATTCGACGTTCTCGGCGATCAGTATATTGAAGACGGCAAGGTGGCCGGGTGGCGGGTCATTCTGATCGAGAACGGCAAAATCGTCGGTCTCAACCAATCTTTTCTCTGGAACTGATTGGGAGATGCAATTTTTCAACCATGGCATTATTGTCTCATCGTCAGGTAAAGCCTGACGCTGCGTCCACCGTGGCCACCCAAATTTCTTTCTGAAGCTGTGAACGTTCAGCCATCCATTCTCGTAGGCACTGCCAACCGCACCGTGTGGGTGCGGGTTGAAGGCAAGGGCTCGTTCTTGAACAGCACTGGCCTGAAGGAGTTTGCCAAGGAAATGATCAACCGCGGTTTTCGTGAATTTGCGGTCGATCTCAAGAACTGCACCGTGATGGATTCCACCTTCATGGGCACTCTCGCCGGTATTGCCCTCCGCCTCCGTGAACTGGGGCAGGGGAACTTGCGCGTGACCAATCTCAACGAGCGCAATAGCGACCTCTTGAGCAATCTCGGTCTCGACCAGCTTTTTGTGATTGAAGCGCGGCACTCGGCGCCCGTCGCGGCCACGCAGACTCCGCTGGCCGCCGCCGCGCCCGACAAAACTGCGCAGGCGCAAACGATGCTGGAGGCCCATGAGGCCTGCGTCGAAGCCAATGAAGCGAATGCGGCGAAGTTCAAGGACGTCCTCGAATACCTGAAACAGGATCTCCACCTCGCCAGCTAGGCGCTGATGTGGTCCGCCGTCCTCTTAGCGCTCCTTGCCTTGACGGCGGGTACGTTCGCTTACGTATACCGGCGGCAACGACTGATGATCGATGCGTTGCGCAAGGCGCGGGAGAAAATCCAGCTCGAGGAGACGCGGGTCTTTGATTTCCTGCACGGCCTGGGTGCTGCGCTGACCGCCGTCAGCAAGCCGGCCGACCTGCACATGCTCATCGTGGAAGGGGCCTTGCGCATTCTCGATGGCCACGGAGGTGCGCTGTACCTCTCGGATCGTGCGGGCGATATCCTGCGCCCGGCCTTTGCCACGCGGAATTGCCCGCCCTTCTTCGATGTCCCGGAGAAGCTCACCCGCGAGCCGAATTTCTCCTGGCCCGGTTACTTGCGGTTGCGCACTGTGGCCCCGGAGGATGGTGTGCTCGGTTCTGTCTGGAGCGAGCAGGAGCCGCTGCTGCTGCGCGGCGAAGACAGCCGCCTCGTCTCCCTGCGCATCGGCCCGCTGCGGACGAAATCGGCGATGCTCTGTCCGCTTTTTTACGGTGAGGAAAGCCTCGGCGTGCTGGCCATCGCCCGCGGCCCGGGGAGCGACGATTTCATTCCCAGCGACTTCCAGATATTCAAGGCGATCTCCGAGCAATCCGCCTTCGCGCTCTACACCGCCACCATTTTCTCCGAAGCCGCGGAGAAGAAGCGGCTCGACCAGGACTTGCAGGTCGCGCATGAGATCCAGCGCATCCTGCTGCCGGCGAATGCGCCGGAAATCAGCGGCTTCCAGATCAGCGGTATCAATGTCCCCGCGCGGCAGGTCAGCGGTGATTACTACGATTACATCTGTGTCGACGACACGCACTGCGGCCTGGCGATTGCCGACGTCTCCGGCAAGGGCGTGCCCGCTTCTCTGATCATGGCCATGTGCCGCAGCGTGCTCCGCAGCCAGGCCTCGAATCAACTTTCCCCTTCCACCGTCTTACGGGAGGTGAACGCGCAACTTTTCCCCGACATCAAAGAGGATATGTTCATCAGCATGGCCTACGCGATCATTCAGCAGGATAGCGGGACCATCACGCTTTGCCGGGCCGGGCACGATGCCCCGTTGCTGTATTCTGCGCGCGACAAGACCGTGTCGAAAATCAACCCGCCGGGCATGGCGCTGGGCATTGACAGCGGGGGCGTGTTCAATAGAGTCACGAACGATTTTTCCCTGACGCTGGAGACCGACGACTGCCTGGTGCTTTACACCGACGGCGTGACCGAGGCCCTCGACAGCCAAGGGGAGGAATTCGGGATGGCCAGTGTCATCAAAGCGATCCAGGCGAGCGCGTCCGAAGGTGCGGCCGGGATCATTACACGGCTGACGGACGACCTGCGGGCGTTCGTCGGAAACCATCCGCAGCACGACGACATCACTTTAATCGTTATCCGTAAAAAATGAGCAACGACACCACCGACGCCGCGGAATCCGCGGAAGCGAAAGCCGCTGAACAGACCGAAGAATCCCTCCTCACCCAACTGCAGGGGGATATTGAACGCTTCCGCGACCACGCCCTGCGCACCCAGGCGGACTTCGACAATTTCCGCAAACGCGCCGCGCGCGAGAAGGACGACGCGATCAAGTACGCGAACGCCAGCTTCCTCGATCGGCTCATCCCCATTCTCGATAACTTCGAGCTCGGCCTGAACGCCGCCCGCGGCAGTGCGGCCGATTCCCCGATCCTCGCCGGTATGGACATGGTATCGAAGCAGCTCTTTGATTTTCTGGCTTCCTGCGGCGTGGAAGCCGTGAATGCGGAAGGCCAGCCTTTCGACCCGAACCTGCACGAGGCCGTGGCCCAGGAAGAAAGCGCGACCGTGGCCGATGGCGTGGTCATTCGTCAGCTCCGCAAAGGCTACAAACTGCGCGACCGCCTGCTCCGTCCCTCCACGGTGGTGGTCTCCAAGGGCGCCCCGGCGAAGTAACGTAAAATGCCAATGGCTACCAAGCGCGACTATTACGAAGTCCTTGAGGTAACTCGCACGTCGACGGGCGAGGAGATCAAGCGCTCGTACCGCAAGCTGGCGGTGAAGTACCATCCGGACAAAAACCCGGGCGACCACACTGCGGAGGAGAAGTTCAAGGAACTCGGCGAGGCTTACGACATCCTTTCGGATGAACAGAAGCGCTCGGCCTACGATCGCTATGGGCATCAGGCCTTTGCCCAGGGTGGTGGCGCGGCGCGTGGCGCCGGTGGCGGGTTCCACGATCCGTTCGATATCTTCCGCGAGGTCTTCGGCGCCAGTGGTGGTGGCGGTGGCGGCGGCATTTTTGAGCAATTCTTTGGCGGTGCAGCGGCGGGGGGCGGTCAACGCCCCGACCGCGATGGCAAGCAGCGCGGCTCCGACCTGCGCTACGACATGCAGATTCGCCTCGAGGAAGCGGCCTTTGGTTGCGACAAGGAGATCGAGGTCTCCAAGCTCGAGACGTGCGACGTGTGCAACGGCTCCGGTGCGGAATCCGGCTCGCGCGCGGTGTCCTGCCGCGATTGCGGTGGGCGCGGCCAGGTCATCAGCTCCCGCGGCTTTTTCCAGGTGTCGCAGACGTGCCCGCGTTGCCGCGGCACCGGTCAGGTTATTGAACGTCCCTGCCGCAAGTGCAGTGGCGAAGGCCGCATCGAGGCGGCGTCGAGGATCAAGCTGAAGATTCCCGCGGGCATCGAAGATGGCTCGCGCCTGCGCTCCATGCGTAACGGCGAGGCCGGCCTGCGCGGTGGCCCTCCGGGCGATCTCTATGTCGTCGTGCACATCAAGGAGCACGAAGTCTTCGAGCGCGAGGATAGCAATCTCTTCTGCGAAGTGCCCGTGAGCTTCAGCGTCGCGGCGCTCGGCGGCGAAGTCACCGTGCCCACGCTCGACGGCCAGGCGCAATTGAAAGTGCCCGCCGGTACGCAGGGCGGCACCTCCTTCAAGCTCCGCGGCAAGGGCGTGCCTTCGCTCAATTCCCACAATCGCGGCGATCTCATCGTGCGCGTCGCGGTGGAAGTGCCCACGCGTCTCAACGCCGAGCAGCGCAAGAAGCTGGAAGAGTTCTCCGCCCTCATGGGCGAGGAGAACAGTCCGCTGCACAAGGGATTCTTCGAGAAAGCGAAAGAGTTTTTCGGGTGATCCGGAGCGATGCGCTGCTCCCGAGCGGTGTGCTGTCCCTGAGCGGCGCACGGCCGGGAAGCGCGTAGCGCTCAAAAAAAAAGCCCGTCATCCTGAGCGAAGCGGGGAAGCATGGGCGGAGTCGAAGGACCTCTGACTTCCGTGGGTTTTCGCGCGGAGCTTCCCCCAACTTGCGGGTGACCAAGCGCCTCTTCTCCCCACCGCCTTCGCCCACGGAGATCAGAGGTTCTTCGCTGCGCGCCCCGCCCGCCTTCCCCCACCGGGGCGCTCCGCTCAGAATGACTGGCTTTTTTTGGAGCGCTTCGCGCCTCCCTGCCCACCGCTCGCTGACGGCATCGCGTGGAAGAGGTTGTAGGGCGGCCATCCTGGCCGCCGTTCACCCACGCCGTCGGCGAAGATCGCCGCCCTACAACGCGTTGTAGCGAAGCGTCTTTCTTCTCGCCGTTGCCGCGGATCAATCCCACCGTTCCAAAACTCAACGGTCAATGACTACCGCCTCCGACCTCCCTGCCGCGAAAGCATCGCTGCCGCGGCGTATCTGGGGCAGTGTCCTCTCCATCTTCGTCGGTTGGCTGACGCTCAATCTCGTGTTGATCGTCGTCTCCATCGCCGTGAATGCGGAGTGGAAATCGGCGCTCGGGGACTGGCTGCAGACCGCTCTGGCCGAGATGTTGATTTCCGGGATGGTGACCGGCATCGTGTGGTTGGTCGCCCTGTTGCCGCTGTATGTTTTCGTGCCGCTGCGTTTCTGGCTTTGGCGTTGGTATGTCTGCACGCCCTGCGGCGCCCTGGCCGGTGCGGGCATCATGCTCTGGTATCTGCATTTTCGGACATGGGTGTGGGATGACTTGCTGGTAGCCGTCGCCCTGGGCGCCATCCCCGGTGGCGTCACCTGCCTCTTCGGTTCCCTCACGGCCGGTCGGTTCCACCAGCCGCCGGCCAGGCCAGTGCGGTTGCGGTCTTAGCCGGGAGTCGACTTGTGGCCGGCTCTGTTGCAGGATGCCCCGATGCCTCGTTTTTACATCGCCCCGCACGCCTGGAATCCGGACAAGCTTGCTCTTGACCATGGCGAGACGCATCACGCCCTCGACGTATTGCGGATGAAAGCGGGTGACCGTGCGACGCTTTTTAACGGCCAGGGGGCGGAGGCCACCGTGGAAATCGCTTCGGTCGACAAAGGCAAAATCGCGCTGAAGAAAATCTCCGTGAGCAAGAGCGAGCCCATCGGCTGCCAGATCGTGCTCGGGCAGGCCATCCCGAAGGGGAAAAACATGGACCTCATCGTGGAGAAAGCCACCGAGCTCGGGGCGGCGGGCATCGTGCCGTTGCTGAGCGAACGCACGGTGGTGCGCTGCGACGAAGGCGAGGCGCTCGCCAAGCGCGAGAAATGGCAGCGCGTGGCCATCGAAGCCGCCAAGCAGTGCGGCCAGAACTGGCTGCCCACCGTCTTCAAACCGCAATCGCCGAAGGACTTTTTCCAGTCCGGAGAGAAGTTTGACCTCATGCTGATCGCCTCGCTCCAGCCGGACTCGCGGCACGTGAAGGAAGTGCTCGCTGAAGCTGGCGCGAGCGGAAAAAAGAAGCCCGCCCGCGTCCTCGTCCTCGTCGGCCCCGAAGGCGACTTCACCCCCGCCGAGGTCAATTTGGCCAAGAACGCCGGCTGCCGCCCGGTCACCCTCGGCCCCATCATCCTACGCAGTGAAACCGCGGCGATCTATTGCCTGAGCGTGCTCTCGCACGAACTCTTCAGCGCGTAGAGCACGTGGTGCACTTTTCGCTGGGCTCCAGAAGGGGAGATACGTGATGTGACGGGGGTTGGCGGTTTCTTAATATGGATTGACATTCCGCGCCTATTCTTAGGCACGTGAATTGCGACAATAAATTCATGAAATTGTCGGGTCCTTGCCTCTACCTGGTCCTCTCCGCAACGGCGGTCGCGGGGCAACTCCGCATCAATCAGGAAGGCCGTGTTCTCGGGCCGGCGCCGGTCGTCACGGCCCCGATTCTCTTCGACACACCGCAAGCCGACGCGGTCGTGGCGGCCATGCAAATCATGCCGGTGACGAGCGCCTGGAACGAAGACGTGTCCCGCCTGCCGTTGCTCTCGAACTCCGATGCGATGATCACGCAAATCACCAACGATCTCGCCTCGAACCGGCGCACCTTGCGCGCGTTTTTTGAGATGAATTATGTGCTCGTGCCGGACAATCAACCGACGCAGTCGATCAACTTCTTCAATTATCCGGACGAGTCCGATCTCGATGGCGGAGTCTCGCCCAATGGCCTGTATCCCATCCCGGCGAATCTGCCGATCGAGACCTGGCCGGTGGGGACGGGCACACTCACGCTCCAGCAATGGCAGCAGGACGACGACGGTAGCGACCGGCATGCGATCATGGTTGCACCGGGTGCCGGTTTCATTTGGGAAACATGGGAGACGCTTTCCGTGAACAACGCCTGGCAGGCTTCGAACGGCGCGAAATTTGACCTCAAGTCGAATACCCTTCGTCCCGCGGGCTGGACTTCGGGCGACGCCGCGGGACTGCCGATGTTTCCCGCGCTCGTTCGCTACGATGAATGTCAGCGGGGCATGGTCGAGCACGCCGTGCGGTTGGTGGTGAAACGATCGCGGCAGAGCTCCATTTATCCGGCCACCCACCAGGCCGGGAGCACCACGCTGGCCAATGTTCCGGCGATGGGTCAGCGTCTGCGGCTCAAGGCGAGTTTCGTCATTCCTTCCACGTGGACCAAGGAATCCAAAGCCGTCGCGCTCGCGCTGAAAAAATACGGCGGCATCGTGGCGGACAACGGCGGTTTCTTATCGTTTTCGGTTTGCCCGGACGACCGCTTCGCGGCCGGCGCCTTCGACAATCTGTCCACGATCGCGATCAGCAATTTCGAAGTAGTGCAATCCACGGGTGCCACTGGGGGACCGCGTTCACCCGGCGCGCCGACCGCCACGGCCGGAGCCGATCAAACCATTAACTTTGGCGCCACCGTTACGCTGGCCGGGAACATCACCGCCACCGGTTCGCCGACGGTGCAGTGGAAAATGGTTTCGGGCCCCGGCACGGTGACTTTCGGCAATGCCGCGCAGCCGGCCACCACCGCCACCTTCAGTTTGCCGGGCGCCTATATCCTCATGCTCAACGCCGATGATGGCGTGCACGCGGTGGCTCGTGATGCGGTGACGATGAACGTCCTGCTGCCTTCGGCCGGTTTTCGCAGCGGCAACAATTTCGTTGTGCAGTTTCCGACGCTCTCCGGTCGCACTTACCGGGTGGAGGAAAGCGCGGACATGTCGGCGACCTCATGGACCACGACGGTCGACAACATCGCAGGCAGTGGCGCCGTGCAACAGATTCCAGTGACCGGCGCCCTCGCGAACCCGCAGCGCTTTTACCGCGTGCGGGTGTTGCCGTAGTCGATCACTAAGGATTCTCGTAGATCACCTCCGTCGATTCCGACTCCTTGTTCAGCCCCATGAAAGGCCGCCGGTGCCACAGCGCGAACGATTCAAAAGCCGCGGCGACCATCTCGAAGAAGTAGAGCGAATCGGGTGCGCGAGAGCGGCTGAAAATGGCGGCGGGCATAGAGCGAGATGACACGCTGATGCGCGGAATCGACCTCCAAATCGAGCGCCATCCAGCGGCGCTCCTTCGCGCCGGCGATCACCGCATCGAGCAATCGCGACCCCAGCCCCGACCCGCGCCACTCCGGAAGGACGTACAATTCCTCGAGCCACCCGCTCCAGCCGCTGTGCTCCAGGCTGAGAATGCACGCCGCATACGCCACGCCTACCACTGCGCCGTCGCAGGTCGCGCAGAGGATGAAGCCGTGCTGTGGCTGTTCGCTCAAGCTCTGGAGGACGGGAATGAGACCGTCGGCAGGGCTGTCGATGTCGTGCTCACGAAGCTGGGCCTCGAACAGCGCGGCCAGTGCCGGAATCTGATCGGTGGTTGCGGGGGCGATGGTTGGTGGGTTCATGAAAGGAAGTGCGTCGGGCCGCCCTGCGATCAAGCGCGGGCGAATCTGCCGCCACCGCCTGCAAGGCTTTCCTTTCAAGACGCATTCTCGCCGGCCGTTATTCCCCAGGTTCGAATTCTTTTCTGGTGGCCGCCGAACTGCGAGTTGGAGGCACGGCGCTTTTCGCTCGCCCAAGGAGGAGGGGGCTTTAAGCTTCACGTGCGCATGAAGTTTCCCCTCACGCTTGCCGTTTCGCTCCTCTGTGCCGTGCTGGCCCGCGCCGCGACTCCCGAAGAACTGGCCCTGAAGCCGTACACTCCGCCGCCGGCCCCGGACGCCAAGGCGTGGCCGCGCGAACGACTCCTGGGCTTCATGAAGGACCTGGCGGATTTCGTGGAGAAGAATCACATCGTCAGCGATCCCGCGCGCAAGACTTACGGCATGGCCTACGAATTCTGGAAGGGTGGGAAGAAGATGCAGGAATTCGGCCTCGATTCGATGCACGACGGCGCGTGGTATCTCTCCTCCCTCCTCGTGGCGCAGCGGGCGGACCCGAAGGGCGATTGGCTATTGCGTGCGCAGCGTTACGGCATCCCGTTTTACACGAACCTGCTCAACCACAGTGACCAGCTTTTCCCGAAGATGCAGCCGAGCGAGGAGGACAAGCATCCGTGGCCCGCGCCGTTGAAGGGCTGGGCGCCGCGCGGTTGGGACGACGGCTCCGGCTTCGATCGCAAGAATGGCCAGCCGATGCCCGACGGCTATTTCACGGACTCGAATCACCTCTCGCAGGATCTTGCCGACGTGCTGCTCAACGTGTGGCTTTCCACCCGCGATCCGGCGGTCGCCGAAGCTGCCGGACATTTGCGCGATTACAAACAGGAGTATTTCGGTCCGATCCAGGGAATCGAAATCGCCGCGGAGATGACCGCCGGGCAGGCGAATGCGTTTCTCAAATACAAGGGACCGGATATTTCGGCGCACGCCCTCTGGCCAGGTTACGAGGGGCTTTTTGAAAAGAAACCGGCGCAATTGCCAGTCTACAATGACGGACTGGCCTGGCTGTATCGGCAGGGGACGGCGGGAGCACTGATCTCCGGCGAGCTGCCGCACGGGTTGGCCGCGCATGCCATCGCCCGCTGCTACGGCGCTGTCGCGGGCATGGAGATATTTTTCGATGACCGGCCGTATCCGTATGGCGCGTGGTTTTTCGATCTCCAGCGTCCGCCGGCTTTTGTCGAGGGAAAGGGCAAGCTCGCGGAATACAGCTCCACGGCGAAGAATTTTTACGGTTCGCGCGGCGCGCAACTCGCGTGGCTCGCCGCCGCCATCTTGCCCGAGCTCAAGGCCCAGCCCACGCTTTGGGATAATTTCGCCAAGCCGCCTCCGGGCGATGTGATCGTGCGCATGGTCGACGACCCGCCCACGACCGATGGCCTGAAGGATCCCGTGTATGCGAAATCCGGCGCGCTCGGTGAGGACAGCGCACGCGTTACGCTCATCAGCGATCCGCGCAATCTGCACGTGCTCATCGAGACCACGCGCCCGCAATTGACCGTAACGTTCCAGGAGGAGAACGGCGAGTTGCACGCCGCGCAATCCGGCGCCCACGCAAGTTCGAATGCAGCGATGCGCGAGTCCGATGCGCGAGACTCGAGTCACCTCGCCGCCGCGAAGAAAAAGTCGGCGCACAAGTCGGACGACGATGCGAAGAAAACCGGTCCTGCCGAGCCGGTCTTTGTCCGTGGCGGCAAGCTCACCGTGACGAAGGAAGGGCAGTGCACGCTGGTGAACGAAAAGGGCGAGCCGCTGCTCCACGCGGCGGCTTTCAAACAGGACGCATTCAAGCAGGGCGATGGCGATGGCTGGATCGCCGAGGTGCGCATTCCCTACACGTTTGTCCCGGCGCAGAATGCCTGGATCAACGGCGTGGATTTCGGCCGCTATCGCGTCGGCATCGACAACGCGCCGCAACAGATCGTCTGCATTCGCAGCGAGGCATCACGAGTGCAGAAGCAGCTGGAGAACAGCGTTCTCGGCACGATCGATTTCTGGAGCCGCATCTGGAAAGAGCGCGGCATCATTCCCAGCGGCTGGCACACGCCCACGGCGCCGGCGGGCGCATGGGAAATCAGCGATACGGGCGGCTATGCGCACCTCATTCAGACAATGGCGCTGTGGATGATCTATCAGGACGGGCACCGCGAATGGCAGATCATCCGCGATCAATTTCCCAAGGCGCCGAATCCGTGTCCGGCCTTGCCGCCGAGCGTGCTGAAGGCGCAAGGACTGCAGTGAAAGCTATGAAAAGGCAGAACATCCAACACCCAACATCCAACGCCCAACATCCAATGGAAGAGGCGACACCGCAGACGCTTGCGCCATTGGATGTTGGAGGTTGGGAGCCGAGGCTTTGCGAGACGCCCGCGGTGCCGCGGGGGCAATTGAATGTTGGATGTTTTCTTCTTCTTCTCCTCCTCCTGTTCTGCCCGTCCCCTCGCTGCAGGCCGAGCCCAAGCCCGTCCCGCGCGTCCAGGCAATTCCCGAACCGCACGACGAAGTCTCCTTTCAGCGCGATGGCGTGGAGATCGCCCGCTATCGCGCCGGACACGATGGTTTCCGTCCGTTCATCTATCCGGTCATCGGTCCCTCGGGGCGTTCGCTCACCCGCATGGGGCACCCGCACGATCCCGTCACGCACAGTCATCACAATTCCGTGTGGATGTCGCATCAGTTTGTGAACGGCGTGAATTTCTGGGAAGACCGCGCGGCCCACATCGTCCATGTGCGGACCGACAAGCTCGAAGACGGGATGGACGCGGCTTCCATCGAGACCTTCAACGCCTGGCAGGACAAGGACGGGAAGACCTTGATGAACGAGCATCGTCGCACGGGAGTAAAAGTGCTCGACCACGGAGAGTGGCTGCTGCTCGTCGACTCGCAACTCGAGGCGCCGCCGAATGCGCCCGTTACGCTGGGACAGACGGCCTTTGGCATGTTGGCGGTGCGCATGGCCAAGACCATCGGGGTGAATGATGGCGGCGGGACGATTCGCAACTCGGAAGGCGGGGTGGACGAGGCGGGCTGTTTCCGCAAGCCGGCGCGCTGGGTGGATTATTCCGGGCCGATCACGCCCCAGGCGAGTGAGGGCATCACCCTCATGGATCACCCCCAGAACCCGCATTTCCCAACGCCTTTCCACGTGCGTAACGACGGCTGGATGGGCGCCTCATTGACCTTCCCCGGTGAAATCGTGATCGAGCCGGGCAAACCCCTCCGGCTGCGCTACGAGCTTTATATCCACGCGGGCATTCCGCCGGTGGACGCGCTGCAGAAGCAGTGGGAGGAATTTTCGCATACGGAATGGGTCGATTTCGGGCGAAAATGACCGGTTTTCCCAGTGGGTTGCCGTTGACACTATAACCATTAGAAGGCAATTATTATCGCTATGTATACCCCCGAGGCCAAAAAGCCCTTCATGGAACGCCTGCAGGAACGTCTGGCAGCTTCCCGCTTCCTGACCTTCTCGGCGCTCTTGCACGCCATTCTCATCTTCCTCGGGGGTGGTGTCGTTCTCTATAAACAGGTTACCGATACGCCCGACTTTGCCGCCTCCGGTGGCGATCTCGTGGCCAGCGATACGCAAGTGCAGGCTCCGCCGGAGCAACCGCCGGATTTGACACAGGAGTTCACGCCGCAGACGCCGCAACTCAATGCCCCGAGCCTTTCGGCCATCACGACCAGCAACGCCACCACGCCGCAATTCACTGTGGCGGCGGCGGTCCCAACGATCGCAGCGCCGACCAATGACATGACCAAGGCGATTGCCAATGCGGCCAAGTCGCTCGGCAAAGGCGGCTCGTCCGGTATTCCCGGCACGATGGCTTCCCGTGTGGGCGGCACAGCGCGCGCGGCGGCCATGCAGATGAACGGGGGCAAGAAGGAGAGCGAAGAGGCAGTGTTGCGCGGCCTGCGCTGGCTGGTGAAGAACCAGAATGCCGATGGTTCCTGGGGCAAGCCCAATGGCGGCGGCCCGACTGGTGCGGCGATGACCGGTTTCTCGATCCTTTCTTTCCTCGGCCATGGCGAAACGCCGGTGTCGGCGGAGTTTGGCCCCGCCATCCAAAAGGCGCTCGATTGGGTGCTGAAGAATGGCAACGCCAACGACGGCCGGCTGAACATGGAGAAGCAGTTTTCGCAGCCGGGCGTGTATGCCCACGCGATCGTGACCTACGGCTTGGGCGAGTATTACACAATGACCAAGGACGAGCGCGTGGCGCCGCTCTTGAAAAAAGCGGTCGGCTATATCGTCGATGGGCAGGGACCGGATGGCGGCTGGATGTATGCTTACGACAAGACGGAAAGCGACACCTCGGTGAGCGGCTGGCAGATTCAGGCGCTGAAGGCGGCGCACTTGAGCGGTCTGGATATTCCGGGCGTGGATGCGGCGCTCGATAAGGCGATGCTCGATCTTCAGCGCGTGCGCGGCAAGAACGGTGGCTTCGGCTATCGCAACGCCCAGCAGGAAAAATACAGCCTCACCGGCGTCGGCGTGCTGTGCACCTATTTCTGGAAACAGGAGAAGGACAAGATGGTCCGCGATGGCATCGAGTACATCATGGATCACACCACGAAGAGCAATCTGAAGGACCAGTATTACCCGGTGGAATACAAGGGTGATAAGGCCGATCTCTACGCGTGGTACTACAACACGCAGGCCTGCCTCATGGTGGGCGGCGCGGCGTGGAATACCTGGAACCGACTTTTCCAAGGCGAAATCGTCAAGAACCAGAGCCCGGATGGGAGCTGGCCTCCTCTCGCGGGTAAATCTGCCGGCGGTGACCTCCAGCGCTCGGTCGAAGGCATGGGCCCATTTTACCGGACGAACCTCTGCATCCTCATGCTGGAGGTTTATTACCGGTACATGCCCACGACGAAGTAGCGGTTTGGTAGCACGGCTGGTGTAGGGCACGCGTCCTCACGCGCCCAGCCAGAGCTGCGAATCGGATCGACACCCGGTGCGTGGGGACACGCGCCCTGCACCATGTGCGCTATCGGAGCCTACATGCGAGAGACGCTCTAAGAGACTGTGAAAGAAATCGCCAGTGAGGTCTCAGGCCCGCGAATCACACAGATGACGCGAATGAAAAACACTCCATTCGTGTCATTCGCGTGATTCGCGGGCACTTTTTTCACAGTCTCTAAGGCGTCGTCGAGCCAGCGGCCTCCGTGATCGGAAATGCCTGCACCAATCCGATTGTCGCCCAAGCGCTGCCCCAGAAGGTGTAGATGCCGGTGGCGTCCTTGAGCGACTTGGCTTTCTCCGGCGCGCTGCGGTCGGTCTTGCTGATCTTCGTGATGTCGATGTCCCATCCGCCGTCGGCGCGTTGATGATTCAAGAGCCACGCTTGACCGTGAGCGATAGCCTCGGCGGAGGTGGTATCGGGAGCTTGTTGCAAGAGATAGAGCGCCTCGCCGGTCGCCAGTGAATCACTCGCCTCCTGGCCGACGATATAGCTCCACCCGCCATCGGGATGCTGGAGTTTCAAAAGCTCGGCGCGCGCTGTGGCGACATCGTCTGAAGGCCCAAACCGCTGGGCATAGAGCCCGCGATAGACCAGCGTCTCGACGGATTTCGCCGGCTCGTCTTTCGCCAGCGCGGCCGTGGCTTTGGCTCGCGCCGCGTCGGTCGTGGCTTGATCGGCGGGCTGTGTGCCGAGCGCCAGAAGGAACAGGCGGGTCGAATTGCCCATCGCGTCGTGCGGCCCGCGGCGTTGCATGTTGGCGAGTTGGCCAGCTGGCTTCCACGAACCATCAGGCTGCTGGCCTTTCACGATGAGGTCGGTGAGTTCGGGAGCGGGTTTGTCCGGCATGGCCAGCTTGAGCAGCGCGACCATCTCGAGTCCGGCCCGGGTATCTTTGGAATGCGAGTACGACCAGTCGACGAATTCAGCGAACATCTTCGGGTCGATGGCGAAGCCGCGCCGCTTCGCCTCGCGATGACTCCACAAGAGCTCCGGCATGTGATGGCAGCCGTTGCACGACTTCTCGTCCATCCACGTGTCGGCTTCCTTGTCGAGAAAGGCGAGGCTCCTTACGACCCCGGCGCGGAGTTGCGCGTCGTCAGGCTTGGGGGCTTCGTCGCCGTAGGCAATCGCCGCCGAGAGAGCCAGCAGGAAGGTGAACAGCCGTACCGTTGGGGGATGCGCTTTCATGCACGGGGAAAACGGGATGTCGGAGGGAAACCATCTGACTCCACGGGGAAAGCACAAGTCTTATTCTCGACCGGCGCCTAATGAGCCTGCTCCTTTCGGGATTGTCCGGTCACCCATTCCCATCCCCCTGATGAAACGTCTCTGCTCCATCCTCGCTCTCTCTGCCGCTTTCCTCACACCTGCCCTGGCACTCGATCCGGTCGCTGACCGCATCGTGGTGCTGATCAGCGTCGATGGACTGGCGCATTATTATTTCGACGATCCGAAGGCGGAGATGCCGACCATCCGCCAACTCGCCGCCGAGGGCGCTCACGCGGACCGGATGAAGTGTTCGATGCCGACCGTCACGTGGCCGAATCACACCACGCTGGTCACCGGCGTGAATCCCGGTAAACACGGGGTGATCGGCAATAGCTACCTCGACCGTGCCAGGGGCACGATCGTCGCGCTCATTCCCGATCCGATTTTCAACAAGGATGAGATCGTGCAGACGCCCACGGTCTATGATGTTGCCAAGGCGGCGGGGTTGAAAACCGCGGGTATTATCTGGCCGGCGAGTCGCGGCGCGAAGACGCTCGACTGGACGGTTCCCGATGTCTTCACCGACGATCTCTTTCAAAAGTACGGCACGCCATCCTTGCTCACCGAGTTCAAGGCAGCCGGCATCCCGTATGAAAAGCAGGGCATGTGGTGCAAGAGCGGCGACGGCGAGAGCCGCGATCACATGTATGCGCAAATGCTCGACTTCGTCGTCCACACGCACCGGCCCAATCTCGCACTGCTGCATCTCGTGGAAGTGGATCACGTGGAGCATGCGAAAGGGCCGCAAACTCCCGAGGCGTATGCGGCGGTGAAGTTTGCCGACGAACGAGTGCGTGAGGTGTGGGACGAACTGAAGAAGGACTATCCCGGCAAGGCCACGCTCATCGTCGCGTCCGATCATGGGTTCTTCCCGTATCAGCAGATGATCCAGCCGAATGTGCTGCTGCGCAAAGAGGGGTTGTTGACCGCGGAGGGAACGAAGATCACCGGCGGCAAAGTACGGTCGGTCGGGCAGGGTGGGGCGACGTTCATTTACGTGCTCGATCAGGCGAACCGCGACGCACTCATCGCCAGCCTCGCGGAGAAATTCAAGAGCGTGGAAGGCGTGCAACTCGTCATCACCCCGAAGGATTACGCGAAATACGGCATGGTCGATCCGCAGAAGAATCCGAAGATGGCTGATCTCGTTCTCTCGGCGAAGAAAGGGTACTCGTTCTCCGATTCGCTGGCCGGCGATCTCGTCGTCACGCCGAAGACGGATGACGTGAAGGGCACGCACGGCTACGACTCAAACGAGGACGGCATGCACGGGACGTTTGTCGTCTGGGGCGCGGGCATCAAGCCGGGCGCGAAACTCGGGACAATCAACAACACCGACGTCGCGCCGACGATCGCGGATTTACTCGGCTTGAAAATGCCTGAGACTGACGGACAAGTGCTCGAAAGTATTCTGACAAAGTAAACCTGATCACGGATTACTAATTACTGATCACTCCGCACTAAGCACTAAGCACTAAAAAGCATGCCCCTCCACATCTCACCCATCTCCCGTCGCGAATTCCTGCGTCGCTCGCTGGTCGCGGGCGCCGGTCTGCTCACCATCCCCGCGCTCCGCGCCGCGGATTCGAAAGCGGATCCCAACCATTGGGCACTTTTGTCGGATACGCACGTGGCGGCGGATGCAACCCTGGCCCGCTTCGATGTGAACATGGCGGATCATCTTCGCAATGCGGTCGCCGGCGTGCGCGCCCTTTCCTCGCCGCCAGCGGGCGTGATCGTGAATGGCGATTGCGCCTTCAACCATGGGCTCGCCGAGGATTACGCAACGTTCACCGGTCTTTTGCATCCGCTCTCCGAGGCGGGCCTGCCGTTGCATCTCTCGCTCGGTAATCACGACGATCGCGAAGTCTTTTGGAATGCGATCAAGGATGCGCGCCAGACCCCGCCGCCGTTGGCCAGCCGGCAGGTTTCCATCGTCGAAGCCGGCCATGCCAATTGGTTCATGCTCGATTCCCTGGATGTGACGAACAAGACGCCGGGTGTGCTTGGTGACGAGCAGCGCGCCTGGTTGTCCAAGGCGCTTGATGCGCGGACCGACAAACCGGCACTGGTCGTGGTGCATCACGATCCCATGCTCATCGAGGGCAAGAAGACCGGCTTGCTCGACACCGCGGAGTTGCTGGCGATCTTGAAGCCACGCTCGCACGTGAAGGCCTTGATCTTCGGCCACACGCACACCTGGCGTTTGACCGATCACGATGGCCTGCATCTCGTGAATCTCCCGGCTGTTGGTTATCCTTTCAAAAAGGAGGAAGTCACCGGCTGGGTCGATTGCCAGCTGCGCGCCGATGGAATGTCATTGGAAATGCACGCCCACGACACTACGCATCCCGAGCACGGCAAAGTGAGCCAGCTCACCTGGCGTACGGCCTGACGCAGGAGGCGGAATCAACGGAGGGACGCTGGCCTACGCCCGGCGCGTCAGCCCGGCTTTTTCGAGAGCCGCGGCCAAAGCGGTGTAGGACTTGTGCGCCGCTTCTTTGGGATCATAGCCCGGTTGTTTGAAAAGCATGGAGCTGACTTCCACGACGACGTCGCCGCGATAGCCGAATTCCTGCAGCTTCTTGAAATACGTGACGTAGTCGATGGTGCCTTCGCCAGGGAGGAGGAACTTCACCTTCTCCGGCGTGCCGCCGACATCCTTCACGTGAATGAAGCGCGCGTGCGGCATGATGGCATCGAACGTCGCATCGAACGGAAGATTCTGCACTTGGAAATGGCTGTAGTCGTAAGTGAGTTGGATCGCGGGAGAATTGACCTGACTCCATAGCCACAACAGACGCTCCGGATTCTGCACGGCGCTCATCACGTGCGCCTTGATGGCGATGACGATCTTCGCTTCCTCCGCCGCTTTGGCCCAGGCGTGGAGGTGTTCCGCCATACGATCTTTCACTTGGTCCCATTCCGCCGGCTTCCCCCCGAGAACCGTCTCCAGCGGAGGCGGCGCATCCGGCGAGATGTCGTGAGCGAGTTGTCCTGCTGCCTTGATCCGGTCGAGAAATTTGGCCTGGAGCGCATCATCCGCGCCGAGGCTGAAATTCTCCATCAGGCCGGAGATGCGCAGGCCGACCGAGGCGAGGGATTCGCGGAGCTTCGCGCGGTCGGCAGTGCCGAACTGTGCGGCTGCCGTGGGATAGCCATCGAGCAAGCAGAGCTCCACGCCGTTGTAGCCAATTTGAGCGCAAGTCGTCAGCGCTTCATCGAGCGGTAACGATTTCATGCCGTACAAGGTAAAGCCGAGACCGAAGGTCGCGGTGCCTTTACTTTCAGCGCGGAGCGGAGAACCAAGTGCCGCGAGACCGAGAGTCGCGGCGGTGTGACGGAGGAACGTGCGGCGGGAGAGGGGAGAGGGAGGCATGGGAATGACGAATGGCGAATGATCCCGCAGAGCGGGAACGAATGCGATGGGAATAGATGGCCGTAGACTTTGTGCGGCTCTCAACTCTCAACCCTCAACCCTCAACTTTCCTTGAGCATCCTCATAAACTCACGCATCAGCGGCGCGTTATCATGCCACGTGCGGGCGCTAACGAGGTTGCCGTCGACGACGTGATCGCGGTTGACGTATTTCGCGCCGCCTTGCTCAACGTCGAGTTGGCACTTGGCCACGGTGGTCAGCGTGCGACCCTGGATGACACCGGCAGCCGTCAGGATCTCGATGCCATGGCAGACCATGGCGACGGGCTTGCTCTTCTCGAAGAAGTGACGGGTGATGCGGAGGAGGTCCTTGTCGTAGCGCAGATACTCGGGCGCCCGTCCGCCGGAGACGAAGAGCCCCGCGTATTCTTCGGGCTTCACGTTCTTGAAGGCCACGGTTGCGCGCACGTGGTAGGCCGCGCTTTCGCGGGTGATGTCCCACTTTGGCTCGTCCTTGGCCTGCGGCGGAATCTCGTGCAGCACGCCATGATAGAGCCGCGCCTCGGGGCCGGCGACGACCGCTTCAAAGCCGTCCTCCGCGAGACGGAAAATCGGGTAAAGGGTGTCCATCACTTCCGTGGCATCGCCGATCGGGATGAGGACTTTCCTGGGCTTGGGGGAACGGTTGGATTTCTGGGCCATTGGTGAGTGTTAGCATGGGCCGGCACCGAACGGAAATTTTTAACTGAAAACACGTATGCGAAATTTGTCCGCGCCATTTTCCAAAGTCCGCGGTTCAAAGCTTCTAAGCCGATCGCTACAAAGTCATTGTCCCATCGCCCCACATCGTCATGAAACGTCTGCTCCTCGCCGGTCTTGTCCTATTTGCCGCCTGCCACGCTTTCGCCGCTGCGGAACGCTGGAATATCCTCTTCATTTTCGCCGACGACTGGGGCCGCTACGCGAGCTGCTACAAGGGACTCGATGGCCGGCCCACGCTAAATGACGTGGTGCAGACGCCGAATATCGACCGCGTGGCGCGCGATGGCGTCATTTTCAAAAACGCCTTCGTCAATGCGCCGAGTTGCACGCCGTGCCGAAGTTCGCTGCTTTCCGGGAGATATTTTTTCAACTGCAACCGCGGGGCGATTCTGCAGGGTGCGATATGGGACAGTTCGATCCCGTCGTTTCCGCTGATGTTGCACGATGCCGGTTACCAGATCGGCAAGAGCTACAAGGTGTGGAGTCCCGGCAAGCCCGTGGACGCGCCGATCGGCGGACAACAATACGCCTACGAAAAGTCCGGTCGCTTGCCGAACCGCTTTTCCATGAATGTGACCAAGATGGTGGCCGGCGGAATGACCGTGGAGGCCGCACGTGAGAAGATTCTCGATCAAGTGCGAGGCAACTTTAAGGCGTTCCTGGCCGATCAGAAACCTGATCATCCGTGGCTGTATTTCTTCGGGCCGACGACACGCATCGCCCGTGGGAAAAAGGTTCGGGGAAGAAACTGTGGGGCCTCGAGCCCGATTCGGTGAAGGACAAGATGCCGAAGTTTCTCCCTGATGTGCCCGAAGTGCGCGAAGATGTGGTGGATAATCTCGGCGAAGCACAAGCGGTGGACGCTTATGTCGGTGTGCTGATGAAGATGCTCGAAGAGACGGGGCAACTCGACCACACCCTCGTCGTCATTAGCGGCGATCACGGCATGGGCGGGATGCCGGGTGCGAAGTGCAATCTTTACGATTTCGGACTCAGCGTGGCCATGGTTGCGCGGGTGCCGGGGGGTAAGGGCGGCCGGGTGGTGGATGATTTCGTGAGCCTGCCTGATCTCGCGCCGACGTTCATGGAAGTGGGAGGCGTCACCCCGCCCGCGGGCCTGTATGGGCGCAGCATGAAGAAGCAATTGCAGTCGGACCAAGGCGGGCAGATTGACCCGGAACGCACGTGGGTGATCGGTGGGCGCGAGCGTCACGTGGCCACCGCGCGCGAAGATAATCTGCCCTACCCGATGCGTTGCCTGCGCACGCCCAAGTTTCTCTACATCCGCAATTTCGCGCCGGATCGCTGGCCGATGGGCGCGCCGTATTCGGCCACGGCCACCGGAGGGCCGTCCGCGGAGGAGTTGGAGAAGAATACTTTCATCGCCTATCCGGATATGGACGCCAGCCCGACGAAAGCGTGGCTCATTCTCCACCAGAACGATCCCGCGTGGAAATGGCACTTCGATCGCGCCTTCGGCAAACGGCCGGCGGAGGAGCTTTACGATCTGCAGAAGGATCCGGACGAGACGAAGAATGTCGCAGACGATCCCGCGTATGCCACGCGGAAGGATCAGCTCTCGAAGGAGTTGATGGGCAAGCTCACCGATGCCGCTGATCCGCGCGTCACCGGCGATGGCCTGACCTTCGATCGTCCGCCGTTCACCGATCCCGTGACTGATTAACCCCCCGCCGATTTTTATGAAAACGTTCCTCCCTCTCCTTTGCGCAGCGTTGCTGCCCTTCGTGGGGCGCGCCGCAGACGCCTCGCCCGCCAAGCCCAACGTCATCTTCTTTCTGGTCGATGATCTGGGCGCGACCGATCTCAGTTGTTTCGGCAGTTCATTTTACCAGACGCCGAATATCGACCGTCTCGCGCAGGACGGGCTCAAGTTCACTCACGCCTACTCGGCCTGCACGGTGTGTTCCCCGACACGCGCGTCGATCATCTCGGGACGATACCCGGCGGAATTGCATCTCACCGATTGGATCGCCGGTCACAAACGCCCGAAAGCCAAACTGCGCATCCCGGATTGGACGCAGCATCTCACCCACGACGTGTCGACATTGCCCCAGGCGATGCACGCCGCCGGTTACACGACGTGCGCCATCGGCAAATGGCACCTCGGCGAGGATGGGCCGGAGAAGTACGGCTTCGACGTCGCTATCGCCGACAACGGGAAGGGCCAGCCGGCGACTTACTTCTCGCCCTACAAGAACCCGCACCTTTCCGATGGCCCGCCTGGCGAATTTCTGAGTGACCGCTTGACCACCGAGGCGGAAAAATTCATCGAGCAAAACAAGGAGCATCCGTTCTTCCTCTACTTCGCGCATTACGCCGTGCACACGCCGCTGATGGGCAAGCCCGCCGTCATCGCAAAGTATAAGGAGCACGTTTCACCGAATGATCCGCAACACAATCCCGTCTACGCTTCGCTGATCGAAAGCGTGGACGACAGCCTCGGACACCTGCGCGCGAAGCTCGACGAACTCAAGCTCTCCGACAAGACGATCATCATTTTCACCTCGGACAACGGCGGGCTGATCCTCAATCAGGTTACCTCGAATCTCGGGATGCGTGCCGGGAAGGGATCGGCTTATGAGGGCGGGGTGCGCGTGCCGGCGATCGCCTTCGTGCCGGGTGTGACGCAGGCCGGGACGGTGGCCACCACGCCGGTGATCTCGATGGATTGGACCGCGACGATGCTCGATCTCGCCGGTGCGAAGCCGCTCGATCAGCAGCGCGGAGTCAGCCTCGCGCCGGTGTTGCACGGCGGGCAGATTTCGCTACGTGCGTTGTTCTGGCATTATCCGCACTACCATCCCGGCGGCGCGACACCCTACTGCGCGATGCTGGAGGACAATTGGCGGCTGGTGGAGTTCTTCGAGGACAATCACGTGGAGCTGTATCACTTGAGCGACGACCCGGAGGAGAAGCACGACCTCGCGGCGTCGCAGTCGGCCAAGGCCGAGGAATTGAAAGCCAGGCTGCACGCCTGGCGGGAAACGATGCACGCGCAATTGCCGACCCCGAATCCGGATTACGATCCGGCTCACGCGAACGACGGTCCGAAGAAAAAGGCCCCGCCGGAGCAGTAGACGGCGGGCCACGGTCGCAGTCGCGGCGGTCTTTTGGAGGACGCGTTTCCCCAGGGGTCATCCTGAGCGGAGCGCTCGTGGGCCAGTGGGGAGCGCGCAGTCGAAGGATCCGGCCGCTTTACCGGCGATCCTCGCTGGTTGTTCGGCCGGTTTGCGCAGAGGTCCCACGGGCGTCTGGCTGGTTATCGGCTGGCTTCGTTCAACAGTCCCACAGGCGTATTTCTGGTTGTTCGGCCGGGTTCTTCGACTGCGTGCCCCGCCGCCTTCGCCCTCGGGGCACTTCGCTCAGAATGACCCGCGGGGATGAGGCGCCTAGGGATGTTGCATCTTCACTATCATAACGCCGGCTCGCGCAACTTTTACCGGCGGGCAATGTTTCACGGGGACTTATGTTTCCCCTCGCGATTTCCCGCCGTGCCTGCCTCCAACTTTGTGCTGCCTTGGCCGCTGGTTCCCTCGGTTTCACCGTGCGTGCCGCTGATGCTCCCGTCGAACCGAAGACGCTCCTCGCCGAGCGCGGCAAGCTGCTCCTTAGCGATGATCTCAATGCTGCCCCGGCGAAGGAATGGCGCATCGCCAAGGGCAAATGGGAAGCGGTCGATGGCGCCTGGCATGGTGAGGAACTGCCCTCGGACATGCACCCGGCAGTCGTTCGGCATCAGTTGAAATTCCAGAACGCCATCTTCCAATATTCCTTCAAGCTCGATGGTGCGAAGCAGACGACGCTGAGCATCAACGATCAAAAGGAGCACGTCTGCCGGGTCTTGCTTCGCCCGAATGGTTTCACCGTGCAAAAGGACGATCACGATCACGACGGCCCGGACAAAGCGGTCGTTTTCAAGAGCGTTACCACGCCGATCAAGCCCGGCGAATGGCACACCTTGGTCGTCGAGATTCTCGGTCAGGAAATGCTGGCCAGCCTCGACGGCGACAAAGTCGGCTTTGGCGCGCACGAGTTGATCGGCACGGAAAAGTTCAACTTCGGTTTCACTATCAACGGCGCGTCGGCGTCCTTCAAAAACCTGCGCGTCTGGGAAGCGTTGCCAAATAAAGATTGGGCGGAGACGAAGGCGAAGCTGGCCACGGCAGAGCCCGCAAAATAGCGGTCACTGCATATTTCCCAGGATCGACGAATCCACTTCCGTCAGCCGATCCGGCGAGTCGAAGGAGATCACGACCTCGGCGTCGATGCTGCCGAGCGCCCGTGCTTGATGCCACACGCCCTTGGGGATGCAAATCGTGTCCCCGGGATCGAGTACGCAGCGCTTGTCGTCCTGGATGTGCTCCAGTCGGCCCGCGATCACGTGCAACACCTCGTCACAGTTGGGATGCCGGTGGCGCGGGTTCTCCATGCCGGCGCGGATCATCGCGCGACCCACGCTCATCTTCGTCGAATTGCCGATCGCACCTGAAGCCGTCCAGACCAGACGTCCCCACGCGGTATCCAACACTTCGCCATCGGTGGCCCGGCACAATGTCTTGAATTCCTCACTCATGATCTGCTCCTAACACAAAAGCGAAAAGCGATTCAATCGTCGTGCGCAGCGGCCTGAGTCCGGGCCGACAAGATGAGGGCGAATGTAGCGAAAAACGTTTCGTCATCCGCGATTTGTCATTATTCCTCGGCGTATGCGCATTCTCCGCATCGTATTCTTCACCCTCACTCTCGTTTTGCTCAGCGCGCCCGGCGCCTGGGCGCATGCGCGTCTCGTCCGCGCGGAACCGAAATCCGGCGCGGAAGTCGCCAAGGCTCCGAATCAGGTCGAGCTTTGGTTCAACGAGCTCCTCGAGGAGGGCTTCAATACCGTCACCGTCTTCCCCGTCGCCGATCTTGCGGCGGAAAAGAAGACCAATTTCGTGAAGGGCAAACCGGTGGTCGACCCGCGCGACCACACGCATCTCACCATCCAACTCGCGCCCTTGCGCCCCGGGGAATACATCATCGAATGGCGCGTGCTTTCGCGCGATGGCCATAGCGCGCCAGGCCGTTCGAAGTTCACCGTCCGCGCCTCGTAGGATTTTCGGTCGATGGAACATTCCGCTCTGCACGCGCTGCTGCTCTGCGGTCTCTCGGTGGCTCTGGGCGGAGTGCTCGCCGTATGGTGGCTCATTTTTCCGGCAGCCCGAAAGGTGAACCAGCCGGTGAGCCCCGCGCTGCTCGCCTCCATCGAGCGCCTCATTTTCATCGGCGCGTTGGCCGCCGTGCTGGCCACCGTGGGCGATTTTTTCGTCCAGGGCGCGGAGATTGAAAACCGGACCATCTTCGCCGGCGTCGATCTCTCACTCGTCCTGCGCTTCGCCAGATCCACCACGGTCGGGCAGCTCAATGTCCTCCGCGGCATTTTGCTGCTGCTCACCGCCTTGGCCGTGCGGCTGCTGCCGGGCTTTTGGAAATGGAGCATCACCGGACTGCTCGCCCTTGGTGCGCTGGTCGCCAATGCGTTCGTCAGCCATGCCGCCGCGCAGCCGGAGCAACGCGCCCTCTATATCGGCAGCCAGATCGTGCACCTCGTGGCGGTCGCTGCCTGGATGGGCGTGTTGCTGCATCTCTTCGTCGCGCGCCGGCATCTGCTCACTCCGGAAGGCATCCCGTTGCTTGCCGATATCGTGCGGCGCTTCTCGCCCTACGCCCTCGCGGCTACGTCGCTGCTAATGATCACCGGCCTCCTCGCTGCGTGGCGTTTTCTGGAGACCACCGGTGCCCTCTTCACCTCGGCCTACGGGCTCACGCTGGTGGTCAAGCTGGTGATGCTCTCGCCCGCGCTCTTCGCCGGGTTCCTGAATTTCCGTGTCATTCGTCCCGCCCTGCTGGCTCCGCCCGGCGACGTGCAACCCTTGCTTCGACGGTTCGCGCGCATGCTGGAGCTGGAGGCCACGGCGGGCGTGCTGGTCATCACTGTCGCTGGTATCCTCGGCTCGATTTCGCCGCCGGGTGAAGGCGGCAATCTCCGCCTCACGCCCGAGCAAACGCACGCGGTGCTCACCCCGCATTGGCCGACCAGCCATGTAGATAACTGGCTGACGCCGGATGATCCGCGCGGCCCGACCACCGACGACCTGCGTTACTCGGAGTTCATGCACAATTGGTCCGGTGTCATCGTCATCTTCCTCGGCCTTGGCTGGATGGCCCTGGCCTCGGGCGGACGACCGGCCATCTGGGCGGGCTACATCAATCCCTTCATTCTCGTGCCGTTTGGCATTTTCATCGCGGTGCTGGCGAACCCGGAAATCTGGATCATTCATTCCGTCAGCCGCTGGGAAGCGCTCACCAATCCACAAATGCTCGAGCACCAGATCGGCGCCTTCCTGGTCTTCGTGCTCGCGTGGTTGAGCTGGCGCGACCTGCGCAATCCTGCCGCCTTGCGCCCGCTTGGCTATCCGTTGCCGATCATCATGGTCGTGGGCAGCCTCCTCCTGCTCGGTCACGCGCACTCGACGCCGGATGTTCCCGATGACCTTTCGAATCTGATCAATGTGCAGCACGCCGTCTTCGGGGCTTGTGGATTGTTCGCCGGGGCCGCCCGATGGTACGTCCTGCGCGATTTGCTTCGCGGGCGCTGGGTGAATCTGATCTGGCCGTCGTGGATCATCGCCCTGGGGCTCTTCATGGCGTTCATTTATCGCGAAGTGGTGTGATCCAAAGCACGGAGGGATGCGCTCCAGCGCGTTCCCCATCTGTGGCTGAGCAGAATGAAGTTGGAGAACCCGCATGAGCGCATCCTCCCGTTGTTCCTCATCCTCGCACAACTCCCTCATACCACACGCCTTTACGCACCTCCGTATTACGTAAGCCCGTAACTAGGCTGAGAGGCTTTAAAAGGTAATCTAGCCGCCGTTTCCCGCTCCATCAAAACGCCCATGAATTCCGGTCACCTCCGCCGTTCCCTTCCGGCCCTTTTCCTTTCCACCGCCCTGGCGTCGACCACGGCCTTCGGCGCCATTGCGCCCAAAATGGAAAAGGAAGACCCGAATGCGCCCGTCAGCTTCTTCAAGAAAATCCGCCCCATCCTTCAGGCGCAATGCCAGGGCTGCCATCAGCCCGCCAAGGCCAAGGGTGGCTACGTGATGACCGATTTCGCCAAGTTCGTCGCTGGTGGCGAAGACTGCGCCAAGGACAAGAAGCAGGCCGTCGTCGCGAAAGAGCCGGACAAATCCTATCTCGTCGAGCAGATCACGCCCGACAATGGTGAAGCGGAAATGCCGCCGAAAAAGGCACCGTTGCCGGAGGCGGACATCAAACTCATCCGCCGCTGGATCAGCGAAGGCGCCGTGGACGACACGCCGCCAAATGCCCGCCAGCGTTTCGACGCCGATCATCCACCGATCTATCAGCGTCCGCCGGTCATCACTTCGCTCGCCTATTCACCCGATGGCTCGTTGCTCGCCGTCGCCGGCTTCCACGAGATCCTGCTCTGGAAAGCGGACGGCTCGGAGCTCGTCGCCCGTCTCATCGGTCTCAGCGAGCGCATCCAGAGCGTGCGCTTCTCGCCCGATGGCAAGCGCCTCGCCGCGGCCGGTGGCCGCCCCGCGCAAATGGGTGAAGTGCAAATCTGGGACGTGGAAAAGCGCAAGCTCGCTCTCAGCGTGCCGGTCGGCTACGACACCGTTTACGGCGTCAACTGGTCGCCGGACGGCAAAATGGTTTCGTTTGGCTGCCCGGACAATACGCTGCGCGCCATCGACTCCGAGACCGGCAAGCAAGTGCTCCAGGGCACTTCGCACAGCGATTGGGTGCTCGACACCACCTTCACCCACAAGGGCGACCAACTCGTGAGCGTCGGCCGCGACATGAGCGCCAAGCTCACCGAAGTGGCCAGCCAGCGCTTCATCGACAACATTTCCTCCATCACCCCGGGCGCGCTCCGTGGCGGTCTGCAAACCGTCTCGCGGCATCCCGAGCGCGATGAATTCCTCGTCGGCGGCGCGGATGGCGTGCCGCAGGCCTATCGCATCGTGCGCAAAGTGCAGCGCCGCATCGGCGACAACGCGCTCCTCATCCGTAAATGGCCGGCCATGGAAGGCCGCATCTACGCCATGCGTTTCGCTCCGGATGGCAAGTCTTTCGTCGCCGGCAGCTCGCTCGATGGCACCGGGCAGGTGAATTTCTACAACTACGATTTCAATACCGAGATGCCGGCCGAGATCCTCGCCATCGAAAACAAGGCCGGCCGCAGCGAACAGGAAAAGAAGGAGGAGGAAGCCCACTTCACCAGCAATGTGAAGCTGCTCGCCAGCGTGCCGATCAATGCCGGTATCTTCGCGCTCGCCTACGAGCCGGACGGCGAGGCCGTGGCCGCTGCGGGCGAGGACGGCAAGGTGCGCATGATCAGCGTGAAAGACGCGAAGATCATCAAGGAATTCGTGCCCGTGCCGATCGGCGCCGGCTCGCTCACCACCCAGACCGTCAAGCTCGAGACCAAATAATTTTCCACCCACATGAAATCCGCTGCCCGCATCGCCTCTGTTCTCGCTCTCAGCGCCGCCTCCGCCTGGGCCAACGCGTTGACTCCTGAAATGATGACCAAAGCGCCCGTCAAGGAGGGGCTGCCTCCAGACGCGCAAGTGACCGCTCTCGAAGTGCAGCCGCCCAAGGTGACCCTGAGCGGCAAGTATGAAGCCGCCCAGCTCGTTATTACCGCACGGCTCGCCACCGGTGACACGGTCGACGTCACCCGTCTCGCCAAGGTGCAACTCGATGGCGGCGTGGCCGAGGTCTCGCCGACTGGCCAGGTGACCTCGGTGCACAATGGCACCGGCTTGCTGCATGCCGAGATTGCCGGCAAGAGCGTGACCGCTCCGGTGCTTGTCGCCGATATCGTCGAGAACCAGGCCGTCGATTTCATCCGCGATGTGAATCCCGTGATGACCAAGCTGGGGTGCAACGCCGGCACCTGCCACGGCGCGAAGGAAGGCAAATACGGCTTCAAGCTCTCGCTGCGCGGCTACGATCCGATCTTTGATGTCCGCGCGCTCAAGGACGATCTCGCCTGTCGCCGCCTGAACGTGGCCTCGCCCGAGGATTCGCTCATGCTCCTCAAGGCCACTGCCAACGTGCCCCACGAGGGCGGCCAGCGCACCCCGTTCGGCAGCAAGTATTACCAGATCCTCCGTTCCTGGATCGCCGATGGCGCCAAGCTCGACCTCAAGGCGCCGCGTGTGACGCGCATCGAAATTTTCCCGCATGACCCCGTGGTGCAGCAGGTCGGCGCCCGCCAGCAGGTGCGCGTCGTCGCCACCTATACTGACGGTAAGCAGCGTGACGTGACGGCCGAGGCCTTCGTGGAGAGCGGCAATAGCGACGTGGCCAAGACCGACGGCGGCGGCCTCATCGATACCCTGCGCCGCGGCGAAGCGCCGTTGCTTGCGCGTTACGAGGGCAACTACATCGCCACCACGCTCACCGTCATGGGCGACCGGACGGGCTTCGCCTGGCAGCAGCCGGAGACCTGGAGCCGCATCGACGAGCTCGTGGCCGCGAAGTGGGAGCGCATGAAGATCGAGCCTTCCGGGCTGTGCAGCGATGCGGAGTTCCTCCGCCGCGTATATCTCGATCTCACCGGCCAGCCGCCTACGGCCGAAGAAGTGCGCGCCTTCATTGCCGAGACCAGCCCGCCACGCGAAAAGCGCAACGCGGTCATCGACAAGCTCATCGGCTCGCCGACCTTCATCGAGCACTGGACGAACCGCTGGGCCAACATGCTGGAGGTGAATTCGAAGTTCATCGGTGCCGAAGGCGCCCGGCTCTTCCGCGGCTGGATTCGCACGCAAATCGCGAACAACACGCCCTACGACCAGTTCGTGCGGGAGATCCTCACTTCGACGGGTTCGACGAAAGACAACCCGGCGGCCAGCTACTGGAAGATTCTCCGCGAACCGTCGGAAGCGATGGAAAACACCACGCACCTCTTCCTCGCCACCCGCTTCAACTGCAACAAGTGCCACGACCATCCGTTCGAGCGCTGGACCCAGGATCAATACTATCACCTCGGCGCCTACTTCACGCAGGTGCAGCTCACTGCCGATCCGCGCAGCGGCAAGGCCGTGATCGCGGGCACCGCTGTGGAAAAAGCCCGGCCGATTTTTGAAATCGTGAAGGACACCACCACCGGTGACATGATCCATCTGCGCACCAACAAGGTCGCCGCCCCCTCCTTCCCCTTCGAGACGAAGCTGGAAAATCCGCTGCCGGAACACGCCAGCCGTCGCGAACAGCTCGCCGCCTGGATCACCAGCCCGGACAATCGCTTCTTCGCCTCCAGCTACGTGAACCGTCTGTGGGGCTATCTCACCGGGGTCGGCGTCATCGAACCGCTCGACGACATTCGCGCCGGCAACCCGCCGACCGATCCCGAGTTGCTCGAGTATCTCAAGACCGAGTTCATCAACCATAACTTCGATGTCCGGCACGTGCTGCGCCTCATCTGCCAGTCGCGCACCTATCAGCTCTCCGTGGCCACGAACAAGTGGAACGAAGACGACAAGATCAACTACTCGCACGCGGTGGCCCGCCGTCTCCCGGCGGAAGTGCTCTATGACTCCGTGCTGAAAGTGACCGGCGCGCCGACGCATCTGCCTGGGTCGATGAATGCGCAGCAACTCCCGGATTCCGCGCTCGATCTGCCCAGCGGCTTCCTCGCGAACCTCGGCCGTCCGGCCCGCGAGAGCGCTTGCGAATGCGAACGCAGCAATGATCTGCGCCTCGGCAGCGTGATGGCGCTGCTCAGCGGCCCGGCGGTGGCCGACGCGATCGGTGATACCAAGAACGGTCTGGCCAAGCTGGTCTCCACGGAGAGCGACGACGCCAAGCTCGCCGATGAAATCTTCATGCGCGTGTTGAACCGCCCGGCCACCGACACGGAAATCAAGAAGACGCTCGCGTCCTGGAACACGATCGATCCCGAGCACACGCAGCTTATCGCGGCGTGGCAGGCGAAGGAACAGGAACAGGCGCCGATCATCGCCAAGGCGGAAGCCGATCGCCTCGCGGCCATCGACGGGGCGAAGAAAGAACTCGGGCGTTATGAAACGGAGATCGCGCCGAAGGTCGCCGCGGCCGAGAAGCAGCGCCAGGCGGACATCGCCAAGGCCGATGCCGCGATGAAGGACTACGAGAAGACCAAGCTCGCTGCTGCGGTTACGAAGTTTGAGGAGACTGTGCCGGTCGCCCGCACCTATACTGGTTGGGAACTCCTCGATCCGGCTGACATGAAGTCCACGAATGGCATCACGCTGACCAAGATGGCCGACGGCTCGATCAAAGCGGGCCCGCAGACTTCGCAGAACGCGGATTACACGATCAACGTCGACACCAAGCTCGCCGGCATCACGGGCATCATGCTCGAAGTGCTGCCCAGCGCCGATGAACCCGGCTTCGGGCCGGGGCGTGCGGCGGGTAATTTCGTCCTTGGCGAATTCGTGATGAAGGCTTCCGAATACCGCACCAATGCGGTGAACGAAGTCGACTTCGCCAGCGCCATGGCGGACTTCAGCCAGGAGAAGTTCGATGTTAAAACCGCGATCGACGGCAAGAAGGGCGACCAAAACAACGGCTGGGCCATTGCCGGCAAGACAGGTGTGCCGCACTACGCGGTGTTCACGCTCAAGAAGGCGCTCGGCGATGCCGAGGGCTCGCGCCTGCGCTTCGAGATGAACATGCCGCGCAATGGCAAGTTCACCATCGCGCACTTCCGCCTGTGGGCGACCACCTCTCCGCTGCCGCTGACCTTCGGTCTGCCGGCGCCGGTCATCGAGGCGGTGAAGAAGCCCGCGCCGAGCCGCACCAAGGAAGAGCAGGCGGCGATCGCCGCTTACTGGAAGGAAGCCGATCCGGATTTCCTCAAGCTCACGCTCACGCTGGGCAAGAATCAGATGCCGCTGCCGATCGACCCGGGTGTGCTCGAGCGCCGTGACGCGCTGGCCACAGCGGAATTGCCGATCAAGCTCGATCCGAAACTCGTCCAGCTTCGCCAGGATTCCACGGCGAGCAATGATCAGTTGACGCACAAGCGTCTCACCGCCGCCCAGGACCTGACTTGGGCGCTGGTCAATAACCCCGCGTTCCTGTTTAATCACTAACACTCCACCCCTAACACTAAAACTATGCTGCGTATCCCAGGACAACCCGGTCGCGATCTCTGCGACAATCACCTCGGCATCACTCGTCGCGATTTACTTCGCGTCGGCGGGTCTGCCATTCTCGGCTGCACGCTCGGCTCGCTCCTGAGCTTGAAGGCCCGGGCCGACGCGGCGGACGCGGCCTCGAAAGGCGGCCCCGGTTGGGGCAAGGCCAAGAGCGTCGTCATGGTCTACTTGCAGGGTGGGCCAAGCCATCTCGACCTGTGGGACCCGAAGGAGAATGTGCCGGACAAAATCCGCAGCCCGTTCACGAACATCAAGACGAAGATCCCAGGCATTAACTTCACCGAGATCCTGCCGAAGCTCGCGACGGTGAACGACAAGTTCACCATGATCCGTTCGATGAGTTACACGCCGAACGGTCTCTTCAATCACACCGCGGCGATTTACCAGATTATGACCGGCTACACGACCGACAAGGTCTCGCCGTCCGGCCAGCTCGAGCCGCCGAGCCCGAAGGATTATCCGAACTTCGGCTCGAACATCATCCGCCTCAAGCCGCCGACCGAACCGATGCTGCCCTTCGTGGTGCTGCCGCGGCCGCTGCAGGAATCGAACGTTGTGGGCAAGGGAGGTAACGCCGGTTTCCTCGGCAAGGGCTTCGATCCTTACACGCTCTTCCCCGATGGCGATGACATGGACATGACGAAGATGAACCACGTGAAGGTCGACGACCTGAACCTGCGTCCCGACGTCTATGCCCAGCGCCTGAAGCGCCGCGCTTCGCTGCGCCAGGCGATCGAAGACACCATGCCCGACATCGACAAGGCGGTGGAAAACTATCACCTCGACGAATACTACGGCAAAGCGCTCGACCTCATCACCAGCGGCAAGGCGCGTGACGCCTTCGCCATTGATCGCGAGGACGACAAAATGCGCGCGCGTTACGGGATGAACACGTTCGGTCAATCGCTGCTCCTCGCGCGCCGCCTCGTCGAGGCCGGCACGCGCGTGGTCGAAGTTATCTGGCCCAAGGTCGCGAACTCCGATAACCATTCTTGGGACATGCACGCCGGCCTGACTACCCGGATGAAGACCCAGGCGGGCCCGATGTTCGACCAGGGCTTCAGCGCCTTCATCGAAGACATGGAACAGCGCGGTCTCCTCGACGAAACGCTCGTCGTCGCGCTTGGCGAATTCGGTCGCAGCCCGGAAAAGGGCCTGAGCACCAGCGGCAACACGAACAGTGCGGACGGCCGCGATCACTGGCCGTATTGCTACACCGCATGCATGGCTGGCGCGGGCATCAAGAAGGGCTACGTCCACGGCGAATCCGACGCCACCGGCTCGAGCCCGAAGTCCGACCCGGTGCATCCGACGGAAGTGCTGGCGACCATCTATCATGCCTTCGGCATCGATCCCGACACGATCGTTTACAACCACCTCAACCAACCGCGCGAGCTGGTCAAAGCGAAGCCGAACACCGCGTTCTTCGCGTAAAAGCGGAGGCCGGCGAGTCGACCAAACGGCATCGCTGCTAATTCAACAACAACCTCTTCGCGGGTCACCGCGAAGAGGTTTTGTTTTTGCAGGAAAGCACCACTGACCGCATGCAGTGAATGAGTGCTGTTCAGGGAACGCGCGAAGCGGCCGAAAAAAGGCCTGTCATCCTGAGCGAAGCGGGGAAGCATGGGCGGAGCGAAGGACCTCTGACTTCCGAGGGTTTTCGTGCGGAGCCTCTTCAATAGGCGCGTGGTCACGCGCAGGGTGTGGAAGCTCCGCGCGAAA
>NZ_ABVL01000009.1:0-94957 GCF_000173075.1 Chthoniobacter flavus Ellin428
AGGTGGTTTCACAATAGGCGAATTGTCACGCGCTGGGCGTGGAAGCTCCGCACTAAAACCCGCAGAGATCAGAGGTCCTTCGACTCCGCCCATGCTTCCCCGCTTCGCTCAGGATGACGGTGTTTTATTTTCGGCCGCTTCGCGCTCACTGCGGTGATTTCGCCGCACGCGTACGAGAGCGGAGAGCCCCAAAAAGCCCATCGGCTCGCGCCGCCGGAAAGCGTCAATCGCTTTATTCCGAGAAGCGCTATTTTATCTTACGCGCGAAGCGGCGATCGACGCCCTGGCATCACGCGCGGATGACTAATTAGCGGGCGAATTCCGATAACCTGGTTCATTTGATCCGCGCGGCGGAAAACGCGCAAAAACCGGTGCTTCGATGCGTTCATGCACGAACGCATACCTACGCACGCTGCCGGTGCTAACAACTCGGCAGAGCTAACGAGGCCCAGCTTGGGGTGGCCTCACGCCAGCCTTCCGCGCACGGAATGGATTCGCCCCCAGGACGTGCGCGCGACGCACGGCATGGGCCGGACGCTGGTTTATGATCTCATGCGCGCCGGGCTGATTCAGTCGGCGTGTATTCGCCGCCCGGGCAAGGCCGCGGGCGTCCGGCTGGTCAATGTGGCCAGCCTCAACGCTTACATCACCTCGCAACTCACTCTCCCGCCGACAGCGTCCGGCGAGGCCAGTGCCGCGAGCGAATCGCGAGGCGTCACCGAGGGGGAAATCAAAACCGGTGCCATCCATGGATAAGCTGACCGACCATCCGCTGGCCGAGCTCTTCCCGCTCATGCCGGAACAAGACCTGAAGGACCTGGCCAACGACATCCAGACGTCGGGGCTCAAGGCTCCCATCACGATTCACGAGGGGATGATCCTCGACGGCCGCAACCGTTACCGCGCCTGCGCGGTCGCCGGGGTCGAGCCGCGCACCCGCCAGTTTCCGCAAGGGGAAGACGCCCTGGCGTTCGTCCTCTCGGTGAACTTGCATCGGCGTCACCTGACGGAAAGTCAGCGGGCCATGGTGGCGGCGAAGATCGCCCGGTTGCCTCGTGGTAGAACCGAAAAAATCAAAGAGGCAAATTTGCCTATTTGCCCCACCATCGCCGAGGCGGCGCAGCGACTGGCCGTTTCTCCGCGTCTCGTCCGGCAGGCCAGGGCGGTACTCGCGAGCGGAACAGAAACCAAGGCGGTCGAGAAGGGCGCGAAGACGGTCAATGCCGCGGCCAAAGAAGTGAAAGCCGCCAAGGCCGCGAAAGCCGCCAGGGCAACGAAGACCGCCAACGAGGTCCATCGCGATGCCACGGGTTACGCCATCCCCGAGGAAATCCTCGCGCTCTGGCAGCGGAAACCCGAGGTCGACCAGTTGCTCAAACTCGTCTCGCAGGCCCGCGTGGCCGCGAAATCCGCGCACGAGCAGGACGACATTCTCTTCGCTCCGTCCAACCTCAATTCCGTCATCGGCAAGCTGAATGAAGCTTACTCGATCCTCTCGAACAGCGTGCCCTTCGCGGTGTGTCCCACCTGCCAGGGTTATGGCCGCACGCAGTGCCTCTCCTGCAAGGGGCGCGGCATCGTCGGCAAATTCTTTTACGACACCTGTGTCCCCGCGGAGCTCAAGGCGGTCCGCAACAGCGCCTGCGTCCAATGAGCACCTTCACCCTGCGGGATTATCAGGCCGCGGCGGCCGACGCCGTGGAGGAAAAGTGGAAGAAGCACCAGTCGACGCTTTGCGTGTTGCCCACCGGCTGCGGCAAGACCGTGCTCTTCGCGGAGATCATCCGTCGCCGGCAACCGGGCCGCGCGTTGGTCATCGCCCACCGCGAGGAATTGATCGTCCAGGCGGTCAAGAAAATCGAGGCGGTCACCGGGCTGGAGGCCGAGGTCGAGATGGCGGAGCAGGTCGCCTCGAACAGCCTCTTTCACAAGACGCCCGTCGTGGTGGCCAGTATCCAGACGCTGGTCAGCGGCGGCAATCGGCGGCGCATGGAACGTTTCCGGCCGGAAGACTTCGACACCATCGTGGTCGATGAATTTCATCACGCCACCGCGGCCAGTTATCGCGCAGTGCTCGAATACTTCCTGCGCAACGAGAAAGCCAAGCTGCTCGGCGTGACCGCCACGCCGGATCGCGCGGACCAGGCGGCGCTCGGGCTGGTCTGCGAGTCGGTGGCCTTCGACTACGAGGTGCGCGCCGCGATTGACGATGGCTGGCTGGTCCCGGTGGAGCAGCAGATGGTGACCATCGACGGCCTCGACTACAGCCAGATCCACACGACCGCGGGCGACCTGAACAGCGCCGAGCTGGCGAGCGTGATGGAACAGGAACGCGTGATGCACGGCACGTGCGCCGCGACCATCGAGATCGCCGGCAGCCGCCAGACGATCCTCTTCACCTCGAGCGTCAAACAGGCCGAGATGGCTTGTAACATCCTCAACCGGCACCGGGCCGGCATCGCGCAATTTGTCTGCGGCGCGACGGACCGGGAGGAGCGGCGCAAGATCATGCGCCGCGTGCTCGATGGCTCGACGCAGATCCTCTGCAACGTCGGCGTGGCCACCGAGGGATTCGACGCGCCCGGCGTGGAAGTGATCGTCATGGGCCGCCCGACGAAGAGCCGCGCGCTCTACGCGCAGATGGCCGGCCGCGCCACCCGTCCGCTGCCCGGCGTGGTCGATGGCCCGGCGACGCCCGCGGAGCGCCGGGCGGCCATCGCCGCCAGTGCGAAGAAAGCCTGCCTGCTGGTCGACTTCGTCGGCAATAGCGGGCGGCACAAGCTCATGACCGCGACGGATATCCTCGGCGGCGATTACAGCGAGGAAGTGAAAGACCTGGCGCTGCTCGCCCTGCACAAGGCGAAGGCCCCGCGCAACGTCTGCGACGTGCTCGCCGAGAAGGAACAGCTCGTGGCCCAGCGCAAGGAGGAGGCCGAGCGCCGGCGCCGGGAGGAAGAGGAGCGGCGGCGCCGGCTGGTCGTGGGCGCGCGGTTCACCGCGAGAAAGGTGGATCCCTTCGATGCCTTCGATGTGCAGCCGGTGCTCGAGGAGTCCGACCGGTCGGGCAAGGAGTTATCGCCGAAGCAGCGGGCCCTGCTCATCAATAAGATCGGGATCGATCCCGACACCCTGAGTTATGCCAATGCCCGGAAGTTAATCGACGCCCAATTCTATCGTTGGAACAACCATCTCTGCTCGCTGAAGCAAGCGACGGTGTTGAAGCGCTACGGGTTTGAAACGGGAAGCATGAGCTTTGACCGCGCCGCGCAACTCATCACCGCCATCCAGGCGAACCACTGGAAGTTACCGCCGGGATTGTCCCCGATAACTCAGGACCACTGCGAAAACTCAACCTCAATAAGGCAATGAATGGCCACAAAGAGGCACAAAAAGCACAAAAGCAGGTCTTTGAGACTGTGAAAAAGTGCCCGCGAATTACGCGAATGACACAAATGGGCGTACTTTTCATTCGCGTCATCTGTGTGATTCGCGGGCCAAATAATCTCGCTGCCGCTTTATTTCAAAGTCTCTTTGCGGAAGACGGCAGTTTCACCCGCCGGATATCGACGAGCGCCACCACTTGCCCGAGGAACATTTTTTTGTGCCTCTTGGGCCTTTTTGTGGCCATTCCCCGTCCCGCTTTCCGGCCGACTCCGCTATGATCCCGCATGATCGATGGCAGCGCGTTTCCCGCCGGGAGCCGTGCGGTATTTGCCGGAAGCCGGACTGGTGTTGCCGGGGCGGAAAAGGCTGGTGTTGCATGCGGGTGGAAAGCCCGCGTCCGCTGAAGAACGGTGGCTGGTTCCATTCCTTCGACGGCGAAGCCCCGATGTTACCGCCGCCTCTGCCCAAACCGCAGCCGCCGCCGCCGGACATGGGAGTGATCATGCAACGCTATTGGAAGGCGGCGCACCCGGGACTGGAGCAGGAGGCGGAACTGCTGGGCGTGTCTGCCCAGTCGTTGCGCTGGCTGGGCGCGGCCTATGCCGAGGAGCGGAAGGCCCTGGCCATCCCGATGTATGACGGCACCAGTTACAACGCCGCGCATCCCATCGGCATCCGCCTGCGCTCCCGCGACGGCAGGAAGTTCGCGGTCACCGGCTCCAAGGCGGGGGTCTTCTATCCGTACGGGGCGTATCACGCCATCGTGCCGAATCAGCGGCTGCTGATCTGTGAAGGGCCGTCGGACAGCGCGGCGGCGCTGGACCTGGGTTTCTTCCCGGTCGGCCGCGCGTCCTGCCGCGGCGGGACGGAGATCATCCTGAATATCATCGGGCAACTCTGGCCGGACGAAGTGATCGTGGTGACGGACAATGACGGACCGGGAGTGGGCGGAGCGCGCGCCTTACTGGAAGTCATTCCCCGGCCGGCCAAGTTATTCGTCCCGCCGACGAAAGACCTCCGTGGCTTCCTCCGGGCGGGTGGAAGTCATGAGTTATTGGATTCCATGGTGAAAAACTTACTCTGGTACAAGAAATAAGTCTTTACATCATAAGTGGGGGCCTATATATACTGGGTCAGGGATTGAATGCAGGGGTTTTCTTTGCTGCTGGGTGCGGTCTTCGATGGGGCTTGGTGAGTGGATCGGTGTTAGCTTTGAAGGGGAGTTACCCTTTCTCTTGCCCCCCTTCTTGTTTCTCCAGGTTACCGGCAACTTCCCATGCTTGGGTCCGGCCTCTTTGCTGCCGCACTATCCCTCCCCGCGGTCATTCTGAGCGGAGCGCCCCGGAGGGCGAAGGCGGCGGGGCGCGCAGTCGAAAGCCGAGTCCGCGAGACGCCTATGGGACTGCGGGGCAAACCCCGTCGCTTTACCAGCGATCATCGCTGGTTATTCGGTCCGGTTTACCCCGCAGTCCCATGGGCGTCTCGCTGGTTGTTCGGCCGGGTTTGCCCCACAGTCCCATAGGCGTCTCGCGGACTCGGCTTTCGACTGCGTTCCGGTCGTTACACTCCCTCCACTCCGCTCAGAATGACCGCGAGGAGGGATAGTGCTGCAGCAATAAGCGTGTGGCAGGAAATGCGCGAAGCGCTCCCCCAAAAAATGTCATCCTGAGCGTAGCGGGGAATCATGGGCGGAGTCGAAGGACCTCCAATTTCTGCGGGTTCTCGTGCGGAGCCTTCACGCCATGCGCGTGGCCGCGCGTCAATTGAAGAAGCTCCGCACAAAAACCCTCGGAAGTCAGAGGTCCTTCGGCTCCGCCCATGCTTCCCCGCTCCGCTCAGGATGACATGTTTTTTTCGGGGCGCTTCGCGCTACCGGGGACGCCCGCTAGTGTTTGAGCCGCCCCCGCCCAGAATAACCGCGAGGGGAGCGGCTATCTATCCCCCCTCTCACAACTTCGGAATATGATTGAGCGTGTAGTACGCATCCGCGTGATCAAGCTGCGCGCCGCCGGCCGAGCGCACCCCATTGCAATGCAACTCGTGCACATACAGCTCGCGCCGGCCTTCGACCTTCAAGTGCACTCGCAGCCGATCGCTGCTCACCGTGGCGCTGGTGATGGCATTCACTTGCGTCTGGATTTCATCACTGCCGTACGCCCCGGAATAGAGGTAAGTGTGAATTCGTCATCGAGTACGACGCCGGATTCCCCGCGGTCGCGGCATCGACCGGCAGGGTGAAGACCAGCTCAAACCCATCCGGTACCGCGTGCATCTCGCGGATGGCAAAGGGCATCGTCCCATTCCACCGCACCCGCTGCAGGCCATAGGATTTCGTGCCGAGCGACGACCACCCACGGCTGGTCATGCCCGCGAAGAGACTGCCATCCGGCGCAAAAAGCAGCCGCACAATCCCGGAGGCGAAGCCGCTGAGAAACGGAAACGCCGCGCCCTGGTATTCGCCGCCGACCTTTTCCATGAAGACGCGGCTGACCTTCGCATCGGTGAATTCCGCGACCATCATCTGGCCATCGAACGGCCCGAACTTCCCGCCCGCATTGCACACCGCGAGATCGGTCCCGCTGCGTCCCATCTTCACGTACGGCAGCCAGACCGCCGGCACGCGCATTTCCGGCAACGCGCGCACCGCCTCGGGATACGGCACTTTCTCCGGTACCTTCGCCGAGAGCTTGAGCGGCGAGTTCGGCAGATTCTCCGACGCAATCCCCTCGGGGTTCAGGAAAAACGCGCCCCTGCGCAGATGATAGATCGGCGTGGCCGGCACCCAGGTCCCCTGCTGATCCACGCAAAACATATCGCCCGCGAGATTGGCCCCGAGGCCGCACGGCGAGCGCATCCCCGCGCACATCGGCTGGAAGTGGCCGTCGTAACCGATCGTGCCGGTCCAGCCGCGCCAGGGCGCCTTGTTATCGGAATGGTCGCCCATGTCGACATTCAGCGAGACCCAGAGATTCCCCTGCCCATCGCGCCGCGGACCGTAAGCGTAACCATGATACGCGCCGGAGACGTTCCACCCGTTGCCCGCGGTGAGATATTCGTCGGCCACGCCGTCGCCATCGGTGTCGCGCAGGCGCGTCATTTCCGTGCGCTGCATGACGAGCAGGCTATCGCCATCCCACAACGCGCCGAGCGGTTCATGCAGGCCCGAGGCGAAGAGCTGATACTTCACCTGGTCCGGCGCGCCGAGCACGCCATCGAGCATCCAGACCTCGCCCTTGCGAATCGCCACGGCCAGTTTGCCCTGCGGCGTCCAATCCATCCCGCTGACCTCGAGCGGAATTCCTTCGCTCGGTTTCCATTCTTTGCTCCGCGAGGCCGAAGGCGAATTCGCGGTGAGGATATCGACGATCTCGTAGGGCTCCGCCGCCCCGGCGACAGCAGCGGAAGCGAGCAGGGTGAGAGCCAGGAAGGACGCTTTCATTTCCACAAATAGGTAAAGCTGCGATGGCCGGGCGCGCTCCCGGGATCCTCGGTGACGCTGACGCCGGCGGGATGCGTGATCGCCGGCGCATTCCGCGCCGCGGCATTCCAGGTGAGGGTGCGATGCAGGCCATTCGGGACGCCCTCGAAACGCTCTGCGAAAGCCACGCCATCGATCGCATAGAGGAACGTCGGCACGCCCTGCTTATCGAGCCGGTATCCGCCAAAGCGCAACTGCGGCGGCGCGGCCGCCGGCGCCGGCCAGGAGACGATGGCTTCGCCCGGCGGCTTCTCAAACGGCGCAAAGCGCGAGAACCAGGTGTTGTAGGCGTCGAAGAATTTGCCCTTCCAGGCCAGCGCCGGCCGCGCGTTCTGGCCATCGTAAGCGAGATGCACGCCGGTGGGAAAACCGACGAGGATGGCGTGCGTGCCGACGCCTTCCATAAAGGTGCGCTGCACGATCGGGCGATCCTTCGGGATGAGCTCAAACTGGCCGCCGCCTTTCGGCGGAAAACCTTCCGGCTCCCCGTTCGCGCTGGCGGCGAAGGCGTAGATGGAGGCGATCTGCCGGTCGGTGTCGCCGCCGAGGATTTCGCGATTCGAGGCCTTGCCTTCCGGCCAGAAGGACGGCATGAGCGTGCCCGGCCGATAGGCCGCGGGATTGATGAGATATTCCTTCAACCAGGCCGGCTGGATGCGCTGGCCCAGATTGCTCAAGTCGAGCGCCTGAATGCCGAGCGACGCGTGCTCGCCGAAGCGATGACACGTGATGCAGCCGATGCCGCCTTGCGTGCCCATGAGCTTGCGCCCGGCGGTGTCGTCGCCACCGGTCAGCGCGCTTTCTTTCCGCGCATCGGTCGCGGTCAACATCGCGCCCAGCTTCTGCGTCGCGACGCCGAAGATCGGCATCTTCGTTTGCAAGTAAGGCCGCACCCGATATTCGCCAGTGAGCACTTTCTGCAGCCACTCCGGCTGCAGCTTGCGCCCGATGCCGGTGAGCGGTGGCGGATACCGGCCGACGTCGCCGAGATTGTGATCGCCGAGGAAGTAAGCCTTGCGCGCGGCATCCGGCCCGCCGCGGCCGTCGCGCTCGTGGCAGGCGAGACAGTTGAGCGCTTCGAGCGTCAGATCGGTGAGTTGTTTTAGCGATGCCGGCTGCTCACGCTTCGCCAGGAAGAGTTGCAGCGCGGCCCGCTGCGGGCCGCTCAATGCATAGTGCGGCACTCCGGAGGCCGCTTGCGGCGCGAGGCAACCGCCTTCGTGCTGCGTCAGCGCGACCGGTTTCGCCGTCACGTCCTGCGGCAATTGGTGGCAGGCCGCGCAACGAGCCGCGGCCACGATGGCCCGCCCGCGTTCCGCCAGTGCCGGGTCCGCTTTGAAGGGCGGGAGCCCCGGCGCGGATTTCCCTTCGCTCGATTCGTAATGCAGCAGATAGCCGGCAATGTCCACGGCGTCATCCAGCTCCATGGCGGTCTTCGGCATGCGCCCATCCGGACGGACCTTGAGCGGGTCGTTGATGAATGCGGCCAGCGTGGCCAGCGACCATTTTTCGCCAAGGTTGGCAAAGCCGATCGAGCGATAGGTAAACTCCGCCGCCTTGGGCATTCCTTCCGGCGGCGTGTAATCCGCCTGCGGCGCATGACAGGCCACGCAGCCGAAGGTGTGAAAGAGCTCCCCACCCCGCCCCGCATTCACGTGCCCGAGCGGCTTCGGCTTTGTCTTCGATGGCGAGGCTGGCTGCAGCGAGTCGAGATAGTGGACCACCGCCTCGATGTCCTCCGGTTTGTCCGCGGAAAGAATCTGCGGCATCGTCGAGCCGGCATGGGCCGCTGAGGGATTCGCCAGGAATTTCCGCAGCCACGCCACCTCGACCCGGCGGGTGGCGCTGCTCAGATCGGGTCCGCGGCGTGCGGGCAATCCCGTGTCACCGCCATGGCAATTGACGCAGCCGAGCTCGTTATAAAGAAGGCGCCCGCCTTCCACCGTCGGCGCATCCTGGTGAAACCGCTCGAAGCCCACCACCAGCGGCTCCGCGTGCAGAGTTGCAGCCGCCATGAGCAAGAGCACGGAAAGGAGCACTGCTTTAGCGAGTGCGCGCATGCCTTTATCCCGGAGGGATACCGGACCGTAGCCGGGGGTAAGCGAGTCTGCGAGCGTCACCCCCGGGAACCGCCCCTCCTTGCGATGCACCCCGGAGGCGGTGCCGGAATTTCTCGCTGACAGATGGTTCCTCCACCCCTCCGGGGTCGGAATCGTGGTGGATGGATATCCGGGGGTAAGCGAGTCTGCGAGCGTCACCCCCGGGAACCGCCTCTCCTTGCGATGCACCCCGGAGGCGGTGCCGGAATTGCTCGCTGACAGATGGCTCCTCCACCCCTCCGGGGTGGGAATCGTGGTGGATGGATATCCGGGGGTGTCGCTCGCCGAGCTCGCTCTACCCCCGGCTACGGTCCGATATCCCTTCGGGATAACCTGCCGCTTCACCGCCCTTTGGATATCCATTTCCCCAATCAGACCCTTCACTGGCAGTGATCTCATCATCCCCTCCATCACGCGATTTCTTTCAGGACACCTTCCACGTAGGCCCGCGATTTGTTCACCGCGGCGGTGACTTCCGCCGTCGTCGGCAGGATCGGTACGCCGCGCGGCGTGGGGTGCATGAAGAGCGAAACGACGCCGGCAAAACGAATCTCCCGCATCGCTTTCAAGACCGCGTGGTAATCGAGCGAGCCGCCGAAGCCGGGCATCTGCTGCATCTCGATTTCCTTCGCCACCTTCTTGCTGATCCCCTCGGAGTATTCCTGGAAATAGATGAACGGCAATTGCGCCGCACCGAGATCGCGAAGGAGCGTGGGAATCTGCTCCTGCCACTCGTGCAAATGATGAAAGGCGAAGGCCACGCCCATGGCCGGCGAATGATTGAACTCCGCAAAATAGCGCAACGAATCGGGATGATGCAGCGCGGTATTGGCGTGATTCTCAATGGCAATGGTCACGCCCAGTTCTTCTGCCTTGGCCACATGCGGCTTCATCTTCTCGATGAACTCCTGGATCGCGGCCTTGGCTTCGGCGCCCTGCGGATTCTTCGCCCCGGAACAACCGCAGAGCGCGATCTTCCCGCCGAGCTTCTTCAACCACACCATCTCCTCCTGCAGCTTGAATGGTCCGAGCGGATAGCGCGTCGTCACCCCGAGCTGGGTATGATTTTTCGCCAGGAGCGCGGCGAAGGCGTCATCGCCCATTTCGGTGATTTGCTCCCGCTGATTGCCGTGCGCCCGGCACCAGATATCGATCGCCTCACAGCCCGCTTTCGAAACTTCCGGCAGGATGATGTCGAGCGGCGTCTCGCCGTAGAGCGCGGAGGAAAGAACGTAGCGCAACCGGAACGGTTCCGGCGCCGCGACCGCGGAGCCGACCGCCGCTGCACCCAATGCTTGAAGGAATGTTCTGCGTGTGATCATAGGAGGAAGGAGCTCAGAGACTGTGAAATAAAGCGGCAGCGAGATTATTTGGCCCGCGAATCACACGGATGACGCGAATGAGAAATACACCCATTTGTGTCATTCGCGTAATTCGCGGGCACTTTTTCACAGCCGCCCAGGAAGAATGTTCTGCGGGTCATCATGGAAGAAGGAGCTCAGAGACTGTGAGATAAAGCGGCAGCGAGATTATTTGGCCCGCGAATCACACGGATGACGCGAATGAGAAATACACCCATTTGTGTCATTCGCGTAATTCGCGGGCACTTTTTCACAGCCGCCCAGGAAGAATGTTCTGCGGGTCATCATGGAAGAAGGAGTTCAGAGACTGTGAAATAAAGCGGCAGCGAGATTATTTGGCCCGCGAATCACACCGATGACGCGAATGAAAAATACGCCCATTTGTGTCATTCGCGTCATTCGCGGGCACTTTCACAGTCTCTCAGGAAATTCAGGCGCCGCGCTGCGCATCCAGCATTTGAATCCACGGCCCCACGAAATGGCCGCTGTCGTGATAGGTGCGCCCGCTCACCATGTGCCGGTCGATGACGCACGGCTCATTCACATAGATGCCGCCGCAGACCTCGAGGTCGAACTGGCACTTCGCCACCGTGGCCATGCGCAACCCCTTCACGATCCCCGCGCGGGCGGGAATCTCCACGCCGTGGCAGACGCTGGCCATCGGCTTTTTGTTTTCCCAAAACCAGCGCGTGATGCGCAGCAGATCCTGGTCCTCGCGGATGTATTCCGGCGCCCGTCCGCCGCTGAAAAAGATGCCCGCGTAGTCCTCCGGCTGGATGTCCTTGAAGGCGATCTCGGCATCGATGCTGTAGCCCTCCCATTCCTTGGTGATCGTCCAGCCCGGTTTGACCTCGTGCAGCACCATCTGGTACTTGCGCTTTTCCGGCGCGGCGACGACCGGCTGATAGCCGCCTTCGATCAAACGATAATACGGGTAAAGGGTATCCACGGTTTCCGTGGCATCACCGACAATGACAAGAACTTTGGGCTTCACGATGTCGCACCTTAACGGCTTGGCGCGGCGTGTCACTGCAACTATGTTGCACTCATCCTCAGGTTTTTCGTCACCGCGTTTTTCCCCTTTTCATGCCCACCCGCCGCCGCACTCCTCGCGTTGCCCTGCTCATTGAAACGACGCGCACCTACACCCGGGAACTCCTCGCCGGGGTGCGGCGTTACATCGCGGCGCACGGTCCGTGGTCGACTTTTCTGGAGCTGCGCGCGCTCGATTCCTCGCCGCCCGCGTGGCTCCGCGATTGGGATGGCGACGGGATTCTCACCCGCACCTTCACTCCGCAAATGGGGCGTCTCATCGAGGCCACGGGCCTGCCGGCCATCGAACTCCGCACCACCAATTTCGGCGGCAGCCGTCCCTACGTGGGGATGGATAACCGGCTCATCGGCGCGTCCGTCGCCGAACATTTCCTGGAACGCGGCTACCGGCAATTCGCGGCTTACAGCCTGCACACCGAGAGCTTTTTCGTCGAACGCATCCGAAATTTCGTCACCACGGTGGAAGCGCTCGGCGCGCGCTGTTCGCGGCTCCCCGAGACCACCTCGGACAGCGCGAAGGATTGGGAAAAAAGCCAGGCCCGTCTCGTCGCCTGGCTGCAGGAACTGCCCAAACCGGTCGGCATTTTCGCGGCCAACGATCAGCTCGGCGTGCGCCTGCTCGAGGCCTGCCAGCGGGCCGGCGTCGCCGTGCCCGAGGAGGTGGCGGTGGTCGGCGCGGAAAACGAAGAGACGCTCTGCTCCTTTGCTACTCCCCCGCTGACCAGCGTGCGCTACGATGGCCAGGCCGTGGGCTACGCCGCCGCGGAGATGCTCGATCAGCTTATGCGCGGCCGGCGTCTTCGGCGCTCGGCGGTCCTCATTCCGCCCAAGGGCATCGTCGTCCGGCATTCCTCCGACAGCCTGGTGATCAACGATCCCTTCGTCGCCCACGCCGCGCGGCTCATCCGCGAAGAAGCGCTCCATGGCCTGAATGTCGACCAACTCTGCCACAAGCTGAACGCCTCCCGCAGCACTCTCGACCGCCGGATGAAAGCCGCGCTCCAGCGCACCCCGAAGGAAGAGATCCTGCGCGTCCGTTTCCGCGAAGTGGAACGTCTGCTCCGCGAGACCGATCTGACCATCGACACCATCGCCGCGCAAACCGGCTTCGCCCACAGCCACTATCTGCAGGCCGCCTTCAAGGAAACCCACGGCGTCACCCCAGGCGCATGGCGGCGGGTGCAAATCTAAGAGGGTGTGAAAGAAATCGGCAGTTAGGTTTTAGGCCCGCGAATCACCCAGATAACGCGAATGAAAGATACCCCATCCGTGTCATTCGCGTGATTCGCGGGCACTTTTTTCTCCGTCTCTAACGGAGGGACGCGCCGTTTCGACAGGCTCCCGTTTCGACAAGCTCAAGGTCCCGAGCCTGCCGAGGGAAAGGCCCTGAGCTTGTCGAAGGGCTCCCGCGCGCTCCCCAATCTTCAGAGCAATCCTGCCCCTGTCGGGCGGCCAGCATTACCCACATCTTTTCTCGGATTTAGATGTCGAAGGGGATGGCGCCACTGGGAGCGGCGACTTCCTAGTCGCTGACCGAAAAACCGATGCGCGCAGCGCCTCTCTTTGAGGGCGTCGCTCCGCGACGCAGGGTTTTTTCCAGGAAGTCGCCCCTCCCAGTGAGCTGCGGCCGAATTTTCCGGTGTCCCTAAATCCGCGGCTTCGCCGCGCTGCAGTGCTAACCATGAAAATGTCCGCACGACGCGTAGAATTTTTGGCCCGCGAATCACGCAAATAACACGAATGAGGGCAGATCATTCGCGTCATTCGGGTGATTCGCGGGTCACTTTCCCTTCCCTGTCTTTTCGCATGTTCGTGGCTCCCCTTTTGGTTGCGGCTTCGCCGCGCTGCGGCCTCCGCGTTTAATTCAGCCCGGACTACTGTTTCGTCCAAAATGCTCTACCATGCCCCGCATGTCAGAGCCCTCGATCGACCTTGACGCTTACTTTCGCCGCATCGGCTACACCGGCCCGCGTGAGCCGACCCTGGCCACGCTCAATGGCCTCATCTTGCGCCATGTGCAGACCATTCCGTTTGAAAACCTCGATGTGCTGCTCGGGCGCGGCATTTCCCTCGATCCCGCGGCGATCGAGCGGAAGCTGATCCACGAACGCCGCGGCGGTTATTGCTTCGAACAGAACGGCTTGTTCCAGCTCGTCCTGCAAGCGCTCGGCTTCGACGTCACGCCGATCAGCGCCCGCGCGCGCTGGCAACGTCCGCGCGACTTCACCCCGCCGCGCACCCATCTGTTCAGTCGCGTGGAAATCGACGGCGCATCGTGGCTCGCGGATGTCGGCGTGGGCGGCATGAGCCCCTCGTACGCGTTGCGCCTCGAGCTCGATACGGAGCAACCCACGCCCCACGAACCACGCCGGCTCATCAAGGAAGGCGCGATCTATTACCACCAGGTGCGCCTCGGCGGCGAATGGCAGGACATCTGCGAATTCACCTTGGAAACGATGCCGATGATCGACCGGGAAGTGGCCAACTGGTTCACCTCCACCCACCCGAAATCGCACTTCAAAAGCAACATCCTCGTCGCCCGCGCCGGACCCGATGGTGGCCGCGTGACCCTGCTCGACAACCGGCTCATCCTCCGCGACGGGCGCGGCCAGGCGAACATCCGCCTGCTCACCTCGAAGCAGGAATTGCTGGCCGTGCTGGCCGAACATTTCGGCGTGCAACTGCCCGCCGACGCGCAATTCCACCTCCCGGGAGCGGCGTGGCTTTTGTGAAATCGGGAAAAGCAAAACCGCCGAACGCACAAGGCATTCGGCGGTTTTAAAAAAAAGAATCAGGCGATGGCGCTTTCAAGCGCCGTGCGATTACTCGTTCGGCTTGGTCTTGCGCAGGCCGACGACTTTGTCACCCTGCTTGTACTGACCACGTTGCTGGAGAAGTTCGACGCGCTCGAAACGCTTCAGGACGTTGCGCTTCGCGGCGATGGTGCTTTGGCCTTTGAGACTGCGATGTTGAGACATAAAAAGGTTCGTTTTTGGTAGGAAAAGGGACGCGGACTATACGGATATTTTTCCCGGAGCAAAGGGAAAAATTACGTCTTTTCCAAGGGCGCCACCCGGGCGGCGATCCAATCCCCCACCTCCTGCAGCAGCTGCCCGCGATCCAATTCATTGTGCGTCTCGTGCCGGGCGCCGGGAAAAATCCGCAGCGTTTTGTCCGCGCTGCCCACGCGCTCGAAGAATTCACCAGTGGCGCGATGGCAGGTCACCGGATCATGGTCTCCGTGCAGCAAAAGCAGCGGCGTACGCACCGCTGCGGCTCCGGCGAAGATCCGTTCGCCGCCCGCCAGCGCCCAAAAATACATCCGTGCCGAGATGGATTGGTGCAGCAGATTCAAGTCTGGAAAGGCAGCGAGGTGCGCGGCATCCCGCGAGAGTCGCTCGGGGCTGATGTCCCGCGCCTGAATGAAACTCGGCCAGACGTGCATCGCCAACCGGGCCAGCAGGAGCTTCCACCAGGGCGGATTGAAGGCCAGGCGCAGCCAGGGGGAGGCAATCACCGCCCCACGGCACACCGTCGCGTTCTTCTCCAAAAACCGCAGGGCGACCTGTCCGCCCAAGCTGTGGGCAAAGAGAAAAAGCGGTGTCGTCTTCGGGCGAAACCGGGCACAGACCGCGGCCAGATCCTCTACCAAAGCTTCGCCGTTGGTCATATCCCCCCGTGTGCCGGTGGACCGGCCATGCCCGCGCAGATCCCATCCGACGACGGAAAAACCCCGTTCCACCAGCGCCCGAGCCACGTGTCCATAGCGTCCCGAGTATTCGCCCAGCCCATGCACCAGCACGACGCAAGCGCGCGCCTCTTCAGCAGGGCGCGCGTAACGCACGAACAGGGAAGCATTTCCGTCGACTGATAAAAATTCCTCTTGCGCAGACGGCCACTCTATTTCACCGGTGCGATTCGAATTTTCGTGTAGAGACAGATTTTCTGTTGTCATCACGCTTCTCATCAGTAGCTTCCTAATAAAGGTTTTTCCAATGAACAATCGCCCCCAGCCCTCTAATCGGATCTCGGCATTCACCCTGGTCGAATTGCTGACCGTCATCACCATTATCGCCATCCTCATGGGCTTGCTCTTCCCCGCCATCGGCGTGGCGAAGGATCAGGCGCGCAAGGCCGAAGCCCGCACGGCGGTGACCGGCATCGCGACTGCGGTGAAGCAATACTACACGGAATACGGCAAGTATCCTCTCGGCAACCTGGCCAACGCCCAGAGCCCCTCGGACGTCATCTTCGGTGACGGCACCAATGCCAACCAGGTCCTTTTCGATATCCTCCGCAATATCGGACAGACGCCCGGCCAGCCGAACCAATACAATCCTCGCGCGATCGTCTTCTTCGACGGCAGGACCGCCTCGGACCCGAACAATCCCAAGAGCGGCTTCGCCACGCAGGATGCAGCCAACGGCGTGACCAAGAATTCCTACATCGATCCGTGGGGCAATCAGTATCGCGTCTGCATCGACGGCGACTACGACAACAAGATCTCCAATCTTCCTTACACCGACTTCCAGGGACAAACCGCTCCCCTCACGGGCGTGTGCGTGTTCTCGATTGGCAAAGACGGAATGCTCGGGAACAAGGGTGACAGCATGTATCGGAATTCCGGCACGAACAGCAATTCCGACGACATCGTCTCCTGGCAGTAAGCGAAGCTTTCCAGCTGCCGCGGGTGTAGTTCAATGGTAGAACGGCAGCTTCCCAAGCTGCATACGAGGGTTCGATTCCCTTCACCCGCTCCATTCTCGAGGTTCTGAACATCAGAACCCACAGGCCGTCGAGGAAGTTCGCCGCATCCTCCTGCTCAACGCCGGCCAGACCGCCCGTAATTAATTTCGCTCCCTCGCCTGCGTCTTCTTTTTTAGCGACGCCGAAGCGCACCCGTGAGGTCGAACCCCACGGGTGCGGAAACCAGGCACGTGAGCGGTTCTCCTCAAATCGCTGCGACCGGATTGACCTGACTTTCCGCGATGGCGGTGAGCTTTTTGTCCGCCGCGCCTTCTTCCTCCAGCGTCATCTGCAAAATCTGGGCAGCGGAGTTTTCTCCCAATCGTTTCGCCAGAGCCCGGACGGTCCCGTAGCCGGCCATCTCGTAGTGCTCAACCCGCTGGGCGGCGCCGATGAGGCCAGCGTCGCGCACGGAGTCGTCTCCACCGGCTTTGACATAATCTTCCCCCTCGGAGATGAGGCCCTTCATGGCGGCGCAGGTCTCGCCGGTGGGCTCTTCGTTCAACGCGGCAAAAATTTGCTCCAGGCGGCGGGCGTGCGTCCGGGTCTCCGCCAGATGGCTGGTGAAGGCCTCTTTCAAAGCGGAAGACGTCGCCGCTTCCGCCATTTTCGGCAGAGCGTCGATCAGTTGGGTCTCCGCACTGTAAAGGTCGCGGAGCTCGTTGAGGTAAAGTTCACGGAGATTGTTGAAGGTTGGAGCGAAAAGACTCATAGGATTTATCGGGTTTGATGTTCCGTCCTTCTCTTCGCCACGGATGCGCCGGAAGATGTCAGGGGCTCGCCTGATATTAGCGATCGAAGCCGAAGAGATGCGCATCCGGATGCCGGCGTCCCGCCAGCGTCTGGCGAATGATCGCCGCGGCGACAGCGCTGTAGGTGATGCCGTTGCCACCGAATCCCAAGGCAAAATGGCAACGCGGCATCTGCCGAATGCATCCGATATAGGCAAGGCCGTCCTTCGTTTCTCCGAACGTGCCGGCCCACCGATAGTCCACGCGCAAAGGGATCTCGGGAAACAGGCGATGGAATCGCGTAGCCAATCGCGCGGTCTTGCTCTGGATGAGGCGATCACGTTCCGTCGGGTTACGGAAAGGAACGTCTTCACCGCCCACCAGAATGCGCCCGCCCGCCGCTGTTCGGAGATAAAGATAGGGACGGGCGGTCTCCCAAAGCAGGCATCGCTTCCACCAGCCAGGAAATCGATGCACCGCTTCGCTCGCCAGGGCGAAGGTGCTTTTCAGTCGGACAATCCGCTGGGGAAGGAATGCCTGGGATTCGTAACCGGTCGCCATGACGACATGGGTGGCGTGGATGAGTTGCCCGGTATCGGTCTTCAACCGCACTCCCCGACGGCCGGGCTCCAAATGGGTCACGATCGTGCGATCGAATACGCGCGCTCCCCGAGTGACGGCGTCGGCCAGTAAAACGTGCGTCAGGCGGTGCGCATCCAGTTCGGCGGCCTGCGAGGAAATCAGCGCGGCGGGCCGGGAGAAGGAGAATCGCGCACCGATTTCCTTTTCGTCGAGAAAGTCGACCGCGATGCCCGCTTCCCGGCGGGCCGCGCATTCTTGTTGGAGCAGGCGAATCTCCGAGTGCTTCGTGGCGAGATAAGCACTGTCTTTGCGGCGAAAGGCGCACTTTGCTCCCACCTCTCCGGCAAGTCGTTCGATGGTATCGATACTATCGTGGCAGGCGCGGTAGGCGCGCTGGGCATCACGCTTGCCCATCCGCCGGATGAGATCCACGAGGTGGGTATCGATCTCATACTGCAAAAGCGCCGTGCTGGCGCTGGTGCTGCCGCCGGCGACATCCCGTTTGTCGACGACGACCACATTCCAACCGGCCTTGACCAGGGTATGCGCAATCAAGGCGCCGCTGATCCCGGCGCCGAGGACCAGCACCTCGCAGCGCACGTCCTCCTGCAGCGACGGATACTCATGCGGCAGACCATTCTTCAGCAGCCAAAAGGGATGGGGCGAAACGAGATCCACAGCCTCTATACTCGGACCGGATTTCCCTCGTCGTCGATCACCGAAAATTCCCACTTCATGACCGCTTTCGCCGGCGCTTCAAGCGACTCTGCAGGAGAACCAGCACGGCCGATTCCGCGGAACTGAGATGAGCAAATCCGCGACGGATTTTCCCTGCCGCGCGCTGCTGGATGGTGGCGATGGTGTTTCCCGAAAGGTAGGACTCCAGAATCTCCGGGTGGATATAGCATTTGCGGCACACCGTCGGCGTATTGCCCAGCACCCGCGCTACTGCCTCGATCGCGCGCACGATATTCTTCTTCAACTGCCCGCGAAGCGTCACGGCCTCGAACTCCCGCAGGGCAATCGCCGCCAGCACCGTCCCCGCCCAGGTGCGAAAGTCCTTGGCGGTGAAATCATCGCCGGTGATTTCGCGCAGGTATTCGTTCACATCCTGCGAATCGACGTCGCGGATGGCGCCGCTTTCGTCCTCATAGACGAACAGCTCCTGGCCGGGCATCTCCTGACACTTCTTCACAATGCGGGCGAGCAGCCGATCGTGAATGCTGATCTCATGCTTCTTGCCGCTTTTCCCGCGAAAAGTGAAACGCAACTTCTCCCGATGAACCGCGACATGCCGGTTGCGCATCGTGGTTAGCCCATACGAGTGGTTGTCGCGCGCGTACTCATCATTGCCCACGCGAATCAACGTGCTCTCCAGCAACCGCACGATGGTGGCCAGCACCTTTTCCCGGGGCAAACCACGCCGGCGGAGGTCGGCCCGCACACGCCGGCGAATCTTCGGCAGCACGTGGGCGAACTCCAGCATCCGGGCAAACTTCGTTTCGTCTCGCTGCTCGCGCCAGCGCTCATGATAGCGGTACTGCTTGCGGCCACGCGCATCGCGGCCCGTCGCTTGAATGTGGCCGTTTTCGAAGCGACAGATCCACACGTCCGTCCACGCCGGCGGAATCGCCAGGTGCTTGATGCGATTGATCGTTTCCCGATCGGTGACCCTCCGCCCATCGGGCGCAACGAAGCGAAACCCCTGGCCACTTTTCTTCCGTTGAATACCCGGCTTCTCATCGGACGAATACCGGAGACGAGCTCGTTTCGCTTCGACGGGAGCGAATACTTTGCTGGCGGAGGAAAACGCAGAAATCACCGTCCACCGAATCGCAACCCACTGCGGTCGCGGCTGTTGTCGGGGCTACCCGTCCTTCCTGTCGCCAGGCTCGTTTGCAGATTCGGCAGGAACGTCCTCGTCTTCCACCCGTGGCGGCCGACCCTCGTCCAAATCCCCCAGCGTCCCGAGTTTCACCTTCGACGCCTCCCCACGTGCCTCGAACTCCGCCTGCGCCTCTCGCGTGAATCGCGCCCACGGCACCGCCTTCAGTCTCTCCGCAGGAATCGGTTGGCCGGTGAGTTCACACACGCCATAGGTCCCCTCCTCAATCTTTGAGAGGGCATGATTGATCTCCACCAGCAAATCCTGATCGTGCGACAGGACTCCCCTGCTCTCATCCGCCTGGTTGAGATCGGTGGCGGTATCGGCGAGGCCGTCTTGAATCGGATTCGGATTGGCCTCGCGCGCGGTGGTGGCCAGACCGCTCACCAGATCAATGCAATGATCCCGTTCTCGCAACAGCGCGTCGTAATAACCTCGCCACCGTGGATCGATTTTTTTCCGGTCCGTCATTGCGCCGGCGCCCGTGCCGTCGCGGCCGAAGCCCGGCGCCGAAGCCGGCGAAGTTTCATTGGTTGGATCTGCCATAACGGAAATCTCCTTTCTCATTCTTCGCATTCACCGCTGCCGTGGTCCCCTGCGATTTGCCGCTCATCATCACACTGCGGCGCTGTTCTCCGGGATTTCCATCTGCGCGGCGGAAAGCGATGACTTTGCGGATACACGAGACAGGCTTTCCCCTGATTGGCAGGCCACGAGGAGTTCCCTAGCATCCGGATTCGCTATCTCGTTTGGGTAGCAAAAAAGCCCCACTCTGCCGAGTGCGATCCGGCAGAGTGGGGCAATGTGCAGAGCATGAGGAACCCGCACTCCGGGAAGCCTGACCGGCGAACCTGACTCGGCAAGCGGGGCGAAACCCGACCGGCAGCGGCAACTCTGATCAGTCCAAGACGCGAGGGGAATCGAACTCATCAATACTCGTCATGAACACCACCGCTACTTCCAGAGATCCACGCACTCGCGAACCGCAACCGCCTTTCGAGGGCCAGCAACGCATTGCGCCGCCGGGTGAGACTACCGAGATGAACCCTCGCCCCGACCACGGGGAAGAATCCTATCGCGGCAATGGTCTCCTGCAGGACTTCGCCGCGGTGATTACCGGAGCCGATAGCGGTATCGGTCGCGCGGTGGCTCTCGCCTTTGCCCGGGAAGGCGCCAACGTCGTCATCTCCTATCTCAATGAAGAAGAGGATGCCGCCGAGACAGAAAAGTGGGTGACGAAGGCCGGTCGAAAGGCGCTGCGCATCGGCGGTGACATTCGTGACGAGAGCCATTGCGAAGGAATCATCAAACAATGCCTGCAGAAATTCGGGCGGATCGATGTGCTGGTCAATAACGCGGCCTATCAAAGCACGCATCCGGAAGTGGAGGAAATCTCCACCGAGGAATTCGACCGTGCTTTCAAGACGAATGTCTATGCGACATTCTTCCTCAGCCGGGCGGCGCTGCGACACATGAATCCGGGGTCGGTCATTATCAATACGACCTCCATCCAGGGCTTCGATCCCAGCGGTCATCTCCTGCATTACGCCGCGACCAAAGGAGCGATCGCTAACATGACCCGGACCATGGCGGAACTGGCCAGCAAGAAAGGCGTCCGCGTCAACGGCGTTGCTCCTGGTCCCGTATGGACTCCGCTGATTCCATCGACGATGGAGATGGAGAGAGTGAAGAAATTTGGCGCGGACAGTTTGTTCGAGCGTCCCGCCCAACCAGCCGAAATGGCTCCTATTTATGTGTTCCTCGCCTCGCCCCTCGCGAGCTTCGTCACCGGCGAAATCTATGGCGCCACTGGCGGCAGGACACCGCTGTAAACACCCCTCGCGGGGAAAGGATCAACCGGAGAAATCTCTTAATCCCTAATCTCCAATCCGGGTTACCTATTCATTCCTCTTCTTTGGCCTCTTCGCTGTTTCAAGTGGGTGGCTTACGAACTGCCTATGCTCGCGGTGAAATCATCGTAGTGCGCGCGAAGCGCCCCGAAAAAACGTGTCATCCTGAGCGGAGCAGGGAAACATGGGCGGAGTCGAAGGACCTCTGATCTCCGTGGGTTTTTGCGCGGAGCCGTGTAACCGAACGACGGGATTGCGATACAATCGTTGCTGTTATTCGCTAAACCATGATCTTTGCCGTACTGAAGAAGGGGGAAGTCCAATATCCTCTCTTCACCCGCTTCACCGAGAAGACATTTTCTCTTCGAGAGCTTACCGACGCTCCGCGCAAAAACCCACAGAGATCAGAGGTCCTTCGACTCCGCCCATGCTTCCCCGCTGCGCTCAGGATGACAACGATGGTTGGGGCGCTTCGCGCTCACTGCCATAATTTCACCGCGGGGCAAACGCCAAGCCGTTGGCACCCACTTCAAACAGCGAAGAGCCCTTCTTTGGGATCACTCAGAGGCGCCTCGGCTGGCCCAGCCATCACTTCGCCGGTAGCCATGAAACGCGATCCATGACAGGGACAATCCCAAGTCTTCTCAACGCCATTCCAGCGCACGATACAGCCCATATGCGGACAGACGGCTGACTTCACACTCACTTTCCCTTGCGGATCGCGATAGGCGGCCATCTTTTTACCGTCGAGCAGAATCACCTTCCCTTCGCCGCGCGCCACGGCGCGAAGAGAATTGGCGCCGGGCTTTTCCAGGCTCTGCTTCAGCATGTAGTAAGGATAGTCCTTGTTTTCCTTCAGGTAATTCCACGTGCCGCCGAACAGCGTCTTGCGATGAACATCGAACAGTGAACTCCACGGATTGCGACGGCCGGCAAAGGCATCGCACGCCATCATCGCCCCCAGCGTCCCAAAGGTCATGCCGTTGCCGGAAAATCCCGTGGCTATGAATTGGCGGGGAACGATCTCACCGATGTAAGGAAGGCCATCGTTTGTCTCGACCACCTGTCCAGACCACCAGTGATCGATCGTGATCTTCGGGAAGATTTGACGGAGCCGCTTCTCGACGCGTTCGTAGTGCTTCTGGGGATCGCGAGCCTGGCCGGTCTTGTGATCGGCGCCTCCCAGAATGGCATAGTCGTGATCGCGATATCGATCGATGCGTAGATAAAAGTAAGGGGAGCCGGTATCCCAAAAGGACGCGTCCGGCAGAATATCCGGCTGGATATTGGCCCCGATAGCATAGGTGTTATAGGAGGCTAGTTTGGTCTGGAAAAGGGCGGCGCTGGCGGTGTTCGTGGCGCCTTGCAAAGGGACGTGCGTGGCAATGACGATGTATTTTCCGCGAACGGTATGGTCATTGGCCTGGACGGTGGGCGGATCGATCTCGATGGACGACGCCTCCGACTTTTCAAACACGTGGCAGCCCTCTTTTCGCAGCACACGCAAAAGACCACGCAAATACTTTGCCGGATTGAATTTTGCCTGGTCGGCAAAAGCGACGCCCGGCACGCGCATTAACGGTACTTCATCGATGTAGATCGCATCGAATCCCAGTTCACCCGCGAGACGGGCATCTTCCTGCAGGCTGGGCGCCTCCTCCCGCCCCTTTCGCGGGAGTGCGTGGAGATATCCCGGCACCCACCGAAACTCACAGTCGATCTGCTCGTCGTCGACGATCTGATGGATCTGCCGCACGGCCGCGAGGCCGGCGTCCCACGTGGCCTGCGCGTGGTTGTGCCCAAAGCGTTGCACCAGATCGCTCAAGCGAGTGTCCGTGACATAGGTGAGATGCGCGGTGGTGTGGGCCGTTTCCCCGGAAACGAGGCGTCCCCGCTCCAGCAGGGCCACGGACGCGCCGGCCTTGCGGAGAAGATAGGCGGCGGTGATTCCGGTGATACCACCGCCGATGACGATGACATCGACTTTTAGGTCTTTTCCCAAGCGGGCGAATTTCGGCATCTTCGCGGTGTCCGGCCAAAGTGGTGTCGTTTTCATGCGGTATAGAAAGGAGTTCGATGCTCCTCGGTGAGACGGGCTTGTGACGCGCCGATTTCTTTTTCGCGGAAAGCCTCGGCGAACAGCAAATGAGGGTGGCCCCTGATCTCCAACACCGTGGGTGCATGCGTAAGATAAGGTTACGAACCGATCGATCCCCCGCTCCGTTGGCCTACGCCCACGGTGGCGATAGCCATATACCCAAGAATCAATCCTATGGACCCTGAGAAATACCAAGCTTGCATTGAAGCCTGCCACGCCTGCGTCACCGCCTGCGAAAACTGTGCCGCCTCCTGTCTGGAGGAAGACGACGTCGAAATGATGGTCGGCTGCATCGAGCTCGACCGCAGTTGCGCTGATATCTGCGCATTGGCCGCGCGCGAAATGGCGCGTGATTCCGATTTCGCCGTCCGCGTCTGCGCGATTTGCGCGGAAGTCTGCGAAGCCTGCGGGACGGAATGCGGCCGGCACAAGATGGATCACTGTCAGCACTGTGCCGCGGCCTGCCGGCGCTGCGCGAAACTTTGCCTCGAGATGTCGCAGGCTCACTCCTCACAACCCCTTTAGCGGAATCGACGGCCAGCCTTCTACTTTTCCAGCGCCTTTTTCAAGGTGTTGAAGGCGGCGACCTCTTTGCCTTCCTCCAGGAAAGACATGGCCTGTCGGATTTGCCGCTTGAGTTGCGCGACGTCATGAGATTCATGGTCCGCGGTCTCCGTGGCGAAGGGAATCACGTTCAGATCGGGCGAAGCCGTTGATTTCCGTCTCACAGAGACCGGTGGTTTTCTCTTCTTCGGACGAGGCGCCCGGTCCTTTTTGGGCAGCTCCGGCGACTTGAAGAGATCGTATTTGATGCCGACCACCTTGCTGCCGGCGAAACGCTGAATCGATTTGGGGAAAATCAGAAATTGACGATTCGTTCCCTTTTCGAAGCCGACGAGACCGTGATCCGCCGCTTTGCCCGTCGAGTTTTGGATCAAAGTCATGACGCGGTGCGCCTTGATGGCTGCCTGAAGTGTCCGGTCCTTGGCGGGATCCATTAGCGCCAGATACGTCTGAGGCTTTCCGCTCTTTTCCGTGACGGTCGCGAATCGTGCGGTTTTCACACTTGGAGATCGTCAGCGCCGCGGCTCGCGGATTGTTCCTGTTTTCTCCATGAAGCGCGCCTCGCCCGCTGGAAGCGAAACCTGTGTGCAATGAAAACACCTCGCGATCCTCACGGTGTGGCCCCGGACAAATCGGAGTGGGCCCTGCTGCTCATCGACGTCATTAACGACTTCGATTTTCCAGAGGGTCCCAAGTTATTGCGCTTCGCGCTGCCGGCCGCCCGACGGCTCGTTGCCTTGAAAAAGCGGGCCCATCGGGCGGGTGTTCCTGCGATCTACGTCAATGACAACTTCGGACGCTGGCGGTCGGATTTTCGCAAACAGGTTGCACGGTGTGTGGATCAGAAGTGTCCCGGCTCGCCGATCGCAAAACTTCTCCCGCCGGCGGACGATGATTATTTCGTTCTCAAGCCGAAGCATTCCGGCTTCTTCTCCACTTCACTGGACGTTCTCCTGTCTCACTTGGGCGCGCGAAAGCTGATCCTGACCGGCTTCGCCACGGACATCTGTGTCCTCTTCACGGCGGATGACGCTTATATGCGGGACTATCAGCTTTCCATTCCCGTCGACTGCTCCGCGGCAGAAACCGCCGCAGCTCACCGTCGCGCTTGCGAACACATGAAGCGCTTCCTAAAAGCAGATATCCGCCCCTCGGCGAAGCTGCGTTTCCGAGCTGATTGATAGGCTGTAAAAAAGTGCCCGCGAATCACGCGAATCACGCGAATCACGCGAAACGTATTTTCATTCGAGTCATCTGCGTGATTCGCGGGCCAAACGAATTCCATGCGAGTCAAATTTCACGTGGCAGCGCACTCTATCGCAGCCCTCCGCCACTACCGAGTCTCGCAGCCCTCGTGTCCGCAATCGGAGGCCTGCCCATCCGTCAGGCACCCCGTCAGGCACGCGCTGAAACCATGACGTGAACGACATATGGGGGTTCAACCGAGGTCGCCGCGTGCATGTAAAACGCGCGATCTCTCCGGCCACGGCGAACTTAGGAAGATCCCTGTTCGCAGCGGTTAAAGCAGCGTCTGCCCGCTCTGCGCAATGTGCAGTGAGCAGTGGGGGTTATTTCACGCGTTCGATGCGAAGGTATCCGCCGCAGTCTGTCGCGCCACCGATCTCGAGGGGGTGGTCCGGCCATTTTTGAAAAAAACCGCCGTAGTGGTCGGTGACGGCGAGCACCATGACGATTTCATCCAACGTTTGGCCCGGCCGTAGTTTCATCTCCAACTTCTCGTGAAACTGAGGCTGGTCGCTGACGCGTCGCAGGAGCGGCTTGGAGGTGTGATTGGGGGACTGTTTCCAGACGGTCACAGTCACCTCTTGAAGGGCAGTAATCGTGTGAAACATGAGAGGGATCTCGTGGTTTCGTTGTGTAAAAGATCCCTCATCAATTTTCATGCCGTTCTCGAAAGCGTCCCTACGAGGGAGGTCGCGCTGGAAATTGTGCCAGCTTGTCTCGACAGAACCGGGCGCGCCGTCTTCCCGCGTGACAGTTTTTCCTGCTTTCCCTGAGCGCTAGGACCGAAGCAACCGCAGGAGATTCGATTGCTTTTGGTCGAGCTGATCCATCGTACACTGGGCAGGCTTCTTGTCTGGCCGCCAACGCAGGAGCCTAGTGCCGTGGCGGAAGCGGTTGCCGGTCACATGATCGTAGCAGACTTCGACGACCAGCTTCGGATGGAGCGGCTTCCAGACGTTTTCTTTCCCGCGATTCCACCGGCTTGGGCCGCCGGGGGCACTGCCGGTGAAGCCCGGCGGCTCGATTAATTTTTCGAGCTTTTTGGTTAGAGCGGGCCGGTCCGCCGCGGCAATGCTGGAGGTGAAACCGACGTGGTTGAGCAAGCCATTCGTATCGTACAGGCCTAACAACAACGAGCCTACCAACGGGCTCGATGTCCCGTAGCGGAAGCCTCCGACGACACAATCCGCGCTGCGGAAATTCTTAATCTTCTGCATCCCATCCCGTTCGCCGGATCGATAGGGCAGATCCCGGCGCTTGGCCATGATGCCATCGAGCGTCGCTCCAGTCTGCGAAAGCCATTTCTTCGCCTGGGCAAGCTTCGGCGTGCTCGGCGAAAGCCGAATCCCATCCTGCCCGGCGAAATATTTCGCCGCAAATTTTTCGAGGCGTGAACGGCGCTCACTGAAAATGGTTTCCAACAAGGAAGTGCCCTTTTCGTCCGCCAGGAAATCGAAGACGACAAAGATCGCCGGCGTCTCCTGGGCGAGACGCTTTACCCGCGAGGCGGCGGGATGAATGCGCTGCAGCAGGGCATCGAAAGAAAATCCCCGGCCTTCCGGCACGGCAATCTCGCCGTCGAGAACAAACCGCGGCGCTTTGAGCTTTCCCAACGCGGCTGCTACTTCCGGAAAATAGCGGGTCAGCGATTGCGAGGACTTCGATTGCAGCTCCACGCTTTTTCCGTCTCGAAAGGCAACACATCGAAATCCGTCCCATTTCGGCTCATACTGCCATTCCTTGCCCGTAGGAATCGTCTCGACCGACAAGGCCTCCATGGGAGGAAGCGGAGGATGGATTGGCAACGAAGCCGGCATGGGCGAATTCCTTAAAAGACGAACATGCCGATGGCGGCGCCAAACATGAGGACGGTCGTGATCGTGACCACGACCATGCTCAAACGGGAACTGGGCTGGCCTTGCATCAGTTCTTTGTCGCGGGCCACGAGCAGGATGCCCACGAGAAGAAAGGGAGCGAGGATACCGTTGACCACGGCGCTCCAATAGAGCGCCTGCATGGCGCTAACGTTCAACAAATCGAGTACTACGCCGAGGGCGACCGCCGTGACGATCGCGACATAAAATGCACGGGCGCGAGGAAACTGCTCATCGAGGCCCTGGCGCCAGCCGAACGTCTCGGCGAAGGCGTAAGCGGCCGAACCCGCCAACGTGGGAACGGCCAGAAAGCCGACCCCCACCAGGCCGACCGTAAACAGGATGGCGGCGAAATTCCCGGCCAATGGCCGAAGTGCTTCGGCGGCCTGCCGCGAGGTTTCCACGTGGGTGTGGCCCGACTTATGGAGCGTCAGAGCGGTGGTGAGAATGATGAAGAACATGACTGCGTTGGACACGAGAGTTCCGACGCCTACATCCCATTTGCGGTCCTCGATGTGCCGATCCGAAGCGCCCCGGCGCTGGGCCAGCTTCTTTTTTCCGCGAGATTTCTCCTCTTCCACTTCCTGAGAACTCTGCCAGAAAAAGAGATAGGGGCTGATCGTCGTGCCCAGCAGCGCCACCAACGTTCCCCAAGCGTCATGATCTTTGGGAAAGGTGGGTATGAACGTGTGCCGGGCGACCAATCCCCAATCGGGCTTCACGATGAATCCGGTAATAACATAGGCGAAGAGCACCAAGGCCAGCCACTTCAGAATGTTGGCGATGGCGTCGTAGCGAAAACGAATCGTGGCTACCGCGATCGCCACCCCGAACGGCAGCACCCAATAATGCGAATTGATCCCCGTAAACATCTCCATGGCATCGCCCATGCCGGCAAGATCGGCACCGATGTTGATAGTATTCGCGGCAAAGAGAGCAAAGGAAGCGGTGACCAGCAACGGTTTGGGAACCTTCTTTCGCAAAGCACCAGCCAGGCCCATTCCGGTCACCATGCCGATGCGGGCACACATCATCTGGACGGCTCCCATGAGAGGCCAGGTCAATAAGGCCGTCCAAAGCAGCCCCAGGCCATGCTGAGCTCCGGCAATGGAATAAGTCGCGATTCCAGAGGGATCGTCGTCGGCCGCTCCGGTCACGAGACCGGGCCCCAATATTCGCAAAAAACGCGTGAACCGGTTGCCCGTGTGATCGGAGGCTTTGGCCGAGTTTTCGGAAGGCGCTTTCGACATGGATTTCATCGACGGGCAAACGAAGTGGGCAATCCACTTTCTCTTTCGCGGAAAGCGGGAATCATTTCGGCACGACGCTGATCTCGCCGCTGCGTTCCAGGATGGCGAATTTCGCGTCGGCCGGACGTTCGACGCCTTTGAGGCGAAGCTCCTCGAGCAGATCTTCGTTCGTAATGTGATGCTGGGTCATCTCGCGCTGGTGGACGTTTCCCGCCTCGACCAAAGTCTGGGTGGAACCCTTGATGAGATCACCGAACCGTTTCCACCGGCATGCAAGGTAACCGAGGAGTCGATGCAAAATGGCGAGGGCGAAGCCCGCGACAATGGTGGGAATCAGTTGCTCCGACCCGTTCACCGCGCGCGCCATGATCGATCCCAGAATGAAGCCAAGAATGATGTCAAAAGCCGTCTTTCGCGCGAAAAAACGTTTGTTCGCGAAGCGCACGATGATGAGCGTAGCGAAGAACACCACCACCGCCCGCAGCAAGACTTGGCCGACGGTGAGATGCTGCGCTTCCACCCCCTCCCCAAACAGCGAGTATAAGGTCTTCATCTCGTGTTAGTTCGAAATTGTATCTCTAAATCGCATTTGGGCGAACAAACGGACGGTCGGCACAAGTCCATGAACGAGAGATTCCGCGAAGTCCGGGTATGAAGGATCTGCTTTTTGTATATGTGGATGTGGACGACACGCTGGTCGAGAAGACCGACGAAGGCGACCGGCCGAAGCCCGCGGTGGTGCGACACGTGTGCGAGTTGCATAAACAAGGCGCGCTTCTGTACTGCTGGAGCACGGGCGGCGAAGATCACGCGCGAGCGACGGCGCAGAAGCTCGGCATCGAAGGATGTTTCGCCGGGTTTCTGCACAAGCCGCACATTTTCATCGATGACCAGAGCGCGGCGGAATGGCCCGGCTTCCTCCATGTTCGCCCGGACGAATTGCAGACGTTCGAGGACTATCGTCGCGAGGTGGAAAAGAGAGCCGAATAAAAAAGGGAAAGAGATGCAGCACCCGGTCGGCGCTGCATCTCCCTACCTGATGAAACGAATGGCGTTACTCGCCACCCGCCGGGGCCGCCTCATTGACCTGCGTTTCGGCCAGCTTCGTCAGCTTGGCGTCCGTCTCCTTTTCCTCCTGGAGAGTTTTCCCCAATAGCGAAGCGGCTTCGCGCTGACCCAGGGTATTTGCCAGGGCGATCGCTGTCCCGTAGCCGGCGATCTCGTAATGCTCGACCCGTTGGGCGGCGCCGATCAGGCCGGCATCGCGCACCGAATCTTCGGCATCTTCGCTGATGAGTTCCGCGCCTTCTTCGACGAGGCCTTCCATCGCCTTGCATTTGTGGCCGCCCAGCTTCTTGCCGATCATCTCGGCGATCTGATCCAGCCGTTCCACGTGTCCCTTGGTCTGTTCCAGGTGTTCTTCGAAGCCGGCTTTCAATTCTTCATTGGAAGCGGCTTTCGCCATTTTCGGCAGCGCTTTGACCAATTGGTTTTCGGCGCTGTAGAGGTCTTTCAGTTCGTGATGAAAAAGATCTTCAATAGTTTTGAGTTTCATACCTTCCTTTTCGCTCTCCCCCCGTCGGGCGGTCGGCTTGCCACACGCACCGACATCACGGTCAGGTTCCCACCGTAAGGCGACTGCTGCGGTTGCCGCCGAATTATCGAAACCGTAGGAAGAAGCGCACCCGGAATCCCCAAGCTGAAAGTGCTGTAAACATACATACACCCGGCCTTTCCAACACGAACAAAACAATATGCCAAAAGGTTCCAAATCCAAATACACCAGCAAACAGAAACGCAAGGCTGAGCACATTGAGGAAAGTTACGAAAAGCGAGGGGTGAAGAAGAAGGAAGCGAAAAGCCGTGCCTGGGCGACGGTCAATAAGTCCAGCGGCGGCGGGAAAAAGAGCGGCTCGGGTCGCGGGAAAAAGACCAATAAGAGCCCGGCGAAAAAGGGCGGGAGAAAAGGCGGCGCGGCCAGCTCGCGGAAAAAGAAATCCTGATCTCATGACGACGACCCGGCAAAAGAAAGCAGCGAAGTCGAATATCAAAAAAGCGGCCGCAGCTGCGAAATCGAAGCGCACGATCTCACATCTTCCGAAGAAAACTCGTACCGCCTTGGGTAAAGAGGGCGCCAAGGCGGCACGTCGTAAGAAGCGATCGCACAAGTAGCGGCGCTTCGATGCGCTCCGCGAACCGCCGTGAATGGAATGCAAGCCAGAGACGAAACGATCAGCCGGCAGCTACCCATCGGCGCAGAGGTCCACGACGACGGCACTCACTTCCGGGTTTGGGCTCCTCGCTCCGCGACCGTCGCCGTTGAGTTGGGCGAGGACTGCCAATTGCAACAGAGCCTCGGGACGTTCCCCTTGGAGGCGGAAGGTAACGGATATTTCAGCGGCCTCGTTTCCCCGGCACGACCGGGACTTCATTACAAATTGCAGCTCCAGCACGGTGCCTTTCCCGATCCTTCATCTCGTTACCAACCGGGCGGTCCTCATGCCGCCTCGCGGATCATTGATCCGAGCACGTTCGAATGGTCGGATGGAAACTGGAAGGGCCGGACCAATGACCAACGTGTCTTGTATGAATTGCACGTGGGAACCTTCACCCGCGAAGGAAGGTGGCGGGCGGCCGCCGAGCAACTCGCAACGCTGGCGGACCTCGGCATTACGACGATCGAGATGATGCCGGTCGCCGATTTCCCTGGCCGCTACGGCTGGGGCTACGACGGCGTATCCTTGTTTGCCCCCACCCGCCTCTATGGGGAACCCGGCGACCTTCGCCATTTTATCAATCAGGCACACACCTGTGGTTTGGAAGTGATCCTCGACGTCGTCTACAACCACCTCGGCCCGGACGGAAACTATCTGCCGGAATTTTCCGCCGACTACTTCAGCAAGCGCTATCAAAACGAATGGGGAGAGCCGCTGAATTTCGATGGAGAAAACAGCGGACCGGTGAGGGAATATTTCCTCACGAACGCGGCCTATTGGATCGCCGAATTCCACTTTGACGGATTGCGCGTCGATGCGACGCAGCAGATTTTCGATTCTTCGAAGGAGCACATTATCGCCGCGATCAGCAGAGCTGTCCGCACCGCGGCCAACGGCCGGACGACCTATCTCGTGGCGGAGAACGAACCGCAGCAGACGCGCCTCGTCCGATCGTTTGAAAAGGGCGGATATGGAATGGATGCCCTCTGGAACGACGACTATCATCACAGCGCAATTGTCGCCTTAACGGGACGCATGGAAGCGTATTACTCGGACTACCGCGGCACCGCGCAGGAATTTATCTCGGCCGCCAAGTGGGGCTATCTCTACCAAGGGCAACGGTATGAATGGCAGAAAGCCCGGCGTGGCACTCCGAGCCTGGAACTGCGGCCCACGCACTTCGTCACCTTTCTGGAAAACCACGATCAGGTCGCCAACTCGCTGTGGGGAAAGCGTCTCTTCGACCTGGGAAACGCGGGACGCGCTCGTGCGCTCACGGCTCTGCTCCTCCTTGGGCCGGGAACGCCGATGCTGTTTCAAGGCCAGGAATTCGCCGCCTCTTCTCCCTTCGTCTATTTCGCGGATCACAATCCGGAGCTGGCCGAAAAAGTCGCGGCGGGCCGTGCGGAATTTCTGCGCCAGTTTCCCAGTATCGCGTCGCCGGAGGCGACTGCCATGCTGCCCGATCCGGAAAACGAGGAGACTTTTCTGCGCTGCAAACTCGATTTCACCGAACGCGAGAAGCACGGCGACGTCTACCGTTTGCACCGGGATCTTCTCCGGCTGCGAAAGGAAGATCCGTTGCTGGGCAAAGCGGAGCGTGGAGCTTATGACGGCGCCACGCTGGGCGAACGAGCATTCCTTTTGCGATTCTTCGGTCGTTCGCAAGATGACCGCCTGCTGATCGTCAATCTGGGTCCGGCACTCATTTTCAGTCCCGCACCAGAGCCGCTGCTCGCTCCGCCCGCCGAGATGCAATGGGAACTCGTGTGGTCGAGCGAAGACCCCGCGTACGGCGGCAATGGCATCACCCCTCTGAAAACCGAAGAAGACAATTGGCGCATTCCGGCAGACGCAGCCGCCTTGCTGGTTCCGAAACTCATACCAGCGTCCCATGAATCCTCCGACCCTTCTGCGAAAAATTGATTTGTCGAATACCCGCGCGGAAACCGCGCGGGATTTCCTGCGCCGGGAATGGCTGCTGACCAACGGACTCGGAGGTTACGCCTCAGGCACGATCTCCGGCATGGTTTCGCGTCGTTACCATGGCCTGCTCGTGGCAGCACTCCCGGCGCCGTTGGGACGCATCGTGATGTTGAACCATCTGGCGGAATATCTGTATCCAACCGAAAGCCGGCAGCTCCAATTTGGCGGCGATGAAAAATGCGGGCCGGATACCCCGGATGAAAAATGCCATTTCATTCGGGAATTTCGCCTGGAGGATGGTCTGCCGGTCTGGCGTTACGAGATCGAAGGGCACGTGGTGGAAAGATCGATCCTGCTCGTCCATGGCCAAAACACGGTGCACATCACCTACCGGCTCCTGACGGGTCAGGACACGCTGCGGCTGGAACTCGCACCGGCGTTCCATTTCCGCCCGCATGAAAACGACGTCGGGGGCAGCTTGGGAGAAGGCTACACTTTAAATATTCACAATCATCATTATGAAGTGCAGGGGCCGGCGCCTTTTCCACCGGTGCGCATGATCGTGCAAGATGGCTCCGCGGCCTTCACGCACGCGGGGACATTTCGGAGTGAAATCAGTTACCAAATGGAAGCGGAGCGTGGTTATCGCTCTTTGGGCTCCCTGTGGATTCCTGGTAACTTTCTCATCGAGCTGCGCCCGCACGGTTCGGTGACACTCGTCGCCTCGACCGAGCCGTGGAACAGCGTCCTCGCTCTGACTCCCTCCGAGGCCTTTGCTTCGGAACGCGAGCGCCGGCGGCGGCTGATTGCGGCGGCGCCTCCCGAGACGCAGCAGGGCGAAGCGGCGGAACTGGTGCTGGCGGCCGACCAATTCATCATCAGCCCCGCCGGTCGCGTGGAGGATGCGGCGCGCGCCAGAGCCGCGGGCGATGAAGTGAGAACCGTCATCGCGGGCTATCATTGGTTCACGGATTGGGGACGTGACACCATGATCAGCCTCGAGGGGTTGACCCTGCTCACCGGACGACAGGTGGAAGCCGGCTGGATCCTGCGCACGTTTGCCCACTACATCCGTGATGGATTGATCCCGAATATGTTCCCGGAAAGTGAGTCGGAAGGGTTGTATCATACCGCCGATGCGACGCTTTGGTTCTTCCACGCACTCGAGCGCTACCTAGAAGCCAGCGGGGATCGAACCACCTTGGTCATCCTGTTGCCGAAGCTCGTCGAGATCGTCGAGAAACACCTGCACGGCACACGCTTTGGCATTCACGTGGACCCCAAAGACGGACTGCTCCGGCAGGGCGCCGAGGGTTACCAGCTCACCTGGATGGATGCCAAGGTCGAGGATTGGGTCGTTACCCCGCGGCGAGGCAAGGCGGTGGAGATCAATGCACTTTGGTACAATGCGCTGCGGCTCCTGGAACGCTGGCTGCGCGAGGAAAACCGAATAGCCGAAGCAGACGCCTATGCCCGCAACGCCGAGCAAGTGCGAACGGCATTCAATCAGCGGTTCTGGTCCGACGAGCTCGGCTATCTCTTTGATGTCGTCGACGGAGAGCAAGGTGACGATCCCGCGTGCCGCCCCAACCAGATCTTCGCGATCTCGCTTCCGCATCCCGTGCTCGCTCCGGAACGGTGGCCGGCGGTGCTGGAAAAAGTTCGCGGAGAGTTGCTCACGCCCGTAGGGCTGCGCTCGCTGAGCCGCGGCCATCCGGATTACAAGTCGCGCTACTTCGGCGATCTCCGTGCCCGGGATGCGGCCTATCATCAGGGCACCGTTTGGGGATGGCTCATCGGTCCCTTCATCGATGCCTGGTTGAAGGTCCATCCTGAAGACCGCAGCGGCGCACGCCAGTTCCTCTCCGGCCTGCTCGCCCACCTCAGCACCGCCTGTATCGGCTCGATGAGTGAGATCTTCGATGCGGAGGAACCTTTCACTCCCCGGGGCTGCATCGCGCAAGCGTGGACGGTGGCGGAAGTGCTCCGCTGCTGGGTGAAGACGGGGGAGAAAAAATCGTGAGCGCATCCCGGGAAGTCCCTCTTCCGGCTTAACCCGAATGCATGTTCAGCGCTCGCCCTGACGAGGCGAAAGGGCTCATCGGCGCTCGCAAAAGCGAAGGTTCAGCATGAGCAAAAGGAAAAGTACTCGGATCGTGGTTTCTCTTTTTACGTTCATCTGCGGCACGGCTTACTTCAGCATCGGCGAAACGCCGGCGCCCGCCGCCCAAACAGGCGTCCGATGCCGTGCAGGAGGCGCAAACGCAGCATCCAGTACCGATTTCCCGGCCGGAACAAACGAAGACGGACCACGACAAGTCCGATATCTTCGAGGCGAACAAGGCCATGCCTTCGTCCAATGCATTCAAAGACCAACCGGACAAAGGTGAGATACTCGGATTCGACTTCTATCGAGATCCCCTCGGTGCGAAGAAACCGATGGAATCGCCGATGGAAATCGAGAAAGCAGACAAGGCGATGAAAGACGAGGTCATGGCGCAACAGCGCAAACTGCTCGAGCATCGCTATATCCTGACACCGAAGTTTGACCCGGAAGTGAAGATGTCGCGAGGAAAGCCAGTCCCGATCGGCCCTACGGCGCGGCTTCCGAAAGGGATCACGTGGGAGGACCTGGCGAAGATGTCTCCGGAGGAGATCCGCAAAGATGGAACTTTTCCCTATCCCTCTCTACCCCACCCCAAACAGGCGCCGGGCGGGCAGGTTTTTCCTCAAGTGCAGATCAAAATGTTTCCCCGGCTGCAGCGGTTCGATGTCGACTTCGATCTACCGGACGCGTTTCTTCCGGAATTTCCGCCGGCCATCTTTCTCCAGAGTCGACCGGAATTGGGAGATGTCTCCCGCGGCGAGGTGGTCTCAATCAATAACTATTACCGGCTCTTCAAAGATATCCTGACGCCGGTGCAACTCGATGGCTTGCGAATGCTGGTCACGCCGTTCCCCCAGGAAGAGTTCAATCCCACGGACGACCGCAAGAGCGAAGAACCCAGCTTGGGGGTCACCTGCCTGGACTGCCACGTGAACGGCCACACCACCGGACAAATCCACCTCAATCCCGACGATCGGCCAGAGCAACGCCGCATGCGCCTCGATACGGTCAGCTTGCGAGGACTTTACAATCAACAAATCCATAGCTCGAAGCGCAGCCTGCGTTCGGTGGAAGATTTCACGGAATTTGAGCAGCGGACGGCTTACTTCAACGGCGACGAAATTCACGCTTTCAAAAAGGGTGCGAATATCCTCAACCGCGTGCAAGTCAGCCACATGGCGCAGATGCAAAACATGTTCGATTTCCCGCCGGCTCCGAAGCTGAACGTGGAAGGCCGGCTCGACCGCAGCAAGGCGACGGAAGCGGAAATCCGTGGCGAGGATTTGTTTTTCGGCAAAGCGCAGTGCGCGGTTTGCCACCCGGCGCCCATCTACATGGATCAGCAAATGCACGACCTGAAGCTGGAACGATTCGTCAACGAGGCACCACTGGGGCCGATGAAGACCTTTACGCTGCGCGGAATCAAAGACAGTCCGCCTTACATGCACGACGGACGTTGCTTCACCCTCGAAGACACGGTGGAGTTCTTCAACCTGATCCTCGAATTGAAGCTCAATCCTCAGGAGAAAGCGGACCTGGTCGCTTTCATGCGGACTCTCTGAGAAAGCGGCGGATCTGTGCGCCGCCAACAGACTCACCGTCACCAGCGGGCGATTTTGATCAGGATGCATCTGAGGAGCACCGGATGTTTCGATCGGCGGTTTTCCTGAAGGGAAACTTCCGTCGCTGATTCGATTCCCCAAATATGCCACTCGAAAATAAAAGCCTGCACGTGTTGCGTCTCACCGGTCGCTGGATCGTTGAAAAAGATGATGGGACCAGCGTCGGCGACGCCGATGATCGCGAGAGCGCCATCGCCCTCGCCCAAGAGAATGCCCAGCGAGAAGGCGCGAGCGAGATCGCGATTCACCAGGAAGATGGGCAGGTCGAAAAGACCATCGCCGTGGAGGATTGAGCCCCTCTTAGGCGGGGCTCCGTTTGATCAACTCGACGGCTCTTTTGGGGCCATGACGCCCCATGATCCGAAGCTTCTCGCCCTTCATTTGATTGTAGGAAATGAAGAAGTGTTCGACTATATGGACTCACGGAAACCGCAAGACGGTCTTGCCGCGGGAATGTTCCCGCTCGAGATGGTCGTGCGCCTTCTGCGCCTCGGTGAATAGGAATATCCGGTCGAGATGCACCTTCACGCGTCCGTCAGCGACCAGGCGACCGATGACGTCCAATTGCGCAGGGCTCGAATAGACTACGACCTCCCGGCCGCTCACATCGGCGCGCCCGTCTGGCTTCGGGTTAGGCAACGTCGACACGAGAATGCCGCGCGATTTCAGCGTCGACCATGAACGTTGGCGAATCTCTCCACCGATCAAATCCAGAACGAGGTCCATGCCCGTGGCGATCTCTTCAAAGCGCTCGGATTGGTAATCGATCGGTCTTCCCGCGCCCAACGATCCCACGAAATCGACATCGCTTCCCGCACAGGTAGCCAGGACCTCGGCCCCACACCACGCGGCAAACTGCACCGCATAGTGCCCCACCCCTCCTCCTGCTCCATGAATCAAGACCCGCTGACTCTTGCGCAATCTCCCGTGCTCAAAAAGAGCCTGCCAGGCCGTCAACGCTGCCACGGGAAGTGCGGCTGCCTCGAGATGATTGATGCCGAATGGCTTGCGCGCGATTTCGCGTGGCGAGGCGGCAGCCAATTCGGCGTAACTCCCGCGATCATAATCGAGCATGCCGAACACCTCTTCGCCGGTGCGAAACTCGGACACCTCAGAACCTGAGCGGATGATTGTTCCGCTGATATCACGGCCGAGGGTCGCCGGCAGGACTGGGTGGAAACGCGGGAACGTGCCGGCGCGTATTTTGGTATCCACCGGATTGACGCCGGCGGCTTGCACCAGCACCAACACTTCATCGTCGTGGATTTCCGGCTCGGGAATTTCCACCACCCCCAAGGATTCGGCTCCGCCTGCTCGTATCATTTGCACGGCTTTCACGGTGGGATAATCGCGCTCCCTCGATAGCTAACTCATCAAAGAGGCAATTCTTTCGCCGAGGGATAGCCGTGTTGTTCCCGTCCCACGTCTCCATCGTAGAATTTCGTGGTCTTGAACTTCTCGTAGCGTCCATCCGCGGCAAACTGGTGACACCGCTGGCGCAGTGCTTCCATTTCCACCTCCGTCATCGGCTTGAAATTTCGGGCAATCTCCAGGTTTTGATGAAGTACGCCGAGAGAATCGATCCCACTGATCGTCGTCGCCACCGGCAGGCTCATGGCATAGCGAAGTCCCTCCTCCGCGGTAATCGTTCCGCTGGTGACCATTTCACCAGAACCGCCGAGGCTTTTCATCCCCAGCACGGCGACGCCGCGGCGGATGGCTTCCGGCAGGACCTGTTTTTCGAAACTTCGAAATGTGCCGTCGAAGCAATTCAATGGCATCTGCACGGTGTCGAACGGGAAATCATGCTCCAGCATTTTCAAGTGGATTGACGGATCTTTGTGCCCGGTAAAACCGATGAATCGCACCTTCCCCTGCTGCTTGGCCTCCAGCAGGGCCTCGGCCGCGCCACCGGGAGCGAAGATGAGATCCGGATCATTGAAATAGACGACCTCGTGGATTTGCCAGATATCGAGGTGATCGGTCTGTAAGCGGCGTAGCGAATCCTCGAGCATGCCCATCGCGACCGCTTTGCTTCGCCCGTGGGTGCACACCTTGGTCATGAGAAAGACTTTGTCCCTCGCTCCTTTCAAAGCCTTGCCCATCCAGTGCTCGGATTTCCCGCGGTGATATTCCCAGCAATTGTCGAAGAAGGTGATGCCTCCTTCGAGCGCCTCCTTCACAATTTCGATGGCCGCGGTTTCATCGCAGGCGCTTCCCAAATGATGGCCGCCCAAACCGAGAGCGGAAATTTTGACGCCGGTCTTACCGAATGGTTTCAGGGGAATGTCGGGCATGCAAAAAGGGCGCGAGTTGTTGTCCAGCCGCTTCGCCGCCAGCTCGAGCGCCGGTTGTAGGGGCGCTCCCTTAGATTCCCTCTTTCCGCCCTATCACTCGACTTCACGATTCCAATGCGGCAAGGTCATTGCCTTCCGCACTCACGGTAGGGAACGGAATCCAACGGAGATCCCGCTCCCATTTGTACATTGGTTTCGGTTGTTTTTTAGGGGCGGGGCGGATATACTACGCTCAGCGGTTTTTTCCTCCCCCTATGAATACACGTTCCTCGCTGCGTCGTAATCTCACCGCCTTCACGCTCATCGAGCTGCTGACGGTCATGGCCATCATCGCCATTCTGGCCGGGTTGTTACTGGTCGCGATCCCTGTCGCGAAGCAGATGGTCTATAAGGCAAGCGCCAAACAGACCGAGTTGAGTCTCATCACCGCCATCAACGCCTACTACTCCGATTACGGCAAATATCCGCTCGGGAACAACGTGCCCGATCCGAATGCGGCCACCGATGTCCTCTTCGGCGACTCACATCTCAGCAACCAGGCTCTCCTCGATATCCTGCGCAACGTCGGGCCGGACTTCAATACGCCGAACCAATACAATCCGAAGGGTATTCCTTACTTTCCGAGCAAGGTCGTCTCCAATCCCACAGCACCCAAGGATGGAATCGCGACACAAGACGCGGGAACGGTGAAGAAGGATTCGCTGGTCGACCCTTGGGGGAACGAATACCGCATCTCCATCGATGCGGACGGCGATAACCGCATCACCAATCTGCCCTACAGCGACTTTCAAGGAACTAATGCCCCGCGAGTGCCCGTCGGCGTTTTTTCGATTGGCAAAGATGGAATGCTCGGTAACAAAGGCGATGGTACCTTTCGTCAGAACGGTTCCGCGTCCGACGACGTGATCACCTGGCAGTAATCCACTGCCCGGCCTCGCGGGTGTAGTTCAATGGTAGAACGGCAGCTTCCCAAGCTGCATACGAGGGTTCGATTCCCTTCACCCGCTCCCAACCACCAAAATACAGGGGAGAACCGCACTTGAAAGGGCGGTTGGACGCCCCGGTCAGGCGAGGGGTTGGAGGAAATCCCGCTTGTTACCGGCTGATAAGACATTAGCGCTGTCAGGATTCCCGGACGTTCGATCGCGAACCAAGCTGCCAATTGGTCTCCTCGAAGGTCTTCCACTTACGCGGCGGAGAAGCGCGCGGAACGGCGTGGCGTGCAAGGAGAATGCGCCAAGATATGGCCAACAAACGGCAACCACAGTGCAGCGCAAACGGGTTCGCTCACTAGATTGACAGCATGTCGGATCGACTGCCATCCCCCAATGATGATCAAGGCAATGATCTGCACGCTGCGTCGGCTTGCGTGGCCTGCGGACTGGATTTCTCAGAAAGTGCAACGTTCGCGGTTGAAATAGCGGCTAGTTTTGCCAGGGCGCTCCATGAACCGCTGCTTTTGGTTCACGCCCACGAGTCTGCCGCCCGGCAACGGCTGCCGGAAAACCTCAACGAATCGCTCCGTCGCTTTCTGCGCGACCAATTTGAGGAAACTGCGGACTATCTTCGGTCAAGCGGTATCCCGATTATTACCGCATTCCATTCCGGCGAACCGGCAATGTCGCTGCTTACCGAAACCGCCGAGCACGACGCGAGACTCCTGGTGCTGGGTGCACCGCTCGATGGCGAGGCTGCTCGCAGAGTATCGCTCGAAGTGGCCCGGGAAACTCCCGTACCTGCTTTGTTCGTCCGCCAACCCGCGCCGTTAAAGGCATGGTTGTCAGGCGAGCGCGAGCTTCGGGTGCTGGTTGGGATCGACTTCTCGTCGGCATCGTGGGTCGCGCTGCGATGGGTCAAGTGGTTGCGGGAATTGGGGACATGCGACGTGACTGTTGCCGTCCTAGAGCCTGAGGTGCTTCCCCCGACCGGTTCGGGTTTCCATTGCAAGGCAGAGGCAGACAATTTGGTTCGTCAAACCACCAAGGCGCAGGAGCAATTCTTTCGGCGACTTGTAGAGACGCTGCTGGGACGCCCGCGTCTTCGCGTCCGCTTCGAATACGGCTTTGCCCGCTCGGATGCGCATTTCATCGAGATGGCCAGTGCGGTCCGGGCAGACCTCATCGCCTTCGGAGTCGGAGCTTCGTCCGCCGCGAGAGGAAACAACCAGCCGATTTGGCCCGGCGTGTTGCACTACGGGCCATTCAACGTCGCGCTTGTCCCCTACCAATTTGGTGACAGCGCTCCCTGTTTTGCTCAGTCCCAGAAGAAACAAAACCACGATCATGAACCCACAATCAGTTATAAATGAGCCTATACCTGCTCCTCCCTCGAGCAGCGGTCTCACCGGCGACGCGGTCTCGAAATCGGTGCAGGTGAAAAACATTCTCGTGCCGGTGGATTTTTCGGAGTTGTCACTCAAATCGCTGCACTACGCCATTCCTCTCGCCCGGCAATTCGGAGCGAAAATCACCCTGTTGTACGTCGTCGAACCGCTGACCTACTCTCCGGAATTCCCCTCGTGGATGGTGCTTCCTCCAGATCCCGCCGTCGAAATGCGGAAAGAGTTAAGCGATCTGCGCAAAGCGCGAATTCCGGAGGACATCGACGTGGACATTGCGGTGTACGATGACTTCGTTCCTTCCGGCGTGATCGAAGCCGCGAGATCGAGCTGTGCCGACCTCATCGTGATCACCACTCACGGTCGCACCGGCCTCCACCGGCTGCTGGATGGGAGCGCCTGCGAAAAAATCGTCCGCCTCGCCCCATGTCCAGTGCTCGCCCTGCGAGAACCGGAACGCGAATTCGTTTAGCGATACCCGCGGCCGCGCATCCGCATGCGAAGGAGACAGCGCCGAACCCGCCATAGCAAGGGCCTCGCGGCCATGGCCACATCCGCAAATCGATGACCTCGCAATCGGCGGCGGCCGACGAGCGCACTACATCGGCTCACCCGTGCAGTAAGAAAGCATTCCAAGATCAGCCCCATCCATATCGCCCCTTCGATTTAGGAATTTTTCCTAGGCCACCTCGGCAAATCGTCCCGCAAAAGGATGGACTTCCCCCCAATTGGGCACCCATGCGATCGCAACTAGGATGGTCGTGATATGACCGCTGCCATCTCAAACTTTGTTCCATTCACATTCGACAATCTTCGGCGTACCGGGATTTCCCTACTAACCGCAATCCTCTTCTCCACGGTCCTCGTCACCGCGGCGGAAACGGAAAGCTTCCCGACCAAAAACTCTGCGGTAAAGATCGTCGACCCCGAAGTCGTCGGTGAGGAACGCGCCGTCATCACCCAAGCGCCCAACGTTCCTCCGCCCATCCAGCGCAAGCATCCAACCAAAGTCATCGTCGAACTCGAAGTCCGTGAGGTCGTCAAGAAGCTCGCCGATGGTGTCGATTATCTCTTCTGGACCTTCGGCGGCGACGTCCCCGGCAGTTTCATCCGTATTCGGGAGGGTGATCTCGTGGAATTCCACCTGAGCAACCATCCCGACAATAAGATGCCGCATAATATCGACCTGCATGCGGTCACCGGGCCGGGCGGCGGGGCGACCTCCTCTTTCACCGCGCCGGGGCACACCTCGCAGTTTTCCTTCAAAGCGCTCAATCCAGGCCTCTACATCTACCATTGCGCGACAGCCCCTGTCCCCATGCACGTGGGCAACGGGATGTATGGGCTGATCCTGGTAGAACCGAAGGAAGGTCTGCCTCCCGTCGACCACGAGTATTACGTCATGCAGGGCGAATTCTACACCCAAGGGAAATTCGGCGAAGAAGGTCTGCAAGCCTTCGACCAGGAAAAGGCCCTCGATGAACGCCCTAGCTATGTCGTCTTCAATGGCGCCGTCGGTTCGCTCGTCGGCGACAACGCGCTCAAGGCCAAAGTGGGCGAGCGCGTCCGCCTCTTCGTCGGCAACGGCGGCCCGAATCTGACCTCCTCATTTCACGTCATCGGCGAAATCTTCGATAACGTTTACCAGGAAGGAGGCACGACGGCGACCCAACACAATGTCCAGACGACGATGATTCCTGCCGGCGGCTCCGCTATCGTGGAATTCAAGGTCGACGTGCCCGGCACGTTCATCCTCGTCGATCATTCGCTGTACCGCGCTTTCAACAAGGGGGCGCTCGGCATGCTCAAAGTCGATGGGCCGGAAAATCTGATCGTCTATTCCGGCAAGGAGGTGGACGCCATTTACCTCGGCAAACAAGCACCCGAGAACATCGCGGCCGGCAAATCGGTCGCGGAGTTGCAGGCCAAGGTGGCCATGGCAATCAAGGCCGATCCAAAGATCTCCGGCCTGAACAAGGAAATCCAAATGGAAAAGGGCAAACGAGTTTTCCTGCAAACGTGTTTTGCCTGTCACCAGCCGACGGGACTCGGTCTGCCCGGCGTGTTCCCCCCGCTCGCCAAGTCGGACTACCTGATGGCGGACAAGGCGCGGAGCATCATGGGCGTGATCAAAGGCAACACCGGTCCCCTGAAGGTAAATGGCGCCGATTACAACGGGGTGATGCCACCCGTCATGCTCACCGACGAGCAAATCGCCAATGTGCTCACCTACGTGCGCAACAGCTTCGGCAACGAAGGCGACGCCGTGACCGTCGAAGAGGTCAGCAAAGTGCGGGCGGAAGCCGCGCACCAATGATCCTATGCGTGCATCCTGGAAAAAGATCCTGACCGCGTTGCTCGGGCTGATGGCTGCCTGGCCCGGCTTTGACTCGCGCGTCCGCGCCGAAATGCCGCCGGACATGGTCGTGGTTCCTACCGGAAATTACCGTCCGCTCTTTCGAGGCGAAAAGGATCCGAAAGAAATTCCGGTCCCCTCTTTCGCGCTCGACGCCCGCCCTGTCACCAACGCCGACTTCCTCGCGTTCGTGACCGCCAACCCGCGTTGGCAGCGTTCGCAGGTGAAGCGCCTCTTTGCCGACGAAGCATATCTCCAACAGTGGACCAGCGACCGCGACTTCGGTCCCCCGGAAAATGCCCACCGGCCCGTGGTGTTCGTCTCCTGGTTTGCCGCCAAAGCTTATGCCACATGGAAAGGCCGGCGCCTGCCGACCACGACGGAATGGGAACTCGCCGCCAGCGCGGGATTTTCCTCGTCGGACGGAGCGAACGAACCCGCATTTCTTCAAGCAGTCGCTCGCTGGTATTCCAGCCCCACGCCCGCCGAGCTGCCACCCGTCGCAGCCAGCCGCGCCAATTTCTACGGCGTTTACGATCTGCACGGACTCATCTGGGAATGGACCAGTGATTTCAATTCCAGCTTCGTCACGGGCGATGCCCGTGGCGACACCGGCCTGGATCGCCAATTCTTCTGCGGTGCCGGCTCGCTTGGGGCCAGTGATCGCGCCAACTACCCGGCCTTCATGCGCTTCGGTTTCCGGAGCAGCCTCAATGCCTCCTACACCCTGCACAATCTCGGCTTCCGCTGCGCCAAAGATCTATGAACATCCATACTCGCCTCGCACTCCTCACCGGCACGATGTGGCTTTTTGGGCCGTGCGCCTTCGCCGAGGACGCCAAGCCGCCGTGCTGCCGCGAACTTTCGGCCAGCACGCCGTTCACGGATCGCTCCATCTATCAGCTCGAAAGCGACTGGACCTCGGATATCGGCCGCGAGATTCGGCTCGGTGTGTTCCGGGGTCACTTGCAGGTGGTCGCGATGTTTTTTACGACCTGCGAATCTTCCTGCCCGATCATCGTCGATGACATGAAGCACATGGAAAAAGCACTTCCGGAAAAGCTGCGGGGCAACGTCGATTTCCTGCTCGTCAGCTTCGATTCCGAACGCGACACGCCCGAGGTGCTGCATGCCTATCGCGAAAAGATGCACCTCTCCACGGAACACTGGACGCTGCTGCGCGGCGCGCCCGATGAGGTGCGCGAACTCGCGGCCATCCTGGGCGTCAATTTTCAAAAGGACGCCCGGGGTCAGTTCATGCATTCCAATCTCATCACCGTCCTCAATACCGAAGGTGAAGTCGTCCACCAGCAGGCCGGCATCCGCAGCGAATTGCAGCCGATCATCGCGGCCCTGGAGCACGCCACCCAAGGGAAGCCATGAAAGCGCGAACCCTGGAATTACATTTATGAATAATGCCCCCACCCTTGAAAATGACAGCTTCGATATCGAAGATAGCGATGACATCATTGGCGTAGCCAAAGGACTGGTCGACGGACGTCATTTCGGCGTGCTCAGTACCATCAATCAAGACGGGAAACCGGAGGTGCGCTGGATGTCCACCCTCTCCTTCGATGACTTTCCTCGCTTTTACACGCTGACGCATCCTCACAGCCGCAAAGTAGAACAAATCAAGCATCATCCCTCAGTGAATTGGATGTTCTCCAATCACAATCTCAGCTTGATCCTGAACCTGATCGGCAGAGCGCGTGTGCTGACCGACACGCCGACTCTCAAGCGCGTCTGGCAGAAGATCGAAGACAAGTCGCACGCGTATTTTCTCAAGCAGTACGCCAAAGCCCCCGGGTTCGTCGTCATCGAAACCACCGTGGAAGTGATCGAATGCACATCCCCCTGCAACGCGCTGCACTTCACCGTATCTCCGGAACTCCTCGCACACGCCCATCCATCTCCACCGAACGCCTAGCCGTCCGAAGCTCCTCTCAATACACACCGCGAGCGGTCGCACGGTGTCTCGCTCCAGGCTCCGATCGGTTCGGGGACGAGCCCGAACCACCGGCGTCGCAAACGGGACGGTCCTCAGCTCTTTGGAATTGGATTTTCCGCCCAGCGAATGGCCTGGTGCACCAACTCGGCCGAACTGGTCAGCCCGAGCTTGTCTTTGATATGACCGCGATGGACAGCCACCGTCTTGTGGCTGAGATGCAATTGGCCCCGATCTCTTTGGTCGATTTGCCCTGCCCGATGAGTTGAAACACGTCGAATTCGCGGTCGGTCAATGTTTGCACGGGCGAGTTCGAACCGCGCGCCGGCGGCGCCGAGAATGACTTCAGGATTTTCGATGCCATGGAGGCACTAACAAAAACCTCTCCCGCCAGAACCTGGCGAATGGCCTCGAGCATCTTCTCGCTACCCGCTTCTTTCATCAGATATCCACGCGCCCCCGCCCGCAAGGATCGCTCCGCGTAAAAGTTCTCGTCATGCATGGAATAGACGAAAACAGCGACCTCCGGATACATCGTCGTAATGTCCTTGATCAGCTCGAGACCGCTACGCTTGGGCAGCGTAATATCGGTAATGACCAGGTCGGGTTTGCATCGGGCAATCTCACTGATGGCTTCTTCGGCACTTTTGGCGCCGCCACAACAGGTCAACCCGGGCTCGCTGTCGATCAAGCGTCCCATGCCGTCGCGCATCATCGGATGGTCATCGACCAGAAAGACGCGCTTTTTCGGCGCTTCTTTGGGCGGGAGCGGTTTCGCGGATGGAACAGTCCGCTTTTTAGGTTTGGAAGCAGCGGTTTTTTTCACGAGGGCTTTCGCAGGGAGCAAATCACTTTTACACCCTTTCCGGGAGCGGAATGAATCTGCAATTGGGCGCCGATGACCCGCGCCCGATGCTGCATCACCTGCATCCCCATTCCCGGTTTGGCGGACTTGCCCCGTGGCAAGCCGCGTCCGCAGTCTTCGACAGCGAGATGGATGTCTGGACCTTCATTCAAAAGACGCAGCGTGATGCGCTTCGGGGCGGCATGCTTGAGAGAATTGGCGATCGCCTCCTGGGCTATTCGGTAGAGATTCCCCACGATCGTCTCATCCTTGATTTTTACCGGCTGCGGACATTCGAACTCACAGGGCGTTCCCGCCGTTTTTGCCATCTCCGCCAGCTCCTGCAGCGCTTGCATCAATCCCTCGCCATCTCCCGCCACGGGGGAAAGGCCATGCGCCAACTCACGCGTTTGCGTCACCGCACGCCGCATGTACTTGGTAATTTCCCAAGCGGTTTTCGCCTGTTTCGGCGCGACGACTTTCAGTTCGCGAGCCAGCGTGTGCGTCATCAACTCCAACGCCGTGAGCTGCTGGCCGAGACCGTCATGCAACTCCCGGCCGAATTGACGCCGTTCGTCGAAAGCAATTTCCAGGACCTTGCGCTCCAATCGGCGCTGTTCGGAGACATCATGGACGAAAGCAAATATCTCTCCCTGATCGTCTCTCATCGAAACCTCGACCTCGATCGGGGCTCCGTCGCGCCGCTGCAATTGGGTAAAGCACTTGCAAGTCCCGCCTACTTCCAACGTGGCCACGTGCTCTTTTACCTCCCGAGGGAAAGCCACCGCTTCCGAATCGAAAATGGATCTGCCCAGCATCTCGTTCATGCTGTAACCGAGTGTCTCGGACAGCGCCTCATTGATTTCCAACAAGCGGCCGTTCCGTTCGAAACGTAAAAAACCGTCGAGCGCAGTTTGAATGACATGCTGCAGACGCTCGTCACGCAAACGAATCGTTTCATTTGCTTCGCTCAATTTTCTTTCGCGTTCCACCACCGCAAGCGCCCGGCGCACGATGCTGGGCAGAAGTTCGAGCATGCCCGCATCTTTCATCACGTAATCGAGCGCTCCCTCCTTCATCGCATTCACCGCCGTTCGTTCATCGCCATGTCCAGTGACGATGATGAACGGACATTCGCGACCCTCTTTGCGCAGCTGCTCGATGAGGGAAAGGGCCGGCAGGTCGGTCAACTTGAGATCGAGAACCAACAAGTCGGCCCGCTCGCGCGCCAACCATCGATGCGCCTCTTCTCCCGAGTCAAATGACTCCACTTCGTAGCCCTCCCGTCGCAGGCCGTCCGCCATGAGGTAGAGAAGCCCTTCTTCGTCATCCGCAATCAACAGCCGCGCAGTTTTTTTCGGAGGAACATCGGTCATCGGGACTCTTCAGGATTGAGGCGTGAATCGCGGCAATTGCAAAAGCGAGAGGAACAACCCGAGTTTGCCGATCGCCGCCGCGAAGTTTTCGTACGATACCGGCTTTTGCATGTACACGTTGCATCCCAAGTCGTGGCACCGCTCAACCTCGCGCGGGTCTTCGGTCGTGGTCAGAATGATGACCGGCAGCTTGCGCAACTTCGGATCCGCCTTGATCTGGCGGAGCACAGTAACTCCGTCGACTTTGGGCATCCGAATATCCAGCAACAACAAATACGGCTGATCCGGCTCAAATGACGGTTCCTGGGTGCGGCTAAAAAGGAAGTCCAGGATTTCCTGTCCGTCGCTAAATCGCAGGAAGGGCGCATTCACGCCGGAGCGGCGCAGATTGTCCTCGATGAGGAAGGCATGGCCATCGTCGTCGTCCGTGATGAGAATGGTGGGAATATCGCTCATAACAGCATGGCTATAACGCTCCGTTTACGTGGAAGCAATCGCGGGCAGCGTTACAAAAAAACGAGTCCCCTCTCCTGGCCGCGATTCCAACCAGATACGGCCTTGCTGCCGCTCCAAGGCACGCTGGGCGATTGAAAGCCCCAGACCTTCTCCCTGAGTTTTCTTGGGATCCAGTCGATGGAACAGCTCGAAAACTTGCGGTTGATGCTCGGTTGCGATGCCGATTCCATTGTCCTCCAGACAATAGATAGCCTGGTCACCCTCCACACGGCCGGTAATCGAGATGACACAAGGACGCTCCTTGGCGCGATACTTGAGGGAGTTATCGATTAAATTGGAAAATACCTGCCCGATGAGCGTGGGGTCTCCCTTGCAGTCGGGAAGATGGTCGATCCTGACGCTCGCTCCTGCCTCCTCCGTTTGGAATTTCTGCGCCTGAGCGGCTCCATGGACGAGCTTGTTCATGGGCACAGATTGAATCTGTAGCGACACCCGCCCCAGCCGCGAGAACCGCAAAAAGCCGGTCAGGAGCATGTCCATCTTTGTGACGCCGGCTTCGATAAATGGAGTGCCCTGGGGATCTCGACGTCGAACAGGCGTTTCATCTCGGTGTCTTCGAAGGATTTGAGCCGCTCGTTCAATTGTTCACATGCCCGCACCAAGGCATTCCCAAAACCCTGCACATTCAGCAGCGGAGAACGCAGGTCATGCGAGACGACGTAGACGACGGTCTCGAGTTCTTTGTTTTTGGCAGCCAGCTCCGCGGCCAAAAATTTCAGCCGCAATTCGTCCTCTTTGCGTTGGGTGATATCCGTTCGAATGGCGATGTACTGATACGGCCGATTTTTGGCATCCAGGAATGGATAGATCGTGGTATCCACCCAATAGTAGGATCCATCCTTCGCGCGATTCTTGATTTCTCCCTTCCACACCTTGCCGCTGGCAATGGTCCTCCAGAGGTCGGTAAAGAACGATTTGGGATGGTAACCCGAGTTGATGATCCGGTGATCCTGCCCCAGCAGATTCTCCCGCGAGTATTTGGAGATCTCGCAGAACTTGTCGTTGACATAGGTGATTCTTCCCGCGGCATCGGTAATCGCCACGATGGAATGCGCGTCCAGGGCCGCTTTGATATCGATGAGTTCGCGCGCAACTTCCCCGTTATCGACCACCGGTTTGTGAGGCTTCGAGGATATGGAATTCATGGGCGATCGACTGTCGGAATATGGCACTGACCGAACATTGTGGTCGAACGAATATGTCATCACGCCGCCATGGCCAACGGGAGGTGCGTGCGATATGTCGTCGGCGACTCACCGTTTAGCTTCTTAAACACCCGGTTGAAATGAGTGAGCGATTGAAATCCCACTTCGTAGGCCACCTCGCTGACCCGCATGTGCGGCTTGAGAAGCTGCTCTTTCGCTTTCTCCACACGCACGCGCCCTAAATATTCGGTAAAACTCAGGCCGGTCGCCTTCTTGAACTGCTTGCAGAAGTAGAAGGTGCTCATGTGCGCGGCCTGTGCGACTGCGGCCAGCGAAAGATCTTCGCCGTGATGTTCATCGATAAACTGGCGGGCCCGCGCGATGTTCGGCGGCTCGGCATTTTCGCTCCGGAAGACGACCTGGTTGGCCATCATCGAAAGGTGTTGAGCGAAAATCTGGAGCAGTTTCAGCACCGCTTCATACCGTTTGGGAGAGAAAACCCGCGAATGAAAATAGGCTTCGCGCAATTTCTCGGAATCGACCTTTGCCCCCAGTTTTTCCAGTTGCCTCACCACCTTCATATAGCTCTGCGCGGTGGGCGGCTGCGGAAGCACTTCGCCGGTGCGCAAATATCCAATGAGCTGGTCACCGGCTTTCAAGGGCACCGCTGTCTCACAAAGCCCGGCAAAGCAGGTCACCGTTTTCGCTTCATTTTGAGCCGTCGTCGAAAGCTCGTGCTGGGTTTGCAAGCACGCTGCGCACGCCTTGTTCTGTTTGGCGAGCAAGGCGCAAAAGGGATTTTCATGGCGCCGCCCGCGATGACTGAGATGCCAGTCGTCAATGGGGCTGAGCTGCAGCGGCAGGCCGGTGGCTTCGTTGAAAGCACGTTCGTAGTCTTTGTAGATTTCCGAGCGGCTGAGGCGGTCCAGAACGGTGTGATTGGCAGCGGTGATATTCACGGTATGGGAAATAGGTTGGGAGTTCGGCTGGTGACGATTCCGATCCTAAGCGCTTTGTGCTTTGGCCCCAATTAGCCACAGGTCCATCCGTGACCGGGCATCTTCTCCCATGAGAACTAGGAAAAAGTCCTAGGTCCCTCTAAAGCGAAACTTATGCAAGAGAGGGGCAATCTTGCGCAATGCCGGTTAAGCAGCGGGTCCGCGAGTTGGGACATGATGCCCTTATCAATGAGACGCAAGACCACCGCTCGCAAATCCATGGCCCCGGCCAAATGCTCCGATTGCTCCCGCTGCTGCTGCGAGAAGACGCGCGCTATCGAGACCGCCTCCTGGCGGACTGACTCTCTTCCATCTCCCGCAGCCCGCACCAACCCGCCGACACCGGCGAAGCTATGAACGTTCTCCTCCTCATGGTCTTTATCGGCGTCGTGCTGGTTCTTTTCTTCGTCGCCCTGTTTCTCCGGGACGTGACGGACCCACGTGGGTCGAGTGAACGCGATGCACTCCTCCCTCTCAGCGGCGAGGAGCCACGCACGTTTGAAAAGGGACACCGGAAATCGGCTCAGCGCCCGCGCCATTCTTATGACCAATAACCCTACAAAGACCGTCATCGAGTTTGATGATCGCACCGTACGCCATTTCATGGTGGCCTCCATTTTTTGGGCCATCGTCGCCATGTTAGTCGGTGTGGTCATCGCCACCCAGCTCGCGTTTTGGCAGGTCAATTTAAACAGCCCTTATCTCACCTTCGGCCGCCTGCGTCCATTGCACACGAATGCCGCCATCTTCGCTTTCGTGGGCAATATGATGTTCGCGGGCATTTACTACTCGCTGCAACGCCTGGTGAAGGCACGGCTGGCTTCGGATTTTCTTTCCAAGCTGCACTTCTGGGGTTGGCAGGCCATAATCGTGGCGGCGGCGATCACCCTGCCGCTCGGTCTGACGCGCGGCAAGGAATACGCGGAGCTGATCTGGCCCATCAATATCGCCGTCGCTCTCATCTGGGTCGTCTTCGCGATCAACTTCTTCTGGACCATCGCGCGCCGCAACGAGCCGTCACTCTACGTCGCCATCTGGTTCTACATCGCCACTATCATCACCGTGGCGATGCTCTATATCGTCAATCACCTTTCGCTTCCGACCAGCTTCACCCATAGCTATCCGGTTTTTGGCGGTGTGCAGGACGCCCTGGTGGAGTGGTGGTACGGACATAACGCCGTCGCCTTCTTCCTGACCACTCCCATCCTCGGCATCATGTATTACTACTTGCCGAAGGCCGCGGGGCGTCCGGTCTATAGCTACCGGCTGTCCATCGTCCATTTCTGGTCGCTGGTGTTTGTCTACATCTGGGCGGGACCGCACCACCTGCTCAACACCGCGCTGCCTTCCTGGCTGCAATCGCTGGGCATGATCTTTTCACTCATGCTCTGGGCGCCAAGCTGGGGAGGCATGCTCAACGGCCTGCTCACCCTCCGCGGAGCCTGGCACCAGCTACGCACCGACCCGGTCCTGAAATTCTTCGCCGCCGGCGTGACCTTTTACGGCATGGCGACCTTTGAAGGTCCCCTGCTGGCCATCAAGTCGGTCAACGCACTCTCACACTATAGCGACTGGACGATCGGCCACGTGCATAGCGGCACCCTCGGATGGAACGGTTTCATGGCCGCGGGCATGTTCTACTGGCTGGCGCCGCGCCTTTGGAATCGCAAACTCTACTCGCCCTCGCTGGCCAACATGCACTTCTGGCTCGGCCTCGTGGGCATCCTTCTCTACGTCGCCGCGATGTGGGTCTCGGGGATTACTCAAGGCTTGATGCTCAGCGCCACTCGCGAGTCCGGCACCGTTCTCGCCTATCCGAACTTCCTCGATGCCGTCACCTCGACCAAATCGCTCATGCACATCCGCGCCCTCGGCGGTGCCATGTATCTCTCGGGTTTCATCATGCTCGCTTGGAACATCTTCAAGACAGCGCATGGCGCGGAGCCCGTCAACGGCACCATCGAGGTCTTCGTCGAACCCGCGCATCCCGCCAGGCCGATGGGCCTGAAGCGCGGCTTCATCAATGCCCCGGTGGTTTACTCGATGCTCTATGTCCTGTTCGCCGTCGGCTGGGCAGCGACAAGCGGAATCTATTCCGCCTTCTCCTTCGTCGGCATATTCTCGATCAGTCTCGCCCTTCTCATCCACAAGGATGTGAGCAAGGCGACCTGGAACCAATGGTATGAACAGTTACTCGAGAATTCGTTGCCATTCACGGCCTTGACTACCTTGGCCGTGGTCATCGGCGGCATCGTCCAGATCGTCCCCACCATCATCGTCAACAAGGCGGAGTGCATCGAGGGGGTTCGGCAGATACCCTACACGCCATTGGAACTCGCCGGCCGGGACATCTATGTGCGCGAGGGCTGTTACAACTGCCATTCGCAAATGATCCGTACACTGGTGGGTGACGTGCTGCGTTACGGTGCCTACTCCAAGCTCGGCGAATCGATCTATGATTACCCGTTCCAGTGGGGATCCAAACGCACCGGCCCGGATCTGGCACGCGAAGGTGGAAAATATCCCAGCATCTGGCACTTCCATCACATGCGCGATCCGCGGCAAATCAGCCCGGGCTCGATCATGCCGAACTATCCCTGGCTTTACACGCAGAAGACGGAGGTCGATCTGCTGCCGCACAAGATCGAAGTCCAGCGCCGGCTGGGCGTTCCTTTCGCCGAGCAGACGCCGGAGGAACTCACCCAGTGCGTCACGATCCAGGAACAGACCATCGCCGCGGACTTAAAAGCCGCCGGCGCGGAGATCCCGCCAGACCGCGAGATCGTCGCCCTGATCTCCTATCTCCAGAAGCTCGGCAAATCCGAGAAGGTCAACTCGACATCTGCCCAAGCGCCCACCGCCTCCAAATAACACCTACCTATGTTTCATCGCATCCTCGTCGAAGACTGGCAGCGCGCATTAACCATCCTGAGTTTCGGCATTTTCGCTGCCGTATTTCTTCTCACCCTCGCTCGCGCGCTGCGTCTGGGACGCGATCGCGTCCGTCACCTCGAAGCGCTCCCGTTGGAAAAGGATTCTCATGAATAACCCGTCCGAAGAGAAAGAGCTGATCCGTCCCCATTCTTACGACGGTATCCAGGAATACGATAAGCGACTGCCCAACTGGTGGTTGATGACCCTCTGGGGGGCGATCGCTTTTGCCATCGGCTACTGGCTCTACTATCAAGAGTTTCACTTTGGGCATGAACCCGGGCTCGCGGTGGAGATCCAAATGACGGAAAATCGGGAGAGAGCCTCGGCGAAATCCAGCGTGCTGACGAACGATTCCCTCTGGACGCTCAGCCGGGACCAAAAAACCGTAGACGCTGGCAAGGCGACGTTTCTGGCGAACTGCGCTTCCTGTCACCTGCCGACCTTGACCGGGCAAATCGGACCGAGCCTGGTGGACGAATACTGGCTCCACGGTGGCACTCCACTCGAAGTCGCCAACACCATCGAAAAGGGCGAGATCGAAAAAGGCATGCCGACTTGGGGGCCGGTGTTGGGCCAACAAAAAATCACGGAAGTGGTCGCCTTCATCTTCAGCCATCACCAACGGGGAGAACCGATCAAGCAGGCTCCGCCCTGGATTCCTGGCCAGGTCATGCAGACACCCGTCGCCGGCAACTAACCCATGATCCCGACTACGCCCAGTCTCGAATCTGTTACGACCATTCGTGAGGATGGCTCGCGGCGATTCATTCATCCTGCGACCGCACAAGGGCGGTTCACCACTTGGCGCACCCTGTTTGGCGTGGCCGCGCTCCTGGTCTATGTCGCGCTCCCATGGATTCCCATCAACGGAAATCCCGCGGTGTTTCTCGACCTGGCCCAGCGCCAGTTCCACTTCTTCGGCCTCACGCTCGTGATGCAGGATCTGTGGGTGGCATTTTTCCTCATCAGCGGCCTCGGCTTTTCGCTCTTTTACCTCACCGCGCTCCTGGGCCGGGTGTGGTGCGGGTGGGCCTGCCCACAAACCCTTTTTCTCGACACGGTGCGCCGCATCGAACGCTGGGTGGAGGGAAGCGTGCCGGCCCGCGAGCGACTGGATCGGTTGCCATGGACTTTTGAAAAAACCATCCGCCGCGGTCTCACCCAGGCGCTCTTCGCCCTTTTCGCGCTCGTGATCGCCCACGTCTTCCTCTCCTACTTCGTCTCGCTGCCGCGGCTATATGTCATGATGCGGCATGCGCCGGGGGAAAACTGGGGTAGCTTCCTCTTCGTCTTCCTCGTCGCTGGCGCGCTGTGGTTCGACTTCGCCTGGTTTCGCGAGCAATTTTGCATCGTCATTTGTCCTTACGGGCGTCTGCAGTCGGCCCTCATCGACAACGACTCGCTGGTCATCGGCTACGACACCAAGCGCGGGGAACCGCGAGGCAAGAAAGGGGCAACCGGCGCAGGAGATTGCGTGGATTGCCGCCGCTGTGTGAGCGTCTGCCCCACGGGCATCGACATCCGCCAGGGCTTGCAAATGGAATGTATCGGATGCGCGGCTTGCATCGATGCTTGCGATGAAATCATGACCCGGCTGGATCGCCCCCGTGGTTTGATTCGCTACGATTCGCAAAACGGCTTTACCGGAAAGTCGCGGCACATCCTCCGGCCCCGCCTCATTCTCTACACAGCGCTGCTGCTCCTCGGCGCCGCTGCGATGACCGCGGCCATTTCCACTTTACGGCCGGTCACTGTCAGCGTCGTTCGGATGACAGGGATGCCCTACGTCGTGGAAGGCGACGAGGTCCGCAACCAGTTCCTCGTCCGCGTGCTCAACAAGCGCAATACCGTGCAGCACTTCTCCATGAGCGTCGCGGGCAATGTGAAATCTCTCCGCGCCACCGGTGGCGAAACGGCCGTCGAGGTCGGACCGCTCGGCGAAGAAACGCGCACGCTGGTGCTGGTGACCTCGCGCTCCGAACTGCACGGCTCTTTTCCTGTAACCGTTCGCATCCGTTCCCTCGAACACGAAACCCAAATTGAAAAGACGGTGTCGTTTGTCGGCCCCGACTTCCTGACCACGCCATGAAAGAAGCCATCCTCAATCGTCCCTGGTTGTTCATCCTCGCCGGCTACCTCTTCGCCATGTCTGCCTGGGCAGTCATGGTCACCATTGCGATTCGCCATCAAGACACGGCGGTGCCAATAGCCGTTCCCGCCAAGCACCCGTAGACGATGATTCCCGTCGACTTTGCCACTCCTCTGGCCGCGTTCGTTGCCGGTCTGATGACGAGTGGTCATTGTGCTCTCATGTGCGGGCCTTTGGGCTGCGCGCTGTTTGGATCGAGAGCATCCGCTCCCGGGGAAATGCGGGCCGCTACCGCTGGTTATCATTTCGCCCGGATGATTTCCTACTCTGCCGTGGGCGCTTCTCTCGGAGCGGTCGGCGGCGCAGCCGGTGGAATCTTTCACGCACCGGTCAGCCGGCTGTTACCCTGGGTCATGGCCTCGTTCTTTGTGGTGATGGCATTGGGCTGGGAACGCCATTTACCGCGGCTTCCCTTCGTCGGGCGCTGGCTCCTGCGATTGAGCCGGCGAACAGCGGCTCTGCCGGTTCGTCAGGCAGCCGTCGTTCTCGGCCTGGCTACGCCATTCCTGCCCTGCGGACCACTCTATCTCGCTTTCAGCGCCGCGCTCGTTTCCGGTTCCTGGATCGCCGGCTCCGCGCTGCTCGCTTCGTTCGCCTTGGGGACAATCCCTCTCTACCTCCTCGGGCAATTTGGAGCCATGCGATTGCAGGCCTCCCTCGCTCCCGCCGCACAGCTCTGGATGCGACGGCTTCTCGCCCTGAGTTCGGCTTTGCTGATCGGCGGTAGGGCCTCGCTGCACGACGGCTCCCTGGCCGCGCCCCTGCGTTGTTTGTTATGCCACTAGTCACCGGCAACAAACCAACACTCTCCGCCACGGCCGCCTGTCGGCACTGCGGAAGGGCGTTTCGACCGACGAAACTGCAACGAGAGTATTGCTGCGCCGGTTGCCAATTCGTTCACGATCTCATCGTCAAGAATGGCCTGGGCCAGTTTTACGACTTGCGGGACACTGAGGCGCAGCCGGTCAAATCGCTGGTCTTTCAAAAGCGTGACCTGGCCTGGCTCGAAAGCCTGGTGCAGTTGGCTGATCGCGCCGGTTCGGAGACCGCCAGCCTCGTCCTGGATCTCCAGGGCGTATCCTGTCTCGGCTGCGTCTGGTTGATTGAGCAGATCTTCAAGAACCAACCGGGCGCCATTACCGCTCGCGTCGACCCTGCCATTGGACGCCTGGAATTGAGTTGGAAGACAGGCGCCTGCGACATCCCCGGGTATGCCCGCCGGCTGCAGTCTTTCGGTTATTTGGCAGGACCTCCGGGGCAAACTGGAAAACAGATGGATCACGCGCTCAGGATCCGTCTCGGGATCTGCGGAGCGCTCGCCTTGAATGCCATGCTTTTCACGCTCCCGAGCTATCTTGGCATGGAGAGCAGCTTCCAACTGGCAGCACTTTTCGCGCGCTTTTCGATGGCCATCGGCACGCTCAGCCTGGTCATCGGAGGAAGCTATTTCTTTCACCGCACCTGGCACAGTTTGCGGCAGCGCATTCTGCATATCGACCTGCCGATTTCTCTCGGTTTACTCGCCGCCTACGCCTCATCGGTCTTCGCTTTCTCTCGTGGCGCGAGCAGCTTCGTCTACTTCGATTTTGTTTCGATCTTCACCTTCCTCATGCTCACCGGCCGCTGGCTGCAGTTGAAGGTCGTGGCCCGCAACCGCCACCTTCTCCTCGCAGCGCAGGATCGCTTGTCGGAGGTTTCTCGCGCCGGCTCGAAGGAAAAGCTGGCCGTGAAAGAAATCGTGGCCCGGCGTGCATTACACGCTGGCCTCGGGCCAGCCTGTTCCCGTCCGCTCCAGGCTGCTTTCTGAAGGCGCCACTTTCGGTTTGGAATGGATCAACGGAGAAAGCGAAACTCTCACGGCGCCTCGCGGACGCGTCGTCTCCTCCGGTGCGTTGAACTATTGCCATCACCCCATTGAGTTGGAGGCCTTGGAAGCATGGCCCGACTCGCTGCTTGCCCGGCTGGTCGAACTGCCCGCCCCCGGGCCCGAGCGAAACACGCAGGTCGAACGTTTCATCCGCTTTTACATGATCGTGGTCCTCGGTTTGGGAGCGATCGCCTTTGCCTGGTGGTGGCACCACAGCGGAGATCTCTTCATCGCCCTGCAGATCCTCACCTCGGTCCTCGTCGTCTCGTGTCCTTGCGCTTCCGGTGTTGCGTTGCCACTGGCGGACGATTTCGCCGCATCTTTCGTCCGGCGGCTGGGCGTATTTGTCCGCGAGGTCAGTCTCTGGTCACGATTAAAGTCGGTCCGCAATATCGTCTTCGACAAAACCGGCACGCTCACGCTCGAGACGATGGCGCTGCAACAACCGGAAAGTCTCGCCGCCTTGTCCCCCCGCGAACGCGCAGTCCTGCTCGCCATCGTGAGCAACAGCTTGCACCCGGTCAGTTCCTGCCTGCGTGAGTTACTTCTAGCGGACGGAGTGGAGCCCGCCACTTTGCGCGAGACGCAGGAGATCGTAGGACTCGGCCTCAAGTGCACGACCGAGCATGATGAGTGGCTGCTCGGCCGCAGCGGCTGGGCAGGCCCGGCGGAGGGCGATTGCATCTTCAGTCGCAATGGGCGGGTGCTGGCGGCATTCTCGTTCGAGGAGAACGTGCGCGCCGATGCCGGCCGGGAAATCGCCGTTCTGCGGGCCCAAGGCTACGATGTGTTTATCCTCAGTGGAGACCGCAGGGAAAAAGTGGCCACCATGGCGGCGCATCTTGGGCTGCCTGCCGATCATTGCCACGCGTCGATGTCACCGGAGCAGAAGGCGGAATGGGTGCGCAAGATCGACCATCGGAACACCCTCCTTATCGGCGATGGTGCCAATGATAGCCTCGCCTTCAACGTGGCGTATTGCACCGGCACGCCAGCGATCGATCGTGGTTTGCTGGAACACAAAGCCGATTTCTATTTCCTCGGAAGAGACCTGGCCGGCATCCGTCGACTCCTCGAGACCGCCGCCGCGCGCAACCTGACGGTTCGCGCCGTTCTCGCGTTTGCGTTGCTCTACAATGGGGTGGCCGTCGGGATATCCATTGCGGGAGCGATGAGTCCAGTCGTTGCCGCGGTTTTGATGCCCGTCAGCTCGCTGATCTCGCTCGGGATTGTTTCGTTTCGCCGCCGCTGCTATCGAGTTTCGAAAGGTTGAGCAAATGCCGGCGGCAGGGAAGAAAGCAGAGGCGATTCTTTCATGCCCGATCCTTTCCCGTTTTGGCCGGCGTGCCGGTAAATCGTCCGAGTCCGAGCAACCGCAGCCCATTCAGGACGACAATCACCGTGCTCCCTTCGTGGCCAATGACTCCCACAGAAAGAGTGATTCGATTGAGCACCGCCGAGACGAAGAGCAGAAGCACCACACCGAGCGAAATGACGAGATTCTGGCGAATAATGGCACGGGCCGCCCGACTCAGCGCCAGCGCCTGCGAGACATTTTCGATCTTGTCGTGCATCAGCACGACATCGGCCTGTTCAAGGGCCGCATCGGAACCGTGCGAGCCCATGCCGATCGCGACGTCGGCCGCGGTAAGCGAAGGAGCGTCGTTGATTCCATCCCCCACCATCGCCACCTTGCGACCTTCCGCTTGCCAGCGATGAATGCAATCCAGCTTGTCTGCAGGACGAAGACCGGCCCGGACATCCTGAATGTCGAGCGCCGCAGCGATGCGATTCGCCACCGCCCGTCGGTCACCGGTGAGGAGAGCCACCGCAACGCCCGTTTCTTTCAGCCGGGCGATGACCGGCTTCGATTCGGGTCGCAATTCGTCGCTCAGATCAATGACGCCAAGCGCCTTTTCGCCGGCCACCCATACTTCAACGAAGGCATGATCTTCGTTCATGACCGGAATCGCGATGCCGTGTTTCGCCAGAAGAGCGCGGCTCCCCACGAGAACGGGCGTACCCTCGCATACACCTCTCATCCCAAAACCGGCGTCATTTTGCAGATCCGATACGGCAGCCAGCGTCAATCCACGCCTTTGGGCCTCAGAAGCGATCGCTCTCGAGAGAGGGTGCGTGGAAAATTGACCGACGCTGGCCGCCAATTTCAACACCGCGGCTTCCGACGTGCCATTCAGACCTTCGATTCGTGCGACCCGCAATTTTCCCCTGGTTAGCGTGCCCGTCTTGTCGAAGGCAAACTGGTTCACCGCGGCGAGGTTTTCTACCGCAACACCGCCACGAAAGAGGATGCCCTGTCGCGCTCCCGCAGCAATCGCGACGAGAATGGCCGAAGGGATGGAAAGAACCAACGCGCACGGTGAAGCCACCACCAGCAAGGTCATCGTCCGATAAAGCGCTTCCGCCGTCGTGTGGCCGGATGCGAGCAACACGGCAAAGGCGATGGCACTGATGATCAATACCACCCAAGTGTAATAGCGGCTGAATGCATCCGTGAAGCGCTGCGCCGGAGCCTTCTGCTGCTGCGCGGTTTCGATCAAGGCGATGATCCGCTGCACGGCGCTGTTTTGCGGCGTCCTCTCCACCCGGATCACCGCCTTGCCTTCCAAATTCAAAGTGCCACCACTCACATGATCTCCCTTCCGCTTCGCCACCGGAATCGACTCCCCACTGAGCGCGGATTCATCGGCCGAAGTTTCACCTTCCATGATGAAGCCATCGACGGGAAAAAGTTCACCGGGCTTCACGAGGAGTTCGTCGGCGGACTGCACATCCTCGATGGCGGCGGCGACCCACACGTCACCAGTCCTGCGCAGCACTTGTTTGGGAGCAGCCTTGAGCAGCGAGTTGATCGTCTTTTGGGTCCGGTGGTGGGCAAATTGTTCCAGTCCCCCGCTCAACGAGAAGAGAAACAGCAGCGTCGCCCCTTCCGTCCACGCGCGCACGAAAAGAGCGCCCACCGCCACAATGAGCATCAGGAAATGCACATCGATCTTGCCCCGGCGCAGTTCGCCGAAAACTTCGCGCGAGGCGTACCAGCCACCGCACAGATAGGAGGCGGCAAATGCCACGGCTGCTCCGGTGGGCAACGTCCGCTCGAGAAAATGCCCGGCCAGCGCTGTCACCCCGCAAATGCCCGCGAGGAGCAACATCTTGCGGTAATCATCGCCACTTTCGGGCGACGAGGGCCGGTTCTGCCATCGGGGAATCTTGAAATGCCGCCATAAGACAGCCCCCTGTGGCTCGAGATGGCCGCGATGAAATTCGATCACGCCAGAACCGAGATGATGATGATGAAATACTTCGTCCGCGTTACCCTGCTCCTGGCTGTGGCACACTTCGGGCGAGTGGATCACGGCTCCCGGGTCGGGCAGTTCACGAGCCAGGCTCGCATCAATCTTCGAGATCGCCGGGGAGTCGGGAATTACCTCGGCAAACCCCACCTCGACATCGTGTTTCACCGCATCGATGCGCAACCCTTCGATTTCTGGATTGTTCCGGAGAATGCGCTCGATCGATTTGGGATGGGAATCGGGTTCCATAACACATCATAGGGTCCTCCCGCTGTGGAAATTCCTCCAACCCTCTGTTGCTCCTTATTAACCGGTCTTTGCCGCAGCTCGGCCCTACTCCGCTTTGCGTTCGACAAGATACGACGATCGCCTGGCAAACGGCGGGGAGTCGGAACCGGCTGCTGTTTGCGGCGGGACTCAGGTGCCGATGTTGGAAAGGACAAATACCGTTCCACTTTCGACAACCCGCGTGCAGCGTCCGGTCCTTCCTTTGGGTCATGGTGTCGTCGGAACAAGGACTGGGCGCAGCGGCCTGGTTTCCTTGCTTCCCTCGCCGAGGGACAGCTTCCGCTAACCCCTCGGCGGGACCATTCCTTCCAGCAAAATAAAAAGGCTCTTTGAATAATACCGACAACCACGCATCGTCGGAGTGATGGGTTGTTCCGTCGTTCCGAGGCGGCTGCTCCTCAGCTTGCGCCAACGTTTTCTCCGAAACCGACCCAGTCGAGATGAAAGCCCGCACCGCCCGGCCATCTTTATCCGCTCGTCGAATTCCGCTGAGCGAGATCTTGAATCCACAGTCCATCGCGGTGATCGGCGCGACGGAAGCGGAACATAGTGTGGGACGGGCAATCCTGGAAAATCTCAGCGCGTTTCAAGGCCGAGTTTTTGCCGTCAATCCCAAACACAAAACCGTCCTGGGCGTTCCGGCCTTCGCCTCCATCGGCGCCATTCCCGAACCAATCGACCTGGCTATCGTCGCCACTCCAGCTTCCACCGTACCGGCCATTCTTGGGGAATGTGCCGCCGCGGGGGTGAAGGGAGCCGTCATTATCTCCGCTGGTTTTAAGGAAACCGGAGCGAGCGGTGCAGAACTCGAGCGGCAGATTCTCGCCCAGCGCGGCCACATGCGCGTGCTCGGCCCCAATTGCCTTGGTGTGATGCTTCCTCACATCGGTTTGAATGCGACCTTTGCCGCGAGCATGGCTCGCGCTGGCAAGGTCGCTTTCCTTAGTCAGAGCGGCGCACTATGCACCGCCATCCTCGATTGGAGCCTGCGCGAGGAAGTCGGTTTCAGCGCCTTTGTTTCTCTGGGCTCCATGCTCGATATCGGATGGGGCGATCTGATCGAATTCTTCGGCGACGATCCCCAGACCAAAAGTATCGTTTGCTACATGGAGTCGGTTGGCGACGCGCGGACCTTTCTTTCGGCGGCGCGCGAGGTCGCATTCAGCAAACCGATCGTCGTCATTAAAGTCGGCCGCACCGAAGCCGCGGCCCGGGCGGCTGCCTCACATACGGGTTCGTTAACCGGAAGCGACGCCGTCCTCGATGCCGCTTTCCGCCGCGCCGGCGTGGTTCGCGTGGAGACGATCGAGGAATTATTCGACATCGCCGAGGTCCTGGCGAAACAACCACCTCCACGGGGTCCGCGCCTGGCGATCGTCACCAATGCCGGCGGTCCCGGCGCCTTGGCGACCGACATACTTGTCACCGCCGGCGGTCAGCTGGCGAAACTGTCACCGCAGACGCTGACGAAGCTCGATCAGTTATTGCCTCCCGCCTGGAGCCACGGGAATCCCATCGATCTCTTGGGAGCCGCCGATGCCGAAACTTACGGGCGGGCATTCGAAATCGCCCTGAGTGAAGAAAGCGTCGATGGCGTGCTAGTGATTCTGACTCCGCAAGCAATGACCGATATCGACGGCACGGCCACCCAGTTGGCCAACCTTGCCCGCGGCTCGTCCAAACCCGTCCTCGCCAGTTGGATGGGCGGTGCGTCGCTGGAGTCCGCGCGCACGGCCCTGAACGCCGCCGGAGTTCCAACTTACGATTACCCGGATGCCGCGGCGCGGACTTTCGCGCTCATGTGGCAATACAGCGATCGTCTTCGCCTGCTTTACGAACGCCCGGCCCTTCCGCCAGCCGACAGCAGCAAGGGGGAAAAGCACAGCATTGCCGAGCGTCTGATCGCCCACGCCCGAAAGGAAGGCCGCAACTTGCTCACCGAAGTCGAGTCCAAGCATCTGCTCTCGGCCTATGGCATTCCGACTGTCGAAACTTTCATCGCCCACACCGAAAACGCCGCCGTGAACCGCGCGCAACGGCTTGGTTATCCTGTCGTGGTCAAGGTTTACTCGCAGACGATCACGCACAAAACCGACGTCGGCGGCGTCCGTCTCCAGCTCGAGAATGGCGCGGCGGTGCGTCGCGCCTGGCGCGAAATCAAGGAAGCCGTTTCTGCGAAGGCCGGCGCCGATCAATTCCAAGGTGTCACTGTGCAGTCCATGATTCCGCGAGATGGCGTCGAGCTCATCTTCGGTGCCAGCGTCGATCCGCAATTTGGCCCGGTCCTGATTTTTGGCGCCGGCGGCGAATTGGTCGAAGTCCTGAAAGACCGTGCAATCGGTCTCCCGCCACTCACCACCACACTCGCGCGGCGGCTGATGGAACGAACACGGATATTTCATGCATTGAAAGGAGTCCGCGGACGTAAACCGGTAAATCTCGATGCACTGGCGGAACTGCTCGTTGCCTTCAGTCATCTCGTTGCCGAGCAACCTTGGATCGCCGAGATCGACATCAATCCCCTGCTGGCCAGCGCCGAACACCTGCTAGCCCTCGACGCTCGCGTCGTCCTTCACCCGATCAACAAGGCGGAGAGCGACCTGCCACACCTCGCGATCCGGCCATATCCCACGGATTACGTCAGCCAAATTCGGCTCCGCCAAGGCTCCCGCCTCACACTCCGGCCGATCCGCCCAGACGATGAGGAATTATTGGTCGCCTTTCACGCAACGTTATCCGAGGAGAGCGTCAGCTTTCGCTATTTCGGCCCTCTTTCGCTGGAAACACGCACTGCACACCATCGCCTCGTCCGCGTCTGCTTTTCAGATTACGACCGGGAACTGGCATTGGTCACCGTTCACGGAAAGGGAGCCGAACGCGAGATTGTAGCCGTGGGAAGATTGAATCGACTTCACGGAACAAACAGCGCGGAATTCGCCATCCTCGTCGCCGATACCTGGCAGGGGCGTGGTCTTGGGACTCAGCTTTTGGAAGCACTCGTCCGGATTGGAAAATCCGAAAAGCTGGAATTGATCGTCGGAAGCATTCTCGCCAACAACCATGCAATGCTCGATCTCAGTCGCAGGCTCGGCTTCGAATTAAAGCGTTTGCCTGGCGAGAATGTGGTCGAAGCAGAACTGCGGCTTTAAGGTATTTATATCGGTTCGGTGACCTGAACACGCAGGACCGCGAGGAGGCTGACAACGAACGGTCAAGACTGAGCAACCAGCGGGTAGCTCAGCAACGGCAGGCGGATACACATTCAGGCAAACGAAAACTCCTGAGGGTTAAGCCGCTCAGAAACCAACATCACCAATCCATCATGATCCCGATTCTTCAGACCACCTTTCTCAACATGACAAGCTCAGACGCTGTCGTTGCTCGTATCGAGAAGGAGACCGAAGCCCTCAGCAAATTTTACGATCGAATGACCCGTTGCCACGTGCAACTCGAGGCACCGGCCCAGCATCACCACCACGGCACCCCTTTTCATGTTCGTATTGAAGTCCACGTCCCCGGCAAGGAACTCGTCGTTGCGCACGCGCCAACGTGTCGCCCCACAGTCGCACAGGACGGCGACGGTCACCGGCGCAAGTCCCACGATTTCGAAGCAGCCCACAAGGATGCGTATGTCGCGATTCGGGATGGTTTTCGGGCCATGCGTCGACAGTTGCAGGATCACGTTCGACGTCTTCAAGCAGCTTGAGACGCGGGCGTCGCCCCGATAGGCCCCTGTGAATTTCGACACGGTCACCGGCTCGACGTTGAGTAAGCGGTTCACTCTCGGGGAGCATGGCGGTACAGACGAAGGGATCAATCGGCGGGGCGCACTTCGGATTTGGGTGGTTTTTCCGAGGCAGATCCGGCCTTTTTTCCCGGAGGATAAGGTTTTACTTGGGCGCGCAGAGCCCACGCTTCCCATTTCTCGGCAAGCGCCTGCGCGCGGGCGGATTCGGTCGCCGAGAGATCGTGCAATTCCGTGCGATCGGCTTTCATGTCGTAGAGTTCCCAAGCTCCATTGCGGCCTGCGCGAACGAGCTTCCAATCCCCCTCGCGAATCGCCGCATTGCCTTCGTGTTCCCAGTAGATGGCGTCACGCTCGATGGGCCGATTGTCCAGGGCCGGCACGAGGCTGCGGCCTTCCATCGGCAGGATTGGATGGCTCTTGAACTCCGTCGGATACTTCGCGCCGGCGACTTCGACACAGGTCGGCATGATATCGATGACATGCCCCATTTGTCGCCGGAAGGTGCCGGGATCTTTGATCTTCGCCGGCCAGTGGACGATGAGTGGTGTCGCCACGCCACCCTCGTGATTGAAATGTTTGTATCGGCGGAAGGGCGTGTTTTCGAGGGTCGCCCAGGACTGGCCGCAATACACCTGGGAACGCGGGCCACCGGGGTCGGCGCCTTCCAGTCGTCCTTCCGGTCCGCTCTCCGCATTGCCTCCATTGTCGCTCATGAAAAGGATGAGCGTGTTATCCATGACTCCCCGCTTCTCCAGGTCCGCCACGAGGCGTCCCACGGCGGCATCCATGTGGGCGACACAGGCCGCATAGATCGACATGATGTGATCGAAGTGATCCTGCCTTTCGGGATTCAAAGCATCCCAGGCCTTCACCGGATCCGGACGCGGCGAAAGTGCCCACCCGGGATCGAGCACGCCCATGCTGCGCTCCCGCGCGTGCCGCTGCTCGCGCAGTTGGTCCCAGCCGATTTTGTATTTGCCGCGAAAACGGGCGATGTCTTCCGGAGGCGCCTCGAGCGGAAAATGAGGAGCGTTGTAGGCCAGATAAAGAAAGAATGGTTTCTTCTCGTCGATCGCTTCGTGGATGAACTGGATTCCGTAATCCGTCCAAAGGTCCGTGGTGTACCAATTCTTCGGCAATTGCGGATCGTCGTTCGCGAGCTTGCGCCCGTTCAGATAAAGTTCCGCGCGGGTATCGGCCGGGAAATAGAAACCGCCGGCGGGAGAATTCAGGCTGCGGTCAAATCCCCGCGTCCACGGGGTGACGCCTTGTTCCTGGCCGACGTGCCACTTGCCGCTCATCGCGGTGAAATAACCGGCCGGTCCGAGCACTTCGGCCAGGGTCACACATTGATCATTGAGATGGCCCAGATAGCCGGGCAGGCCCTGACTCCCAACCATCAAACCCACACCGGCTTGATGCGAATACAATCCGGTGAGCAAAGCGGCCCGAGTCGGGCAGCAGCGTCCGGTATTGTAGAACTGGGTGAAGCGAAGTCCGGTCGCCGCGAGATGATCGAGGTTGGGCGTCGGAATCTCGCTGCCGTAACAGCCAATGTCGGAAAACCCCATATCATCGACCAGGATGACGATGATGTTCGGACGCGCGGTCTTGTCTGGCGCCGGAACGGAGGGGTTGGACCTGGACGCGGGATCCGCCGCCACAGCATGCGCGGCGACGACAAAGGAAAAGCCGGCGACGACCAGTAGCGGGAAGATTCGTGGAGAGAGTGGCATAGGGAACAGGTCCACTAACCCCGCGTTTGCGGTCGAGAGCAAAAAAATTCACTCTGCTCCTGCTCGGCCCGGGTGCGAGGTGGAGTGCTTAGCGGCTTATCAGGGTAGCGACCTACGCTGGAGCTGGCTGCGATTCACCAGTATGAAAGCGAATTTCCTTCTGTGTGGATTGGCCTGCGCACTGAGTGTGGCCTCGATCGGTTCCGCCGAGGATGTGACCAGAAACCCCGCGGCGGCTGGCAGCAAGGTCGAGGTAGGCGTTGCGCGGCGTGATGGCATCACCGTTTCCGGTGGTGAAGCGTATGTGACGCGGAACGGCGTCACCAAAAAGCTGGTGAAAGACTTGAAACTACCCTCGGGCGTTACGATTCAGACGGATGGCGACATTGTCCTCGCCACGGGTGGCCACGCTTCTCTCCAAGCGGACCAATTGCTGACCTTGGATGGCCGGATCACCGACATCCCGAAAGACCCGAATGTGAATCCCGCGCCGCCAGTCACATCGACCGCGACGGCAACCACTGCGGCGCCTGCGACGGCGAATGCCACCACCCCCGGCAATGCTTCCGCGAACACGGGTCTACCGGTCAACGGCGGATATCACGGGACGTTCATCGGGAGTGACGGGGTTCCTTTCGTCGGGACCATTACGGCTCCCGGGGTCATCACCAAAGAGAACGGCACGACCATTCCCATTGATGGCTCGATCCAGGCACTCAACCCGGGCGCATCCAAGGTTCCGACTGAAAAACAATTGAATCCCAACGGGATCGTGGCGACACCCGCCGGTACGCTCATTTTCCCGGATGGATCGGTGCGCACCAAGGACGGCACGATTATTTTGCCCGAACATAAGCAGGGCACGACCGTGCTTCAATCGCCACCCCCGGGAACGGGCGCACAGAAAGGCACGTTCAATCCGCAGTTTGCCAATCCGAATCAAACCGGAGGCACGGCGCTGACTGGACCTCGGGTGAATGTCCCGCACAAGGGCAGCGACGCTCCGGAGAACGGAACCAACGGCCCGGCACCCGTGAATAATCATGGGGATCTTCCCGCGGGCCCGGTGGGGCGCTAGGGATTGTTGTTAGGGATTTTCGCTCGACGCGCGGTGCAGTTGGCTGCGCGTGGATGTTCCCGCTCGATACGTGACGATCCTCGCTTGAACTAACATCGGGGGCAACGCGACACCCCCTAGGGGTTTTGCCGATACCAGCGCGGGGTTGCCGCCCGATTTTTTGCGAGAGCGGAAAAAGCTAGCCTGACAACGACGCGTCACTGGCCGGGGAGCCGGGGCGCTCCATCCCAATATGAAAACACCCTCTCTCGATATCGATGCTGCCAGTGGAGATTATGTCCTAATGAGAAACCTGGTCGAGCATCGTCCCGAGGCTCTGGCCAAGCTGCACTCGCGCTATCACACCGTCCTCCGCAACGTGGTGCTCCAGATTCTGCACGACGACTCCGACGCGGAGGATGTGGTGCAGGATGTATTCACCCAGCTTTGGATCAAACCGGAAACTTACTGCGCGGAGAAGGGCAAGCCATTGGGCTGGCTGCTCACTTTGTCGCGTCGGCGGGCGATTGATTGCCTGCGCCGCCGTCACACTTATCGGCGGCTGACGGAGCGATTTGAATGCGCCCACCGGAGCCCACACAAGCAGGCGCAACTGGAATTGGCAGTCGACCGCGATGCCTGCCACGCCGATCTCCGGCACTATTTGCAAAAGCTCATGTGCCACTTACCGCCGGCACAAAAGGAAGTCGTGGAGAAAGGCTTCTTCGGCAGCATGAGCCAGCGTCAAATCGCGGCGGCGATGAATCTGCCCTTGGGCACGGTCAAGACGCGTATGGAATTGGGCTTGCGCAAGCTGGCGGCGGCGATGACACCCTTCCGGACGCAGATCGAGTAAGCATTATTCGCGGCAGCAGAAAATCTGGGGAGCGCGCCCGTTTGCTCGGCGCCCCGGAGTTCCACAGCGCGACGGTTCCCCGACAGCTAGGCAGCCGCTTCGTCCTGCGCTCTTTCCTGGGCGACCCAATCGATCGCGAATCGCACCATTTCCCCCGCCTCCTTGAAACCGAGCTTTTCCTTGATGTGTGCCCGGTGGGTCTCGACGGTTTTGACGCTCAGCGAAAGTTCTTCGGCGATCTCCCGCGAGCCAAACCCCCGCCCGAGCAATCTCAAAACTTCGAACTCGCGGTCGGACAGTTTGTCGACCGGCGAGGCCACTCCCGCAATAGTGGATTGAATGGTCTTGAAGATCAGCCGGTCGCTGAATTTCGGGCTCACGTAAATCTCCCCTTCCCCCACTTTGCGCAGCCCGGTGAGCACGCACTCCAGCGCCTCCCCTTTCATGACGTATCCCTTGGCGCCGGCGCGCAACGCCCGCAGCGCGTAGACTGATTCGTCGTGCATCGACAGCATCAAAATCTGCAGCCCGGGCTGCTCGGCGAGCATGAGCTTGATCAGCTCTACACCATTGGTTCCCGGCATCGAAATATCGATGACCGCAATATCCGGATTCAGCCGGCGCATCGCTTCCAGCGCCATCGGCGCGGTGGAAGCCTCACCACAAGTCGTCAGGTCCGGCTCTTCATCGATGATGGCCGCCATGCCGCGGCGAATCGCGGGATGATCGTCCACCAGAAGCACTCGCCTTTGGGCAGGACTTTCGGACGTCGGGAACTCTTTCGGAATGGGAATCGAGGTAGTGATAGCGCTCATGGTGGGGTCAGGCGCGGCGATTGCGTTGCAGTCGAAGGCATATCGGACGGCACACACACCATGCGCGCATGATCCGCGGAAAATCTTGCGGGTTTTTCCGTACGTCGTTTTCGAGAGCCAATGAGCATGGCACCTCTGCACTGTAGCGGCGGCCCACTTGCTTCAAGGCTCCGAGCGCTTCGTGAAAAGCGGTGATCGTATCCGCGCCTTTGCTGATGAAATTTGCCTGCATCGCCGCCAGTCGTTGCTGGGTGGCGGGATCATAGACCGTGATGCTTTCACCAATGCGCCAATCGTGAAACTGCTCACGGCGCGTGATGAGCGTCGAGAGAATGGCGATCCCCACGGAACCGCCGAGTTGAAGAGACGAGTTCATTCATATTGAGCGGGCTCGGACAATTTTGAGATAACATTGATTTACCCGATTCCAGATGGTACATCCCGACCATGAGCGAAAACGGTTCAAGAGCGCCGGGTTTTGTCGTGACGCTCTCCCCTGCCTATTTCGCGGCGGTGATGGCCACTGGCGTGGTGTCGACTGCTTCGAATGCCTGGGGACTGCACTCGGTCGCGTGGACGTTACTGGGAATCAATGCCCTTCTTTACGCATCCTTTCTCGGCCTCACGATCTGGCGTTTCCTCTGCGCACGCAGTGCGCTGCTCAGCGATCTTTCCCACGACAAGACCGGGGTGGGTTCGTTGACGATCATCGCCGGAACGAGCGTGATCGGAACGCAAATCCTCGTGCTTACCGGGTGGCATGATCTACCCCAGGCGTTGTGGGCGCTGGCATTTATCCTCTACCTGACGTTGCTTTATTGGTTTTTCGCGGTGGCCATTCTAGGGCATCCCAAGCCGCCCATGGAGGAGTCGCTCAACGGTGCCTGGTTGTTGGTGATCGTTTGCTCGCAATCACTGGGAGTGTTGGGCACCGCGCACGGCGGAATTCTCCTGCATCGTCCGATCCAGCCTTTCTTTTGCGTCTGCATGTTTCTCGTCGGGCTGTTTTTCTATTTCCCGATCATTTCCATGATCCTGTATCGGTGGATGTTCCTGCCGGTGCGTCCGGAATCGCTAACACCACCGTATTGGATCAATATGGGCGCGGTGGCGATTACGGCGCTGGCGGGCTCGAATCTCATGCTCCTGACCAGTGAATGGCCGGGCATCGCCGATCTGCGGGTCTTCATCAAGGGCATGACCATGCTGGCGTGGGCGGTGGCGACCTGGTGGCTGCCGCTGCTCTGTATCGTCGGTTTCTGGCGCCACGTCGTCCAAAAAGTCCGGCTTTCGTACGATCCGTCCTATTGGTCCATGGTCTTCCCGCTGGGGATGTATTCGCTGGCGACCGCCACCCTGGCCAAAGCAATCAATTTCCCGTGGATCAACTGGCTCTCGCAACTTTTCCTCGTCTTCGCGTTGCTGGCTTGGGTGATCGTGTTTGCGGGATTCGGCCGACGGGTGCTGGCGGTGATCCGCGGAAAGGCTCAGAGACTGTGAAATAAAGCGGCGGCGAGATTATTTGGCCCGCGAATCACACAGATGACGCGAACGAAAAATGCGCCCATTTGTGTCATGCGCGTAATTCGCGGGCACTTTTTTCACAGTCTCTCAGACGCTTTAACTTTTTTCACCCGGTCCGGAGATGATGCGTTTCTTCACCTCACTCCCGCCGGGATAAGTGTGGATCTTTTGCTGTTCAATGCGCAGATCGGGAACGGAGCGCCACGTGTACGGTTTCGGAAGCAGGCGGAAGATCATCAGCGCAATCAGGAAGAGGACGATCGAACCGATCAAGGATGGCACCACGATGGAGTGATCGCCTCCCAAGGCGGTGTTCAGCGTGGCTGTGAGCAGCCAGATTTGCAGGCCAATGATCAGCCCCAAAATGGCGGTGAGCGCGAGCGCGAGCACGCTCTTCTTGCTCGGGTGCGCCAGGTTTTGGCCTCGACGGAAGCCGCTCATGCCGGAGTGGTTTGAGCGAGGGCGTAAACGCCATCGGGACGGACGGCAATCGCCAGACGCGGCAACGGACGAGGCGGCGGCCCCTGCAAGACTTCGCCTGTCCGGGCGTCGAAGAATCCGGAATGGCACGGACATTCGATCTTACCCGACGCGGCGCTGAAATAGACGGCACACGAAAGGTGGGTGCACTTTTGTTCGTAGGCGCGCCATTCACCTTCGGCGAGATGGATGACAATGTAAGGCACATCGCCGGCCGGCAGCACGAAGGCGAGCATCCCTCCCACCGGCACTTCAGCGAGGCCGCAGATCCGATAATCGGAGGTGAGTTTTCGGGGCGACGCAAGAAGGTCCTTCGACGCGACCCAGGCGGTCCCCGCGGTCATGCCACCGGAGAGGAAGACGAGGAGACGGGCAAACTCGCGCCGGTTCACCAGTTCGGCATTGGCATGATCGATCGGAAACTCCTCTTCCCACTCCTGGGGCGATTCTTTGTCGGTAGATGCGGACATAGGATTCAATCGACGACCAGCTTCGTGCTGCCTTTCGGCATCATGTAGTGGACTTTGGTTTTTACCTCCTGCTTCCCGAAGACGAAGGTATTGATGGGTGTGCTGTTCGGCCGCAAGCGCTCCAGCTTCTCGCGCGTCCCGTACCACAATGCGCCGCTGGGACAGACCGTGGCACACATCGGCCGTTTACCCACGCTGGTCCGATCGTAGCACATGTTGCACTTCATCATGAGATCGGAGAGTTCGACTTTTTTGGGAACGCCGAAGGGACAGGCGAGAACGCAATTCGAGCAGCCGACACATCGCGAGGTGTTGGCGGACATGACGACGCCGAATTCATCTTTGACGATGGCATCCGCCGGACAGACCTTGGCGCAGGCGGGATCTTCGCAATGCATGCAGATTTGCATGACGGTCTGCGGGCTGGTCGCGCGCTTCACGTAATCCACCGTAATCATGGGCAACTGCCCGTTGGTCTCGCATTCCGCACAGGCCATCTCGCACGCGTGACAGCCGATACAACGCTGCGGGTCCATGAAGAACTCCATCTCGGTGTTGAATTGTGGGGCGATCATAGGATGTGGGGACGTCAGGTGGCCCGCCAGGCTTGCGTCTCGGAAGGCGGGGGCGCTGTTTGTCCGGTGGGTTCGAGGCGGCAGGCGGAGATTTTGAACTCCGGTATTTTCGAGACCGGATCGAGATGCCCCGAGGTGAGCTGATTGGCCGATTTCTTCCCGGGCCAATGATACGGGATGAACACGGTATCTTCCCGAATCGTCTCCACGATCTGCGCGGGGAAAATGGCGCTGCCGCGACGCGTGACGACCCGCACCAGTTCCCGGTCGGCGATCTTTTTTCGCAGGGCCAACGCGGGATGTAATTCCAGGAGGGGTTCCGGATATTGATCCACCAGGCGACCGATCCGCCGGGTTTGCGTGCCGCTCAGATACTGCGAAACGACGCGCCCGGTGGTGAGAATGACATCGAATTCGTCATCGGTCACCTCGCCCGGGTCGTGGTATTTCACGGGCACGAAATGCGCGCGCTTATCCGGGGTACGAAACTGGCGATCCTCCCAGAGGCGCGGCGTGCCGGGATGATCGAGATCGGGGCAGGGCCAGAATATGCCCATGTTCTTCTCCACCTTCTCATAGGTGATGCCGAAGTAATCGGCCCTGCTGCCCCGCGAAGCGCGACGCAGTTCGTTGAAAATGTCCTCGGAAGTCTCGTAAGCGAACTTGTCTCCGGCGCCGAGCCGGCGGGCGAGTTCGAGCAGGATGGCGGTGTCCCGGCGCGCCTCGCCCGGCGGCCGCACGGCGGCGCGGATGCGCACCACGCGCCCCTCCGCGGTGGTGACCGTTCCATCCTCTTCCTCCTGCAGCGAACCGGCAAAAACGATATCGGCGTAATGCGCGGTCTCACTCAAAAAGAAATCGATGCAGGCGTAGAACTCGAGTTTGTCGAGCGCTTCGCGGACCATGTTGTTATTGGGCAAGGAGACGACGGGATTGAAGCAGATCGAGAGGAGGCCCTTGATTTCGCCACGATGGATCGCCTCGAGCATTTCGTAGGCGGTGTAACCGGAGTGCGGTAACTCAGGTTCGGGAATTCCCCAGATATCCGCGACGAAGCGACGATCCTCCGGATTCTCGATATCCCGATTGCCGGGCAATTGGTCGGTCTTATGCCCGTGCTCCCGTCCTCCCTGGCCATTCCCCTGCCCCGTAATCGTGCCGTAGCCACAATAGGGGCGGCCGATGCGTCCGGTGGCGAGCACGAGATTGATGCACGCGGAGACGTTCTCGACGCCCTTGGTCTGGTGCTCAATACCGCGAGCGTGACAGAGAAAGCTGGTTTTGGCCGCGCCCCACCATTCGGCGGCCTGGGCGATCTTCGACGCGGGAATACCGGTCACGGTCTCGGCCCAATCCAGCGTATAATCCTGCACCGCCTCGGCGGCCGCCTCGAAACCGCTCGTGTGTTGAGCGATGAAATCGTGGTCGAGCCAATCATGGACGATGAGTTCGCGCAGGATCGCACTATAAAGGGCGGAGTCGCGACCGGGACGAATGGCCAGATGCAGATCCGCCGTGCGAGCGATGGGAGTCAACCGGGGATCGACCACGATGAGTTTGGCGCCGTTGTCACGCCCGGTCCACACCCAGTGCGTGAGCGTCGGGAAAGTTTCGCTGACATTGGCGCCACAAATCATGATGACCTCGGCATGCGTCATGTCCGACCACGGGTTGCACGCGCGGTCCATGCCGAAGGCTTTTTTATTGCCCGCACCCGCACTCACCATGCAGAGCCGGCCGTTGTAATCGAGATTCGGCGTCTGGAGGGCGACGCGGGCGAACTTGCCGACGAGATACGACTTTTCATTCGTCAGCGAGACGCCCGACAGCATGCCGAAAGCCTGCTTGCCATATTGCTGCTGGATGCGACGGATCTCCTGCACCGTGCGATCCAAAGCATGCTCCCATCCGACGGGCACAAATCCCTCTCCGGGCCGTGCCTCCATCGGCCGGGTCAAACGATCGGGATGATTGTCCTGCAGATAACGTTGGACGCCCTTGGGACAGAGCCGGCCTTCGTTGAAAGGAAACTCTTCCCATGGTTCAAATCCCACGACGCGGTTCTCCTTCACGAGGAGTTTGATCCCGCATTGCATGCCGCAAAAGCAGCAGTGCGTCTCGACGATGTCATCGGGTTCCTCGCGGCCGGGAACGCCTTCCGGAGGCGCGTAGTTCAGATGCGGACCAAAGTCCGCCGCCAATCTTTCTTCGGAGACAGGAGGTCTGGCCATAATCGTCAACCGAAGTATCCGCCGGATTCCTGGCGCGCCTTCGAATGCGCTCGAGCCAGGGCCGCCCGCTTGCCTCGCGGGCTCAGATCGAGATGCGATGAGCCATCCGCCCGTGTGTAATCGAATCCCAACTGTCGAGTGACCGTTTTCAAATCCTCAATGTGCATCGCCGTCGCATAAGCTTCGCCGGTATGGGGACACACGGCCTGTTCACCCTCGGCACCGAGACGACGATAGAGATCGACGCCCACCTGCATCGGGCGCTGGACGATGTGGAAGAGTTTACCGAACGGCAACCAGACGAGGAAGAGAATCACGGTGAGTTCATGCGTAATGGCCATGAACTGATGGACACTTCCCTTGAGACGTTCGTAATCCAGCGTCAGCCCGAGGCCAGTGACGGCAATGGCCATCAAAAGCACCAGGGGCAGCCAATCGTCGCGAAAGGTTTGCGTGGCAATCAAGCCAGGGTTGGTGATGCGCCGGTACATCAGAATTCCCACGCCGAAAATAACGGCAAAAGACGCCCAATCGAGGACGTGAAAGATCAGAAACGCGAGAAACGAATGCAGGGGGAACTGAAGGACCGGAAAACCAAAAGCATTGGCGACATAGATACTGGTGGTCCCCTGTTTCAGGGTGAAGGCGATCCAGCCAAAGGTCAGTGGAATGGTCACGGCAAAGCCGAGGAGACAGCCCCAGGCCATCGTCATATGTCCTATCCAGCGTCGTTTTCCTCGCTGGAGAATGAACCGTTGCAGGAGGAGTTTCTGGATCGCCTCGCTAAAAATGATGCCGATCAAGCGTGGACCTCTGCGGGAGAAAAGGATTTCTCCCGTCCGGCAGAAGAAGCGCCAGGTCGGCGGTCGCTGGAGCCAACAGGCAAAGCGGTAGGCAATACCGAAACAGGCGAAAATCGTGCCGAACAGATACCCGACCAGAGCTGGGTCGAAATTCTGAAGCCTGCGCGAACCCACAACAATAGCGAGGACCAGCACCAGCGTAGAGGCGGTGGCCGCGATGTAGGCATTCCGTTGCAGGCTGCTGAGCATCGTGTGACCCCACGATCTTAAATAACGGTGGCCTTTTTTCAAAGCGTTTTCGAAGAGTTCAAAAAGTCTCCGAGGTCGCGGCCACAGCTACGAACGGTGAGGGTAAGATGGCTGACGATGGGTCGCCTCGCTTTGTCACAGAACATTCACGTTTCCGCGATAAGTTTGCCACAAGAAGACGCCAATCTACGTCGGAGTTAATTCACGATCCGCGTAGATCGAGTTTGAGTCTTCGTCGCCGCAGCACGACCTGCCGCGGTGCGAGGCGGAGAACTGCGATTTTGCGCTTCGGATTTTCTCCAGCTCGACCGCCTTCCTTCCCAATCAGGCGGTCACATCGTTTTAGCGGAGCGCTCTCCAGGCGCGGCCGAGAGCTGTCTTGTCCTCAGCAAACGACTTCGTCGTCCACCACTCCATCCTGCCCACATGGAAACGTCGCCCATCCCCTCTATCACCACCACTGCAGCCAGCTCTGCCTGCCCTCAGGCTTCTCCTTCGCGGAATCTCCAGCGTCGAAAGATTCTCGGCACACTCTGCGCCATGATCGCGCTGATCGTGGCCCTCACCCAGGCTTCCTTCGCGGGCGTTCTCGCCGGCTGGGATGTGCATGGGATGCCCGGTGGATCGGGTAACTTCGGCACGTCTCCTCTCGCGGCGACAGTCAACGACCCGAATGTCACCGTCGGTGGCCTCACGCGGGGTTCGGGGGTGTCTATCTCCGGAACCGGCGCGGCGCGGGGTTGGGGCGGCACGGACTGGACCAACGCCGATGCTCCCACCGCGGAGGGCGCGAGTAAGTTTGCGACCTTCACGATTACTCCCAACTCCGGATTCCAGGTCGCCATCACCGGCATCACGCAGTTTAACTACCGCCGCTCCAGCTCCGGTGCGAGCACTGGTCTTCTGCAATACCAGATCGGCAGCGGCGGTTTCGTGGACGGCCCGACGCTGAGCTATACGAGCACGAGTTCTACGGGCGCCTCGCTGGCGGCCATCGATCTCTCGAACATTCCCGCACTGCAGACTGTGCCTCCGGGGACGACGGTCACTTTCCGCATCGTCAATTTCGGCGGCACCACCAGCTCCGGCACCTGGTATATCTTCGACACAGCGAACACGACGGCGAATGACCTGGAGATATCCGGCACCGTCTCCTCCTCCGGATCGACCAACCCCACCGCCGTCGCCAGTGCAGACTCCACGGGCGTGGCCCCGGGACAGAATGTCCAACTCACCGTGCAGGTCACCCCGGGCGCCAACCCGACGAGCCCCGGATTGAGTGTTACCGCTGATCTTTCGCCGATCGGTGGTTCCGCGACGCAAGCTTTCAACGCGGGGCCCAACAACACCTTCACCTACACTGCGACCGTTCCTCCCACGACCGCTCTCGGCAGCAAGACGCTGGCCTTCACCGTGCAGGACACCCTGGGCCGCAGCGGCAGCGCTTCGCTCAACCTCACCGTCGGCGGCAATCTCACGATCTTCCACACCAACGACACGCATGCCCGCGTCACCCCGCACCTGTGGGTTATTCCGCAGCACTCTTCCAATCCGGCCACGCAATTTGAGGCCGTGGGCGGCGTGGCCTATCTCGGAGCGAAAATGTTTTCGCTGGCGACCAACCAACCCGACGCCCTCGTCCTCGATGGTGGTGATATCTCGGAAGGCAACCCCGTCGGCGACTGGAACGGGCCGGGCAATCCGACTGGTTCCTACGGCAACGGCACGGCGGTGGAATTCTACAAGCTCTACGACTCGAAGCTGCGCGCCATTCCCGGCCGCGGCGGACGCGGTCTCGATGCCATGGTCGTTGGCAACCACGACGTCCGCGATATCTCCTATATCAATAACCTCAAGAACCAGACGAACTTCCCCGTCATCTCGATCAACATCTGCGCCAAGGGAACGACCACGCCCTATTTCCAGCCTTACGTAACCGTGAATGTGAACGGGCACAAGGTCGGCATCATCGGTTACACCACGGAGTCGGCCGATTCTCCCGAGGCCGAGGTCAATAACTTGATCGATGTCAAGGCCTGCGATTGGTCGGGCACTCCGGGCAAGATCCACTTCGCGGACTACGTCAACGAGCTGCGCAACAACCAGGGTTGCGATTTGGTCATTCTCCTCACCCACGACGGTCACAGCGATCTCTGCACCTCGAACACCAGCGGTTCGACGCCCATCCTCGTTGATGACGGCGCGGCGAAGCTGCCCGAAGTTGCCATCACCGGCCACTGGCACACCTGGGCGGAGACCGTCTGGCAACCGTCCATCCTGAACTACAAGACAATCTTCACCGAAGCCGACTGCTTCACGCACTACATCGGCGAATTGCGCGTCTCTCCTACGGGCAAGTACATCAGCAACGCGAACTATGTGCTGTGCAATGCGGATATCACGCCCGATCCGGACATCGCCCAGTTCATCCAGACCCGGAAGGATCAGTTCAACGCGACGAACCCGCCTTACACGACGGATCAGATTATCGGTTATACCGCGGACGATCTCCTGCTCGACAACAAGATGAAGTGGTGGTCGAGCGACGAGTATCCGTGGAGCGGCAACAATACCGCCGGCAACTGGATTTGCGACGCGATCCAGTGGAAAGCCACTGCGCTTTTCGGCCAGTGCGATCTTTCGATCGAATCCGGCGGCGGCGTGCGCTCCGACATTCCTGCGGGCCCCGTCACTTACACCCAGATCTATGAGACCTATCCGTGGGCGGATGACACGATCTACGTCGTCAACATGACCGGCGCGGAGATCAGCAACTACATCCAGCAACATACCTGCGACGTCGCTCTCTCGCACGGCTGGCAAGTCACCGCCTTCGACGGCAATCCCACGCAGATCACTTACAACGGGCAACCGATCAGCCCCACGACGACTTACAAGGTGGCGATCAGCAACTACATGTATCTGCACGATAGCGTGCCCTTCAGCGACCCGAGCCCACAGACCTCGAGCTATCTAGCCCGCACCGCGCTGGTCGAATTCACCGGCCAATACCCGCAGGGCAACCCGTACAACGCCGGCCCATCGCGCTATGTCCTGAACACGGAATTCGCCGGCGGCTTCCGTGCGGTCGTCATGATGATGAACGACAACGACACCAAGACGATCTTCGACGACGCCTTCATCCGTCTGCTCAGCGCGAACAGTGAAACGCTCGGTCACCTCGGCACGAAGCAACTGCCCACCGATCTCGTCAATCCCGACGGCTCGGTGAATCGCGCCAATCGCCTCGGCGAAATCGAGATGTATCGCAGCTATCTCGGCTTCAAGACGGGCGCGTTGAAACCGGGTGACATCATTGAGACGTTCGGCAAAGGCAGCTTCTTCGGTGGCGATCCCGAGTGGGTCGACCAGGAAGGTATCCAGGCGGACGGCGTGGAATTCAAGATTGTCGGCCACGACGACTCGCTCGCGAAGCCTACCTACTTCAGCAGCGTGAATGGTTTCTATAACCAGACTTACAAGAACCACTACGTGAAGTTCTTCGCCCGTAAGACCGGCACAAACACGGTCGTGGACAAGGAAGGCACGACGATCACCCTGCAAAAAGTGACCGGTTTCGCGGCCTATCCGAACGTGCCGGGCAACAATGGCGACCTGCTCGTCATCACCGGTATCCCGACGAGCGAAAGCTTCTCGCTGCGCTTCCGTGCGGACAGTGTCGCGCTGGCCTCGAGCCAGGGTGTCACCGACTTCCCGCCGGATTCCCACATCGATGCGCTCACCGCGGATCAGACGGATCCCACCCTGACCCTCGCGGCCACCGCCACGGTGGCTCCGGGGGCCAACCAGACCTTCTACACCCTGCTGTCGGCGGCGGATGCCACGGTCTCGAGCCTCAATCCCACGAGCACCACGAACACCACCCAAATGTTCGTCGCCAGTGCCACCACCGGCTTCGGAGACGAACGCAGCTTGGTGCGCTTCGATCTTTCCAGCATTCCTGCCGGATCGACGATCACCAGCGCGACGCTGAACCTCTTCTGTTTCAATGCGGCCAGCACCTCCCTCGTTGCCGACGCCTGCCCGGCGAATTCAGATAGTTGGGCGGAAACCAGCATCACTTGGAACACGCAGCCGACCTTCGGCGCCGCGCTGGATTCGCAGACGCTCGCCGCCAGCACCACAAACGTGACCTACACGTGGGATGCGACCAATTTCGTGCAATCCAAATTCGCCGGCAACCAGCAGGTATCGCTGGTTGTCAAGGCCCAGACGGAAGACATGGCGACAGCTACGAGCTTCCGTTTCGATGCGAAGGAATTCGGTGCGAATATTCCCTTCCTGAAGGTCACCGTGGCGAACACGGGCACCCCGGCGGCTCTCACCCAAGTCCAATTCTTCTATCGCTTCTCGACGGACAATGCAACCTGGGGAGCGTGGACGCTGTTCCAGACCGCGACCACGGCGCCGTACACGGCCAACTTCGTCTATCCGAACGGCCCGGGGTATTACGAATTCTACAGCGTGGCGACGGACAGCACGCCGAACGTCGAACCCGCTCCGCCCTTTGCCGATGCCGCGGTTCACTTCGTTCCGTCCGTAACCACGGCGCCAAACAATGTGACGGCGAACGGCGCCACCGCGAGCGGCACTTACAATCCGGGCGGCACCGACACGACGGTCTATTTCCAATATGGCACGGACACCAGCTACGGCAGCACCACCGCTACGCAGGATATCGGCAGTGGCACGACGCCGGTCAACTTCACCACGCCGCTCAACGGCCTGCTCGCTGGCACACTTTACCACGTGCGCGCGGTCACGGTGACGAATGGTGTGACGAGCTACGGAGCGGACCAGACCTTCACCACGCAGGCTCAGGATGTCCCGGCGATGCCGGGTTGGGGCTGGCTTGCGCTCGGCGGCATGCTCGTTATGCTTGCCGCCCGGCAATTGTCGGGCCGGCGCGAAGCTGGCGCCGCAAACGTTGCCTGATTCCTCGTGCCTCACGTCCCGCCAAAAGCAAAAGATCGCGCCGCAACAGCAAAGAGTTCACCGCTCGCCCCGCGCCAACGCCTGGGCAAGTGGTGGCGGGAGGGACGGCCAGTGCATCTCTTCATTCTCAAGTTCATCGGTGTGCTGGTGGCGTTGCATGCCATCACGCTGCTGCCGTTGTTTGATCGAGTGTTGCCGATTTATCTCCACGGAGTAGCCGTGGTCGCCGCCGGGCTGACCCATTGCTTCGGGGAATCGACCACCGTCACTGGCGCCATGCTGCATTCCCCGACGTATGCCATCACCGTGGCGCCTTCCTGCTCCGCGGTGGAACTCGCCTGCTACATCGGCGCGGCCGTCATCGCCTTCCCTTCCCCGTGGCGGGCCAAGGCGAGCGGTTTCTTCCTCGGTATCTGCTTCGTCGCTGTCCTCAATGTGCTCCGCGTCACCAGCCTGTTTCTCGTCGGCGCGCATGCCCGTGCCGCGTTCGAGGTAGCGCACGAGGATGTCTGGGCGGTGTTGTTGATCATCGCCTCGACGCTTTTCGTGGCCGGCTGGATCGCCTGGGTCACCCCGCGCAAGACGCCGGCCGCAACTGAGACAGACGAATATGCCGCGGAATAAGCCCCTGTTGCGTTTCGTCCTGCGGTTTGTCGTGATGTTTGCCCTCCTCGCTTTGCCGTGGCCGCATTGGTACGATGCCTGGCGGGCGGCGTTGCGGACGATTGTCACCCACACCCTGGCCGGCTCGAGTGGTTCGCGCGAAGTCAGCGTCACGACTCCGGAAGGCACGCCGCATGTCGCGGACTTCCGGCTCGAAATAATCAACCGCGGCCTGATGAATCCCGACGGTTCCGGCCCCGTGCGTCATCTGGATCTCAATGTCGCCCAAATCGAAATGCGCCCGATCGTTTTGCTCTTCGCGCTGATCTTCGCCACACCCCTTCCCTGGAAACGGCGCGTGTCCTTTTTCGCCATCGGCGCCGTGCTGCTGCAAATCGGGATTCTCGCCACGCTGTCGATCTGCATCTGGCGGGAGTCGATGGAACTGCTGCTCGTCAATGCCACCTCGACCGAAAAGGCCGTGGCCACGGCGCTGCAGGACGGTCTCACCCAGTATTTCGGGCTGGCGATGCCTTTCGTGCTCTGGCTCCTCCTGTGCGGACGCGGTGTCATCTCCGGTGGATGGCAGTCGCTCTTTGCCCCGGCAGATGCGGAAGCAACCCACGGCAAGTTGAAACAGGCATGATGGGTATCGATTTCCCGCTTGCCCGTTGGCGGAGGGGCTCGCTCATCGCCGCGATATTCTTCCTTGGTATCTGCGGCTGTGAACGCCGTTCGACCTCCACCGCCACTCTCACGCCCCCCTCTACTCCCGCTCCTACCACACAAACTCCGGCGCCGGCACCGGTAACTCCCCCTGCTCCCGATTGGGCGAAGCTCACTAACATCGATATTTCCTCCGCCTTCGAACCGCCGCAGGAATGGCAGGACAAATTCGGCGCCTATCGCTCCTCCCTGCTCAGCTACGATGGCACGCCGGTGACCAAAGCGGAAAAGTGGCCTGCCCGCCGCGCGGAGATTCTCCAGCGCTGGCAGGAAATCCTCGGTCCGTGGCCACAACTTGACGCGAAACCTCGCTATACCATCGTCGAGACCCGCGAGGAAAATGGCAGCGTCGAGAAGCGAATCGATATCGACCTACCGCCACGGCAGACCGGCCATGCGGTGCTCACCATTCCCAAGGGCGCGCAGCATTGCGGCGCCGTGCTCGTCCTTTCCGCGGACGACGAAGCCGCCGGCCAGGGTGTGCATGCCACCGCCGACCTCGCCCGTGGACTGGCGGAACGCGGCTTCATCACGTTGCTCATCGGTCCGCCCGGCGGCAATCCCCGCAAACCCGAGACGGAAGGTGTGGAATGTCAGCCCCTCATGTATCTCGCTTACGTCGCGGCGGTTTGCGCCAATGTGCTTGCCGATCAACCCGAAGTGGACGCCACGAAGATCGGCGTGGTCGGGCACGCCTTTGCGGGCAAATGGGCGATGTTCGCCTCCTGCTTTTGCGAGCGTTTCGCCTGCGCGGTGTGGTCGGAAGCAGCCATCGTCATCGATCCACGCAAGGCCAGTGCGAATTACGGAGATCCCTGGTTCCTCGGCCGGTTCATCGGCACCGTACGGGCCGCGCCGCGGCGCGACGATGATCATCCACGCATCGGCGCCTTTGCCGCCATTTACAACGCCGGGCTGAATCTCAATGACCTGCACGCCCTCATGGCGCCGCGTCCTTTGCTCGTCATGGCCGGCACGAAACGCCTGCCCAGCCTGGCGATCACCAGCGCTGACGATGAAGGCCGCTGGACGGTCCTGAACCACACCATCGCGGTCAATCGCCTGCTCGGCTATGACCACCGGGTGGGCATGCTCAATCACGCCAGCCACGAAATGACTCCGGAATGGAAGGCGCAAATCGCCCGGTTTTTCACCCTGCGCCTCCATGAGTAGGCTCTGCCGCCACATTTTCTTACCAAGAAGCGCCGGTTTGGGGTGATAGACAGACGAGGAAATTTCCTCGCCTCTCTCCATGTCCACCCACTTCTCCCGACCGAACCTTTCCCGCCGGACCTTCCTCCGTGGCGCGGGCATCGCCCTTTCGCTCCCTCTGCTGGATGCCATGCGGCCGATTTTCGGCGCGGCCGCCCGGGCGGCGGAAGCACCCACCGCCGCACCCCGCCGCATGCTGGCCATCGAGACGACATGGGCCTCATCGCGGACAACTTTTTCCCGAAGGAGACCGGACTCGATTGGACGCCCTCGCCTTATCTGGAAATCATCCAGCAGCATCGCAAGGACTTCACCCTCTTCTCCGGCACCTCGCATCCGGCCGTCGACGGCGGCCACGCTGCGGAACTCGCCTTCCTCACCGCCGCGGCGCATCCGGGCGCGGGCGGTTTCAAAAACTCCATCTCGCTCGACCAATTCGCCGCCGAGCAGATCGGCTCCCGGACCCGCATTCCTTCGCTGACCATCCTGGTCGGCAGCGAAAATCGGCACAGCCTTTCCTTCACCCGCAGCGGCGTGATGATTCCCGCCGAGAAGAGCGCGGCGGCGATCTATCGACGCATGTTCGTGCAGGGCACGCCCCAGGAAGTCGAGGCGCGGGTCAACGATTTGCGCGAAGGGCGCAGCGTCCTCGATTTCGTCAACGACAGCGCGAAACGCATGCAGCGCGATCTCGGCCCGCGCGACCGCGAACGACTGGACCAATACTTTACCTCCGTGCGCGATCTCGAAGGACAACTCGTCGAGGCCGAAGCCTGGGAGCATCGTCCCAAGCCGAAAGTCAGCATGGCCGAACCGAAGGACATCACCGAAAACGACCTGCTCGTCCAGCGCCTGCAGCAGATGTTCGGCGTCTTGCGGCTCGCCCTGGAGACGGACAGCACCCGGCTCATCACCCTCTTCATCAACCCTTTCAGCATGGTGCCCAAGATCGATGGTGTGACGCACGAGACGCACAGCATCACCCACCACGGCAACCGCCCCGAGACCTTGCAGGAACTCGGGCTCATCGAAGCCGCGCACTTCCGGGTGCTCGACGAATTGCTCACCGGCCTGAAAGCGGCGAAGGAAGACAACGAGACGCTGCTCGATCGCACCCAGGTGCTTTTCGGCTCCTGCATGGGCAACGCCAACGCGCACGACAACCACAACCTGCCGGTGCTCATCGCCGGTGGCGGTTACAAGCACGGCCAGCATCTCGGCTTCGACCACAAGCAGAACTATCCGCTGCCGAATCTCTTTGTTTCGATGCTGCAACGCATGGGGTTGGAGACCGATAAGTTTGCCAGCAGTACGGGGACGATGCGCGGCCTGGACGTGGCATGAGGTCGCGTCTCGCTGGAATTCTGAGTGGGCTGGCGATTGCCACCAGCCTGGCCAACGCTGAAATCCCGAAGACGACGCGGGATTTCGTGGAGAATCACTGCGCCGATTGTCACGACGCGGACACGAAGAAAGGCGGCCTCGACCTAGATGCTTTCCTTGCGGCGCCGCTGGATGAAAAGACGTTTTCCAAGTGGGTCCGTTTGCACGATCTCGTGAACGACGACGAGATGCCGCCGAAGAAAAAGTCCCAGCCGACGACGGAAGAACGCGCCGCCTTTCTCAAGGAGGTCACCGGGTCGTTAATCACGAATGAACTGACGCGCCGCGCTGCGAATGGGCGCTCGACGTTCCGTCGTCTCAATCGCACCGAATACGAAAACACGTTGCGCGATCTCTTCGACCTCCCCGGACTCGCTGTCCGCGACATGCTGCCCGAGGATGGCCGCGCGGATGGCTACGACAAAGTAGCCGCCGGGCTCGACCTCTCGCATGTGCAGCTCGAGAAATATCTCGAGGCGGCGAGCAAGGCCCTCGATGCGGCCATTGCCACGCAACCGGAGCGCCCGCCACTCTTCCAGGACCGGCTTTACCCGGGCGATCAATACATGATCAAAATCATCCTGACGGGCGGCGATGGCGTCTGCCTGAAGGATCTGCAATATGATCCGTCAGTCTTCCCGCAACCGCTGGCGGGGAAGCCGGAAAAAGGCTTGCGGGAGCTCGAGCAGGAGAAGCTTTTTCCCTACCGCGGCAGTGTTGGTCTGTTCCGTCACGACGACGACGCCTTTCATGCCGATTTCGCCCGCTTCGCGCCGATTCAGGCGGGGTTCTATCGCGTGCGCGTGTCGGTCTGGAGTTTCCTCTGGGACAAAGGCCAGGTGCTCCCCTCACCGACGACACAAGTGGCTTCGCTCAACGCTTCGGATCGCGGTGTGCTCGGCTATTTCGACGCCCCGTCCCTCAAGCCGACCGAACATGAAATGATCGTGTGGCTGAATCGCGGCGAGCATCTCGTCTTCAACTGCGCCTCGCTCGTGCCGCGTTGCGTCGGCGAAGAAAAGGGCCGGGCGGCGCAAGCCACCACACCGGGCATCGCCATCGACTGGCTCGATGTGGAAGGACCGCTCTTCGACACGTGGCCTACGCCGGCGCACCAGCGCTTGTTCGGCGATTTGCCACTGACGCAGTTCGACAAGAAATCCGACATCAAGCCACCGCTTCGCATCCCGCAGGGGCAACACGCACCGGCCAATTTACCAAACTACAAACTCGACTATCCGAACCAACCGATTTGGACGGTGACATCGTCCGCGCCCGAGCAGGACGCGGAAAAGTTGCTCCGCGATTTCCTCCCCCGTGCGTTCCGGCATCCGGTCGGTGACGAAGAAGTCGCCCGCTATGTCGGCCTCGTGCGTGGGCGCCTCGCGGCAAAGGTGACGTTCGAGGAGGCGATGCGCAATGCGTATCAAGCCGCTCTCTGCTCGCCCGACTTTCTCTTCCTCCACGAGCCTCGCGGACCGCTCGAAGATCACGCTCTGGCTTCGCGTCTGTCTTACTTTCTGTGGGATTCCCTGCCCGATGCCGAACTCACGAAGCGTCGCCGATGCGGGCAAACTGCACGATCCAGCGACCCTGCGCGCCCAAGCCGAGCGCATGCTGAATGATCCCAAGGCGGAGCGCTTCATCACGGACTTCACGGACCAGTGGCTCGACCTGCGCGAACTCGACCTCACCAGTCCAGATAAGAAGCTCTACCCGGAGTTCCACCCCATCCTGCGCGACGCCATGCCCGCCGAGACGCGGGCCTTCTTCCGCGAATTGCTGGTCCACAATCTCCCGGTGCGCAATGTCGTCCACGCGGATTTCGCCATGCTCAACCAACGATTGGCCGAGCTCTATGGCATCAAGGACGTGAGCGGCTGCGAAGTGCGCAAGGTCTCCCTGCCTGCGGGCTGCGAACGCGGCGGCCTGCTCACCCAGGCGGCCGTACTCAAGGTCACCGCCAATGGCACCACCACCTCACCCGTGAAACGCGGTGCGTGGGTCATGCGCAAGATTCTCGGCCAGCCGCCGCAACCGCCACCGCCGCTGGTCCCCGCGGTAGAACCGGACATTAGCGGTGTCACCACCATTCGCGCGCAACTGGAAAAGCATCGCTCGGATCCGGTGTGTGCCGGGTTGCCACGCCAAGATCGATCCCGCCGGCCTCGCGCTGGAGAGCTACGATGTCATCGGTGGATGGCGTGATCGATATCGCTCCGTCGAAAAAGGCGACAAAGCCGAAGGTGCCTCCGGGCGCCCGGAATATTAGTTTCAAGCTCGGGCCGGCGGTCGATCCCAGCGGCCAGCTGCCGGATGGACGCGCCTTCGCGAACATCGATGCACTCGAGCGACTGCTCCTCGCCAATGAGCGCCAACTCGCGCGTAATCTGGCCGGGCAGCTCCTGACCTACGCCACCGGCGCGGCCCCGTCCTTCGCCGATCGCGCAGAGGTGGAACGCATTCTCGACGCCACGCAGAAATCGTCCTACGGCGTGCACGATCTCGTGCAGGCCGTGGTGCAAAGCTCGTTATTTACGAACAAATAGGTTCATAGCGACGGTTGCCATTATCTGCGCGGGGTGGCCCCGGACCACCTCGACGGCAGCCTCGATGAAGTCGCCTTCTACACCACGGTGCTGACTCCGGAGCAGATCATGAATCACTATCGCGCCTCCGGGGCGGATGATCACCTGCGGAAGCCGTGAAGTGTGGGTCGAGCGCGACTCCCTCCCCGCGGTCATTCTGAGCGGAGTGCCCCGGGTGGGCGAAGGTGGCGGGGCACGCAGTCGAAGAACCCCGTCGCTTTACCAGAGATTCTCGCTGGTTGTTCCACCGGGTCCTTCGACTGCGCGCTCCCCACTGGCCCACGAGCGCTCCGCTCAGGATGACACCGCGAAGAAGAGGTTCACGCCCTCCCATTCGCAAAGCCGGCCTACGCCACGCTCTTGGCCGTGGCCGACTTCTTCGTCTTGAGCAGCGGCAGGATCTTCTCCACGGCGGCTTCGGGCGTGAGGCCGTGCTTCTTGCGCAGAATATCCACAGCGCCGTGCTCGATGAATTGGTCGGGCCAACCGATGCGCACGACCGGCGTCTTGATGCCGGCGTCGCTCAGATGCTCGATCACGCCGCAGCCGAAGCCGTTGTGCAACACGTGATCTTCGAAGGTGCAGATGACCTCCGCGCTGCGCGCGAAGAACTCCAGCGTGCCGGTATCCAGCGGCTTGATCCAACGCGGATTGATCACCGCCGCGCTGATCCCCTGCGCTTCCAACAACGCCGCGGTCTGTTCCGCCATGGCGCACATCTGGCCGAGGCCAAACAGCGCGACGCGCGCCGGCTGGTTTTCGCCATGCTTGATGACTTCCGCCTTGCCGATCTCGAGCAACTTGGGCTGCGGCTTCGGCTGCGCGCCCGTGCCGGCACCGCGCGGATAGCGAATGGCGATCGGGCCACCATTGTAGTGCGCCATTGTCCAGAGCATGTCGACAAACTCGTCCTCATCCTTCGGCGACATATGCACGATCCCGGGCACGCCGCGGAGATAAGCGATATCGAAAAGACCATGATGCGTGGGACCGTCGTCACCGCTCAGGCCGCCGCGATCCATGCACAGCGCCACGTTCAGGTTCTGCAGCGCCATGTCAAGGAATGATCATGTCATAGGCGCGCTGCATGAACGTCGAATAGATCGCCAGGAACGGCTTGAAGCCTTCCACCGCGAGACCGCAGGCAAACAGGGCCGCGTGCTCCTCGGCAATACCCACGTCGAAATACTTGTTCGGATGCGCCTTGGCAAAATGCACCAGGCCCGTGCCCGTGGGCATCGCGCCGGTGATGGCCACGATCTTGTTATTCGTGTCGGCAAACTTGGCCAGCGTCTTGCCAAACAGCTCGCTGTAGGTCGGCGTGCTGGTGGGAGCCGTCTTGCCCGTCTTCGGCTCGAATTTGCCGAGCCCATGGAACTTGTCCGGCTGCTCCAGCGCGGGCGCGTAGCCCTTGCCCTTTTGCGTGAGGATGTGCAGCAGCACCGGCTCGTTCTGGGTCTTCAGGAACTCGAAGGTCCGGGTGAGCAGCGCAATATCATGCCCATCGATCGGGCCGTAGTAACGCAGCCCGAGGTCCTCGAACATCACGCTCGGCGCGAGCAGGTTCTTCACGCCCGCCTCGATCTTGGCGGCGAAATCCTTGGCAAACTTGCCGCCGAGCATTTCCACGAAATGCGCCGCCTTCTCGTGCAGATGGGCGTAGGTCGGGTGCGTGGCGATCTTGTTGAAGTAATGCGCGATGGCACCCACGTTCTTGGCGATCGACCACTCGTTGTCATTCAGCACCACGATGAAGCGCTTCGTGCTGTGGGCCACGTTGTTCAGCGCCTCGTAGCTCACCCCGCAGGTGAAAGCCGCATCTCCGGCGACGCAGACGATATTTTCATCGGACCCGCGGAGGTCGCGTCCCACCGCCATGCCGAGCGCTGCGCTCAGCGCCGTGCCGGCGTGACCCGCGCCGTAGCAGTCGTGCTCGCTCTCGGTGCGCAGCAGGAAGCCGTTGAGCCCCTCGTACTGCCGCATGGTTTCGAAACGCTCACGCCGCCCCGTGAAAAGCTTGTGCACATAGCCCTGATGGCTCACGTCGAAGATGAATTTGTCCTTCGGCGTGTCGAAGACGCGGTGCATGGCAATGGTCAACTCGACGACGCCGAGGTTCGGGCCGAGGTGGCCACCCACGGAAGTCGGGTTTTCATCCGAAAGCACGCGGATGAGTTCATCGCGCACCTCTTGGGCGAGCTGCGGCAGGTCTTTCTCCGGCAGGGCTTTGATGTCCGCAGGAGAATGGATCGTCGAAAGGATCGGCTTGGTCATGATCTAAAAAAGGCTTACGTCGTCGCGCAGCTTGGCGGCTGGTTTTTTTTCGGGTTCGAACTCCTCGATCTGCGGCTCACCCGCGGCATTGCGGGTGATGATTTCGATGCGTTTCTCGACCGCCGAGAGTTTCTGTTCGCAGACTTTCACCAGGGTCACCCCTTCCTCGTACCGGGTGAGCAATTCCTCGAGCGGCAGCTTGTCGGACTCCATGAGCTCGACGATCTGCTCCAGGCGCGTCATCGCGCTCTCGAAGGTTTCCTCGGATTTGGGAGCGGGTGTCTTGTTGGGCATGTGGGGCGTGAACTCTAAGCTCAGAAAGGCTTGGGGCTCAATCACTCTTCGTTGTTCTCCCAACGTTTCCGATCACTGTAGTAGATGCTCTCGCCGTCAACCGCCATGGGGGTCACGGCTTTCAGAGGGAAATCCTTGGTATTGACGCTACGCGTGATGAAAGCAGACCACTCCTTGTATTCCCCTCTCATGATGTCCGAGATGAAGGCCTTGTCGCCGGTCACCGGTGTGAGATACAGGCCCACGATACGGCCCTGGAGCTGGTTGTAATCGTTCAAGTCAAGAAAGTCGTGCACCGTCATCGGCAGCCAGAGACTTTGCCGGTCGGCATACCAGGCCACCGCCCAAGGCATATCGGAGGCGATGATTTCGTTCTCCCGGGTCCACTTCGAGAGGACTGAGATCGAGCCGGGATAATACGGAGGCCACCACACGGGCATCGTGCGCGCGCCGAAGAAGATGGTGAGCTGATTGAGGAAAGGGAACGCCGAGATTACGAAGATCAGCGTGAGAAAGGCCAGGCGCAGCAGGCGGATGTTGATATCGAGCCGGGTCCACATCACCAGCACCAGCGCCAACCCGTAAAAGACCATCAACGGGACGAAGAGAATGTGCAGGTCATTCGCCTTCACCTGGGTGGCGGTTTCCGGCATGCCAAAGACGGCCATGCCAAAAACGCCCGACACCCACATGGAGAGGATGAACCAACGGAAGACGGAGGTCTCCGGCCGCTTGAAGAGATGCAACAACCCCACGAAAAACACCGGTGCGAGCAGCGATTTGCCGAGCAATTCGAAGATGTTGTTCATCTGCAGGATGATCTGATTCTGAACCTTGGCCCGGAATACGGTCGGCGAAAGGCCCGTCAACGGCATCTCCATGGAACGCATGATCTCCGACTCCGACCCGCGAACCTGATCCAACCCCGAGTACCAGCCGAGCCCCACCGGGTTGCCGCACACGATTTGGTTGCGAATCATCCACGGCCCATAGAAGAGGACGAACACGCCCAGCATGATCGCCGCATCGCGTCCCCGGGGGCGGAAGTAGAAGACCGAGAAAAACAGCGCGCCGGCGAAGAGCCAGATGGTCAACCCATGCGCCAGCGCCAACAGGCCAAACAACGCCCCTACCCCGATCAACCACGGCAATGGACTGCGTCCCGCCACCTTCGCTTCAATCGCCCGCACCATGGCATGCGCCGCGGCGCTAAAGAGCAGCAGCATGAGCATCTGCGGCAGGCCGGACATCGCGTAATCCCAAAAGCGCTCGCAGAGCAGCATCAACCACACACTGAAGACCGCGAGACGCTCATCGAACAACCGCTTGGCGGTGAAGTAATTGATGAGCACCGCGAGCAGGAAGAACATCAACTGCGTAAAGGCAATGATGCGGTCGTAGGTGTAGACGAGCTGCTTCGTCGTCATCACGTCCTCGAAAGTATAGCGGTCGAAATACTCGGCTTTGTTGGCCAGCGATTTCACCCCGTTATTCGCCCAGTCCATGACCTTGAAAACGAGCGCGTTGATGTAGGGATTGAGCGGCGCGTGGTAGGTATCCGGAATCCGCTCGATGGGGAAACGCCCCGTCTCACGCTCGAATTGCCAGAGCGCCGCCGGCCGGATCAACTTCGTGCTGAATCCGTGGCCGCGGGAAATCTCCCGGGCGATTTCCGCCTGCTCGATCGCCTTTTCATGCGGCAGCCCCTTGAAGCCGGCGTATTCCCGGAAGAACCACAGGTAGACCATGAAGGCGATGGCCGCGAGGAGCAGGACGACCTTGACCCGGCGCACCCAGCCTCCCTGCTCCAGCGTGTGGACCATCTGCTGGACGCTGGTTTCGTTCACCCGGGCGTACTGCACGAGGAAGTAGATGCCGACGAAGGCCGCGCCAACGACGAGGAACCCAACCACCAGCCCCACGGGGGACGCGGCAATGATCGGTGAAAGGACAGAGTCTAAAACGGAATTCATGAATCGGCTTGTTCCTGGCCTTTCAGCTCATTGATCTTGCGATGCAGGGTGCGACGGCTGATCCCGAGCTTCCTGGCTGCTTGAGTGACGTTCCCGCCGGTCTCCTCGAGCGCCTGGAGGATGAGCTTGTACTCGGTTTGCTTGATGTTGTAGAGGTTGCCTTTCGTGGGAATGAATTTCGTCGACGACAGCGCGCCGCCACCATCGCTCGCCTCCCGGACTTCCGCCGGGATATTGCGCAGGCCGATCTTCGGACCGGAGGTCATGACCACGCAGTTCTCGATCACGTTGCGCAGCTTGCGGACATTGCCCGGCCAATCGTAGCGCAACAGCGCCTCCATCGCCTCGGGCGTCACCTCGGGCACCGGCTTCCCGTTTTCGTGGGAGAACTGCTTGAGGAAAGCGCTGACCAGCAACGGGATGTCTTCCTTGCGCTGGCGCAGCGGCGGCGTGGTGATCTTGACCACGCTCAGGCGGAAGAACAAATCCTCGCGGAATTTGCCCTCCGAGACCAGCTTGGCCAGGTCCTTGTTGGTCGCGGCCACCACGCGCACGTCGACTTTGATCGGCGTATTCCCGCCCACCCGCTCGAAGGTGCGCTCCTCACCGAGCACCCGCAACAGTTTCACCTGCGTCGCCGCATCGATCTCGCCGATCTCGTCGAGGAAGATGGTCCCGCCATTCGCCTGCTCGAAACGGCCGATGCGGCGCTCCGTGGCGCCGGTAAAGGCGCCGCGTTCGTGGCCAAAGAGTTCGCTCTCCAGCAGTTGCGCATTGAAGACCGCACAGTGCACGGCGACGAATTTCTGCTTCGGACGGCCACTGAGGGCATGCAGGGCATGGGCCACCAGTTCCTTGCCCGTGCCGCTCTCTCCCTGGATGAGCACCGTGGCCCGCGTCGGCGCCACCTGCCGGATGGTATCGAAAATCTCGTGCATCGGCAGCGATTCGCCGATGAGGTTTTCCAGGCCGAACTTCCGGTCGACCTGCTGCTTCAGCTCCATCACCTCCTTTTCCACCTTGCTGCTCCGCAGGGCGCGCTGGATGAGGATCTCCAGTCGGTCGATGTTCAACGGCTTGGTGATGAAATCGTACGCTCCGCGTTTCATCGCCTCCACCGCGGCATCCACCGAACCGTAGGCCGTCATCATGATGACGACGGGCGGATTGGGCATGCCCAGCGCCTTCTCGACCAGCGCCATACCGTCCTCGCCTGCCAGACGCAGGTCGGTGAGCATGAGGTCCACGTGCTCGCGTTCCAGCACGCTCATCGCCCCGCCAATATCAGCCGCGATATACACCTCAAAGCTATCTTCCAGGGACGCGCGCAGCCCTTCCCGGGTATGCTTTTCGTCGTCGACAATGAGGATGGTGGGATTCACGGGTGGGCGGAGAGCGGCGAGATGTAGCGGCGCGCGCCCACCTTGGCAAGGCTCCTACTGCGACATCCCCGTGACATTTCTGGGAAAAAACGTCCCAAGGTCCACTGAGAGGCCTCACCGGGGCGATTTCGGCACAGACCTCACGAGGTATCAAAAGCTTCCCGCTCTAGTAAGCAACAATACGCAGACGCAGTGGCAAAAATCGTCGCGCAGAGAAAAACCCTGGGAGCGGCGATCTCCAGGTCGCCGACCGAAAACAAACGCGCGGAGCGCCATCTTTGGGACGTCGCTCCGCGACGCAGGGTCTTTTCTAGAAAGTCGCCCCTCCCAGGCTTGCCTGTTCGCCAGGCGCTCAGCTAGTTTTCGCCACTTATGGAGGTCGAGCCGCGTTTCATGGATCCGCACGCCGAGGTCGCGCAGCACACCAATCGCCTTCCTCACTGGCAGCAGAACGAGGCCACCTATTTCGTCACTTTCCGGCTCGCAGATTCCGTCCCAGCCGAGCTCTTGCGCCAGTGGGAGCAAGAACGTGAAGCATGGATACGATGGAATCCCGAACCTTGGTCCCCCAAACAGGAACGCGAATACCGCGAACGATTTTCGATTACCATGGAGCACTGGCTCGATGCCGGTCACGGTGAGTGTCTTTTGCGTCAGCCGCCTTTGGCGCGGATCGTCGGTGACGCCCTTTGCCACTTCGATGGCGTCCGCTATGCCCAGCATGCGTGGGTCGTGATGCCGAATCATGTGCATGCGCTCTTCTCAGTGCGAGGTGAGGCAAAGATGCCAGCTATCATCCAAAGCTGGAAGAGCTTCACCTCCCGGGCAATCAATGGTCACCTGGATCGAATAGGTCCCCTGTGGCAAAAGGACTATCGCGACCGAATGGTCCGGAGCGCCCGACATTTCTTCAATTGCGCGAACTACATCCGGACGAATCCGGTCGTAGCGAGTCTCCCATCCTGCGAATATTTGCATTACGAAAGCAAAGCGGTTCGAATGCTCCTCGGCACGGAAGGCTAGCGGCGACCTGGATCGGGTCGCCCTGAGGGGATTTGCACCCGTCAGGGCTCCCACACCACCGGACGTGCGGTTTTCCGCATCCGGCGGTTTCACCGTGGCGTTTTAACGCGCCAGCAGGACTGATGGCATGAGGTATCCGTAACGACGCAGACTAGCCACGCTGATGGCTGCTTGCAGGGCGGGACTGCCCGCCATGCGCCATGCCCCCCGACTACTGCGGGCGCTGACCCAGTGGTGGCGGGAGATACCCAGGCGCTGGAACGCATGGAGTCGTCCCTGGGCGCAGTGCCACCGCTGCCAGTAGTATTTGCGAATGTGGCGGCGGATCCATCCATCCGCCCGCTTCACCCAGCGGACTTCTTCCGCCAGAGCAAAGTGGCTGCACCAGCCGCGCACATATTGGTTCCACTCTTCCCGCATCTCCTCGTTGCCGCGATGTCGCTGGGGCCGCCAAAAGGCACGCACCTTCTCTTGCAAGTGGGTCAGGCTCTTTTGGGCGATTTCAATCACCCCTTGGGCGTTGATGCTGAACCCCAGCAACCGGCGTCCTGTGGTCGGTCCCGTTCCGCTCTTGGTCTGGTTGACCTTCAAGCGCAGCTTCTTTTCGATCCAGCCGATGAGGCTGGAGAGGACCCGTTGCGCGGCGGCGGCACTGCTCACATAGATGTTGCAGTCGTCCGCATAGCGCACATAGGCCAGGCCGCGCCCTTCCAGTTCCCAATCCAATGGGTCGAGGTAGATGTTCGCCAGCAGGGGCGAGAGCGGCCCGCCTTGCGGCGTGCCTTCCTCGTTGTCCTGCACCACTCCGTTGACCATCACCCCGGCCTTCAGATACCGACCGATCAGGGTTCTGACTCTCACGTCGCTGACCGTCTCCCGCAGCCGGTGCATCAAAAGGTTGTGGTTGACCCGGTCGAAGAACTTTTCGATGTCCAGATCGATCACGTAGCTTTTGCCCTCCTTCACGTAGGCTTGCGCCTGCCGCACCGCGTCGTGCGTGCTGCGTCCGGGTCGAAACCCATAGCTGCGCGCACTAAAGCGCGGCTCGTAGATCGGCGTGAGCACTTGCAAAAGCAGTTGCTGCACGAAACGATCCAGCACCGTGGGGATGCCCAGATCGCGTTCTCCGCCTCCAGGCTTGGGGATCTTCGTCCGGAGGACCGGACTCGGAGTATACCGACCCGCCAGCAGTTTGGCCCGAATGGCCTCCCCGTGGCGTTGCAGGTGTTCCACGAGCTCGCTGCAGCGCATCCCGTCAATGCCGGGCGCACCGCCGTTGCTCACCACTGCTTTCCATGCCGTGTGCCAATTTTCCGGGCTCACGGCTTCCTCCATCAGTTGCTCGATCATGGCTTTCTGTCGCCGGCGCTCAACCAGCTCGACTCGACCCCGCCCGACGCCGCCCGCCCCGGCTCCACCGGTTCTGCCGCGCCGTGCCCGTCCGCAGTAGTTGGCCGCAGTTGCCACGCCGCGCGTTCCAGAGGTCTCTCGCCTCGCTGGTTGGCTCCTGGTTGAGCCATGTTCGTTGGTGCTTCCGCCCTTCGCTCCTCCCGACTTTCGC
>NZ_ABVL01000009.1:94977-268902 GCF_000173075.1 Chthoniobacter flavus Ellin428
GCTTCGGCTGACTACTCCGCGGCTCTCACCGCAGAGTTCTCCCCGGGTAAGAACCTGAACTCTCCCTCCGCGCCGCCTGGCTCTACCTGACGTGTCTGGATGGACTTCGGACTTCGCGGTTGCTCGCACGCTCGTCGCCCACGCCCGGCCTCGCTGCCAGTTCGTTTTCCTGCGGTCGGAGTTTTGCCTGCGACTTCTTTCAGCCACGACCTCGCGGTCGCTGCCTTGTCGTTCGGCTACGATTACTTCCATCAGTTTCGATCAGTTCGTTTCATCTGATTAGTTCAGGCCCATGCCGGGCACACGAGCGGCGACTTTCCAGTCGCTGACCGAAACAAATGCGCGGAGCGCCACCTTTGGGGCGTCGCTCCGCGACGCAGGGCGACTGGAAAGTCGCCCCTCCCAGTGAGCCGCAGCCGAATTCTACCTGCCCTCGAAAATCGCCTCGGATATCAGACAAGCCGGGCCAGATCCGTGGGCAGTTCGGATTCGAAACGGTGCTCCTCACCGCTGATCGGATGGAGAAGAAGGAGCGACCAGGAATGCAGGCCAAGGCGTTTGGCGGGGTTGGTCTTGGCCCCGTATTTTTTGTCGCCGACAATCGGGCAACCGGCATCCGCGAGGTGGACGCGAATTTGATGGCGACGCCCCGTCTCCAAGGTGAGTTCGACCAGCGTGCGGCCCTTGCCCCGCTTGAGCACCCGGTAATGGGTGACGGCGTGCCGGGTGGTGGGAGTACGGGGGACGCTGATGACTCGAAAGGGATCGGTCTCGTCGAGGTAGGAGCGGAAGGTTCCTTTGTCGTTGGGCAGGCTGCCTTCAATCACGGCTTGATAGCGCTTTTCCGCTTTGTCCCAGCCCGTTTGCAGAAGGCCCTTGGCTTGGGGCGTCTTGGCAAAAACCATGATGCCGCTGGTCTCGCGGTCGAGCCGATGGACGATCCAGACGCGCTCCCGCGAGTGAACATCATTGCCCCGCAAGTATTCGGTGAGCTGAAAGTAGACGGTTTTTTCCTGCTCCGCCTCGCTGGCGATGGTCAGGAGGTCCGGTGGTTTGTCGATGACCAGCAGCGCCGCGTCTTCAAAACAGATGCGGATGTCGTCACCGACGACGGTGCCGGGCACGGCAAAGCGATCGGAGCGGATGGCGACGATGTCCCCAGGTTTCAAGGGGTGGTTGAATTGGGTCACGACGCGGCCGTTAACCACCACGGCCTGATGTTTCAGCCAGGTGCGGACTTGTTTCTTTTTGGCCGTCGGCCAATTCGCGAAGAGGTAAGAGAGAAGCTCCGCCGGTTGATCGACGGTGCGAGGTTTGTGCATCGGAAAGACTCTTCACGCAAAGCGGGCGCTTTGCGAGGGCGAAGAACGAGGGTAGCGATATAGCAGCAGCCTATCCGAGGTTCTGTCTCGTTCCCCCCACCCCATCTCGTTCCCGAAGTTAGCGAAGCGCTTTGGGAACGCCAACGCCCGCCTTGAAACTCCGTTTCCCTCTCACCACTCTGCCGCCATGCGCAGCCGCTATTATGTCCACGAACCGGAGCGTGCCCATTTCGTCACCTCCACCATCGTGGACTGGCTCCCCGTCTTCCATACCGCGGCCTGCTGCGACATCCTCGCGGGCTCCCTGGATTTCTGCCGTCGCGAGAAAGGCCTCCGACTCTACGCGTGGGTGATCTTGGAGAATCACTTCCACGCCGTCGTGCATTGCGACAATCTACCGCGCGTGATGGCCGACCTGAAGAAATTCACCGCCGGAAAGCTCCTCGCACAACTCGAAGTGGAGCGCCGCACATGGTTACTCGACCTGCTCGCCGCAGGCAAAGCCGACCACAAAACGCGCAGCACCTGGCAACTCTGGCAGGAAGGATATCACCCGCAGGCCATCTATTCCGACCAGACAAGGCTGCAGAAGATTGAGTATATCCACGCCAATCCCGTCCGCCGCGGCTGGGTCGCTTCGCCCGAGCACTGGCGCTACAGTTCAGCCCACGAATGGTTACCTGGCGGTCAGCCAGTGCTGCGCTGCGATTTGTGGCGGTGAGCTGGAAACGGAGTTTCCGGACCGGAGGGCGCGTTCCCAAAGCGCTTCGCTAACTTTGGGAACGAGAGGCAAAGCGGGGCTCGGGCGTCCCTACTTCACCGGCTCGGCGTTCCAGATCTTGAGATCGTCGAAGAAGCCGTCCTTGCCCATGCAGCCGAACTCGACCTTCGATTTCGTCGGGTGCGCGATGCCGGGGGATTGCAGGAAGGCCACGGGCTTGCCGTCGATCGTGACGCGCATGGTGTCGTTCACCGTCTCCAGCATGAACGTGTGCCAGGTCGCGGGATCGAGGGTAATGGGGAACGCGGCGTTTTTCCGGCCGGCCGGGGCGGGCGGTTCGCCGGTGGCGCCTTCGGGCCGGGCGACCGCGAGACCTTTCTGGTCCACGAGGGTGATCTTGTCTGCCGCGATGCGCGCCATGCAAATGTGCCCGTAGTGCGAGCCGTTGAACTTCCGGTCGTCATACTCCGCGGTGACCGACTGTGCGCCGCCGAGCTTGAAGCGGAACTCGATCACGCTGTCCTTAGTCGGGATGTCATTGCCGATCACGGCCTGATGTCCCTTCACCGCCGGCTTCGCCGGGGCGCCCGCGGTTGCTTCCACGGCCGGTGCATCGAAGCGCATCTGCGTGCCCTTCAGCGTGCCGTTCTCGATGGAAAAGGTCGGCACTACGATCGCCCAGGGTTTTCCCAATTCGGTCCGGTTGAAGTCATCGGAGAAGAGAAGTTCTTTCTTCTTCGCGATGGGCTCCGTTGGAATCGAAGGAAGCTTCGGCGCATCGGCGGCAAAAGCGGACGCGGCGACGAGAAGGATCGGGGAGAAAAGGCGGAGGTTCATGCAGATGGGAAACCGGATGCGGCTCGCGCTGTCAACCCGTAAAGGCAGGCCACGTCCATCGGCGAAGTTGAAAAAACGGCAGGTGAAGGGCATGCTCGGCACCGGCCATGAAATTCACCTCGTCGCTCCTCCGCGCTGGCATCCCCCTTGGAATCTGCCTGCTGATGGCGCGGAGCGAAATGCTCTGCGCGGCCGAGGTGCCGAATTTCGCGCTGCTCGACGACCACGGGAAGAGCCATGAATTGCACCGGGCGGAGGGCCGCGCGGTGGTGCTCTTTTTTACGGGCATCGGGTGTCCGGTCGCGCGGAAGAACGCGGGGAAGTTGCTCGAACTGAAGCGCCAGTTCCAGGACGACGTCACCGTCTGGCTGGTCGATTCCGAACTCGACGTCGAGCCAGCCGCCGTGACCAAGGAAGCCGCCGAGCTCGGTGTCGAGAGCCTGCCCGTTTTGCTCGATCCCAAGCAAGCACTGGCCCGCAGCTTTGCCGTGGAGCGCACCGCGGAAACCATCGTCCTCGACACGAAGACCTGGTCGATCGTCTATCGCGGAGCGCTGGACGATCAGTTGACAGAAGGCGCGGAAAAGCCGGCCCCGAGCGTGTGCTATGCGCAACAGGCCCTCACCGCGCTCCTCAAAGGCGAAGCGATTCCTACCGCGCAAACCCCGGCGAAAGGCTGCCTGCTAACTTTCGCGGAAAGCAATCACGCGGAGGAGCCGGTGGATTATGCCCGCGACGTCGCGCCGATCCTGGAGCAACATTGCGTCGCGTGTCATCGGACCGGCGACATCGGGCCGTTCGCCTTCTCCAGCTACCAGGCGGCGAAACGCAAGGCCCGCATGATCGAGGAAGTCATCCTCACACAACGGATGCCGCCCTGGCATGCCGACCCGCATTTCGGCCAGTTTTCCAATGCGGCGCAATTGAGCGCCGCCGAAACGCTAACGCTCCTCCGCTGGATCCACCAGGGCGCACCGCAGGGATCAGACGCCGATCCCCTCGCCCAGCCTGCGCCGGAAGCGGCCGAATGGCCGTTGGGAAAGCCCGACTACATCGTGAAGCTGCCGCACCCGGAGCAAATCCCGGCCACGGGCGTGCTCGACTATCGGCACATCAAAGTCCCGTCCCCTGTGCCGGGGGACGCGTGGCTGGCCGCGGCCGTGGTGAAACCGGGCAACCGCCAGGTCCTGCATCACGCCATCCTCTACGCGCGGTTTGAAGGCTCCGGCAACGATTGGGGCGCACCGGGCGTGAAGATCGCCGGCTGGGCGCCGGGCCGCATGCCCGGACGGCTGCCGGAAGGCACCGGCATTTTCCTCGGTCACAACGCCGAACTGGAGTTCGAGCTGCACTACACCACCAACGGCACTCCGCAGACCGACGACACCGAGATCGGCCTCTATCTGCTGCATGAGAAACCCAAGCTGGTCTACAAGACCGGCATGGCCATCAAGCTGGATTTCACCATCCCGCCCCATGCCCCCGAAGCGTCCAGTTCCGCCACCTTCCGTTTCGCCAAGGACTCGCTCGTTTACGTCCTCACGCCGCACATGCATCGGCGAGGTTCGTGCATGAAATTCGACGCCGTTTTTCCGGACGGCCGCACCGAGACGCTCCTCTCCGTGCCCCGTTTCGATTTCAACTGGCAGACGAGTTACCGCCTCGCCCAACCCCTCCGCGTCCCCGCGGGAACGAAAATCGTCTGCAGCGGCGCCTTCGATAACTCGGACAAAAACCCCTCCAACCCGGATGCCACGAAGACGGTGCATTGGGGGCAGCAATCCTGGGATGAGATGTTCATCGGCTACGTCGGCTATGCGGAGTTGCCGCCGGAGAAAGAGGAGACGCCTGCCGCTCTCCAAAAAGCGCTATAACCTGCGTCTCCCCCGTGCTCTATGGCGGTAAATTGGAAACGGAGTTTCCAACTGGCAGTGGGCGTTCCCAAAGACAGGCGAAATTTTCCGCGCTTTGTCGATGGCCAAATCGAATCAGCGCCCAAAACTGAGCAGGATTGCCGTACCACACCCTCGCTCGAAGGGGCGTCCGTCGCGATTTGTTGCATGCGCCTCATTCTCTCGGCAACGAATTACGACTGAAGTTTGTCCATGATGTCCGCAAGTTCCTTGGGTATCAGGCGAATCCTACGAAAACTTCGCTCTAACTTAGGTGGAGTCAGCACAGTTGGTCCGCCAAAAGCCGCCTGATAAAGTGGGAGCAAATCATGACCTCGGCGATCGATCATCCACAGAGGGTATTGAAGGACTTTCGTGTTCGTAAAAACCACAGCAGTCGTCATCACTTCGAAAGAGGTCAAATTGACCAATCTAGATTCAACCGTCCCGCGGATCGTATTAACAATTGATTGCAATTGCATGACAGACATCGAACGCAGGAGATATTCATCCCCGACCGAAATTGCCACATTCGGGATGACGGGTGCCCGACCAGCGTCTAGGAGAGCTCCAAAGACAACCAACGGGTCGAGAAGATAGTTTTCTATGCTGTAGCGCCCCACCGGATAGACTCGCGCTGTTCCACTATTGGAAATATCCCGATCGATGATTCCGCGAACAAGTTCATTCAGTGGCGCTTGATCAAATTTTTCGACCCACGGAATTACAACTGTTTTTCCGCCGCCAATCTTTGCTTTACCCGCCCCATTTGAAGCAGGCAGAAATACAATACTCGGCGCCGGTTTAATCGCACGTGGATCACGGCTTGGGCCGTAATCGAGCAGTAGGTCTCTTACTGCGCTATAGAATTTTACGTCATCTTCATCTTCGACCAATACATATCGGGTATTTGGAGAAACTGTGATCAATCCCGCAGTCAGTAGTCCGATCGTTGCAGCCTGCGAACGAGACCGCACCACTCGCGGTTGCTGCTTCGACATTTCGAACAATGCGTCTGCCGGCGCAAGCGCGACAGTTGATGGGGAATGCGTCGTTAAAATCGTCCGGACGTCATGTCGTTCAACAAGAACATTTTTAATGACATTAAGCAGGTGCCGCGTCATCGACGGGTGCAGATGCGCGTCCGGCTCGTCCAATAAAAACAATCGGGGAAACTGGCCGTGGTGTTGCGAGTTATACAACCACAAAACTAACGCGAGAAGTGTCTTTTCACCGGAAGACAAGTCCGTCGGCTGTATTCGATGACCGGTAGATGGATCTTCGAGCAATATCTCGTAAGTATCAAGCAACCCTGTTTCGAGCGGCGACACTACTCGATATGTAAATTCTGCAGCTTGAAACATTTGGTTTAGTACATCCCAAGGAGCTGGTCCAAGTTTTTGAGCGGTCTCTTCTCGAGACTGCCCTTTTTCCAGGGCTTCTGCAGTGCGGACTCTATATGCGAGGAATACATGGGTAAGACCGGCCGTGAGGCTGACTTCATTAAGCATGAACGCAAAATCGTCCGGAAGCCGTTTGGCGAACGCCTCCGCACCGAGTTGCTCAAGATTCTGAACACCGAGAAGTCGTTCCAACTTTCCACGCATGGCCCGCCTAACCATGTCATGCTCAATTTGGTGCCGTTGAAGTTGAGAATAGAGATTTCTTTTCGCGTCTTGCAATTGAGCAAGCCCCAAGACAGGGGCCCCGCCAATTTCCCATTGACTCGGTATAAATGCGACCGAGTCGGGGCTAAATGTATCTCCCGTGATATTAACGAGTACCTTACCAAGATCCCCCAACTGCGGGTGACGTGTTTGAGTTAGTCTATACGCGAGTAACTCCAATAACTGTGTCTTACCAGAGCCATTGAGCCCCGTTAAAACAGCAAACGGCGGGACATCTTCCCACAGCAAGTTATCAATCGATTTAAAAGGCTGTGAATTCTGTCCGCCGATTGCAATTCTGATCGGACCGAGTGGCGGTGACGCCGAAGCACCGCCTGCAGGTATGGTTGACGGCATAGTATTCACGCCTTCGCGGAAATTCCTACCCCGTTCTCCACAAACTCCTTCGACTTCTCCTCGATCCTCTGTGTGAGGGAGGCGTCTTCGGTGATGTTAACGAAGCTGCGCCCCGCGGCATCGCCCTTCGGGCAACGCTACGCATTGTTTGTCTCGGCGCGCCCACTCGCGCGCCTCGGCTCATCGAGCAGAAGTCCGGGCTGCACGTGCTTGGTTCGAAACGGGCACTCATTCCTCTGCGCAGTGTGCCGCCGGTGGCGGCGAGACTCAAGCTCAGTTTTACGTGGTTTCCAGCAGGATCACGGGCTTTGCCCCCCCGGCCGGGGTGGCGCTCGCAAGCTCCTTGGCGCCAAGAATGAGATATTGCGAAGCGCGCGGGCCGGCGCGGTTACGTCCGGCTAACGTCCTTGTGTCCCTCCGGGACAGCCTGCCGCTTTGCCTCAAGACCCCGTGTGCGCTCTAAAGCGGTTGGGCGAATCCCGGTAGGTGGCGCAAATCGTTTGGATACATCACCCCGCCCGCGCTAGCTTCGTAAGCATGAGCGAATTGCATGAGATTCTTTGGTCCCTGTGCCAGAAATTGCCGTCGGACTTCCGTCCGTACGGTGAGCGTGATCGGGCAACGGCCGAGTCTCCCGCGGATTGCTCGAGCGGTTGCATTCATTTCCTGCCGCTGGACGGTGAGTTGGGGATGGATTGGGGAGTGTGCGCGAATCGGAAAAGTCCGCGGGCGGGTTTGCTGACCTTTGAGCATCAGGGTTGCCCGGAGTTCGAGGCGGAGGGCGAAACCCTGGCGGAGGAGGAGAAGGCGCCGGTAGAGGAAGACGACGAAGTACTGGCGGCGGAGGCGGGGCCACTCCGGAAGCTGAAGATTGTCGAATATGAGCTGACGGACGCGATCGAACAGGCCAAGACTTATGACGGCGCACCGATTCCCGTTTATCTCGATTCCGAGACGGGGGAGATTCTGGAGCTCCTTTCGGAGTGGGAGGATTACGAAGAGTTGAGCGAGCGCATCGAAGGAGATCCGGACCGGTATTACGAGATCAATGCACTCGATTCGCACGAGAGTTTCCGGATCATGGAGGGGTTCGCGGAGTCGTTGCCGGAGTCCTCCTGGAAATCCCGGCTGATCGATGCGCTCTCGGGCAACAAGCCATTTCGGCGATTCAAGGACGCGGTGCACTCGGATCTCCAGTTGCGCGATCAATGGTTCGCTTTTCAGCAGCAGGCGCTGAAGAAGCATGCGCGGAACTGGCTGGAGACTTTGGGAATCGAACCCGAGTTTGTGCGGACCATTGACCCGCAGTGATGGACGCCGGACGGAGGGTTTCCGCCACCGCCTTCGGGGTGGATGGGAGGCATTGGCCGTGATCCCCGGATGAGATCCGGGGCTACGGTCCGATCAGCCCTCCGGGCTGTGGCTGGTGGAGCCTGCTTGAGCGCAGGCCAATTTGCGCCTCGGCTCGAGAATTGGCCGGCCCGCGGAATCATGGGGCGGCACGATTTCCCCGCGCTTCAGCGAAGCGCATGGCTTCGAATTCGCGTTTCAGCGGTTCCCAGTAGACACGGTCCTTTGCCATTTCCGCGCGGACCTCAGCGTCGAGAGCGGCGGCGAGTTCGTCGAGGTTACCGGAGACCGCAATCCGCAGGAGCGGCCGTCGGTCGGCCATCTCGCTGGTCTCGGCCGGAAAAATCCGGGTGAGTTGACCAAACGCTCCGGGGTGCGGCATTCCCGCAGCCAAAAGGCGATCCGCTCCGGGAGTCGGCTGTGCCGTGCATAGCGCGATAGTGAGCTTCAACCAGTGCACCGATCATCGGCCAATCTTTCGCTCGCTGCGTTTTCTTGGCCTGCACAAGATCTTCGACGGAGAGCAGGTCATAACAAGTCCCGTCCGCATCCTGGATCGTCGTGCGACGCGCCCAGAAGCGTCGCAAAATCAGCAACACCGCGCAACCGGGTCATGAGATCCACTCGCAATCCAGCGACTTCCGGCGCCTGGCAACGGAAATGGACGACGTGGCCGCGATCGAGCGCCGCAGGATCGAAAGGAGGAACCGCGGCGCGGACCGCTTGCAACTCCCCGAGCGCGGCGTGCAACCGCACGTAGTTTTCCTCGTCCGCCAGGAGGGTGAAATCGATGTCCTTGCTAAACTGCGCTGCGCCGTAGAACACGCAGGCCTGGCCGCCCATAAGCAGGGCCTGAACCTGATTCTTCCGGAATGTAGAAAGGACTTGTCGGATCGGGGTCGGGATCAAGGCTGCCTCCCATGGCTAGATAATTGGCGAAGATCTTCTCGCTCTCATGAAAGCGCTCGATCGGCGAAAGGGCGAGCCACTCTTTCCATTCGTCGGAAAGCTCTTCGTAGATCATGGGATACTTATTAGCAGCATCGAGCGACGACGAAAAGCCGAGATTTCGTCCTTTACGGCTCGTCGCCCGGCTGAGGATTTTCCAAAACCCGATATTCGCCAAGGGCCACCGCCTCTACGGCAGCTCGGATCAACGGGAAATGCTTTTCCAAGGTTGGGCGGTGATTGGTCCATAGTTCCAAAATGGCCAACCGACGTCCGGTGAGATTCTGCTGATAACGAAGATTTTTGTCGGCCAGGATGAAGACATCGAATCCGGCGCTGTCTGCCACCGCGAGCAGGTCGCCATTTTTGAATCCCGTCCAACCCTGCTGCTGGACGGTGGCGACGTCGTGACCGGCCAAGGCGTGACGCACCTGCGCCGGAACGCACTCGTCGAGCAGAACCTTCACGCTGCCGCCTGATGTTCGATATCCTGCTGGCTGTAGCGCAACACTGCCACCGCGAGCTCTCGGGGGACGGAAGGAAACGATTCGAGGAAGTAATCCAGGGAGAGACTGTCGGAGAGATAATCAAACAAGGTCTTCACCGGAACGCGGGTGCCCTTGAAGACAGGGGTCCCACCGAGAATCTCGGGGTCGACCGTGATGAGATCATGCGCAGTCATGAGGATGACTATAACGGAATCACGCCTTCGCGTAAACCTCCGCCCCCTTCTCCACAAACTCCTTCGACTTCTCCTCCATGCCAGCGGCTAGGGCGGCCTCTTCAGCGATCCCCTGCTCCGCCGCATATTTCCGCACATCCTCTGTTATCTTCATGCTGCAGAAATGCGGGCCGCACATGCTGCAGAAGTGGGCGGTTTTGGCGCCTTCTTGGGGGAGCGTTTCGTCGTGGAATTCGCGAGCGGTTTCGGGGTCGAGGGCGAGGTTGAACTGGTCTTCCCAGCGGAATTCGAAGCGGGCCTTGCTCAGGGCGTTGTCGCGGTATTGGGCGCCGGGGTGGCCTTTTGCCAGGTCGGCGGCGTGGGCGGCGATCTTGTAGGTGATGACGCCGTCTTTGACGTCCTTCTTATTGGGCAGGCCGAGGTGTTCCTTGGGCGTGACGTAGCAGAGCATGGCGCAGCCGTACCAGCCGATCATGGCAGCGCCGATGCCGCTGGTAATGTGGTCGTAGCCGGGGGCGATGTCGGTGGTTAATGGCCCTAGGGTGTAAAAGGGGGCTTCGCCGCACCATTCGAGTTGCTTGGCCATGTTTTCCTCGATGAGGTGCATGGGGACGTGGCCGGGGCCTTCGTTCATGACTTGCACGCCCTTGGCCCAGGCACGGCGGGTGAGCTCGCCTTGGACTTCCAATTCTCCGAATTGCGCTCGATCATTTGCGTCAGCAATCGAACCTGGTCGAAGACCATCGCCGATGGAGAAGCTGACGTCATACGCGGCCATGATGTCGCAGATGTCGTCCCAATGGGTGTAGAGAAAATTCTCTTTGTGATGAGAAAGGCACCACTTGGCCATAATGCTGCCGCCGCGGCTGACGATGCCGGTCATGCGCCGGGCGGTGAGCGGAATGAAGCGCAGGAGGACGCCGGCGTGGATGGTGAAGTAATCGACGCCCTGCTCAGCCTGTTCGATGAGGGTGTCACGGAAGAGCTCCCAGGTGAGGTCCTCGGCTTTACCGCCGACTTTCTCCAGGGCCTGGTAGATGGGGACGGTGCCGATGGGGACGGGCGAATTGCGCAGGATCCATTCGCGGGTGGCGTGGATGTTCTTGCCGGTGCTGAGGTCCATAACGGTGTCGGCGCCCCACTTGGTGGCCCAACGCATTTTCTCGACTTCCTCCTCGATGCTCGACGCGACGGCGCTGTTGCCGATGTTGGCGTTGATCTTCACGAGGAAGTTGCGTCCGATGATCATCGGCTCGAGCTCGGGGTGATTGATGTTCGCCGGGATGATGGCGCGGCCCATGGCCACTTCGTTGCGCACAAATTCCGGCGTGATCTCGTTCGGGATGCGTTGCGGGAAGCGGGTGAAGACGCTGGGGGTGTAGGCGGGGGAAGTTGATAGTTGATGGTTGAGAGTTGAGAGTCCCCCATTTTCCCCCGGAAGTGGCCGCTCCGCCGCAGCGGAAGAGAGTTGAGCGCTACCGGCGTGCTGCTTCGAGAGATCGTTCCGCACGATATCCTCCGACAATTCCGCAATCCGCATTCCGCATTCCGCATTCCTCCGCATGTTTTCCCGGATGGCGATGAATTCCATCTCGGGGGTGATGATCCCCTGCTTTGCGTACCAGAGCTGGGTCACCGGATGGCCGGCGCTGGCGCGCAAGGGGCGGCGGCGCTGGCCCTTCAATCCGGGGAATTCGACGAGGCGGTTGCGCTCGGCTTTGCTGGCGTATTCGGCGTGTTTGCCGGAGAGGTAACCGTTGTCCTGCGGCTTCACTTCGCGGCCGTCGTAGGGTTCGACGTCGGCACGCTTGGCGATCCAGTCGGCGCGCAAGGCGGGCAGGCCTTCGTCGGACGTGCCGGTGAAGGCGGGGTCACCCCAGGGGCCGGAGCAATCGTAAACGCGGACGGGAGCATTTTCCTCGGTGGCGCCGCTCATGGACTTGGTGGGCGTGAGGGCGATTTCGCGCATGGGGACGCGGAGGTCGGGAAAGAGCTCGCCTTGCACGTAGACGCGGGTGCTGGCGGGAAGCTGGTCGCTGCTGTGGGGTTCGAGGGAGTCTTTCGGGGCGATCATGGGGTGAGGAAAGTGGATAGTGGATGGGTAATAGTTGATAGCCGCGTTCTCTGAAGTCAGTGGCTTTTGGGGAATTCGGGATGCGGTGTCGGGAAATGAAAAAGCCGTGCGGCAGGAGGGTGCAGCACGGCTGAGCTTTGAAACGCGCCCTTTGCGACGGCGCGGCTCCCTGCGGCGGCATGACCCGCGTCAGGTTCAAAGGGTCGTTTGCTTTCGCAAACCTCTCAGCCTAAACGGCTCCCCTGCTGGTTTTCGGTGATGATATTAGCGACCGAGGGGGAGTCAAGGGCGCGGTGGGTCGGGGAAAGGAGGAGAGAGGGTGGCAAAGGATTGGCAAATGGCCAACATTGCCCCCCGGCACCAGGGCGTCTCGCAAAGCCTCGGCTCAACATCCAACGCCCAACATCCAATGGCGCAAGTGCGCGGCGGCGCTTCTTCCAATTGTATGTTTTTTCTGCTCTCTCTTCCTTCTGCTCTCTCAGTTAGTCGCGGCGCTCTTGAGCTCCGGCGCCGAGGCTGCCTGGAGTAGCTCCCGTGCGAGCGTCTGGAACTGGATGCTGCGCTCGCTGGTGCTACAGACGCGGCGCAATACGGAGTTGGCAAACCGTCCGAAGCCAAGGGCGCGGGTTTCCTCGATGATCTTCGGCCGCTTCTCCGGTTGGGCGGCCATGTAACGCTCGATCTCACCTTGAAGCGCGGCTTCCATGGCGGGCGTGATGATTTCCGCCCGGGCCACCATGACCCGTTCGATCTTCTGCGGTGCGGGTGCGACCGTGAGCGGCAGCGTGCGATCGGTCCAGGCCCGTGGCAGCAGATAAAGCACGCGCATCCCCCGCTCCGCGAACCAGGCGCTCTCCCATGTCTTCACCATAGCGGCAGCTTCCTTTTCATAAAGCCCCTGCCCGACCAACGCCTTGCGCAGGGCTTCGGCCAACGAATCCGCGCCGGTGCCGGTCGGTTTGGCCAGATCCATGCCGAAGGTCTCGCCGGCGCCCAGGCGATCCAGGGTCAGCCACGACAGGCTACCATCGGCCCGCACTTCGTAGAGGAAGAGATTGCGCAGGTCTTCGCTGCCGGAATTGGCGAGCGACACTTGCTTCGGATCGCTGCTGCCGAGGCGCACCGCCAACGGTGTTTCAAACGACGCGACGCCGCGGTAGAAGAGGAACTTTTCCTGTTCGGCGGGCTTCTTTTCCTCCCTGACGCGGAGCAGGGAAGCGTCGGTCTCGCGCGCCGCATAGTAGTGGCTGCCTGAAGCGTCGAACGGCAGGGTCACTTGCGCGGCTTCTTCCTTCGTCAGGATCTCCACTTTCGGCCAATGCAATGCGGGAGGGTTCTTGCCTGGCGCAGAGACCACCGTGGGGACGGCGGCACTCTCCTGCGGATACCATTCGGTAATGGTGCCCATCGGAAAACGGACCGCGACATCCAGCACCCGCGGGCGATCGCTGTAGAAATACATCACCGGCGTCTCCATTCGTTGCCGGGTGACGAGACTGCTTTTGCCGGCGACGACGATGCCACCGATTCGGGCACTGCCGGCATGAGCGCGGTCGTAAACAAAGCGAGGCAACTCCGGCGCGACGAGCGGGTTCCAATCCATCTGCACCCCATCGGCCCCTTGCACGGAGGTGAAGGTACCCCATTCGTGAACGGTGAATCCGTTGTCTGGTTCAGCGGCGAAGAGCGCGGTCGCGGTGAAGATGAAAAGTGCGGGGAGAAGAAGACGCGTTTTCATGACCGTCAATATCATCGGAAATGCGCTGGCGGTTGTCAGGCCTGGATGAATGAACCCTCTAGCCCCCATGGCCGAGGCAGGCGGTCACGAAGCCCTTGAAGAGCGGGTGCGGCTGGTTCGGCTTGGATTGGAATTCCGGATGGAACTGGCAGGCCAGGTAGTAGGGATGGTCGTTGAGCTCGATCATCTCGACGAGCGAGCCATTGGGCGAAGTGCCGCTGATGACGAACCCCTTCGCGGTCATCTGCTCGCGATACTTCATGTTGAATTCGTAGCGATGGCGGTGCCGCTCGCGGATCTCGGTGCTGCCGTAGACTTTGTGCGCGCGGGAGCCCTCGACGATCTTGGTGATCCACGAACCGAGGCGCATGGAAGCGCCCTTGTCGGTCACGTCCTTTTGCTCTTCCAGCAGGTCGATGACCGGATACTGGGCCGCGGCGTCAAACTCGGTGCTGTTCGCGTCGGTCATCCCACAGACATTCCGGGCGAATTCGATGGTCGCCACCTGCATGCCGAGGCAGAGGCCGAGGAAAGGGGTCTGCTGCTCGCGCGCATACTGGGCCGCGCGGATCTTGCCTTCGATGCCGCGATCGCCGAAGCCGCCGGGCACGAGGATGCCAGCAGCATCGCGGAGGAATTCCGAGGCATGCTTTTCCTCGAGCTCTTCCGCATCCACCTGCACGAGATCGATCCCGCAATCCGCGCTGGCGCCGGCGTGGGTGAGCGATTCGTAGATGGATTTGTAGGCGTCCTGCAGCTCGATGTATTTGCCGACGACCGCGACCTTCACCCGCTTCTTCGGCTTGATCACGCGGGAGACAAATTTCTTCCACTCGGTCATGTCCGCCGGCGGGGCGGTGATGCCGAGGATGCGGCATACGGTGTCATCGAGACGCTCGTGCTGGAGCATGAGCGGCATTTCGTAAATGGTGTGATCGACATCGCGCGCCTCGACCACGGCCTCGAGCGGCACGTTACAAAAGACGGAAAGCTTGTAGCGCACGTCCTCGCCGAGCGGATGCTCGGTGCGGCAGATGAGCACCTGCGGATGCAGACCGATCTCGCGCAGCTTGGCGATGGACTGCTGAGAGGGCTTGGTCTTCAGCTCGCCCGCGGCCTTGATGTAGGGCACGAGGGTCACGTGCATGACCATGGCATTCTGCGGGCCGACTTCCTGGATGAATTGGCGGATGGCCTCGAGGAAGGGCAGCCCCTCGATGTCGCCGGTGGTGCCGCCGATTTCGGTGATAACCACGTCGCACGGCTGCTCGGTGCTGAGCTTGCGCAGGCGTGCCTTGATCTCATCGGTGACGTGCGGGATGACCTGCACGGTCTTGCCGAGGTAATCGCCGCGGCGCTCCTTATCGAGCACCGTCTGGTAGACCTGGCCGCTGGTGGTGTTGTTCGAGCGCGAGAGCACCGAGTGGGTGAAGCGTTCGTAGTGGCCGAGGTCGAGGTCCGTCTCCGCTCCGTCGTCGAGCACGTAGACTTCGCCGTGCTGGAAGGGGCTCATCGTGCCCGGGTCGACGTTGAGATACGGATCGAATTTCTGCATTACGATCTTGAGCCCACGGTGTTCGAGCAGGGTGCCGAGCGATGCCGCGGCCAGGCCTTTGCCCAGCGAGGAAACCACGCCGCCAGTAACGAAGATGTATTTCACTGAATAGGAGATGGAGAGTTGAGGATTGAGATTCGAACGAAGTGAGAAGTCAGCGGTGCCGTGGTGACAATAGAGAGAAAGCTATTTCCGCGCGAGGATGCGTTCGACAGCGGTGACATCTTCGGGTGTATCGACGCTCACGGCGGCGTGCTTCGCCAGGACGACCCGGATCTTCGCCCCATTTTCGAGGGCGCGCAGTTGTTCCAGAGATTCGGCCTGTTCGAGGATGCCCGGCTTCCACTTCACGAACTGCAGGAGGAATTTCGTGGTGTAGCCGTAGATGCCCTGGTGGCGGTAGAATTGCGGGCGCACGCCGTCATTGCGCACGTAGGGAATGAGGGAGCGGGAGAAGTAGAGGCCGTTGCTCTCGCGATCGAGCACCACCTTCACCATGTTCGGGTTGGTGAGATCGTCGTCCGGGGTGAAGATGCTCGCCGAGGTGATCATCTCGATCTTGCGATCCTTGGCCATGGCAGCGGCGAGCTTGGAGACGACGGTCGGGTCGACCAGCGGTTCGTCGCCCTGCACGTTGATGATGTGCGTGTAGCCTTTCAGCTTTTTCGCGACCTCGGCGACGCGATCAGTCCCGCTGCGGTGCTTGTCCGAAGTCATCGCCACCTCGGCGCCGAAAGCAAAGGCTGCCTCGGCGATGCGCATGTCGTCGGTGGCGACGATCACTTTGTCGATGCCTTTGGCGCGGGCGCAACGTTCCCAGACGTGCTGCACGAGCGGCTTCCCGGCGATGGGGTGCAGCGGCTTGGCAGGCAGTCGGGTCGAGGCGTAACGCGAGGGGATGACGACGGCAACCTTAGGCATCCGAAGTCTTTAAGATAAATGCTGCCGCGCTGGCAAAGTCTTTCGCCACAAACTCCGCGCCGGAGGCGTCTTCTTTCGCGCCGTGTCCGGTGAGCACGAGGATGGGCCGCACCCCGGCCGCGCGCCCGCATTGCACGTCCACGGCCTTGTCTCCGATGAACCATGAGCGCGCAAAATCGAGCCCGAGATCGCGCTGCGCCTCCACGAGCATCCCAGTCGCCGGTTTGCGCCGCGGCGAGTTTTTCTCTGGCGCTTCTAGGCAGAAATACGTGGCGTCGATGAGCCCCCCGCCGAGCAGGTTGAGGAAATGAGCGGAGACGGCTTCGTAATCGGCCAGCGTATAGTAGCCGCGGCCAATGCCGCTCTGATTCGTGATGACCACCAGCCGGTAGCCGGCGTCTTTCAGCGCGCGCAACGCTTCCGGCACCCCGGGAATGATCTTCACCTGATCGGGATGACTGCAGTAGTGCGCTTCCTCCATGAGGGTGCCGTCACGATCGAGAAAGACGGCGGGCATGGCGGTAAGAGACATGGGGGCGGACATTTGCGGCGTAAGGCGCGACGTGCAAGTCGTTTTTCGCATCATCGCTCTTGTCAAGATTCGGTGCGCTATTTACGAGTTCGCCATGCGCCACCCCCATCTCATCAAACGTCGCACCTTCCTCCAGCAGCTCGCCGCCGGCCTCGCCGTCGCGCCTTTCGTCACCACTGGGCTGCGCGCCCAATCGCCCAACGGCAAGATCCATCACGCCACTTTTGGAGCCAACGGCATGGCCATGAGCGACCTCACGAACATCTCGAAACATCCCGCGGTCGAGATCGTTGCGGCCGCGGATGTGGACCTGAATCGCGCCGCGCAATTTCGCAAGATGTTCCCCAACGCGCGGGTCTATCAGGACTTCCGCGAACTGCTCGAGAAGGAGCGCGACCTGCAGACGGTGAACGTTTCCACGCCCGACCACATGCATGCCCGCATCGGCATCGCGGCGCTCAATCGTGGCCTGAACGTCTACGGCCAGAAGCCCCTCACCCACGATCTCGCCGAGACCCGCCGCATCACCGAACTGGCCCGCGCGAAAAAGGCGGTGACGCAGATGGGCATCCAGATTCACAGCAACAAGGAATACCGCACCGCGGTGAAGCTGGTGCAGGACGGCGCGATCGGGAAGGTCCGTGAGGTCCACACCTGGAGCAGCAAGACCTGGGGCGATCTCGGCACGGAACCGCAGCGCACCGACCCGATTCCGGAAGGATTCAATTGGGATCTGTGGCTGGGCGTGTGCCCGGAGCGGCGCTTCATTGGCCAGGGCTGGTATCACCCGGCCAACTGGCGCAAACGGCTCGACTTCGGCACCGGCACTTTCGGCGACATGGGCTGCCATATCTACGACCCGGTCTTCAACGCGCTCGCCCTGACCGCACCGCTCAGCGTGCGCAGCGAAGGGGCCGCGCCGAATGATCACTCCTGGGCGACGAATGCGCTCTGCCGTTATGTCTTTCCCGGCACGCCGTACACCGCGGGCGAGACTGTGGAGGTGACGTGGTATGATGGCGTGCAACGTCCGCCGGCGGATATCCAGGCACTCGCGCTCGATGGCACGCCCGGCAATGACAAGCTGCCCGATCAAGGCAGCATCTTCCGCGGCACGCACGGTGTGATGGTCCTGCCGCACGTCGGTATGCCGAAGCTCCTCGGCGAGGCGAAAGGCCACCCCATCGCGGAAGTCGAGGGGGCGAATCACTGGCATCAATTCATCGACGCCGCTCGCGGCCAGGGCAAGACGAGTGCGAATTTCGACTACGCCGGACCGCTCACCGAAGCGGTGTTGCTCGGCAGCGTCGCCTCGCGCTTCCCGAACCAGACGCTCGCCTGGAATGCCGCCGCGCTGAAATTCACCAACGTCGCGGAAGCCAACCAATACGTCCGGCGCGCCTATCGCCACGGCTGGGAGATTTAGACGTCTGAGAATAAGCTCACCCGGAAGTGACGGAGCGCTTCCCTCCAGCGCTTTCCGTGATGCGAAAGCAGGCCGTGACAGCCTATTGTTTATCCCAATCGCGATTGGGCGTATTCCACAAAATACGCGCCGCGTAGACGCTGTTGTCCGAGCCGTAGGGATTGTCGGGGCGCATGATGTAGTTTGGCCCCCACGTCTGCATCCATTCGGTCACCGTCACCCATGTTTCGTTTTCGTTCACATTGGTGACGCCGAAGTTGCCCAGCCGCGCGCCACGTTCCGGTACGAGCACACGCTCGGTGCTGCGTAGGACGCACAACTTTTCCGGATCGACCTGACCGATGAAGAGTGGGGCGCGATGCCGGAAGACGTGATCGTTATTCGCTCCCGTGCGCGTATAGACGAGAAAGAGCCCGTCGCTATGCGTCACCCAGTGCTGCTGGGTATTGTAATTGCCGAGTTCTGTTCCGTCGTCCCAACGCCAGACCTGCGGCTCGGTAAAATGCAACCCGTCCGTGCTGGTGCAGACATAGCCGGCGCGGTCGTTGCGCAGGGTGAGAAAGTAGCGATCGTGAAACCGGGTGAGCGACGGCTCGGCCAGTCCCCGTTCGATCGGGACGACGAGGTCATTCCCCTGCTCCACATACCGCAGCGTGGTGCCATCGAAACTACAGCGCAGCACGGTGACCCGATCCTGCTTCTGCTCTTTGTTTTTGAAATAGATGGGCAGCAGGATGTCGCCATTCGGCAGATCGAGGCGTTGCGTGCAACCCGCGCCGGCGCTTTGAAACTTCGCCGTGTCCGGCATGGCCATCGTCGCCCAGGGAGACCACGTGTGCGTGTCCGCGTTGTAGACTGAATAAGCGGTTTGCCGGTCGACGTTGGGAATCACCTTGCCATCGCGGTAGCGCACGGTGTGACCGGTGCCGAGGAGTTTGCCGGTCTTCGCATGCCACTTGGGAGTAAAGTCGCAAATCGCCGCGGTCACTCCGTCCGGTTCCTCGCGACGTCCGAGGGTCGCCGCGTGCTCGGTCGGGCCAGACCACGTTTTCCCGAGATCGTCCGTGCGCATTTCATTCAGCGCGAAGAAGACATCCGAGCCCGTCAGGAGGAGCTTTTGCATCGTGAGGACGACGCTGGGTGTGCGGCCAGGAATCGTCCCCGCGCGCGCATGCACCCAGCAGGTCTGCCCATCGTAACCGTGATGAATGGTCTCGAGTTGAATACGGTAATCCAACGCGGGCTCGGCCGCCAAAGCGGCACTACTCACCAGGGAGAGAAACAGGACACGAAGCAACGAAGTCATCATCTCAAGCGGTCGCGCGGGGATTCGGATGATTAGCCAGGGGGAAGGGTTACGCGCCATTTCACTCGCGAGACGCTATGTTATCCCGGCTGCATGGCCAAGCAGATTGGCCGTGCGAAGTCCAGCGGCGGCCAGGATGGCCGCCCTACAATATTTTGCTGCCTGACGTCAGCGCAGCGTCACGATCATTCTTGTCGGAAGACGCGGTAGAGCATCAGAAAGAATCCGCTGACGAGAAAGCCGACCACGAGACCGGCGATGGTTCCGTGCAAGAAACCTTCGAACGTGTGGTTCTCAAAAAAGAATCCCCACACGCTAAGGACGAACACGCAGAGCAAGGTGAAAAGTCCCTGCAGGACATTGTCCCGGACTCTCATATTCGGACTGAGCCATGCATCGAAGAATCCCTGCTCCTCGAGGACGTCGACGCCATCCGTTTCAAATCGCGGCATCATGGATGACCTTGAGGAAGACGGTGACTCGGCCATCGCCACCTCGTCTGCCGGGATGCTGACTTCTGCGTGACAATGCGGGCAGAGCATTTTCAGCCCCATTTGCTGAATGGTAGCCGGGACGCTCTTCCCACAATGAGGACAATCGAATGTCGGTGTCATAACATATCGAAAACGAAGAGGGTTGGGTTTCCTTACAATCTCTTCAATTCGCGTTTATCATTCGGAGCAACTGGCGAGCCATCGTTGCCGTTTCCGATAAAACTTTTTAGCGGCCAAGGGGAAAATAATCAGGCTACTCTAATGGCTCATTCCCCATGAGCATTCCATCTTCTGCGTATACTTACTGTGGTCGTCGACGCTTCCTTCGTGGAATTACTAGCATCGCCGCGGCCCAACTCATCGGCGGTCGATATCTCACGACTAAAGCCGCTACTCCCGAGGGCACGCCCTTGCGCGACGCGCTGGCCCGTGAAGCGGCGTTGCCGGGAAATCCGGCATGGAAGCCGATGTTACTTTATCTCGCGGAGTTACACGGACAAAGCGTGCATCCCCCGCTGGATTACTTTCGCTTTCCCTTCGAAGACATCGGGCCGGGTTATCAAGGCGGGAAAATTTTCGGCCACTTCGATCTCACCCACCAGCGCCTCGACACCGTCCGCGCGCTGCCCGAGCACGCGCGCAATCAACTGCGCAACGAACTCGCCGGGCAACAACCCGACGGCTTCATTCCGGGCGTGATTAGTTTTGACAAGGCCGGCAAAGCCACGTGGAAACCGGACAAAGGTTTTCCGCCGCTGTGGGTGGTGTCCGCGGAAGCATGTGTGCAGGCGTCACCGGACAAGACTTTGCTCGCCGAATGCTACGAGGCGTTGCGCAAACAGATCGGATGGTTTGAGGCGAAGCGCATGGCGTCGGATGGCGGCTTCTACTATCTCGACGTTATCCAGAAGACTTGGGAAAGCGGCATGGACGAAGGTATCCGTTGCGATGAGCGTCCTCCTGGTCCCGCCGCAAGCGTCGACGCTACCGCGCACGTCTACATGCTCTACGATCATGCTGCTCGTTGGAGCGGCGCCCTGGGCAAGCCCGATCCGGCTTGGACCGACAAGGCCCCCAAACTACAGAAGCTGATCACCACCCTGCTCTGGGATGACCAGACCGGCTTCTTCTACGATAGCTGGAGCGCGCATCATCCCGAGTTACGTCACCTCGCATTCGAAGGCATGTGGCCCATGGTGGTCGGCGCCGCCACTCCTGCGCAGGCGAAACGCGTGATCGACGAGCACCTGCTCAATTCCAAGGAATTCTTCACCGCGCACCCCATCGCCACCGTCGCTCGCTCCGACTCGAAATACGAACGCCGCATGTGGCGCGGCCCGGCGTGGAATTGCATGACCTATTGGGCGGCCCGCGGTTGCCTGCGCTACGGACGCGCTGACGCGGCTCGGGCTCTTTTGGAGAAAGCTCTCGACGCCACGGCCGCGGAATTCGATCGTAGCGGCACGGTGTGGGAATTCTACGACGCCGACGGTGGTGAACAGAAAACGCTCGCCCGCAAAGCCAAGGGCCGGAAGATCCCGTGTGTGGATTACCTCGGGCATAATCCGCTTTTTGCGATGGTGGATTTGTGGCGTCAGTCGGGCGGCGTGGCGCGGTAGGATCTGCCAGACAGCCCGGAGCTGGAGCTCCGAATCCAGCGCCAGCGGTTCCAAAAAACCCGTCATCCTGAGCGAAGCGGGGAATCATGGGCGGAGCGAAGGACCTCCAATTTCCGTGGGTTCTTGAGCGGAGCCTCGCGCGCGACACTGTGTCCACGGCATTTTTTTTCACCACCTTCGCCCGGGATGTTGGAGGTCCTTCGACTCCGTGTCCCCCACCTTCGCCCCCGGGACACTTCGTCTCAGGATGACAGGATTTTTGGGGCTCGCCACCTTCCCGCTCCTACTGCGCCGGCGGCGCGGCTTCCCGCACGTCGGCCCCGTGCGAATCGCTCATCAGGAGAATGGCAAAGCGCGCGACCTGCCCCAGCTCCGCAGGGCTGATCATCTGGTAATGCATCCCTTCCCCGCCGGGGGCCGCATGCCCACCGGTCGTGGATGAGGTGGAAGACACAGCCGGAAAATCCGGCATTGGGGATCCCTTCCCTTCATCACCGGAATTCAAGCTCGCATAGTCAAACCTCCCGCGCAGATCGGTATATCCATCCTTGAAGAATCGCACGGTGCCGTTGTTCAGCCGCGCGTAGACTTTGACGTAAGCTTTGCTCACCGGCTTGTCCTGCGCCTCGTCGCGCGCTTCGAGTCGGCCATAGTTCTCCGCGATTTTCAGCTTCAGCGTATTCGCGTGATACGTCTGTGCCTTACGTTGTCCGGCGCCGAGAATCTCGACGAGCACGTTGGCCTTCGTAAACTCCGGCGGCAGCGGAATGGTGAGCTGATCTTTCCCTTCAGGCAGCGGCTGCGTGTCGGTGCGTGTGGGTTTGATGATCGAGAATCGGCCCGAATCTTCCGTGACAAACGGACTTGCGCTGAACAGGAACTCCGGATCCATCAGATAATAATGCACCGTCACCTCGCGCAGATTCTTCCACGTGAGCGCGATCTGCCGGCTCTCGACCTTGAAGTCGAATGACGGCTCGCTGCTGGCGAGCTCGCCCTGCTGTTTTTCGCGGTTCGGCTGGTCGTCACCCGGACGCATGGGTTGTTTGCCTTCGATCTCATCGAGTTGCGCGCCGACCTCGGCGAAAACCTTGCGCCAACGATCCACCGGGTAATCCACGTACTGCTGCACGAGACCACGCGCCACCGCCGGTTGCTCCTCGTAAAACGCCGCATAGCAGCGGAAATAATCGTATTGCAAACGCGTGGGCAGCTTCTCGGGAACGATGGCGTGGAAACGGGCGAGCGCTTCCTCGACCCGATCCTGCAGGAAGAGGTAGTAGACCACGCTCATCTCATCCATGGCATCGAGCGTGGGCTTGTGCGCGAGGATATCGAGCAGGTGCTGATATTGCGCGCGCAACACCGGATTCGGAATCCGATTCTCCGCGCCCAGGCGATGCGCCCGCTGGTTGACCAGCGGCGAATACTCGAGGTGCTCGTAAGTGCGCCGCTCGATCGGATCGATCTTTAACAGTTTGGAGTCGAGATACGACCCGCACTGCTGAATGAAATCACCACGCTCCCGGAGCCAGACTGCGAGGGGCGCCGCGACATTGTGCAGCACGGCATACCGATAAATCGGCTCGCTGTAGACATGCCGCTTCTCCATGAGCGCGATGAGCTTCCCAAAGAAGTCCTTGCTCTGGCGCGCGCGCCAGGCCACGCGCTCGAGATCGATGCGCTCGATGTTCGCCTTGTCGAGGAAGGCAAAGACATCCGCCTCCGAGCCATACTGCGAGACATAGTCCCACGAGGTTTTGTCCACTTGGGAAAGCTGCTGCACGACCTTGAAGGCAAATGGCTTCGCCTCGCCGACGATTTGCTCCTCGTGCGCGACGTGCACCGGATAGTGCGGTAGCGGCTGCGCGGCGGGCTCGGGAAAGTAGAAATAGTATTCCACCGTCTGCGTGCTGTAGGGCTCGAGCGCCAGCCGTCGGCTATCGGTCGCTTTACTGCCATTCGCCGGCAACGCACCGCGCGGAATTTGCAGGAGCACGGAGAGCTTTTGCCGCGCGCTGGTGGGATTGGTCACCACGACATTCGCTCCGTAGACCACCCCGGCGAGGAATTCATCGGTCACATACTTGTCGAACTTCTCGTTGCCCTCCTCGCGATAGCGATCATCGAGGCGGAAGAAATTCTGGGAGACGAGCAATGGCGCCTGATCCGGCGCCGGCGCGGCAGGCTTGATCTCCTTGTGAAAGGCGATGAGCGGTCCAACGGCGGTGAGCGTGAACTGCCCATTCTCCGCCCGCGTGTTGTGCTTCGGCGATGCGAACGGCAGATCGGTGACCGCCAGAGCGAGCATCATCTCCGGAAAATTTTTCGCCGCCTCGACGATCTTCGCCGAGACAAACGGCGACTTGCCGTCCCACGCCGCATAGTCGCGCCAGAACGCATTGATCGTGATGAGATCGGCGTTCTGCTGGGCGATGGGGAGTTGGTAATAGTTATTCTCCGCCCATTCTTTCGTCGGCCCGAGCGCGCGGAAAAATTGCCTCACTGCACTGCGCTGACGCTTCAATTCTTCCGGTGCTACCGGAAACAGCAAGGCGTCGACTGCATTTGCCGCCAGAGCCACGTCCTTGGCTTTCTTGGCGGGAGCGGCCATTTCTTTGTCCGCAGCCTGTTCCCGGAGTTCCAGTTGCCCTTGAGTGACGGTCACCGAGCCAGAATAGGTATTCGCTCCATCCATCGTCACCCTCCCAGACCCGCTCCCGCCTCTTGTGACGTCCGCGGCCGGCGCCGGGGCGCTCACGGCCGGTGCGGCTAAAGCCGCCGCCCCTTCCGGGTTCCCCGCCGCACCGGGCGTTTGCGGCAACAGCATCTCAGCAGCCACTTGTTTCGCCTGCTCCAAGGCCGCCGTTTCACCCGCGGTAAGCGCGCGTCCTCGCAATGCCGTCTCAAAGAGTTTGTCTTCCTGATCCAGGTTCGGTGCCAGCAATTCCCACAATTCGCGCTCATGCCGCACCATCGCAGCCGCCTCGGCGGGCAGATGCTGACCCAGCAGGCAGCGTTCGGCCGCATTCAATTGCGAAAAAGCCCACGGCTCGAGATAAGGACGCAGATCGCTGCCGACGAGAAAGTCATCCATGAAGGTGCGGTCCTTTTTGTTCCGCAGATACGGCAGCACGACCTTTTGGAAAAAAGCCGGATCTTTTCGTGAGAGGAAGAAATTCAACTCGTGGCAGGCAAATTCCGAATACTTCGCGCGCTTTTCGTCGTCGCTCAGTTTCGGCCACTGCATGATCCAGACAAACTTCGCGAGCGTCGCATCCTCGTGCAACGAGGTGAGCAGCGAAAAGATGCCGGGCAACGAATCGTAGGTCTCCAGTTCCGCAGTCCGCACATCGGCCAGCGTCAGCGTCTGTCCCGTCATCAGCACCGTGGCCTCCTTCTTTTCCGCGAAAGGTTTTGCCGGATCGAGGTTTCGGACCAACCGCAAATCCTGAAACTTGGTCGGCACCTCCGGTAGCGCCACGGTACGCCACGCCGCGCTGTGCAAATCCTCCGCATAGATCTGCACATACTGCCGGTCCCCCAGCGCCTTGAGATCGATGCGCACCACACCTCTTTCGTCCGGCACGAGATTGTAGAGTGCCGGAGCTGCCGTCGCGAGAAAGTCGAGATCCGGATTCAACGCCTGTGCGACCGCCTCCTTTACCTCCTTGCTCTCCTGCTGCGGCAGCGCTTTCCTGGCCACGGCCCCGCGTCCGCCGGCCGTCGCTGCCGCCCGCTCCATTCCCTCCATATGCTGCGCTTGCAGATCCGTCGAACGCACTTCCCACGGATTCAGCAGCAGCCCGGGCCGGGGCAGCATGTTGCCTGGGAACAGCTTCGCGTAACGCCGCTCTAGAATGTAGCGATATTCGTCGCCGATGGCACGGCCGGCCGCGAACAGATTTGGCAAACGCCCCGGTGTTGCCATGGCTGGGTCGAAGACAGTGAAATTACCGAGCCCGGCCAGCAAATCGCGCGTTGGCAAAAAGCGGGTCGCGACCACATGCAGGCGCGCGAAGCGCCCCGCATTGGCCAGTTGCACGACCAGCGCGCCGGGCTCGCGCCGCACTTGCGCGATGTTCAACGGCGCGGCGTCGCGCACTTCGAGTTCGCGATTGGGTGAAAGCAGCCAGTTTTGCACCGGCTTGCCGTCGGTAATGCGAATGGTGATCTCGCACTCGCCGGGAATCGTCAGCAGGTAATCGCCCGGAGCGAGTCCTTTCAGCGCGAGGGCGCTGATGCTGTCCTTCGCCGGTTTACCCGGGGCCGCTTCGGCATTGCTGACCAGCGTGATGGCATTGCCCCGATCGGCGACGAAAGTCTCCCCGCGCTGTTCCAAAAGGGAGACGTGCGCCGGCGCATCTCCACTCGTCCATGGCACCTCCAGGACGTCACCCGCCGCGGCATGGATCGACTTCGGCCAAACACGTCCGGCGCGGGTCAACCGCCAGCTCACCGGCGGCTCGTTTTGCCATTCACCATCAGGAATCGTAACCCCTACCTCCTCGATATCCGCCAACGCGCCGCACGCAATGCGCCCCTTTTCATCCGTCCGCAACGGGATCTCGATCGTCTTGCCGAAGTCGCGATGCGTGAATTCAAATACCACCTGTCGATCCGCTACCGGCTCGCCATTCTTGCCGAGCAACTCGTAGATGTACGCCCCTTCGAAACGGCTCAGATGGGAATAGGTGACCAGCTTCGTGCGATCGATGCCGTTGAGGTCGAAATTCTGCGAAGCGGTAAGATCCCGTTTGATGCCGCCGGCGCTCATCCGCTCGACTTGCGCGGAGAGCGTGATATAGAGCGCGGCCAGTCGCTCCGGCACTTTGATTGTGTGCGTGAAAACCTTCGTCGGATCGAGCTTGTCGATCTTCACTTCGCTCGTTGTCTCCACACCGTCGAGCGTGGTGGAGGCGATGGTGAGCTTCGGATTTTGCAGCAGATCGAGCGAGACCTGCGAGTCGCCCAGCAGCAGCGCCGCACGCACGGCGATCGTCGCTTCGCGGCGCGCGAGCAATTGTTCCCGTTCCACGTGAATCTGCGCATCGAGCTTGTACTGCTCGGCGTCGTGCTCGAAGTTGGTCAGCGTGGCGAAAGAGCCGGCCGCATCGGCGAGCACGATCGGCTTCGGAGCCTCCTGGGCGGTGAAGGGCACCACGATGTAGCCGGTCTTTTCGTCGGGTGTGTATTTGCGCCCATCGAGCCAGACCACCGCGTCTTTCACCGGCTGCCGGGCTTCGTCCACCACGGTGAGCATGTCGCCCGCCGGGCCGGTTCGCTGGAGGAGCGACCACTGGCCCTTGCGGACCAGCGCGCGGCTCGATTTTCCGCCCCCGATGAATTCGATGACCCAGGCACCGCGCTGCCCTTTCAGCTCGGGAAACTTGAAGGTCCGCAGCGTGCGACGAAACGGATTGCGCCCTGCTTCATCCGCCGAGAAATCGTGGGTCGTCTCGCGATTTGCCACGAGACCGTCGAGGGCGAGGTCGGTATTGAGCTGGCGCTTATTGGTGAGGAAGTAGGAGAGCGTATTGATCTCATAAATCTTCACGATGAGCTTGGGCGTATTCTTGAGGAAGAGATCAAGGCTGACGTCGTCGGCCGGCAAGAGAGAGGGCGGATCATTCGGCGCAAAGTCGACGTCCACGCGTTCCTTCAACGCCTGGAAGGCATTTGGCGAAAGTAGCGAGGCCCATTGCTCTGGGTCGCCGACACCGTTGACGATCTTCGCCTCGGCGAAGACGGGCTTCAGCCAGGTGTCACGCAGCCATGCCGCCCACGGCTCCCAACTCGGCTCGTCCTTGAGAATGTGCAGCAGGTAATCGCGCACGAGACTTTCGTCCGAGTGAATCGGCGGCAATCCAACAATGGCTTCGTTGAAATTGGCATTCAGGTCCGCGGCCTGGCCAGCGAGCTCGGCCTTCCGCAGATACTCGGCATTCGCATAGTTCGTGCGGCGCGGGAGCTTGAGATATTCCTGCAAGCGCGCTTTGTCGTAGATACCCCGCGCGCGGTCATGTTGCAGCCGCCGGAGGAGAATCTGCGCCTTCAGCGAGTTGAAAGTCGCGCCGAGATTTTTCGCATAGGCCCACAGGCGGTCGAGATAGGCCTCGCGCTCGACCGGATCGAACTCCACATCGGCATCGGCGCTGGGAGCCAGCTTGCGCAGGCGTGCGGAAACGAAAGCCTGGTTTTTATAGAGCGCGGGAATGCGCCGGGCGAGTTCGTCGAGTTGTTCCGGCAGAAGGGCCCGATGGATTTCGAATTCGCCGAAGCCGTGGCTTTCCTTGCTCTTCAAATCGGTCTCGATCACATCCACCAACCCGGGCACATCGGGACGCTTCAAGCGCTTGAGCAGATCGCGGCGTTGCGATTCGGAAAGCGGCGCCTTGTCGCCGATCAGTTGCCCGAGCGCCTCATCATTCACGTTGCTGGTGTTATCGATGTCCGCGAGCGCTTCCCGCTGGAACGCGGCATGGCTGATGAGCGTCTGGTCGAGCTTGGTGGGCAGGTCGGGCTTTTGATCGCGCGCCTGTTGCTCGTGATTGAACTGAAGGTTGAGGTGGTCGGTGAGGAACTTGAGCGTCGCCTTCGGGTCGGCGTCGTAGGCGAGCAGCGCGGCGCGGTTTTCGATGATGGTGCGACGTGAGGAGTGCGGGTAACGCTTCGCCCATTGCGCGAGAATGGCGGTGAGTTTGGCCGCCTGCCCGGTGTTTTGATCCTGCAACGCGTGGTAGAAATAATAGTCCTCGGTGCCGGGAACGAGTTGGTCGAGGACGGCCTCGCGGTCTGGCGCGAGGGCGAATTTTTCGACAAAGCCGATTTCATTTTCCGCGCGGGCGAAAAAGGGAGCGAGCAGCACGGAGACAGCGCAGACGAGAGCCAGGCGTGTTTTCATAAGGCCAAACAGGGGTTGAACGAGGTCGCGGGCCAAATCGTGATCCCATCCCCTCGCCGGTGCAATGATCATTGGGTGATACTTGAGAGACGGACGGGAGGGGGCGTTTCTTAGCGAGAGATAGGAGGAATAGGAGTTATGGGACTTATAGGAGGATTTCCTTTTGAGTTGGGCTTTCCTCATTCATCTTCTCGCCGTGACCTCGCTCCGCTCTCTGTTGGTCGTCGCACTTTTTTTCGTCTGCTGTGCTGCCACGGCGGCGCCCAAGGTGACGTGCACCTTCGATGACAACGGACTGGCCAGCCTCAGCTACGGCGATGTCCAGTTCATCAAGAGTGGTGCGCCGCGCGTAAGCAACGTGCTCTTTTCCGATGACAAGGGCGGCGAGGTTTCGGCCGACAAGACCAGCCCGACCATCTCTTTCGACCGTGTCGCCCAGCGCTACTCCTATTCCCTGCCGTGGGGCGCGGTGCGTTGCCGCTATCAACTCGCGGGCAACCGCCTGAATGTCGAGCTCACTCTCGAGAACGACACCGCTGGTCCCATGAGCGGCGTCGAACTCGATTTGATGGAGTTGCAGTTCCCCCGCCGACCCGCCGGGACGCCGTGGGAGAAGCGGTTCCAAATGATTAGCGACAACGACGGCGACATCACCGCCCAGGTCGCCGATTACAAAACCGGGGTGCTGACCTTCTGCAACGACGATCCGACGAGCGCCATTCGCGCCGGTTTTTCGCCGGGCGCCGCACCACCGGCGGAAACGTGGCTGCTCCGGGTGACATCGCAGGAACGGACGGGCCCCAAGCCGCCCGTCTTCGTCGAACCGCGCGGCACGAAGACTTTCCACTTTTCGATCCGCTTCACCGAACCGGGTGTGCCCCTCAAGGAAATCGCCGGCGACATTATCGATAAATTCGTCGCCGCTCACCCATTCCAACTCAAGTGGCCGGATCGCCGGCCAATCGGGATGTTCTCGCTGGCCAGCGGTGCGCACAGTTCGCCGACCAATCCGCGCGGCTGGTTCGGTGAGCCGAAGGACGATTTCGTCGGCAAGAATGGCATCAAGCATTTCCGCGAAAAGGTCTTCGAAGTCGCGGATCGCGCCATCGGCATCCTCAAGAGCATGGGCGCGCAAGGCATGATTTTCTGGGACATGGAGGGCGAGGAATACTCGAACATCAATTTCGTCGGCGACCCGCGCATGACCGCCACGCTCGCCCCGGAGATGGAGGCGGTGGCGCCGGAACTCTTCGAGCGTTTTCACAAAGCCGGCTTGCGCACCGGCGTGTGCATCCGCCCTTCGCGCATCGTGCCGGGTTGGGACGGCAAATCGAAATGGCAGCACAGCCACATGGGCTTCGACGTAGTGGAGGAGATGAACCAGAAGATCATCTACGCCAGGAAGCGCCTGGGCTGCCTGCTCTTCTACGTGGACACGAATGTGCGCTACTTCAATACACCCGATGGCAAGGTCGACTCCCGCCTACTCGAAGGCGCGGCGTTCAAGAAGCTGGCCGACGCGCATCCGGATATCCTGCTCATCCCCGAAATCCCGCGGCTCGAATACTGGAGTTGCACCGCGCCCTACCAGGAGCTAAGGCCGCACTTTTTCGGCAATCACGCAGCGACCGATCCGCGCGTGCTGGAATTTTACCCGCGCGCGTTCAGCGTCATCAATCCCATCGATGGCCCGGCCAAGGAACGGCGCGCGGAGCTCGTCGCCGGCCAGCGCCGCGGCGATACGCTGCTCTTCCGTTGCTGGTTTCCGGACGAGCAGAACCAGTTGTTCAAATCGATCCTCGACGAGGCGAAGCGGAAGTGAGCACTAGGCACTTCTCCCCCTACTCCGGCGGCATGGCATAGAGCCGAATGCCGGGATGCAAATACAACACCGTCCCCCGATCACGCTGGAAGAGCAGGTCGCCGTTGCGCAGCAACTCCGAGTAGAAATCTTTGCGGCGCTCGAAATCGGCGACATCGCTTTTCCGCGGGTGCACGCTATCGAGAAAAAACCCGCCGTAGTCCGTCTCTGAGATCGCCACGTGGGTGACGCCCATTCGACGCAGGTCAGCGATCGTGCCGAGATCCGCCGCATACCGCTTCGCGAGGATCTTCTGCGGCATCGGCTCGAAGCGCGTGGCGTCGCGCGAATTGTTTGGGTCCGGGAGCAGAATCCGGCTGTCTTTGGCGATGACCGCGGTCGGAGGCAGGTGTTCCTTTACCCAATCGATCAGTTCGCGATTGTCATCGTGCTGGAAGGCGGTCTCGTAGCGCCACCAACTCGGCAGTTGCGCCGCAACCAGGACGACCATCACGGCCCATGTCGCCCAGCGCAGCGGCAGCCAGCGGCTCAACAAACGCGCGGCATCGAGCGCCCCGATGCCGGCGAAGAGCGTAAACAACGCGGTCGCCGGCAGGAAGTAGCGATCGTTGGTTTTCGGCGAGAAAGACAGCGCCAGCGTGAAAGCGAACGGGAACGCGATGAGCAGCCACTCGACGCGCGGCAAGACCCGGCGAGCGCGCCAGCGCTCCGCGAGAAAGACGATCAGCAGCACCCACATCACGGGCGTGGTGTTATCGCGGAAGATATTGAGATAGAGCGAGTGCGGTATACGTCGAGTCGCGCCCTGCTGGCCGTGGACGACGAGTTGCATTTCGCGATCGAAGCTGTGCGCGAAGGCGTCGGGATTGAGAATGAGCGGAAGATTGATGAGCAGCAGGATCGCGAGCAGCGCAGCGGAGAACGCGGCGATCCGCGCGGCCCGCCCTTCCTTCGGCAGGTGCCAGAAAACCGGCACGACGACGACCAACACCGCCAGGCCAATATATTTGCCGGAGATCGCACAGCCCACCGCCGCACCGAGCATTGCGGCGCGTACCGCGTTCGGCTTCTGCGCAAAAAGGAATGTCAGCAGAAACGTCAGCGCCATACCGAAAACCAGCGCCGTGTCTTCTTTCAAATAGTGAGCCAATTCGAAAAACTGGTGATGCAGCAACAGCGTCGCTCCCACACCCAGCGCCGCTGCCCAACCTCGCCAGGCATAGCCCAGCAACGAAAGCGCCACGATCGCCAGAGCGGTAAACGCGGCGGAAACAGCCCGCCCCGTCTCCACGATCCGCTGTTCCTCGAGCGGGACCTTGCCGAGCGTTACTGCGGCTTTCGTGGCGGAAAGGAGCAGCATCGGATGGTGAAAGTTCCAGTTGCCGGTGCGCACCTGCTCGACCTTTACCGCTTCATCCGGATGGTAAAAATACGGGAAGGTGTTGTGCCGCGTGTTGAGCAAAAACGCCGCGATGAAAAGAATCAGCGACCAACTGATGAGAGCCCCGATCGGCGGCCGCTCCTGCTCCTCCGAGCGCACGACCTCACTCATGTCGCGAAAGGTTCCAGCAGGTCGGGGACGAAAATAGCATCTGGGAATCTTGCGAAGGAGGCGGCCACTTGTCACGCGCGGGCCTTCGCTCCAGGGTCAATCCTTGGTCAGCGTGAAGACTCCGTAACGCATCGCCCCGGTGCGGAAGGCGATCCAGAGACGCACAATGGTCAGGCCGAAGACGGCGTTTTTCGATCTCGGATCGAGGACGAAACGGAGGTAAGCCGGCTTGCGCAGGAGATTCCAAACGAACGTCCGCACGATCATCGGCCACGTGCGGGCGATCTGCCTGGTGACGTCCTGGAATTTCGTCACCGTGAATCCCGCATCCGCCGCCCAGCGTCGATAATCGCTTTCCGTGCCGAGATGCGGCATGCGGCCTTCCCGGGCGATCGGCTCGATCAACCAGCGGACTTGATTGGCCGTGGGCTTTTCGCGCGAGAGCCACGAGTTCACCACCAGTCGGCCACCGGGCCGGAGCACCCGGCGCGCCTGGGCGAAAAAGCCCTGCTTGTCCATGTGCTCGGAGCTTTCGATAGCGATGCCGGCATCGAAGGAGTCCGCGGGTAGCGTGTTCGTCAACCAATCGCCGCAGACGTATCTGGGATTCGTTTTACTTCCATTGCTCGTCGCCCCTGCGGCCTCCCGAGCCGCCGCGGCACGGGCCTCAGCGATGGCGTGCTGGGCCTCGGAAATCGTGATGCCCGTCACCTCGGCGCCAAATTCATCCGCGATGAGTTGCGAGGTCGCGCCGTAACCGCAACCGATATCGATCACCCGCGTATCCCGGGTCACTCCCGCTTCGCGAGCCACCATCTCCGCCAGTTGCCGCAGGGCCTGCGGGCGGCTTTCGTCGCCGCGCAGCCACAGACCGTGGTGCACGTGCTCGCCCCAAATGTCGCGATAGAAACGGTCCAGTTCGTCGTAGTGCGACGCGATGTCGACTCCACGGATTTCCTTCCGGGAAGAGATCACTTCCCGCGCGTCTTGATCACGATTTCCACGCGCCGATTCGGCGCCTGTTCCTCAATGCTCTTGTCGGGACCGAGATTCGGGAAAGCTTCGTCATCCGCCTTGCCGACCGTGGTGATGCGCATCGGATCGATGCCGAGATTGGCCACCAGCCAATCGCGCACCGAGTCCGCACGCTGCTGGCTCAGGATGAGATTGCCCTCATGCGTGCCAGTATGATCCGTGTGGCCGCTGATGATGAAAGTCGCTTTCGGATTCAGCCGGATGAGCTGGGCCAGCTTCTGCAGATTCTGGATCGCCTGGGGCAGCAGTTCCGCCTTGCCCCACTCGAAGAGCGCGCCGCCCTGCATGGCGATCGGCTTGTTATTGAACGCACCCACGTTACCCAGAGCATCGTTCAGCGACGCGCGTCCCGGGATGCTCCCATCCGACCCGACCCCGCCTTCGCCGCCTTTCGGGCCGGCAGGCAGTTTGATTTTCGGTTGTCTTCCCACGGCAAGACTCTGATCCAGGATCGCTCCCGGTTTCGCGCTCAGCTGCTTCTCCAGCGCCGCCACCGAACTGGCCGGCGTCTCAAAACCACTCAAGTCCAGGTTCTTCGGCTTGGCCGGCACGAGCGGCGAGACATCGGGCGCGGACGGCTTGAGGTCCACCTCGTCGGCAAACGGCTTGGTTTCTTCGATTTTGATCGGCTTCACCGGCGTCTTCGGCGTGGTCTCGGTCTTCGATTCCGCCGCGGGGGGCTCGGTAATATTCACGCGCACCATCTTGATCGGCGTGATCGCCGGCCGGTCCACGGTCGTATAGCCGAAATTCTCCAGCTTCTTGAAGTTAAAGAAAACAAGCAGGACCGCGTGAACGAGCAACGAAAGGATCAGCGCACGGAACAGCCACTTCCGCATGATCGGAATTTCCGCGGCGTTGGATTGGTAGGTCGAGTACTGGGCCATGACGGACTGGTCAGAGACGATACATGGGATTGAGAAAGGCGAAAGACGAAAGAGAGAGGGCAAATAGCTCCCTGATGGGCGCTTGTGGCGCCCCTGGCAGCTTGCCGGAAAGAGTTCCTTTGGCGGCCACGCCCCGGGGGGTTAATCCCAGTGCGGGAGGCTTGCAGGATGCCTCCGCGTTCCACCCCACCACAATCCATGAAAGCACTTCTCTTGCTCTTCACCCTGGGCGCCAGTCTGCAAGCCGCCGAATACTTCACCGCCCGGAACGGTAACGACGCCGCCGATGGGCGGTCGGAGAAAACCGCCTTCGCAACCGTCTCCAAGGGCGTCTCGACCCTGCAACCCGGTGACACGCTGACCGTCCTCCCCGGCACCTATTTCGAGACCGTGACCGCCAAAATCTCCGGGACACCGGAGGCGCCGATCACCATTCGCGCACAGCGTCCCGGCACCGTGCTGCTGCGCGGCGATGTCGATGCCCCCGCCTTCCGGCTGGTGGAAGGAATGAAGCGGACCTATGTCGCGGATTTCAAACCACGCGTCGAAGGCATCGCCGAACGCAGTGCCCTCCGGCTCTACGAACCGTTGTCCTCCGCGGCGGAGGTGGAGCGGACCAATGCCACTTACTATCAGGACGATGCCGCCGGCCGCGTGTATGTCCACACCTCGGACTCCGCGCCACCGGATGGGCGCGCGCTCGCCCTTTCCGTGACGAATGGCTTTGGCATCCTCCTCGTGGCCCCGACCGGCACGAAAACGGTCCACGACGTGGTCGTCGATGGCCTCTCTTTCACCGGCTACCAGTCGCGTGAATTTCCGACCGAGCCCGGCTCGCGCAATCGCTGGGGATTGGCGGTGGTGAACGGCGAGCGCGTGACCGTGCGACGCTGCAGTTCTTTTCTCAATAGCGGCGGCATTTACCTCCTCGCGCCCATTCATTGCCTCGTGGAGGATTGCCACGCCTTCGCCAATATTTCGCGTTTCCAGGTGGTGGGAAATAACATCATCGGTTGGGGCGTGTCGGAGACGACTTTCCGGCGCAATGTCGTCGAAGCGATCTGGGGCGCAGGCGCCAGTGCGGGCGACATCACTTTTTACGGCGGCCCCGCTCGCAAGGACATCTCTCCTCTCGGGACGATGGAGGACAACGTGGCCATCAACGCCGGTATCATGATCAAAGGCAGCGCAGAGGGATCCGAGCAGCATCGCAACGCCTCCGTGGGCGCCATCGCTTACTATTATCAAAAGCCCGACACGACGAACGTGCTGCTGCGCGATTTCGAAAACGCGCAAGCACAGCAGACCTACGCCGATCCGCTGAACCACGACTTCCGTCTGCAAGCGGATGCGCCGGCCAGCGGCGCGGCGAATGTCTTTTTCGTCTCGCCCACGGGTGACGACGCCGCTGCGGGCAATGCCTTGAAGACCGCGTGGCGCACGCTCGCTCATGCCGCCAAAACGGCGCAAGCCGGCGACACGATCTATGTCACCGCGGGGGAATATCACGAGACGCTGGCGCCGGCGCAGTCGGGCACCGCGGAGAAGCCGATCCGTTTCGCGCGGCGAGGACACGATTGCGTCATTCTCGATGGCGGCGGGAAGTTGCCCGTGGGAGTGGATTTGAAAGAACGCTCGCACGTGACCGTAACTGGTTTCGTCGTTCGGAATTTTGCCCGGGCATCCATCGAGGCGCAGGGCGGCGAAGCGGTGCGCATGGAAAACATGATCGTCACCGGCTCGGCTGGGGATGGCGTGTCGCTCGCCTTGACCAGGGAAGCGATCTTCACGCACAACCTGATTCGCCACTGCCGGGGCGCCGATCTACGGCTCGCCAATTGCCCCCTGGCCACAGTCACCGCCAATATCTTCGAAGCGGGAAAAGAAGCGCGGCTCCAATGCGACGCCGCGTCTTTGACGGAGCTTTGGTCGGATGCGAATGCCTTTCCGCCCGCGAGCGGCTCTTCGCCACTGGTCGTCGCGGCGGGAAAAAGCTACGCCTCCCTTTCCGCCTGGCAAAAGGCGACAGCACAGGACCCGGGCTCCATCACAGCGGCCGAAAAATATCGCGATGCGAGCGCTGAGCCGGCGGATTTTGCGTTGCGCACGGACTCCCCATTGATCGGGCGCGCGCCGGACGCTTCAGCCATCGGCCCGTTCCTCCGCCTGCACGTCGATCGCCCCCTGCCCGTCGAAGACCTCACGCTTCACGACACCGGCGCCGCGACGGCCACGGTCGAATGGTCCACACCCACGCGCCGCGCCGAGAGCACGCTGGAGTGGGGCGAGGATCCGACTTGCCCGAACAAGGTCACCTCGTCAGCCACTGTCTTTCACACCGTCAGCCTCACAAATCTTCACCCCGGCACGAAGTATTATTACCGCGTGAGTTCGCCCAAGCCGGAAGGCGAGCTCGTCTTCGCTTCTTACGCCGTCAGTTCTTCCGCAGCGGCAGCGGCGGCGGCTCCCCCGCCCCAATCCTTCCAAACCGCCGCGCAACCCGCGGCGCCGCGCACCTTCCACGTCGCCACCACGGGCGATGACCACCACAGCGGCCTCTCGGAAGCGGACGCTTTCCGGACGGTTGCCCACGCCGCTGAACTGGCGCGCGCCGGCGATACCGTGCTCATCCACGCCGGCACCTACGAGGAAACGGTCGTCATCCGTTCCTCCGGCAGCGAAGTCGCGCCGATCACCTTCCGCTCCGCCCCGGGCGAAACCGTCTGGATGGATGGCAGCAACCGTTTCCGCTCCACCGCATTCCGCATGGCAGACAAGCACTACATCACGATCGACGGGCTGCATTTCCATCATTTCCGCTATGCGCCGGATCTCTCGCCCATCATTCAAATCAATGGTGGCTCGCATCTCACCATCCGGCGCTGCTTCCACGATGGGCGTGAAATCTCCGGCTACGTTCCAGCATTCGTCATCGCCGTGGAAACGGAAAACCTGACGCTGGAAAATGACGTGATGATCAACGGCATGGGCGAAGGCCTCACCGCATTCCGCTGCCCGGATCTCACCGTGCGTCATTGCGTCTTCTACAACAACTTCATCCGCGCCCTCACCGTCCTGCAATACACGCCAAAACGGGCGCTCAACCTCTCGCACAATTTGTTCTGCGACAACCTTCCGCAAAAGTACAACAACTCGCTCCTGCGCGTGAGCCCCCTCGCCTCTCTGCATTCGGACGACAACGTTTACTTCGCCCGCCTGAAGGCCGCCGATCGCCATCTGGTCGAGACCAACGACATTCACGGCAAGACCGTCGGTCACCAGGGCCAGGGCCAATACTATGGCGAAAACCTCATGCTGGCCGATGTCCAGAAACTGGCCGAGCAGGAAAAAAATTCCCGCTTCGGCAACCCAGGCATCCGCGTCGCGCCGGAATTACTCGCCGCTAATGCTGCGCAGATGGAGTGGCAAAAAGTGGAGCTCCATTGGGATGGCAAACAATTCGCCCCGTTGGATTTCGCGGACTTCATGTCGGACGGCAACACCCCCATCGCCCACGCTGCCGATGGCGAAGCGAACGGTCTCGATCCGCGGGCATTTTCAGCAAGCGCGCAGTAGGCGCCATGGGTAGGGAACGCACGCCTTGGATTTCAAAAATGACATCGACCATCGAGTCGACATCCCGCGCCGATTCTGCGAAATCACTTCCATGAATCGCCGCCAGTTCCTCCGCAGCAGCGCCGCGCTTTTCGCGGCTTCCTCCCTCCCCAGTTTCGCCGTCGATTTCGCCGACCAGAAAAAACGCGTCGGCCTCATCGGTTGTGGCTGGTACGGCAAGACCGATCTCTTCCGCCTCATCCAGGTCGCCCCGGTGGATGTCGTCTCGCTCTGCGATGTGGACAAAACAATGCTCTCCGATGCCGCCGACATGGTCGCCACACGGCAGGTCTCGAAGAAAAAACCGCGCACCTATGGCAACTACCGCAAGATGCTCGCGGAAAAAGATCTCGATGTCGTGCTCATCGCCACGCCGGATCATTGGCACGCGCTGCCGATGATCGAAGCGGTGAAATCCGGCGTCGATGTCTATTGCCAGAAACCGACCAGCGTCGACGTCGTCGAGAGCCAGGCCATGCTGGCCGCGGCGCGCAAATACGGACGCGTCGTCCAGATCGGCACCCAGCGCCGTTCCACCCCGCACCTCATCGAGGCGCGCGAGCAGATCATCAAGCAAGGCAAGCTCGGCAAAATCGGCATGGTGGAAATCTGCTGCTACTATCACATGCGCGCCAAGGGCAATCCGCCCGATTGCCCGCCACCGGAAAATCTCGACTACGAAATGTGGACCGGACCGGCTCCGATGCGCCCTTACAATCCACTCGTTCACCCCCGAACCTGGCGGGCGTTCATGGAATACGGCAACGGCATTGTCGGCGACATGTGCGTGCACATGCTCGACATGACGCGCTGGATGCTCGACCTCGGCTGGCCTACTCGCGTGAACTCCACCGGCGGCATCTTCATCGACAAGGAAAGCAAGGCCAACATCACCGACACGCAGACCGCTTCGTTCGATTTCAACGATCTGCGCGTCGTCTGGACGCATCGTTCGTGGGGCGATGCGCCCGATCCGAAATATCCGTGGGCAGCCACTTTCTACGGCGACAAGGGAACGCTCAAAGCGAGCGTCATGGGCTACGACTTCACGCCGACCGGCGGAAAGGGCGAAGCCGTGCACCGCGATGTGACTTACGAACTGGAGCAATATCCGGAGGACAAGACGGAGAAGGATCTCGAGAAACATTGCGCACCCGCGATTCGCGGACACATGAAGGATTTTCTCAACGCCATCGCGCAGCGTTCGAAGCCGGTGGCCGACATCGAGCAAGGCGTGACCTCCACCATCTCCTGCCTCCTTGCGAATCTCTCGCTCAAGCTGGGCCGCACGCTCACGTGGGATGCCGCCGCCGGAAAAGTCGCCAACGACGATGAAGCCAATCGTCTACTCGCGCGACCGTATCGCACGCCGTGGACTCATCCGACGCCGGACACGATCTAAGATCGGCGGCCCATCGGAATGATAGTGGAAGCAGGCTCCTGCCCACTTGACCCGCTATCCGTCAGCAGCAGGAATCCGCTGCCACCTTACTCTCCCCCCTTTATCATGAATCTTCGCCAAACTCTCCCCGTCCTCTCCGTTGCGGCCGCCTTACTTACGGCGCCAGTCGTTCGCGCTGCCGATTTGTTCCCTTTCGTCCTGCCGTGGGACGATGCCAGCCCTTCCATCACCAACGTCAGCTCCTGGCTGGACAAGCCGGCCGGGAAAGACGGCTTCGTCTACACGCACGATGGACATCTTTTCGCCGGCAAGAAGCGCATCCGTTTCTTTGGGGTCAACCTCGCCTTCGCCGGAAATTTCCCCAATCACAACGATGCCGACCCCGTGGCGGCTCGCATGGCAAAATTTGGCATCAACTGTGTCCGCTTTCACCACATGGATACGGGCTTTGCGCCGGCCGGATTGCTGAAGAAGGACAAGAAGACCTTCGACGAGGACTCGCTCGACCGGCTCGATTACTTCATTGCCCAGCTCAAAAAGAACGGGATCTATGCCGACCTGAATCTCCACGTCGGCCTCGAATATCCCGGCTTCAAGAAATGGGAAGGCGCTTCGAACTTCTTCAAGGGCGTGGACAATTTTTTTCCACCGTTCATCGAGCAGCAGCGCGAGTACGCGCGCATGCTGCTCACGCACGTCAATGCTTATACCCACAAGCCTTATACCGATGAATCGGCCGTCGCCTTCATCGAGATCAACAATGAGAATGGGCTGATCATGGAATGGAACAACGGGACGCTCGATGCCATGCCCGATCCTTTCGCCGCCGAGTTGCGAAAGCAGTGGAACGACTGGTTGAAAAAGAAATACGACACCCCGGCCAAGCTCGCCGGGGCATGGGGAAAAGGCGCGGAGCCGCTCGGTCAGGAGATGCTCAAGCCCACGCATACCGCCTGGCATCTCGAGCAACACGGCGAGGCCAAGTCGGAGTTGAGTTCCGAACCCGGCGAAGGGTCCGCGGGGGAAACCCTGCACGTCCACGTAACCCAACCGGGCCAGGAAAGCTGGCATGTGCAGTTGGGACAGGCGGGGCTAAAGCTGGCCGCCGGCAAGACCTACACGCTGCACTTGCGCGCCAAGGCGGACGCTCCCCGGCGGATTAGCATCGGGCTGAGCCAGGCTCATGAACCGTGGAAGACACTTGGCAGCCAGAGTGTCCGGCTCACCACGGAGTGGCAGGACGTCCATTTCTCCATACCGGTCGCGAATACCGAGGAAAATGCCCGCTTCTCCTTCACCAGTCTCGGCAGCGCGGTCGGTGACTACTGGTTTTCCGACGCGTCGCTGCGTCCTGGCGGGGTCATCGCGCTGCAAGCGGGTGAATCGGTCGGGAACATTCCTTTCTTCCGCAAGAAAGAAATCGGCATGCGCACCCTCACCGCACAACGCGATTGGAACGCTTTCCTCGTCGACACCGAGGTGAACTATTGGACGGGCATGCGCCATTTCGTCCGCGAAGAGTTGCATGCGCACAGCCAGGTCGTCGGCTCGGCCACCGGCTTCAGCCCATGGCTGGCGCAGGCGAAGCTCGATGTCGTCGATGCGCACAGCTATTGGCAGCATCCGCATTTTCCCCACAAACCATGGGACCCGGGCGACTGGACGGTGCAAAACGTCTCGATGGCCGGCGCGCCCGACGGAGGCACACTCCCGGGCCTCGCACTACGGCGCGTGGCCGGCAAGCCTTTCATCGTCACCGAATATAACGCCTCCGCACCGAACACCTATTCGAGTGAGGCTTTCCTCGAACTCTGCGCCATCGCGGGCTTGCAGGACTGGGACGGGGTCTTTGCTTTTGCCTACAGCCACCGCGAAAACGATTGGAACACCGAGCACATCATGGGCTTTTTCGATATCGACCAGCACCCGACGAAGATGGCCACGCTACCCGCGGCGCTCGCGCTCTTTATGCGGGGCGATATCAAACCCCCGGGCGAACCCGTCATCGCGGACACCACCTGGAACGACGCGCTTGAATCGGTCCGCAAAGGAGGATCGTGGGTCGATGCCAATACCTACGGCATTCCGAAAGAGGAAGCGTTTCGGCGCGCCATCGGCATGCGCATCGGCCAGGCCACCAAAGTCAACGTGCCGCCGCCATCCGGAGATTCGTCGGTGATTCGCAGTGACAACGGCCAGTTCACCTGGGACACCGTTTCGCACCGCATGCTCCTCGCGAGTCCGCGTTCAGCGGGCGTGATCGGCTCGCTCAAAGAGGGCGAAACGATCGACCTCGGCAGTGTGCGAATCATCCCGGGTCCCACGCGGCAGAACTGGGCGACGATCAATGCCACGGTCATCGCCGGCCCGGATTTTGAACACGCGAAGCGCATTCTCATCACGGCCACGGGTCTGGCCGAAAACACCGGCATGAAGTGGAAGGATGCGCAGAAGTCGAGCGTAGGCGCCGACTGGGGCCACGAGCCTTCGCTCGTCGAGGGGATCTCCGCCAAGATCGGCGTGCCTTTCCAGAAAGGCGCTCAGGCGTGGTCTCTCGACGCGCGCGGGCAGCGCCAAACCGAGATCCCTGTGAAGCGAGGGACAGGCAAAACGGAGATCGAGATTTCCCCCAATCAACAGACGCTCTGGTGGGAGATCGAGATCCCGTAAAAGGGAAAGGATGAAGAGATGTGTATTGCTGGTGACAACGAAGGCCTCGTTGAAAAAAAACGCGCAGCGCACTTCGCTTCATCCTTCCGCCTTTTCTCCCTCTGCGTCTTTAAAACCTACAGCAGGTCCATCTGCTGTTCGCCCGGTCCAGATTCAGACGCCGACTCCAACTGCGGCGACGGAAAATCGAAGCCCAATCGCGCACCCAAACGCCGTGCGCTATGTGGGGCGAAGCCTTCGTAGTGATTGCTCACCGCCACAAAGATCCGGCGATGCTCCGCGGCGGCTTGTCGCACGCGCACGGCCCAACTCTCCAGCGACGCATCGCGTGGCCACATCAGCTCCCGGTAATGATGAATCCGCTGGCCATTCGCCGCGTATTTCCTCTCCAGGTCCCCCATCAAGCGCACATAAAGAAAGTCCGTCGTATCCGGCAGGAATTCAAAAGCCCCTTCCTGCTGATGATCGAGCGAAGTGAGATCGTTCCAGGCCCAGGCTACGCCGTACTCCGAAAGCAAATGCGCGATACGTGGGTGATGCCAGTCCGCATGGCGGAACTCGATCGCGAACCGCACCTCCGCCGGCAGATGCCGCACGAACTCCCGCAACGCCACTTCATCGCGCTTCGGCTGAAAAAACGGCGGTAATTGCACGAGCACACACCAGAGCTTTTCATCGAGTGGCTTGAGCGATTCGACAAACTCGCGCAGCGGTTCCGCGCAATCGCGCAGCTTGCGTTCGTGCGTGATCTCTCGCGTCAATTTGCACGCAAAGACAAAGTCCGGCGGTGTCTCCTCCGCCCAATGCGCAGCCACCTGCGGCGCCGGCGCGGCATAGAAAGTGGAGTCCACCTCCACCGCCGGCAGATGCCGAGCATAAAACTCCAGCCGTTCCGTCGCCGGCAAATGCTCGGGATAAAACACCCCGCGCCAGTCTTCATAACTCCAGGCGCAGGTCCCGATTTTGATGTTCGCGAGTTTATCCAAGGGAGGGTCGTCTGTCCTTCAAGATAGCCGCGCCCGAAGTTTCGTCGATGCCCTATCCGAAACCACTGATCGGAAAGGCGGTCCGATTATCTCTTAATCTTAATTTTGATCTTAATCTTAATCCCCTCCTCCGCGTGATCTCGTGAAGGGTGTTTTTAAAACGGCAAAGGCCCAGCGCGGCAGAGGAGTAAGATTAAGATTACGATTAAGATTAAGAATCTCCGGCTGCCGCCGGAGCTAAGGAAAAAGCGTGCCCGGCGGTTGGGGACTGATACAACTCGCAACTCCCATGACCCCCACCGTCCTGACCTCGCGTCCGCTTCGTCTCGTTCTCGCTGTTGCCGCCGTTCTCGGCACCCAGGCTTTCGCCCAAACTCCCACTGCACCCGCGCCGGTGCGCGCGGTGCCCCCGCCCGGCGTGCAGATTCCCGCCGGGGATCGTGCGGAACTGGAAGCCGGCGTGATCGCACTCGGCAAAGACATCACCGTCGCCAAGCACAACCTCGCCTCGAAGCCCGACATGTTCGCGCTCTTGCCCGACGTGATCATCTTCCACAAGGCGGTCGATTGGGCGCTGAAGTATGACGAATTCTTCGATGTCAAGCAGGTGGCCACCGCCAAGAAATTGCTCGAGATGGGCAATCAGCGGCTAAGCGAACTGAAGGCCGGCAAGCCTTCGTGGAACGGCGCGACGGGGTTGGTGCCGCGCGGTTACATTTCGAAGATCGACGGCTCGGTGCAGCCCTACGGCATGGTCGTTCCGGATGATTTCGTGCCCAGCAAAGATATTACGCAGCCCGGCTTAACCAAGGCGCGGCGCCTGGATTTCTGGTGCCATGGCCGCGGCGAAAAGCTGAGCGAACTGGATTTCCTCAACCAACGGCTGACGAGCAAAGGCGAATACACGCCGCCCGGCGCGTTCGTGCTGCATCTCTACGGTCGCTATTGCTGCGCCAACAAATTTGCCGGCGAGGTCGATCTCTTCGAGGCGCTGCGAAACGCGGAGGAGCACTACAACATCGACCGGAGCAAGCTGGTCGTGCGCGGCTTTTCCATGGGCGGCGCGAGCGTCTGGCAATTTGGCACGCACTTCGCCGGCAAGTGGGCGGCGATCAACCCTGGCGCCGGCTTCGGCGATACGAAGGAATTCATGAAGCTCGGCACCACGCCGGACAAACCGCTGCCGCCCGACTGGGAGCAGACGCTGTGGAAGTGGTACGATTCCAAGGATTATGTGAGCAACCTGGCCAACACGACGACGGTCGCTTACTCTGGCGAGATCGACGGGCAGAAGGAAGCCGCGGACCTGATGATTTACTCGGCGCGAAAGGAAGCCGGCACGCCGAACCCGAAGATGGGCGAACTCAAAGTGGTGGCGCCCGGTGACGGCTCGTCGAAAGCGGCCGAAGCGCACGTCACCGGTACCGCGCCGGGATGTGGAGATGTATCACGTCATCGGCCTGCAGGTGCCGCACAAGATCAAGGCCGAGGCGAAGCCGGAAGTGGAGAGTCTGGTGGATGCCGCGGTGAACAAGCCGCATCCACCCTTACCCCGCGGAAGTGCATTTCACCACTTATACCCTCATCTACCCAACGATGGATTGGGTCACGATCGAGGGAATGGACAAGGAATGGGAGCGAGCCGATGTGAAGGCCAGCGCGGGGGAAAAGGCGATCACCGTGGAAACGAAAAATGTGAACGCCTTGGAATTGAGTCTCAGCTCGCGGATCGTCAAGCCGGGCTGCACCTTGACCATCGATGGGGAGAAGGTGCCGGTGGATTACCCCAACATCCCGAACGCAACGGTGATCTACGTCAGGCCGACGGCGCACAAGGTCAATGGACACTGGGTCAAAGGGCCCCTCATCGGTCGCGGGACGAATGATTCGAACGATCTCGTCAAAACGCCCCAGGTGTGTGGTCCGATCGATCATGCTTTCATGTCTTCGTTTGTCTTCGTGAAGCCGACGGGCCAGCCACTGAATGACAAGGTCGGCGCGTGGGCGAAGAGCGAGTTCGAGCACGCCATCGGTTTCTGGCGCAAGACGTATCGTGGCGATGCGCCGGTGAAGGATGACACGGCGATTTCCGATGAGGACATCAAGAACTCGAACCTCGTGTTGTGGGGCGATCCGTCGAGCAACAAGCTGCTGGCGAAGATCATCGGCGCGCTGCCGGTGAAATGGTCGGGGACGGAACTCGCTTTCGGCGGCAAGAATTACGATGCCGCACATACCGCGCCGGTGATGATTTTCCCGAATCCGCTCAACCCGCGGAAGTATGTGGTGCTGAACAGCGGCGTGACCTTCCGCGAGCAGGCGCTGCTGAACAATGCCGATCAGACGCCGAAGCTGCCCGATTGGGCGATCGTCGACCTGAACACCGCACCCGACGCGAAGTGGCCCGGCGAAGTCAAAGCCGCCGGTTTCTTCGACGAGCACTGGAAGGTGCCGGCTAAGTAATTGCCGCTGCTTTACGACTCTGTCACCCACCGTTGAAGCGGCTGCCGCTTCTTAATCTTACTCTCAATCATAATCTTACTCTTCAGCGGCGCGTCGGCCGAGGGGATTACGATTAAGATTACGATTAAGATTAAGAGCGGGCCGCCTTCGCCCAGAAATCTCTCCCCCAATGAAAACCCTCCCGATCCTCCTCCCGCTCGCGCTCGCCCCCGCGCTCCTTTTTGCCCAATCCACCCCGACTTCGAAGCAGGCGCCGCCGCCCGGCATCGAAGTACCCATAGCCGATGCCACGGAATTGAAGTCCGGACTCGATGCGCTGGGCAAGGACATCGAGAGCTTGCAGAAGCGGTTCGTGACGCGGAATGCCAGCACCGCCGAACTCGCCGACGTGGAGGTCTTCCACAAGGCGGTGCGCTATGCGTTGCAATACCACGAATTCTTCAAGGCGGGGGAAATCGGCGCAGCCAAGGCGGAGCTCAAGCTTGGCCAGGAACGCGCGAAGGAATTGCTGGAGAACAAGGCCTCGTGGTCTTCCGCCACCGGCCCGCTGGTGCTCGGCTACATCTCGAAGATCGACGGCTCGGCGCAGCCCTACGGCCTCATCGTGCCCGATGACTGGAAGCCCGGCGACAAGACGCCGCGTCCGCTTTACCTGTGGTTCCACGGTCGAGGCGACACGCTCAGCGAGGTGAATTTCATCAATGGCCGGCTCAAGGGGAAACACGACTTCTCCACGCCGAATGCCTTCGAGCTGCACCTCTACGGCCGCTATTGCAACGCCAGCAAATTTGCCGGTGAGACGGATTGCTTTGAGGCCATGGCCGATGTGCAGCGGCGCTATTCCATCGACCCGAATCGCATCGTGGAAATGGGCTTCTCCATGGGCGGCGCGACCGGCTGGCATATGGCGGCGCATTATCCGGGCTGGTGGGCCGTGGGCTCGTGCGGCGCCGGGTTCGCCGAGACGGAGATTTACGCGAAGGTCGATGCGCCCGGCAAAGTACCGCCCGCTCCGTGGGAGCGGAAGATGTTCAGCCTCTACGACTGCGACAAGATCGCGGCCAACTACGGCAACCTGCCCTTCATCGCCTACAGCGGCGAGATCGATCCGCAGAAGCAGTCCGGCGATCTCATGAACAAGGCGATGGCCGATGCCGGCATCAAAATGGAATGGCTGATCGGCCCGGGCGTCGGCCACAAGTATGAGCCGGAAACGAAGAAGGAACTCTCCAAGCGCATCAACGCCTACGTCGCGAAGGGCCGCGACCCGATGCCGACGCACATTCGGTATGAGACCTATTCGCTACGCTACAACAACTGCAAGTGGCTAACCATCGACGGGCTCGATCAGCATTGGGAAAAGGCCGAGGTCGACGCCACTTTGGTGGACGAAGGAACTTTCCAGGTCAAAACCAGGAATGTTTCCGCATTCACCATCGAGTTGCCGCCGGGGCCGGCGCCGCTCGACAAGACGCATCCGCCGCGGGTGGTAGTCGACGATCAGGAATTGGTCGGACCCGCGGTCAAAGAGCGGTGGACAGCTCATTTCCTCAAGGCGAATGGCAAGTGGACGGTCACTCCGCATGCAGCCGCCTCCGGTCTCGCAAAACAGCACGGCCTGCAAGGCCCGATCGACGACGCCTTCGTGGACTCGTTCATCTTCGTGCGGCCCACGGGCAAGGCGCTCAACGACAAAGTCGGCACCTGGGCGAAGAACGAACTCGATCTCGCCATCGCCGGTTGGCGCCGGGTCTTCCGGGGCGACGCGCGGATCAAGGATGACACCGCCATCACCGCCGAAGACATCGCCAATGCCAACCTCGTGCTCTGGGGCGATCCCGGCAGCAACAAGGTCCTCGCCAAGCTCCTGCCGCAACTGCCGGTGCAATGGACGAAGGACAAGCTGACCATGGGGGGCGCCAGCGCCGGCGCGGGCGATCATGCCCCGATCTTCATCTTCCCGAATCCCGCGAATCCCAAGCGTTACGTGGTCGTGAATAGTGGCTTCACCTTCCGCATGGGCGCGCGCGTTTCGAATTCACTCCAGACACCGAAGCTCCCCGACTGGGCGCTCATCGACCTCAACACCCCGCCGGATGAATTGTGGCCGGGTAAGGTCGTGAACGCCGGCTGGTTCGATGAACACTGGAAGTGGCGGGAAAAGTAATCAGTATTCAGTAAACAGTAATCAGTAGAGCGCGTCCGACCCCACACTGATTACTGATTACCGCTCAAAACTCCCATCAGATCGAATCTTCCAGACACCCCTCACCCACATGAAACTCCGCCACCTCCTCCCACTCGCCCTTTGCGGTCTCTTCGCCGCCCCTCTCCACGCCCACGATGCCGACGCCGAAATGACCGCGGCCGCGATCAATTTCCTCTCCTCACTCACCCCGGAACAGAAGGCGCGGGTGACCTTCGACTTCCCCAACGATGAGCGGAAGAACTGGCACTACATCCCCCGGGAACGGAAGGGTCTTCCTATTAAAGACATGGCTCCGGAGCAGCGGCTCCTGGCTCAGGCGTTGCTCGCCAGCGGTCTTAGCTCTCGCGGATATGAGAAAGCAGTCTCGATTATGAGCCTCGATGCGGTCCTCAAGGAGCTGGAAAAGGGCAAAACCGGCCCGGTTCGCGATCCCGATAATTATTATTTTTCCATCTTCGGCACGCCCGGCGGCAAAGACCCGTGGGGCTGGCGCTTCGAGGGGCACCATCTCTCTCTGAACTACACTGAAGTGGGCGATGGCGATCCCGCGATGACCCCTTCCTTCTTTGGCAGCAACCCTGGGGAAGTAAAGACTGGCCCCCGCGCCGGCACCCGTATTCTGGCCGCTGAGGAAGACCTCGGGCGCGCCTTGGTCAAATCGCTCACTGACGAGCAGCGCAAGGTGGCCGTCCTTCAGGTAGCCGCACCCAAGGACATCCTGAATGACCCGAAGCGCATCGATCCCACGAATCCGGAAGGCATTTCCCAGAGTCAACTGACCCCGGAGCAAACCGCCACTTTGGTGAAATTGATAAAAGAATATATCTTTCGCTGCCGGCCCGATGTTGCGGCCGATGATTGGGCCAAGATCGAGAAGGCCGGCTTGGACAAATTGCACTTTGCCTGGGCGGGTGGCCTCGAACGCGGTCAACCCCATTATTACAGAGTGCAAGGCGGCCATTTTGTTTTGGAATACGATAACACTCAGAACGACGCCAACCACGTCCACAGCGTGTGGCGGGACTTCGATCACGACTTCGGTCTCGACCTTCTGAAAGAGCATATTCAGGCCGACCACACCGCAAAGTAGGCAAATAACGCAAAATTGCGGCGCTGGATGGCCCGGGTAATGCTACGTAGAGAAATCTATTATTCCTGCATTATCCATTATGAAGAAATCCACCCGCTCCCGCTCCGCGTTTACGCTGGTCGAGATCATGATCGTCGTCGCCATTCTGGTCGACCTGGCGGTCATCGCGCTCCCCGCCTTCATCCGCTCGCGAAATATGGCTCAAAATACCAGGTTCGCCAGCGATCTGCGCACCTGCGCCGGTGCGTTTGAAATGTATGCCGCCGAAAACAACAAATACCCGGCATCCACCTCGGCCGGCCAGGTTCCGGCTGGGATGAACGTCTACCTGCGCGGCTTCCCTTGGACGGATACGAACTCCGTTGGCGGTTCCTGGCTGTGGCAAACGCAGTATCACGGCGCCAACGGATCGATTACCACCGCAGCCGTCGTCATCACATTCCCGCACGATATGGATGAAGTGCGCATGACCGACATCGATACCCGCTTCGACAATGGCATCCTGGCCACGGGCGCGTTTCGCGAAGTCGACACCAAGACCTACATGTACATCGTCGAGCCGTAAGCTCGCAGTCCAGCAACAACCTCTTTCCAGACAGGGTGGGCTCCGGTCCACCCTGTCTGTTTTTTAGGGTGATGCCTCGAGAATGAGTCTCGCGGCCGTCGCTCAGCGCAGCAGGCTGCGATAGAGCTCCAGATACCCATCCACCATCGCCTGATAGCTGAAGCGCATCTCGGCCTGGGCGCGGACCTGCCTGCGGTCGAGCTTCAATGCGCTGGGAATCAGATCCGCCAGCCCATCGATCACCCCGGAATGGAACCCGGTCACGCCATCGTCCACCACTTCCTCCACGGAACCGCGCCGATGCGCCACCACCGGCGTGCCACAGGCCATCGCCTCGATCATCACCAGGCCGAACGGCTCATCCCATTGAATCGGGAAAATGAACGCGGCCGCGTGACGCAGCAGCTCATGCTTTTGGGGATGGTTCACCGGCCCAATCCAGCGCACCTTTTCGCCATCGACCAATGGCTGGATCTGCTCGGCAAAATAGGCCTGCTCCTTCGCGTTCTGCGGCTGCCCGGCGAGGATGATCGGCATATCCACTGCCTGCGCCACGCGAATGGCGTCCAGCGGATTCTTCTCCGGCGACATTCGGCCGAGGAAAGCCAGATATTCCCCGGGCTCGTAGCACGGCTCGTAAGCACCGAAGTCGCAGCCATTGTAGACCACCGGAAATTGCCGCCCGAGCCGCACACCCGCGGCATGCATCTGGGAACGGCTGATCCCATTCACCGCCACCTGCGGCCAGCGACGAAAGACGAACTCATCATCGACGTGCGGGCAAGTATGCGTCGTGAACAACCCCGGCGTGGGAATTGTCGCCGCCAGCGGCAGCCACGCCGTGCTCAGGTGATAATGGATCACGTCGAAATCGGCCGCACGCTGTTGCACTTCCGCCATCGCCGAGCTCGCGTAGTATTCAAAGCAGTAAGCCTCCCCACGCTCGCACATCTCGGTCAGATTCAACTCGCAGACTGGATGCAGCTTGGCCGCGGTCAAACAATCGCCCGAGGCAAAAAGCGTCACGTCGTGACCGCGCGCCACCAACTCGTCGATGTGCAGCTTCATCAGCAATTCAATGCCGCCGTAGGTCGCCGGAGGGATGCGTGTCCAGAGGGGAGCAACTTGGGCAATGCGAAGGTTTTTCATCAGATACTTGCGTGCGAGGGAAGACGATGTTAGCTGGCAGACCGCTTTCGCCAATTCCCTTCGCTCCGCGCTGATGAAATTCCTTTCCATTGCCCTCCTCCTGGCCACCACCACCGCCTGCCTCGCCCAGGAACCTGAAGTTGCCAAGGCCGTGCCGGTCACAACCCGCGACATCACCACCCAGCTCGAAATCTTCCTCGACCAGCAGCTTTTCGGTCCGGGCAAGATCGATGGCCGCCCCGGCGAATTCGTCGGCAAGGCGTTGAAGCGCTACCAGCGCGCCCACGGCCTGCCGGAGACCGGCGTGCTCGATGCCAATATCCCGATCGACTCCGTCTACCCGGTTTACACCTTCTATACCTTCAAGGACGAAGACCTGAAATTCGTCGGCCCGAGCCCGACCAAGCCCGAGGAGCAGTGCAAGCTCAAGTATCTTCCCTACGCTTCGCTGCTTGATTTCGCGACCGAGCGTTACCACTGCGCGCCGGAGTTTCTCGCCAAGATCAACAAGGGCGTAAACCTAGAGGCGCTCAAGCCGGGCGACCAGATCCGCGTGCCGAATGTCGAACCGTTCGTCATCGAAGACCTGCCCAAGCAAGGCTTCCTGCCGGAAAAGCCGGAATACAAAAACCGCGTCATCCAGATTCATCGCAACGAGAAGCTGCTCGATGTCATGGATGGCGACGCCCTGCTCGCCACCGTGCCAATCACCCCGGGCATCATGGGCGGCGGCGCGAAGGAAACGCCGGCCGGCAGTTGGAAAATCCTCGGCATCGCCACCTCCCCGACCTTCCGTTGGGACAAGGGCGTGCTGGAGGAAGGCAAGCGCACGGAGAATTTCTACAACCTCCCGGCCGGGCCGCGGAATCCGGTGGGCGTGCTCTGGATCGGCCTGAACAAACCGGGCATCGGCATCCACGGCACGAGCAACCCGCAAACCATCGGCCGCGCCCAAAGCCACGGCTGCATGCGCGTGGCCAATTGGGACGTCGTGCGGATCAGCAAGCTGATCACCAAGGGTATGACGGTGATCATCGAGTAAGTGGGGCAGATCCAGCCGAAGAACCAGCGAGCATCGTTCGTAAAGCGGCGGGGTTCTTCGACTGCGCGCCCCGCCGCCTTTCCACCGGGGCGCTCCGCTCAGAATGACCGCGGGGAGGAGACGTTTTTCTCGCCGCCTACGAAAAAATGTTGTTCTACGAGCCGAGGCTAAATATGTTCATTTGAATATGGATTTACTCGCTGAGCTCCGTTCGCGTTTTGGCCATGAAGGATTTCGGGAAGGGCAGGAGGCGGTTGTCCGCGCCTTGCTCGCGGGGGAATCGGCACTGGCTCTCTTCCCGACCGGTGCTGGGAAATCGCTCTGCTATCAATTGCCGGCGGTGTTGCTGGAGGGCACTGCGCTGGTGGTTTCCCCCCTCATCGCGCTGATGAAAGATCAGGTCGACGCGCTGCGAGCCCGCGGCATCGCTGCCGCACGACTCGACTCCAGTCTCTCCGCCACGGAGACGCAGCAGGTCTATGCGGATCTCCGCAACGGAACCCTGAAGCTGCTCTACGTCGCACCAGAGCGACTCTCGGGTGAGGCCTTTCTCGATCGGCTCCGGCGAACGCGCATTTCGCTTATGGCCATCGACGAGGCGCATTGCATCTCGGAATGGGGACACAACTTTCGCCCGGAATATCTACGACTGGCCCGGGTGGTCGAGGAACTCGGATTGCACCCCGTCCTCGCTCTTACCGCCACTGCCACGCCGGAGGTCGCAGCCGACATTTGCCGCGCCTTTCGGATCGCGCGGGAACGCCACGTCCAGACCTCATTCCGCCGGCCCAATCTGCACCTGCGCCTCACGCCTTGCGCCGCGCAGGAGAGGCTGGCCACGCTCACCAAACGGTTGGCCAGCGCCAAGGTGCGGCCGGCCGTGGTCTACGTCACTTTCCAAAAGACTGCCGAGGACGTCGCCGGACATCTCTCCGCGGCTGGACTCCGCGCGCGGGCCTATCACGCCGGGATGGATGCCGAAGAGCGCACGGCGGCGCAGGAGGCTTTCATGCGCGGCGAGTGCGAAGTGATCGTCGCGACCATCGCCTTCGGCATGGGCATCGACAAAGCGGATATCCGCAGCGTCATTCATTTCAACCTGCCGAAAACGCTCGAAAACTATCAGCAGGAAATCGGACGGGCCGGGCGCGACGGCCAGCCCGCGCTATGCGAGTTGCTGGCCTGCGCCGACGACGCGGTGCCGCTGGAGAACTTCACCCTCGGTGACACCCCGGAATCCTCCGCCGTCGAAGCGCTCGTACAGCGGATGCTCGGCTCCGGTGAAGAGTTTCACATCAGCCGCTACGACATCAGCCACGAGACCGATATCCGCCCGCTCGTCGTCGAAACGGTGATTACCTACCTGGAACTCGAGGGCCTGCTGCAACCCACGCGTGTCTTCTACGAAAGCACCCAGGTGCAATTTCTCCGGGCGGAAAGCGCCGTCCTCGAGGGGCACACCGATGAACGCCGGCGATTCCTCACCCAGCTTTTTGCCTCCGGCCGGCGCGGGCGAAAGTATCTGACATTGGAACTCGAAGCCTCCGTGCAAAAGCTCGGCGAATCGCGCGAGCGGATCGTCAAGGCGTTGTCCTGGCTGGAAGAGACCGGCGCCATTTCGCAAAAGCCGGCAAACATTCGCCACGGTTTCCGGCTTTGCGAGGCCGGCGTGACCGCCTCTCCCGCGGAAGTCGCCGCGCGACTGGCCCAACTCTTTGCCCGCCGTGAGGAGCGCGATCTTCAGCGCATGACTGGCCTATTGGAATTCGCCAGTGCCTCGGGTTGCATCACCCGCCGCCTGCTCGCGCACTTCGGCGAAGAAATGGCCGATGAGAACTGCGGCCATTGTCATTTCTGCCGGACCGGAGAGCCAGCCAGCCACACCGCGCTTCCCGCTTCGCCAATCCCATCTTTCAGCGAAGAGGACGAGGAGAACATTCGCTCGCTCATCTTCGAGGAGCATGCCCCGCTGGCCAGCCCCCGCTCTCTCACGCGCTACCTCTGCGGCCTCACCAGCCCGGCAACAACGCGCGCGAAATTGACCAAGCGCCCGGAATTTGGCCGGTGGGCGGCAGTGCCGTTTCGGAGTGTGCTCAAGCAAGTGGAGTCTTGCTGGGAGTAGCTCTAAGCAACAAAGGGCGGACATCACTGTCCGCCCTTCGTTGTTTCCTGAGTTGATTCGTGTCTCCCGATTACGCCGCGCCGGCGAAGATCTCCTTGTAAAGGTCCGCGCCGAAGCTGGTTTCCAGCGGCTCGCCGGGCTTCAGCTTGAAGGTGCGCTTGCCGTCTTCCTGACGCTCGGCGCGCAGGAACAGGGCGTGATCCATGTTCTCCTTATAGAAGGTATGGGCGAATTCGTAGAGATGCGTGACGAAGAAAATCTTCACCTTCGTCTCGAGCAACGCGTGGACGATCTGCCCCGCGATCTCCGAGCCTTCGCGCTCGTTGGTCGAGGAGAAGGATTCGTTGAAGAGGATGAGCGAGTTCGGGACAAATGCATCGATGATCAGGCCCATCCGGCGCAGTTCCTCGTCGAACTTACCGCTCTTCATCGTCACATCTTCCTCGCGGGTGAAGTGGGTGTAGACGCGGCTGCAGATCGCGGCGGAGAACGCATCGGCAGTGACGAACATGCCGCTCTGCATCATCATCTGGGCAATGCCCGTGGCGCGCAGGAAGGTGGATTTACCGCCCTGGTTGGCGCCGGTGATCATGAACAACGTCTTGCCGTCAGCCTGGATGTCGTTGCCGGTCACCTGCTTGCCGACAGTCAGGATCAGCGAGAGGTCTTTCAGGTCCGTGCAGGTGTGCTTGTTACTGCCCGCGGGCGCCGGCACCGGGAAGCAGGTCGACACGCCATACTGCGTGAGCTTCTGCTGCAGCGCGGCCGCGCCGAGGTAAAAGCCAAGCTCCCCACGCAGCGAGGCGAAGAAGCTCATGATGTGCTCGGCGGATTGCGCGAGCGCATTGGAAACCGGATTGAGGCCGCGATCGCGCAACGACGAGATGGCCTTGCCGGCGGCGTCGTCCTTCTCGTTGATCTTGAAGGTGAACGACTGCGGGGCATCCTTGAAGACGCGCTGCAGGAATCCCGCCTTGGCCTTCTCCCCGCGGCGCAGGGTGTGCCGCGCGCTTTCCGCGCCATCACCGAGTTCCGCGCTCACGAGGATGCCCTCGGGGAAACGCAACTCGCGGAGGTAGACCTTGATCTTGTCGAAGTAAGCATCGGGCAGTTCCGCCTCGACCATCTTGAACAAGTTCACAAAACCTTCCGCCTGGAACTTGCGCGCGTGCTCGCGGCCGATGAGCCGCAGCTTGCCGAGCAAATCGACGAGCGACCCGAGCAGATCGACGGAGCCGGAAAGAATGCCCATCGGCGACTTGCCCATCACGCCAAACCACTGCTTGCGCTTGCGCTCCACGGCCTCGACGCCGAGCTCGTAGATCTGGCGAATGATGGCCGCGTTCTGCAGGCAATCCTTGAGCACCGCCTGGCGGTACTGAATCGTCTCGAGGTCGTCGCCGACGCCCAGCAGGATGACACGGCGCGCCACCTCGAGGAGGTATTCGTCCGAGCCACCCATTGCCTGGAACAGCGTTTCGAGTTCGAGATCCTGGACGAGGGCTTCGTGATTCGGCGGCAGCGCCTGGTCCCAATCAAAATCCCGGCCGCGGTAAAGCAAATGCGTTTTCATCGAGTGAGTCGTCCTTTCAAGTTCTCGTAGGTGAGATGATGTTTTTGCGCGAGGGCGATGGCGTAGGAGAGGCCATCGGCCGGCCGGCGGATGATGCGGAAGGTCCGTTGCGACGGATTATCCGGCACGATGCTGGCCATCATGCTCACGATCTTGTCATTCAGTCTCGAAAGCTCGTCGATGAAGGTGACGCACACGCTGAGCGTATCGAGCTCGGTGAAGCGCGTGAGGACCTTTCTACCGAGGAAGGTAGCGTCCTCCAAACTCGTGGAAGCAAAGATCTCGTTCATGATCACGAGGCTCTTCGACGTGGCGTGGTCGAAGATCCGGTGCATGCGAATGAGATCGTCCTTCAACTTTCCCTGGAGATTCTTGAGATCTTCCTCGGTATCGAAGTGGGTGAAGAAACGATCGGCAAGGAAGAGCTTCGCCTCAGCACCCTGCACGGGAAACCCGAGCGCGCCAAAATAGTGCAACTGCCCGAAGGCGCGCGCGAAGGTCGTCTTACCGCCCTGGTTCGGGCCGCTGATGACCAGCATGCGCTCGCCGCCGTTGAGCTCGAAGTCGTTGCAGATCGGCGCCGTGTTCGTGGCGATGAGCTTGCTGGCCAGTGAGAGGTCGAAGCCACTGCGGCTGAGCACGGTCTTCGAGCTATCCGACATTTGCGGAAAGCAGAAGCTGAGGCCGGCGGTGCGGAAGCTCGCCATGTATTCCGCGTAAGCGAGGTAGAACTGGATGCCGCGATCGAACTCCAGCACGGTGCGGTCGCTGAAGCCTTGGTGCTTCGCGTAGAAGTCATCCAGCGCCGCGAAGGGCTGCGGATTCAGCTTGGCGACGAAATCGAGGATCATCGCCTCGACGTGGTTGATGCCCACGGTCTCGTTGAAGCTCACGCGATAGTCCTTCACATCGCCCTGCTTGAAGATATTGAACGTATCCTCCACCTCGGCGCTGTAGTCGGCCTCGCCGTCGTAATTGCGCACGGTGATGTTCGAGTCGTTGATCAGCACGCAATAGCGCACCGCATCCAGCGCGTCCTTCGCCGCATGGGCCTGCTGGGAGAGCGTCTTGAAGCCAGGGGTCTCGACGTATTGAGCGAGAAAATCGCGAGTGGCGAGCAGACCGCGCGAGCGGGCGCCGGTCGCATCGAGATCGCGCCGCAGGTTGGCCACCGCGTCGCAGTAGTAGACGGCAGCGCCGAGCTGGGCGCGTTCCTTTTGATACTGGTAGTTGAACTCCTCTTCGCGATCCAAAGCGAACCGCATCGCCGCCATCCCGTCGGAGAACGCCTTCAGCGCCGCAAAGAGCGCCTCGTTCTCGAGGTCGTGCATGATCTCGTGGCGGAAGGCGATCTGATCGAGGTTCGCCAGCGGCGCGTAGAAGAACGGCTTGAGATCGTAGGACTCGCGGCCCTTGGTGATCGCGTCGACGATCTGGTCGAGATTCAGGTCACGGAAAAACTCGGGCTCCGCGTTCGGGATCGCCGGGACGCTGGCAGCTTGCGGGAACAGGATGGCCGGGACACGCGCGGCGCCCGCCGAGGTCGCGGCTCGATCCGATCCGCCCCCACTGGCTGGGCGCACGGGTTGGTTGATGGTCGTCATTTCTGGTATAGCGTCTACAAATCTCTCGCGGTCTTTCCACGAAACCGGGATTTCATAGGGCAAAGCTGTCCGCCAAGCTTGAGAACCCGGTGAAGGCAGCGTTAAAATATCTTCATGTTTGCGGAATAGCGCTCCCGTGGAACGGAGCGAGGGGTAAATAGGAGCGAACGCCGGGTGAGTCAACAACTAGTGCCAAGGGCGCGTACCCAGTGGAAGAATGACGAATGATGAATGACGAATTTGGCATTCTGCATTCATCATTCGCCTATCCCCTGCTCAACGTCATACGTCACCGGACACTCAGATTTCCGTTGACGGTCGCCATTGCGGCCCCTAGGTTCCCGCCACTTTCATCAAGAGTGACAGAGGGACTGGCCCTATGAAGTCACGGCAACCGCTCGCGGCGCAAGCTGCGGGGACCAGGTGCCAAATCCAGCCGAAAGCCTGCCAGCAGCGATGCCGTATCGACGCTAAAGGGCCAACGGAAAAGATGAGATCAGATTCCAGCACTTCAATCCCTCGCCGGAGTCTTCGTCTCATCGCCACTTGATCCTTGGTGAAGGACAGCAGCTTATGGACAAACCATCGCCCTTCTTCTCCAATTTAAAATGTCCGCGAGTGCGGCCGCCTTTATCCCAAGCAGGCCATTCACGTGTGCGACTTCGATTTCGGCCCGCTCGAGGCCGCTTACGACTACGACGCCATCAAAGCCGCCATCAGCCGTGACATCCTGCGTTCGCGCAAGCGCCGCATGTGGCGTTACCGGGAGCTGCTGCCCATCGACGGCGAGCCGACCATCGGCACGCAGGTCGGCTTCACCCCGCTCGTCCGCGCCGATCGCCTGGCGAAAAAGCTCGGTGTCCGCACCCTCTGGATCAAGAACGACACCGTCAACTACCCCACCCTTTCCTTTAAGGATCGCGTCGTCTCCGTGGCCCTCAATCGCGCCAAGGAACTCGGCTTTACCACCGTAGCCTGCGCCTCGACCGGCAACCTCGCGAACAGCGTGGCCGCCAACGCCGCCAGCGCCGGTCTGAAGAGCTACGTGCTCATCCCCGCCGATCTCGAGCAGGGCAAGGTGCTCGGCTCGCTGGTCTACGGCACGAATGTCATCGGCATTCACGGCGCTTACGATCAAGTCAACCGCCTCTGCTCCGAAATCGCCGGCAAATACGGCTGGGGTTTCGTGAACGTGAACCTGCGTCCCTATTACGCCGAAGGCTCGAAGACGATGGGCTTTGAGATTTGCGACCAGCTCGACTGGCGCATCCCGCGCCACACCGTGGTGCCGATGGCCAGCGGTTCGCTGCTCACCAAGATCCACAAGTCTTACAACGAGCTGATCAAAGTCGGCATCGTGGACTCCACGCCGTTCTCCGTGCATGGCGCTCAGGCCACCGGTTGCGCCCCCATCTCCCACGCCATGAAGCGCGGCACCGACATCGTTAAGCCCGTGCCGAAGCCGGAGACGATCGTCAAGTCGCTCGCCATCGGCACGCCCGCGGATGGCTACTATGCGATCCACGCCATGCGCGATACCGGCGGCTCCTGCGAAGATGCCTCGGATGCGGAAGTCGTCGAGGGCATCCAGTGGCTCGCCGAGTATGCCGGCATCTTTGCCGAAACCGCCGGCGGCGTGACCGTCGCCAGTGCGAAAAAACTCATCGAAAGCGGCAAGATCCCGCACGACGAGGAAGTGGTGCTCTGCATCACCGGCCACGGTCTCAAGACCCAGGAAGCCGTCGTCGGCAAGTGCGGCGAACCGCGCCTCATCAAGCCGAGCCTCCGCGAATTTGAAGAGCAGATCTACGCGAAGGATACTGCCGCGGCGTAATGCCGACCGAAGAAGTGATCAGTAATCAGTGGACAGTAATCAGTCAGAAACTGTCCTCCGAATCACTGATTACTGATTACTGATTACTGATTACTGATTACTAATCACTGAGCACCAAGCACCAAGCACTCTAAACATGCCATCCGTCCGCATCCCCACCCCACTCCGCAAGCTCACCAACGAGCTTGAGGTCGTCCAGGCCGCCGGTGCCAACATCGGCGAAGTCATCAACAGCCTCGACCAGGCCTTCCCGGGCTTAAAAGAGCGCATCGTCGACGACGCCGGCAACGTCCGCCGTTTCGTGAACATCTTCGTTAACGACGAGGACATCCGCTTCCTCGAGGAAAAAGCCACGCCGGTGAAAGAAGCCGACGAGATCAGCATTGTCCCGGCGATTGCCGGGGGCTAGTCGCTTCCGCCGCACGACCAAGTTGAGAGTTGAGGGTTGAGAGTTGAGAGCCGCGCTCCCTTGCGCGCTGGCGTCCGACACAACCAGCGACGGCTCTCAACTCTCAACTAAAAACTCTCAACTTTCCTTTATGAAAGAGACCCAACGCCTCTGGCTCATGTTTCCGACCAAGCTGGTCACCCGCCCCATTATTTGGGAGCTGGGCAAAGATTTTAACGTCGTCACGAACATTCGCCAGGCCAGTGTGACCGAGGAAATCGGTATCGTCTCGCTCTCGCTCGACGGCGAACGCGAAGACATCAAAAAAGCAATCGCCTGGCTGGAGAAAGAAGGCGTGAAAGTCGAGCCCGTCGAAATCAATACGATCGAAGGGTAGGCATTACCCACATCTTCATCCAAGCGCGGCTCCCTCCCCGGTGTCATTCTGAGCGGAGTGGAAGGAGTGTAACGACTGGAACGCAGTCGAAGAGCCCCGCCGCTTTACCAGCGATACTTGCTGGTTATTTGGTTGCGTTTACCCGCAGTCCCATAGGCGTCTCGCTGGTTGTTCGACGGGGTTCTTCGACTGCGCGCTCCCCCCACTGGCCCACGAGCGCTCCGCTCAGAATGACATCGAGAAGAAGACGCTTCCTTTACCTGGCTCCTGGCACTCTAAAAATCCAGCGGCGGCAGCGGCGGGGGCTTGATCGTCGTATCCAGCACCGTTTGCTCGCGCATCGGTTGCACAGGCTCGGCGCGGCGCACTTCCATTTGTTCCGGACCGGTTCCGTTGTCCGGTGCGGGCGTGACGATGGCGCTGCTGTTCACCGGCGCGGTCTGGCCTTCCAGGCTGCTCATCGCCTTCGCGTTGTTCACCGACTGTATGGAATTGTACGGGTCGACGCCGATCACCGTCGGCTGCTTCATCGCCACGATCGGTACCGCGGATACGTCGACGGCCAGCGCGGCGCGCGGCCATTCTTCGCCGGGGATGACTTTGACAAAACTCCGGTTCGCACCGCCGTTGTGCACCTCGCAGCCGACCTTCGGCGCCTGGTCTTCGGTCGAGATCTCAAAGAACGTTGTGCGCTTCTGCACCTTTTCCCCGGTCTCCTTGTTCTCCACCGTTTCAAAGCATTTGTCCGTCGCCAGCTGACCAGACACCGAGCAGAGCTCCACTTTGATGATCCCCTTCGGCTGCGGGATCTCCTTCGGACGATAGTTCGCGAAGGTCGATTTCATCACCTCGGCCCAAATCGGTAGCGCGATCTCGTTGCTGAACGCTCCGCGATAAATCGTCGACGGCTTGTCGAAGCCTGCCCACACGCCACAGGTCACCGCACTGGAGTAGCCGAGGAACCAGGCATCGGTGAAATTGTAAGCCGTCCCGGTCTTGCCCCCGAGCGGGAATTTTTTCAAGCCAAGCTCGGTGTACGCCTTGTCCGCCGTGCCGCGCTCGAGCACGTCCGAGAGGCAGGTGTGAATCTCATACGCCGTCGTGTCTTTCATCACGCGGACTTTGCTGGGCTTCGCCTCGAAGACCACATTGCCGGCCTGGTCTTCGATCTTCTGGATGATGAAGGCCTTGTCCGGGCGCGTGCCGCCATCGGGGAAGGCGGTATTGGCCAGCGTCATCTCCATGAGCGTGACTTCGCTGCTGCCGAGGAACGTCGCCGGGAAAGGTCGCAATGGACTTTCGATGCCCGCAGCCTTGGCCAATGGGATGACGTGATCGAGTCCGGTCATCATGCCGAGGCGCACGGTGGCCGCGTTCTTGGATTTTACCAGTGCTTCGCGCGCGGAAATGGAGCCTTCGTATTTGTTGTCCACGCGCTCCGGCCCCCATTCACCGAGAATGCCGGTCACGCCGCCGATCATCACCTGGCGATTATCGATCACCGTATCCTGCACGATCGTTCCCGGCCCGAAGCCGCGCTCGAAAGCCGCCGCATAGACGAACGGCTTGAAGGCCGTGCCCGCAGGGCGGCGCGCCGCGAGGGCGCGGTTGTAGGAGCTGTGGCCGAAATCGCGTCCGCCGACCAAAGTGAGGATGCCGCCGGTGGCGTTATCGAGGACGACGATGGAGCCCTGCAAATACGCGGGCGGAGGCAGGGTGTTGCCTTCCACTTCGTTACTCGCCATCCGCTGGTGGGCGCGGAAGTCGATGTCGTATTTGCCAAAGCGCTGATGATCGTAGCCCTCGTGGCGCTCGACCACATCGAGTTGTTCCTTCAGCGCCTTCTCCGCTTTGCGCTGCAAGTCACCATCGATCGTGGTGTAAATGCGATAGCCGTCGCTGATCGCGGCATCGCGTCCGAATTGCCCGATGACCTGCTGCGCAACGAGGTCCATGGGGTAGGACTCCTGGTGGATCGACCGGCGATTTTTCACCACCAAATCCTGGGAGATCGTCGCGTCGTATTCCTCGCGACTGATCTGCTGCAACTCCAGCATGCGCCCCAGCACGAAATTGCGCTGTTCCATGCACGCCTTGTGGTTGCGCCACGGCGAGAGGCGATTCGGGCTCTTGAGGAGACCCGCGAGCATCGCCGCTTCGGAGAGATTCACGTCCTTGGCGTGCTTGCCAAAATAACCGCGCGCCGCCGATTCCGCACCGTAGAAGCCATCGCCGAAAAAGACGCGGTTCAGGTAGAGCTCGAGAATTTTCGGCTTCGAGAAACGCCGCTCGATTTCCTGCGCGACGAAAATTTCCAGCAGCTTGCGCTTGTAGCTGCGATCTTCGCTCGGCAGTTCGATGGGGAAGGAATTGCGCGCGAGTTGTTGGGTAAGCGTGCTGGCGCCCTGGCGGGTGCGACCGGCCTGATAGTTACGCACCGCCGCGCGCACAATGCCGTAATAGTCGACACCATTGTGCTGATAATATCGGATGTCTTCCGCCGCGACCACCGACTTGTACAACCACGGTGACAATTGATCCGCGGCCACTTGGTCGCGATTCTGGATAAAGATGCGGCCGAGCACCTGACCATTGCGGTCGAAGATGATGCTCGCGGACTCCATGTCCTCGAGCTTCTTGTAATCAAACGCCGCCGCGCGCTTCTGCCACTGGTCCCGTTCGATCGCTACAAAGATCCCCCCCACCACGATGAGCGCGGCGAGAAGAGTAAACACCGAGAGGAACCAGGTGCGGCGATAAAATGGAGGTTTATAACGGGGCAAATCCCACATGGGCTGACGGGCGGCGCCGAAGGCGGCGCACTAAGTCACACGAAACCAAGGTGCGCGCAATGCGCAAATTACTTTCCGCGGCCGCCCCGTCCTTTCAGAGTGCGTCGGGTAATTCGCTAACACATGCCTGATAAAGAAAATACTGCCAAAAACGCCCTGCGTGCGGAAATCCAGCAGCGCGGACCGATCCCCTTTCGGGACTACATGGCGCGCGTACTTTATGATCCGGATTATGGTTATTATGGTGCGAGCAAAGCGCAGGTCGGGCGCGCCGGAGATTTCTTCACGAATGTGAGCGTCGGGCCGCTCTTCGGGCGCTTGCTAGCCCGGCAATTCGCGGAAATGTGGCGGCGACTGGGCGAACCGGCGGATTTTGCGATCGTCGAGCAGGGCGCGAATAGCGGCGATTTCGCGGGCGACGTGCTCAGTGCGCTGCGTGAATTTGATGCAGCCTGTTATGCAGCGACGTCGCTTTGGCTGGTCGAACCGCTGGCCAAATTGCGATTGGCGCAAACGGAGCGCCTGCGCGATTTCGGATCGTCCAAGATCCGCTGGGTCGACTCGCCCACTGCCCTGCCCTCTTTCCAAGGGGTGCATTTCTCGAACGAATTGCTCGATGCTTTTCCCGTGCATCGGGTTTGCCGACGCGGTGATCGTTGGATGGAACGCTCTGTCGATTTCCAGGAAGGGCGGTTTGTCTTCGTCGATGCGGAGATCGCCTCACCGGAATTGAACGCCCACCTCGGGCATCTGCCGCCTGTCCCGGAAGGCTACGAAACAGAGGTGAACCTCGCCATCGCGCCCTGGCTGGCGGAAGTCGCCTCCAAACTCAGCGCCGGCTTCGTCCTGGCGATCGACTACGGTTACCCGCGCGGCGACTACTACCGTCCTGAGCGAAGCAGCGGGACGCTCTCCGCCTACGCCGCGCATCGGCGTGAACCTGACCCACTGCAACGTCCGGGCGAGATCGACCTCACAGCGCACGTCGATTTCACAATCCTGGCCGAAACCGCTCCGCTACTCGGCCTACAACTCGCCGGATTCACCGACCAACACCATTTCATGGTCGGCCTGAGCCGCCTGCATTTCTCCGATGACTACGCGATGACCACCGCCGGCCAACAGGAGCTACGCGCCTTCAGGACCCTCATGCACCCCACGCTCATGGGGCAGAGTTTCCACGCCATCTGCCTCGCCAAAGGCGTAACCAACACCGCGCTCAGCGGCTTCCAATTCGGCGGCAACGCGCGGGAGAAACTGTAACGGAGGGCTTACTTCAGCAAACCCCGCAATTGCTCACACAGCGCGCTGATCTGTTTCGGCGTGTGTTTCGCGGAAATGGTCACCCGCAACCGCGCGGCATCGCGAGCCACCGTGGGATAGCGAATCGCCGGGACGAAAAAGCCCTTTTCGGCCAACATCTGCGAGCTCTCGATGGCCTTTTCGGAACTGCCGAGGATGATGGGAATGATCGCGCTTTGAAGCTTCTTGTCCCCCGTGAAAAGCATCGGCATTTCCGAGGCAAAATGCGCCAGATTGCGCCGCAGGACCTGTCGCCGATTTTCCCCCGCGGGCGTCAGCATGAACTCCACCGCGGCGAGCGCGGCCGCCGCCATCGCCGGCGGCGGAGCGGTTGAAAAGATAAAGCTGCGCGCGCGATTGATCAGCAGATCGATCAGACGCCGCGAACCGCACACATATCCCCCGCTCACCCCGAGCGCTTTGCTCAAGGTGCCCATCTGGATTTCCACTTCGCCAGCCACGCCGAGTTGATCCGCCAGCCCGCGGCCATTGAGACCGATCACGCCCACCGCGTGGGCCTCGTCCAACATGAGCATCGCCCCGTAGCGGCGTTTGATATCCACGATCTCCGGCAGCACCGCCCAGTCGCCATCCATGCTGAAGACGGATTCCGTCACCACCAGCACGCGCGCCTCGGGATAATTCTCGTGCGCCCATTGCAGATGACTCTCCAGCTTGCCCAAATGATTGTGCGGATACACCCGGACATGCGCCCCACTCATCCGCGCCCCATCGATGAGGCTGGCGTGGCAAAGCTTGTCGAGAATGACGACGTCATCCTTGTGCATCAGCGCTCCGATCGTCCCCACGGCGGTCGCATATCCGCTCGAAAAGACCAGCGCCGCCTCGGTGCGTTTGAAATCCGCCAACCGCTCCTCCAACCGCATATGCGGGGAAAGCGTCCCGCAAATCAATCGCGACGCACCGGCTCCCACACCGTATTCATCGATCGCCTGCTTCGCCGCATTGCGCAGCACCGGCTCCGTCGCCAGCCCGAGGTAATCGTTCGAGGAAAAATTGAGCAGCTTCCTTCCGGCAAGTTCCAGCGTAGGTTGCTGCGGCGAATCCACTTCGCGCAATTGCCGCAGCAACGCGTTGGCCCGCAGCTCGGCGAGTTCGGAATCGATGCTTTGGGCCATTGGGGAAGAAGTGCTTAGTTCCTAGTGCTTAGTTCTTAGTAAAGACCCGCTCGCAGGCGAAATCTAAGCACTAAGCACTTCTCTTCCGCTACGAGGAAAGCCCGAACGCCAGCAGCTTGTAGGAGTCGTTCCAAATGTTCTTATTGTCCCCCAGCACCACGGCGATGACATCGCGGCCGTTGTGCGAGGCACTGGAAATCAGGCAATGCCCAGCGGCTTCGGTGTAGCCGGTCTTCATCCCGTTGCAGAGGGGATAACGCTTCAGCACCTGGTTGGTCGTTTCAAACACGCGCACGCGGCCATCGTTGTAGTGCCACGTCACCGACTTCTGGCAGACGATGCCGCGGATGATCGGGTTCCTGTAAGCCGCGAGCGCGACCTGCGCCATGTCGCGCGCGGTGGAATACTGGCCGGGAATCGGCAGGCCATTCGGGTTCACGAAATTCGAATTGCGCATGCCGAGTTCCGAAGCCTTGGCGTTCATCCGCGCCGCGAAATTCTCCAGGCTGCCGGCATTGTCCCGCGCCAGCGCCCGGGCCACGTCATTCATGCTGTGCACGAGGAGGACGTTCAGGAAATCGTAGCGTGAGTAGACGTTGCCCGGCTTGATATAGAGCATCGTCGGCTCGGCCCAGGTATCGCTGGCCTCCACATGCACCTTGTGATCAAGGTCACCGGTTTCCGCGACGATCAGCGAAGTCAGCAGCTTCTGGGTGCTGGCCACGGGCCGGCGCTGGTCGGCATTCATTTCGAAAATGATCTTCCCCGTCTTGGCGTCGAGCAGGATCGCCGAACCGGCGGTGATCTTCGGAACGCCGTCCGCCACGGGAAACGCCTCGGGCACATCCTTGGTCGAGGTCGTCGACGAAGACGAATCATCGGACGTGGATTTTTTCTTTTTCGTCGCCGCCGGGGCTGCCGGGACAAGGGCGAAAAGCATGAGGGTGAGAACAAATAGCGAGGCAAAGCGCTTCATAGCGTGCGCTACTAAAAGAATCCCGGCGATTTCCGCAAGTCGCGATACGCGATTTTCCGCCAGCACTCATGGGAGGAATAGTGTGGAAGCAACATCCTACCGCTTTGCCTCAGTGGACCAGCGGCAGGGTGCTGCCACTCCCTACGGCGTATCACCGTCGCTTTCGTTTAGCGAAGCCTCTTACTGCTTCGGCGGCGTGAGACTCTTCTCCACATCCGGATCCGGCGCGGCGCCGAGTTCGAGCGCGCGCTCATAGTGCCGCCGGGCCAGTTCCACCGCCGGCGGGTTTCGCTGGAGATAGAAAACCGCGAGATTGAAGTGCGCTTGCGCGTAACTGGGGTCGAGCTCGATCGCCTTTCGCATCTCATCCTCCGCCCCGGAGTACCAGCCCTTTTGCCCAATCGTCACGCCGAGATACTGGTGGACCATCGCATTCCTGGGATCGAGCACCGCGGCCTGGGCCAGCGAAGCCAGGGCATTGTCATAGCGGGTGCGATCGTATTGCACGATGCCCAGGATCAGCCAGCCGAGGCTCGCCTCCGGCGCCAGGCGCACCGCCGTATGCAACCGCTCTTCCGCCGCTTTCGAGGTTCTTCGAACGATACTCCACCAGGCCCAGGTTGATCATCGTTCGGGACATTGTCCGGCACCGCCTGGAGCACCTTCAGAAAGTCCTGCCGCGCCGTCTTCAGGTCGCCCTTGGCCATGGCCACGATCGCCCGTTTGGCCAGCTTCTGCGCCTCCTCGGAAACCTTGTTCTTACCCGGCTCGTTCAGGTCCGTGGACGGGGCGAGACGGAGTTTCGGGTCAGCCGGTGCGGGCGTGGCCGCGGGTTTCCACCGGTTGAGCCTTTGGCGGTTGGGCGGCCAGGCCGGCAGCCATCCCCAGACCACACAGGAATAGGGCGAGGCGTCGCATGTTTATTTGCTGGCGCCGAGTTCGCGCGCCCGCTCGGTAGCCGCGCGGACCGCACTGAGAAAAGCCGAGCGCACCGCGCCGGCTTCGAGAGCTTCGAGCCCCGCGATCGTCGTCCCGCCGGGGCTGGTCACTTCATCGCGCAAGGCCGCCGGATGCCGTCCGGTTTCGATCACCATTTCAGCGGCACCCGCCACAGTCTGGGCAGCGAGTTTCAAGGAAAGATCACGCGGCAATCCCATCAGCACCCCGGCGTCCGAGAGCGCCTCGACGACGAGGTAAACATAAGCGGGGCCGCTGCCGCTGAGGCCGGTGACTACGTCGAGCAGCTCCTCCTTCACCTTCACGATCTGCCCGACCGCTCCGAAAAGACTCTCCGTCAGCGCACCGTCTGCCGCCGTCGCCGTCTTGCCCAGCGCGTAGGCCGCCGCGCCGCGATGGATGAGCGCGGGCGTATTCGGCATCACGCGGATGATGCGCACCTTGGAACCCGCCGCCTCTTGCAGCGCGGCCAGCGGCAACCCGGCCACGATCGAAATGACCAGCTTGCCCTTCGTCCCATCGCGCAACGCACGCAGCGCCTCCAGCGCATCCGCCGGCTTCACGCACAACACCAGCGCATCGGCCTTCGCCGCGAGCTCCTCATTCTTCGCCACGGCCTTGACCTGTGCCGCGCCGGCCAGTTTCGCCGCAACATCCGGGATGGCATCGCAAACCAGGATGTCCTCTCGCGCAAAGGCGCGCGAACTCACCGCCCCCTGCACGAGCGCGGTCGCCATTTTTCCTGATCCGATAAAGCCAAGTTTCATGCGCACATACCTAATGCAGGTCGGCGGCTTGGGAAGCGGATTCTGCGTTTACTCCGCTTGCAGCGCGCGTTCGTATTCCTTCGTCCGGCAGCCCCAGGCAATGAACGCCGCGCCAATGAACACCAGGAAGATCGACAGAAACTGGCCTGCGGAAATCCCCTTCACCTGCCACGCCGGATCCGGCTCCCGGAACATTTCCCCGATGATGCGCAGCACCGCATAGCAAATGAAAAAGGCGCCGGTAATGACACCCCTTGGCACACGGCAGCGGGTGCGCAAAAGCCACAGGATCGTGAAGAGCACCACGCCCTCCAGTAGCGCCTCGTAAATCTGCGACGGATGTCGCGGAGTGAGTACCTGGCGCAGCGGATCGATCCATTCCGGATGATCGGGGATCGCATCCGCGATATAGCTGCCGAAGTTCGCGTCCGGCGGCACGTCGGTCATGCCCAGGGCCTGCTGCGCGCGCTGCCAAAGCTCAGGTGACCCGTATTCGATCAGTTCCTTGGGAAACTGCACCGCCCACGGGACCTGGGCCGGTTTGCCGATCAACTCACCGTTGATGAAATTCGCCATCCGCACGAGGCACAAGCCCACCGGGGCAACGACCACCAACGAATCACCGATGCCCGTCCACGAGACGTGATGCTTTTTCGACCAATACAGCGTGAAGAGCACCAAGCCGATGATTCCGCCGTGACTGGCCATGCCCCCTTTCCAAACCTCAATCGGCCAATACCACGGGTCTCCTCCATGCGGCTGCCAGAGTCCGTAAAAGAGAATCCACCCGAGACGGCCGCCGATCATCACCCCAAAAACCGCCGCCCAGCAGATGAAGTCCGACACTTGGGCCGCCGGCAGATCGGTGTATTTGTGCTCGGCCAGCCAGCGATAAAGCCAGCCGCCGAGAAGGAACGACAGCACGTAAGCGAGCCCATACCAGTGCAACCCCGCGCCATTCGGCAGGCGGACGATGTACGGGCTGAGGTTATGAAAATAGTAGGCGAGCACCGCGCGCTTTTGCCATACCCAGCGCCACAGACAAGTGCCATCCTGCAGGCTTGTTGCCGTTCACCGGAGCGTGCAACCTATTCTTATGACTGGCCTCGGAGTGCACCTTCCCCTCGTGGATTTCGGCACGCTGCTGACGGTCTATCCCTTGGAGAAAGCGGAAGATCGGACCTCGAGCCAGATGCTCGTCCTGCTGGCCATCATGACGATCACCACCGCGGTCGTCATTATCTTGAGCACCTTGCGCCGGCGGCGCGATTGGGCACGCACCCACATTCGTGAGCAATGGCTCGCGACCATGTTGCGCAGCATCGGCGATGGCGTCGTCGCCACCGACGCCGCGGGGCGCGTCACCTTCATGAACAACATCGCGCAGGAGCTCACCGGCTGGAAGGAAGGCGAGGCCGAACAAAAGCCGCTGGTGAAAGTCTTCCAGACCCTCGATCGCAAAGCCCGGCAGCCCACCGACAACCCGATCGACCTCGTCGTCCGCGAAGGCCGCGCCATCACCTCCATCGAGCCCGTGCTGCTCATCGCCCGGGATGGCGCGGAGCACATCGTGGTGAGCAAGGCCACACCCATTCGCGACGCCGATGGCGCGGTCACCGGCGTGGTCTTCGTCTTTCACGACGTGACACAGCGTGAGCTGGCCGAATCCGCCCTGCGCGCCAGCCAGGAAATGTTCCGGCTCATCACCGATCACATCTCCGATCTCGTCGCGGTGCTCGATCTCCATGGCCGCCGACTCTACGCGAGCGAATCCCACAGCCAGTTCATCGCTCCAGCCCGGGAGCTGTATCTCACCCCGGCCTTCGAGGAAATCCATCCCGACGATCGCGAGCGCCTGCGCCGCCTCTTCGCGGAAATCGCCAGCACCGGCGGCAGCCAGCGCGCGGAGTTCCGGCTCATCGGACGCAACGGTCAGGTGTTCTGTATGGAATCAGTCCTCACCCTCATTCGTAGTGCCGAAGGCCAGGCGGAAAAGGTGCTCATGGTCTCGCGCGACATGAGCGAACGGCAGCGCGCCGAGGCCCGGGTGCACAGCGAGATGCAGTTCAGTGACACGCTCATCAACTCCATGCCGGGCATCTTTTATCTTTACCGGGGAGCGGATCGGAAAATCCTGCGCTGGAACAAGAACCTCGAGACCGTCACCGGCTACCGCGCCGCGGAGATCGAAACCCTGGACGCCCTCTCCTATTTTCCCGAGGAGGAAAAACCCTTCGTACACGAGCGCATGCTCAAGTGTTTCGCCGAGGGCTCGGCGGACATCGAGGTGAACCTGCTGGCCAAAAACGGCCGGCGCACGCCCTTCTATGTCACCGGCTTTCGCATCGATATCGATGGCCGCCCCTGTATGCTGGGCATCGGCATCGACATCACCGCCCGTCTCGCCGCGGAGGGTGCGCTGCGGGCCACGATGTTTCGGCTCACCCGCCAAAATGCCGTGCTCGGCGAAAAGGCGCGCAACGCCCGTTCGCTCGGCGCGGAATTGTCCGCATCCCTGCGCATCATCACCGAGCTGGCCGCGGAAACACTCGACGTCTCGCGCGCCAGCATTTGGTTCTACAACGAAGCGCAGACGAAGATCTGCTGCGCCGACCTTTTCGAGAAAGACAAAGGCCAGCACTCCAGCGGGATCGAGCTCACCGCCGCGGATTTCCCGATCTATTTCAAGGCGCTCGCCGAGGAGCGCGTCATCGCCGCCGGCCACGCCCCGACGGATCCGCGAACCGGCGAATTCGACGCGACGTATCTCCACCCCCTCGGCATCCACTCAATGCTCGATGCGCCCATTCGCGGCAGCGGCAAAATGGTCGGCGTCATTTGCCACGAGCACACCGGCGAACCGCGCGAGTGGCAGCCCGATGAAGAAAGCTTCGCCGGCTCCATGGCCGACCTCGTGGCGTTGAGCCTGGAGGTCGAACAGCGACGGCAGGCCGAGACTGCCCTGCGCGAAACACTCGATAATCTCGAACACAAAGTCACCGAACGCACTCGCGACCTGGAGGCGGCCAACGAACGCCTGCAGGAGCTCGACCGCCTCAAGTCCGAATTCCTCGCCACCATGAGCCACGAGTTGCGTACCCCGCTGAACTCGGTCATCGGCTTCACCGGTATCCTGCGCCAGGAACTGGCCGGCCCGATGAACGACGAGCAGAAAAAGCAGCTCGGCATGGTCCACTCTTCCGCGCGCCATTTGCTCAATCTCATCAACGATCTCCTGGATCTTTCCCGCGTCGAATCCGGCAAGATGGAGCTGTTTTTGGAAGACTTCGTCGTGGCCGATCTGGTGAAAGAAATCGACCAGTGCCTCGCCCCGCAGGTCCAGCAAAAGAAGCTGCGCCTGGAGACTTCGCTCGACCAACCGACCCTGCGGATTCGCACGGATCGCAACAAGAGCTTCCAGATCCTCCTCAACCTGACCAATAATGCCGTGAAGTTCACCGCTGTCGGTCGGGTAACTTTGAAGGTCACGTCCGATGCGGACCAGGTGCAATTCGAGGTCGCCGATACCGGCATCGGGATCAAACCCGAGAGCCTGCCCCACCTTTTCGAGGCTTTCCGCCAGGTCGACGGCTCCGCCCGGCGGGTTTACGAAGGCACCGGACTCGGCTTGTATTTATCCAAGCAACTCGCCAAGATGCTCGGCGGCAACATCACCGTCGAAAGTGAGTTCGGAATTGGCTCGCGTTTTACCTTGGTTCTGCCGCAGAATACGCCCCCAGCGAACCACAAGTATGAGCGCGAAGATTCTTCTCGCCGAGGATAACGCCGCCAATCGTTACCTTGAGACGTTTCTTTTGGAGAAGGCGGGTTACACGGTGATTCACGCACAAAATGGCGCCGAAGCGTTGCGGCTGGCGCTCGCCGATCAACCGGATCTCGTGCTCATGGATTTGCAGATGCCGGAGATGGATGGTTACGAATCCGCCCGCCGCATCCACGCCGAGCCGCGGCTTGCCGAAACACCGATCGTCGCGGTGACGAGTTTCGCCATGACGCGCGATCGCGAGAAGGCGCTGCAATTCGGTTTCGCCGGCTATATCGAGAAGCCCATCCGACCGCAGACTTTTGCCGCAGAAATATCCCAGTTCCTCACCGGAAAGGCGGGCTCCTCATGAAAATCCTCAGCGTCGACGACAAGTCCGAAAACCTCTACATGCTGGAGGCATTGTTACGCGGCTACGGGCACGAGGTGCACTCGGCGAGCGATGGCCAGCAGGCCCTCCAACTCACCGGCCTCTGCGAATACGATCTCATCATCTCCGATATTCTCATGCCGCGGATGGATGGCTTTCAGCTTTGTCGCGAGCTGAAAAAAGATGCGCGTTGCCGCGACATCCCCTTCATTTTCTACACCGCAACCTACACCGACCCACGCGACGCGGCCTTCGCGCTCAATCTCGGGGCGGATCGTTTCCTCGTGAAACCGCTCGAACCGGAGGCGTTCATCAAGGCGGTCCAGGAGGTCGTGGAGCAAAAGAAACAAGCCGTAGCGGGTGATAGCGAGTCGACTCCAACCGAGGATGAGGCGATCTATCTCAAGCAGTACAACGCCCGGCTCATCGCCAAGCTGGAGAAAAAGATGCTCGATCTCGAGGCGGCCAACCGGGCCTTGATCGACGACATCGAGGACCGTGAGCGCTCCGCCCGCGAGCGTATCCGCCTCGAGGACAAGTTGCGCCAGGCGCAGAAGATGGAGGCCATCGGCACGCTGGCCGGCGGGATCGCCCATGATTTCAATAACATCCTCGCCGGAATCATCGGCTTCGCCGAACTGGGTCTGTCCGAGGTCAGCGATCCTCTCTCCTCCGACCAGCATTTCCGCGAGATTCTCAAGGCCGGCGGCCGGGCGAAGGATCTCGTGCGGCAGATTCTCGCGTTCAGCCGCCAGCGCGAGCAGGACCGCAAGCCAATCGAGCTCGGCGAGGCGGTGAAGGAAGCGCTCAAGCTGCTGCGCGCGACCCTCCCGGTCTCCATCGAGATCGCTACGAAGATCGAGGAAAACACACCGACCGTCCTGGCCGACAGCACGCAGGTGCACCAGATCGTGACAAACCTCGTCACCAACGCCTGGCACGCCATCGGCAACAAGTCCGGCGTCATCACCGTGCAGCTCGGCAATTTCCTCGTCGATGAAGATTTCGCCCACGGCAATCCCGACCTGCGGCCGGGACGCTATGTGCGCCTCAGCATCAGCGACAATGGCAGCGGGATTCCTCCGGAAATGTTGGGCCGCATTTTCGAGCCCTTCTTCACCACGAAAGGCCCGGACGAAGGAACCGGCCTTGGCCTTTCGGTCGTGCACGGGCTCATGAAATCCTTCGATGGCTCGATCACCGTCTACAGCGCCGCGGGCGAAGGCACGACGCTCAATCTCTATTTCCCGGCGCTGGAGTTTGGCGCCACGACCGCCAAGCCGGACGAACCGCCCGAACTGCATGGCCACGGGGAACGTGTGCTGTTCGTCGATGATGAGCCGGTGCTGACCATGCTGGGGGGACGTTTTCTTACCCGTCTTGGCTATTCGCCCGTCACGCAGACCGATCCGCGCGCCGCGCTGGCGCTGTTCAAGGATCAGGATTTCGATCTCGTCATTACCGACCTCACCATGCCGCATTTCAGTGGCATTGAGTTTGCGCGGTGCATCTGGGAACTGCGGCCGGATACCCGTGTGATCTTGACCACGGGATACAGCGCCACGCTCGATACCAAGCGAGCGTCGGAACTCGGCTTCAGCGAATTGCTGCTCAAGCCCTACACGGTACACGGTCTCGGGAATGCCCTGCAGCGCGTGCTCAACCCCGCAGTGCAAGCGCCCAGCCGGCGGCAACCAGTGCGAGTGTAAGCCAGCCGGCGATCCGTTGCGCGGATGCGGGAAGACGTTCCTTCGCGTGAACCGCCACGGCGATCGCGCCCTCGACAATGCCCACGGCAAAGCCCCAGCCGTGGGCCATGAAGTCGATGTTCTTCGTGGCCTCATCGCCCACGCCGAGATACGCGAGGAGCGAAAGGCCGGCGCCGATGGGCAGGATCAATTGCCACAAGCTCCGCTGGTGCGGCTCGCGCCAGCGCGAAAACAGCTCCGCACCGACGAGGATGCCGAGCGCGCCGAAGCAGGCCGTCGAAGCGCCGATGGAATCGTGCCACTCGTGACGATAGCCCCAGGAATTCAACGCATTGCCGACCGCGCCGCTAAGGACGATCGCCAGCCAGGTGAGCCCGCCGCCCAGGCGAGGAATGACAAACGCCGCAAAAAGCAGCCCCGTGGCGAGGTTCGCCGCGAGGTGCGGGCCATCCGCGTGCAAGGTCAGCGCGGTGACCGTCCGCCACCATTGGCCATGCAGAATCGCATGGCCTTCCGCGCTCCCGCGCTCGAGGAGGCGTTCTCCCACGATTTGCTGGGCGAGAAAAAATCCGCCGAGCACCCAGCCGGCGATGAAGAGCGAAACCGTGGAGACTTTGCCGGCGGGAAGCAACGTGCTCGTCATCCGCGGACGCTCGCGCTCCTCGTTCTCGTAGGCCGCCAATTCGGTCCGCACTTGCTCGATGGAGCGTTCCTCGACCGATAGCACCCATTCGTTGTTGCGCTCCCGCTTCAGCCAGTACGGCAGATCCAGCGCCGCGACCACCAGGGCGCGTTCGCGCGCGGCCTGCAGGCGCCGATAGCGTCCCGCTTCGATCAGGGGTTGATCGGACTCGGGAATTTCGCTCATGCGAAACGTGCTCGTCTGGCGGGATGCGAAATATTGTGATGCGGGAAGCTCATGCCTGCTTTTCGTTAGAACGCAGTCTTACTGCCACAAACCATCAACGCACTCCTTCAAAATCTCGTCATCCCCGATCTCTGGCAGCAGGAAGCCGTCCACGCCCTGCGTGAAGGGCGGGATGTGGTCGTACATGCGCCGACCGGAGCGGGCAAGACTTACGTCTTCGAGCTCTTCCTGCCGGCGCTGAAGGGACAGGCCATTTTCACCGTGCCGACGCGCGCGCTGGCCAATGACAAGCTCGCCGAATGGCAGGCGCGCGGCTGGGATGTGGGTATCTCCACCGGTGACCTCGCGTATCAACTCGATGCGAAAATCGTCGTCGCCACGCTGGAGACGCAGAAGCGCAAATTTCTCCAGCGGCGCGGGCCGCGCCTACTGGTGGTGGATGAATATCAGATGATCGCCGATCCGGTGCGCGGCCTGAATTACGAGCTCGCCCTCGCGCTCGCGCCGCCGGAGACCCAATTGCTGCTGCTCAGCGGCAGCGTGGCAAATCCGCAGGATATCGTCACGTGGTTGAAGCGCATCGGGCGCGATGCCATGCTCGTCTCGCATACCGAGCGACCGGTGCCGCTCGAGGAAGTGGATCTCGAAAATCTACCGAACAAGATGCCCGCGAATGTCCGCGGCCGCTGGCCGCGGCTGGTCGGCAATGCATTGCGCGCCGATCTCGGTCCCATTCTGCTCTTCGCGCCGCGCCGTCGTGCCGCGGAGGAACTGGCCCGCGATCTCGCCAGTGCGCTGCCAGCGGATGCGCCCCTGCATCTCAACCTCGAACAGCAGCAACTCGCCGGCCCTCAACTCGCGAAGCTGCTCTCGCGGCGCATCGCCTTTCACCACAGCGGACTCAGCTACGCGCAGCGCGCGGGACTCGTCGAACCGCTGGCCAAGGCCGGCCAGCTTCGCGCCGTCGTCGCGACCATGGGTCTCGCCGCGGGCATCAATTTTTCCATGCGGGCAGTACTCATCACCGATACCCGTTACATGGCCGGGAATCTCGAGCGCCAGGTGGCGCCGGATGAAGTGCTGCAGATGTTTGGCCGGGCGGGACGCCGCGGACTCGATGAACTGGGCTACGCGCTCATCAGCGATCGCCCTCCGCGCCTGCACGACGGCCGCCCGCGTCAGCTCAAGCGTCCCGCGCAGGTCGACTGGCCCACGCTGCTCGCCGTGATGCACGCCGCGGTGCAAACCGGCGCCGATCCTTTCACCGCCGCGCTCGACCTGAACACGCGTCTCTTTACCGCCCAGGCCGTGCCGCTCGGGATCGAGCATTCGCGCCAGACCGGACCGATGCCCTGCGGTCTATCCGTCGACATGGAACGCGCCCGTTTCGCCCGGCGCGGCGTCGCCGAAATGCTCAACTCGCGTGGTGAGTGGGAGGTGCGTCCCGAGGCGACCGCGACCACGCTCGGCGAAGTCCTGGCGCGGGAAGGCGAACGCTGGCGCCCCGCGCTCTCTCTCGCCCGGACCCTCGATCCGTTCGGCTTCGGCAATCTCTGCAAGCTGGAGACCGAGGGAACCAAACGTTACGGACGGGAGGCCATCATCGGCACCCGTCGCGGTGATACCATGCTCGCGCTTGCGCCCTGGCTGCGGCGACTCCTGCGCAAGGCGCGGCTCGAACCCGACGCGCTCCAGCACGAAGTCATCGAGCGTCTCCCTTCGCTGATGCAACAAGCCGCGCCGGAGGAACGCATGGTCCCACCTGCCATGGCGCTGCGCTTCGTCACCCGCGGCGATCAACTGCTCGCCCGCCAGGATTTTTCCGGCGCGCCGGCCACTGCCTTTCGCGACCGGCACGGACGCCTCCTGCTCGCCCCGCCCGAGCGGCGCGAGCTTCCGCCCGTGTGCCGCAACTGTCCGGAACTGCAGGTCTATTGCGAGCGGGTGGAAATCACCCAATCGCCAGCTTACGCCTGGCGGCGGCTCGGGCTCATCGACGTTGCCGGCGTGCCGACGCCCCGCGGCATCCTCTTCAGCTTCTTCCATCACGGCGAAGGGTTGGCCGTCGCCGCCGCCCTGGAGGACGAGAGCTATCCCCTCGAGGAACTCGTCTTCGATCTCGCCAATCTCCGCGCCGGGCCGCGCTTCGCCGGCGACGATTCTCCCTACGGCGGACGTCTTGGCGGGCTCTGCCAGCGCGTCTACGAACGCGCCGACCTGCCCGGCTATCTTGACATGGGCGTACCCCTCGATTACGGCGCGGGCGCGAGCGAAGTCGTCCGCGACATCGTCGAGCGCGGCGCCTCCCGCACCCGCCTGCTCACCGAGTCCCTGCGCCAGGGCGACATCGAGCGCGCCCTCATCGAATGGCGCAGCGTCCTCCGTCACATCGTCTGGGCGCCCGACTACGATCTTTCCCGCTGGCGCGACTTGAAAAGCGCCGCATCCGACCTGTTGGAAAAGTCCGCCTCCCCGACAACGATCGCGCGCCCTTAGGCGCTCTCCGTCGAGACGTGTTCTTCCTTATCCCCCGCCTCCATCGCCTGCTCCAAGGCCCGCCAGGCGAGCATCGCGCATTTCACGCGTTGCGGAAATTTCCGCACGCCTTGCAGCAGCCGCAGGTCGCCCAACGACTTCGGTGGATCGCTGACCTCGGTCGTGACCAGATCATGGAATGCACTGAGCATCGCTCCCGCGTCCGCGCGGCTCTTCCCTTTCACCTTCAGCGTCATGAGCGACGCCGAGGCCTGGCTGATCGCGCACCCCTGGCCGGTGAACTTCAAATCTTCGATCCCGCCATCCGCACCAAACTTCACGTGCAGATGAATCTCATCGCCGCACGACGGGTTGTCGCCGTGCACGTGCACCGCGCCATCGGCGATCTCGCCCACATTCCGCGGCCGGCGCGAGTGATCGAGAATCACCTGTTGATACAACTCTTCGAGTTCCGAATTCATGCAAAGAAACGCACTGCATTTTCGAGGATCTCCATCATGCGATCGATCTCCTCCATGGTGTTGTAGAAATAAAAGCTCGCGCGCGTCGTTCCCGGGAGCCCGAGTTTGCGCATGAGCGGTTGCGTGCAGTGATGTCCACCGCGCAGCGCGAGCCCGTACTGGTCGGCGTAAGTCGTCAGATCGTGCGGATGCGCCGCTTCCATCACGAAGCCCACCAATCCTCCGCGCTCCTGTGGCCCCAGCACCCGCACGCCCGGCAATTCCTCCAGCCGCCGGTGCGCATACGTGGCCAGCTTCGTGTCGTGCTCGAAAATCGCCGCGCGCCCGATGTTCTCCAGATAATCGATCGCCGCGCCCAGCCCGACCGCGCCCGCGATGTTCGGCGTGCCGGCCTCGAATTTCCCCGGCGCTTTCTTGAAAGTGCTGCGCTCGAATTGCACGCTTAGGATCATCTCGCCACCGCCATGCCACGGCGGCATCGCCTCCAGCAATTCCGCGCGACCGTAGAGTGCGCCGATGCCCGTCGGCGCGCACATCTTGTGACCCGAGAGCGCAAGAAAATCGCAACCCATCGCCTGCACATCCACCGGCAGATGCCCCGCACTCTGTGCGGCGTCCACGAGGCTCACCGCTCCAACCGCCCGTGCCGCGCTGCACAGGTCCGCCACCGGATTGATCGTCCCCAGGGAATTCGAAATGTGGGTGAACGCGAAGAGCTTCACCTCCGGCGTGAGCAGCGAATCCAGCGCGCCGAGGGCCAGCGTGCCGTCCTCCTGCACCGGCACGAAGCGCAACCGCGCGCCCGTTCGCTCGGCGAGCAATTGCCACGGCACGAGGTTGCTGTGGTGCTCCATCTCCGTGAGCAGGATGACATCACCCTCGCGGAGAAATTTCACGCCCCAGGTGTTGGCCACGAGATTGATGCTCTCGGTGGTGCCCCGCGTGAACGTGATCTCATCCACATTCGGCGCGTTGAGATACTTCGCGACCTTGGCTCGGGCCGCCTCGTAGGCCTCCGTCGCGCGCGTGCTCAAGCCATGCAACCCACGGTGCACATTGGCATTGTCGTGCTCGTAGTAATGCTGCAACGCCCCCAGCACGGCGCAGGGCTTTTGTGAAGTCGCCGCGCTGTCGAAATAAATCAGCGGCTTGCCATGGATCTGTTCACGCAGGATGGGAAAATCCTCGCGGATCGCCTGCCAATTCACTTCGTTCGTTTGCTGCATGTCATCAATATGGGCCGGACCTCACGCTGCGCCAAGTGGCAGCGCGTCATCGAGCAACAGCACCGGAATGCCATCGCGAATGGGGAAAAGCAACGCCCCATCCTCGCGGACCAATCCGCCGAGGATCGGTTCCTTCACCGTTCTCCCGGAACGGTCCAGCAACTTGCCAGCCGCACGCGCGGCTTCGATTTGCGCGAGTTGCTCCACCGAGGCCAGCGACAAAGACTGCATCGTCTGGGGACAACGCAGCAGCGCAAGGAGCTCATCGGTGATCATCTCTTCTTAATGGGCAGGTCCACCCAAGATGTCCATTCCCATAAGAGCGCTGTCGACCAGTGTCGATGGACAAGCCGTTGGAAATAGGAGGCATAGGATCCATGCGACACGCGTCTCCGCGCGTGACTTTGATTGGATGTTGGATGTTGGATGTTGGGCGTCGGATGTTCCACCTCCCACTTCCATGAAATGCCTCCTGTTCCTCCTCAGCCTCATCTTCGCCACCACCCTCCACGCCGCCCCCTCCACCCCGCCGAACATCCTCTTCGCCCTCGCCGATGACTGGGGCTATCACTCGGGCGTCTACGGCACGAAGTGGGTCCAGACACCGAGCTTCGACCGGGTGGCCCGGGAGGGCATCCTCTTCACCCACGCCTACACACCGAGCGCCAAGTGCGCACCGTCGCGCGCCTGCATCATTACCGGTCGCAGCCCGTGGCAACTCAAGGAAGCGGCCAACCACATCTGCTATTTCCCGCAGGAATTCAAAAGCTGGGGCGAAGCGCTTACCGAACACGGCTGGTTCGTCGGCTTCACGCAGAAAGGCTGGGGACCTGGAGTAGCCAAGGATGCCAATGGATTCCCACGGCTCCTCACCGGCGTCGCCTTCAACGAGCACAAGGCGCCGCCACCCACCAAGGACATCAGCAACAACGATTACGCCGCCAATTTCGCATCCTTCCTCGACGCCGCGCCCAAGGGCAAGCCATGGTGTTTCTGGTACGGCAGCGTGGAGCCCCATCGCGGCTACGAGTACGGCTCGGGCGTCGCCAAGGGCGGCAAGAAACTCTCCGATATCGATCGTGTGCCCGCCTGCTGGCCGGACAATGAGACCGTGCGCAACGACCTGCTCGACTACGCCTTTGAGGTCGAACACTTCGACCGCCACCTCGGGCGCATGCTCGCCGAATTGGAAAAGCGCGGCCTGCTCGAAAACACCCTCGTCATCGTCACCAGTGATAACGGCATGCCTTTCCCTCGCAGCAAAGGCAACGCCGGCGAAATGCCGAATCATCTGCCCATGGCCGTCCGCTGGGCGGCGGGCATTCCCCACCCCGGACGCACGGTGGATGATTATGTGAGCTTCGTGGATATCGCCCCCACGCTCATGGACGTCGCCGGCATCGATTGGTCCGCCACCGGCATGGCACCGACCGTCGGCCACAGTCTCACCGACATTTTCCACTCGGAGAAATCCGGCCTCACGAATCCGGCGCGCGACCATGTGCTCATCGGCCGCGAGCGCAATGACATCGGCCGCCCGAACGACGAAGGTTATCCCATCCGCGGCATCATCAAGGGCGGGTATGTCTATCTCGATAACTTCGAGCCCACCCGCTGGCCGGCCGGCAATCCCGAGACAGGCTACCTCGATTGCGACGGCAGCCCGACCAAGACCACCATCCTCGAAGCCCACCGGCTTGATCCCACGAATATCTTCTGGGCACGCTGCTTCGGCACGCGTCCCGCCGAGGAATTTTACGACCTCGCCCACGACCCCGATTGCATCAACAACCTTGCCCTCAAGCCGCAAAGCACCTCCCTGCAATCGAGCCTGCGCGAGCAACTCGTCACCGAACTCCGCGCCCAGGGCGACCCGCGCATCTTCGGCAACGGCGCCATCTTCGACCACTATGCCCACTCCGACCCAGCGCACGTCGGCTTCTATGAGCGCTACATGAAGGGCGAGAAAATGAAGACTCCGTGGGTGAATCCAACGGATTTTGAGAAGAAGGATGATTGAAGGTAGAATCGTGGAGCTAAGAGATATTCCCGCGGGCTTGCTCCTACAGCCCCCATTCGCTACACTCCCTCATGCCCAGTATCACAGAAGTCGAAAAGCTCGCCTTTGAATTGCCGGATTCTCAACGGACCATTCTCGCAGCTCATCTACTTCAGTCACTCCCGCCTGTCCTCGACGATGAGGATGAGGGAATTGCCGAGGCATTGCGTCGCAACGCAGAATTGGACGCAAATCCCAACATCGGTATTAGTTTGGAGCAATTCGATCAGCACGTCCAAGCCCGCCGGGATTGATACATCCCAAGTCTCGGTAGTTCGCCACAATCGAAAATCTCCGTCGGCAGGAATAGAACGCCAGTAAACGTCGTGATACTTGACGCGCTTCCTTGAGGAGAGCAGAACCAGCGCCGTCATGTGCGCAATTCCGTTCCTCCGCACCCGTGGATTGTTCTGGGTTCTTACCTTCGCCACCCTGAGTGCCTTCGCGCCATTGCGAGCGCAAAGCCCGGCTCTGCTGCAATTCGACCTGGGAGACGGACAGAAGATACAGCTGGTCCGCATTGAAGCGGGGAGTTTTCAACAAGGCTCCCCGGCAAATGAAGCGGGTCGCGGCGCCGACGAGGCTCCACGTCACGTCACGCTCACACGTCCGTTTCTGCTCGGCAAATATCCCGTCACGCGTGGACAGTTCGCGCGGTTCATTGCCGAGACGCATTATCGCACGGAAGCGGAAAGCGGGCCCTCGGGCGGGTTCGGCTGGGACGGCTCACGGTTGACCCAGCGCAAGGAATTCACCTGGCGCAATCCCGGCTTTTCGCAAAACGACGATCACCCGGTGACCCTCGTAACCTACCGCGACGCGGGTGCCTTTCTGCAATGGCTCTCGCGCAAGACCGGTCGCACCTTCGGCCTGCCGAGCGAAGCTCAATGGGAATTTGCCGCGCGAGCCGGGGCGACAACATTGCCGAGCGCCAATGACGTCGCGTGGCAGAAAGGCAATTCCGCAAACAGCACCCATTCCGTCGGGCAGAAGCCGCTCAACGCCTGGGGACTGGGCGACATGCTCGGAAATGTCTGGGAATGGTGCGAGGACTGGTATGGGCCCTACCCGAACGACAACGCGACCGATCCTGTGCAGCGCGACTCCACACTCTCCGACAAACCGCGGCGCGTACTGCGCGGCGGTTCATGGATGCGCGAGGCGAAGTTCTGCCGGCCCGCCGCGCGCTATCGCAACGAGGCGGCGAGCCGCAACGCCGACAACGGTTTCCGCATCATGTCATTCGATGTGTCCCCCGTGCTGGCCGCGCCTGTTTCTACGACGAGAACCGCACCAGTGAATTTACGCGCGGATTCACTCGTCACCTCACGGCCTGTGACGTCGCCGGACGCAGATCCCATTACCTATGCGACACATCGGAGTTCATCCCCTTTCAGCTTCGCCTGGTTGATTCTGGTCCCCTTTCTGGGCATCGCTTTCTTCATCCTGCGCGCCATCGTTCGGGCAATTTCCGGCAACCTGGGTGGCAGCGGATCGGCCACGAATTTCCGCTACATGCCTGGTCAACCGTTGCGCGTGCGATTGGTCGACGATGGGTTCTGGGTCGTGGGCGATGGCCTCTCCGTCGGCACACCGATCACCTGCCGCTATGAGATGGACGGCCAATCGCAACAGACGGATGTGCGCTATGAAGGCGGAACGCAGGGGCATTTTGTTTTCACTGGAGGACGACCGGCGAACGTCTCGGTCTCGGTCAACTCCGGAGCATCGCCATTTCGTCCCATGACGACTGGAATGAACACACCAACAACACGGACCATTGCGGATGATGATCCTCCCTATCACGGTAACCCGCCGGCGTACTGAGGTGTCATTCGGAGAAGATTTCCGCAGAAGAATGGAGGGCACCGCTCCGTCGGTGCCGGGTGTCGGCGTATCTAACGGAATGGTTTCCGATGGATAGAATCAGAGCAGGTGATTCGTCTTTTCCGCAGCCATCTCAAAACCCAGCACCGACGGCGCGGTGCCCTCCAACGCGTCATCTGCTAAAAGAATCAATCAACTGCTGGGTCCACTCACAGGAAGCGGGTGACTCGATGTGGATCGAGCGCACGCGACGCGCGTTGCGCCATGCCGGTATCGAATCCGAAGCGATTGCGTCGCGCGAGCAGTGGATTGAGCGATTACGCAGCACGCGGGAGCCGGTCCTCTGGATGGCTTCGGGCGCATGGCCGTTGCAGGAAGGCGCACTGCCGTCAATCCCCTCCAGCGCCACGGGACGTCCCTTGATTGCCCTTGGCGCGGTACGCGACGGGCACGAGGCAAAGCGTTGGCAAACGCTGCTCACCAAACACGGCGGCGATTTCGATCGCCGAAGCTGGCCGGCGCCGCGCATTCCGACACCAGCTTCCGCGCTACTCGCTCCGGAAGCGGCTGGACAACTCGGCGCCCGACTCGAGTCCGGCGACGATTGGACGACCGCGTGGCGGCGGCTGCTGGCCATGCGTGAATTTCGGAAAGTCCATCTGCCCATTCTCGACGTGCGCCGGTGGCGCGGTTGGCGCGTGCTGATGGTCGTCACCTCGATCCAGATCGGCGGTGCGGAACGGGTCACGCTCGATCTGGCGCACGAACTGAGTCGTCTCGGCGTCGCCGTCGCGGTTGCCGTCTTGGGCCGTCCCACGCGCCCTTCCTTTCCCGAACCGGCCCATTTCTTCGACCTCTCCCACGTGCCGCGCGATGCGGAAACTCGCGCCCGGGCCATCGCCGCTGCGGCCCGCGAATTCGGCGCCGACCTCGTGCACGGCCATCTGCTTTCCGCCGCGGAGGCGCGCGCCGTCCGCGCGCAAGGTGTGCCGTTGGTGCTCACGCTGCATAATATGCCCGCCGGTTGGCCAGCCGGAGTGGGCGACGGCGGCCCTCCCCTCGCGGATCTCATTCTCGCCTGCTCCGTCGCCGTCGCCGAGCAGGCCCAGGAAGCGAATCTCGGCGCTCCCATCCGCACGGTCTGGAATGGGATCGATCCAGCGGCCGTCGCCCTGCGGGAACCGAGGGAAAGCGTTCGGCAGAAATGGCGCGCGCGCCTCGGCTGGAGCCAGGGTGACTTCGTCATCATCGCCATTGCCAATCCCCGCCGGCAAAAATGTCTCGCGCGGTTGCCGGCGATTCTCGCCGCCGTGCAACCACGTCTCGCTCCGCGCTCCGTCCGGCTTCTCCTCGCCGGAGCCCCCAGCCGCGGCAGCGTGGATGCCGGCCAGGCCGCTTCGGAACTGGATGCCGCGATCGCCACTTACCCGCACCCCGAAAGTATCCACAGCACCGGCGCGGTGCAGGAGATTGGCGAAGTGCTGGCCGCAAGCGATGTCCTCGCCTCCGTCAGCGCGTTTGAAGGCTTGAGCCTCGCCCATCTCGAGGCCCTTGCCGCCGGACTGCCCGTCGTAGCGACGGACGCCGGTGGCACACGAGAGATCGCGGCACAGACTACTTCGCTGCGCTTGCTCTCCATCGAAGCCACCGACGACGAAGTAGCCGCCGCGCTGGCCGAAATCGCCTCCGCTCCACGCACGAGTCCTCCACCCTTGCCGGCCAGCTTCCACCGGCCGCAGATGGCCGCGCGCACTTTCTGGTTTTACCCGCAAATCCTGACCCCGCGCCGTTCCGCGGGCGATGGGCTGTGGCTGATCACCAACAATTTCTCGATCGGCGGAGCACAATCCAGCGCGCGCCGCCTGCTGTTGGGACTGGCCTCCCGCGGTATCAAAGTGCGCGCAGCGGTGATGGAGGAGCATCCCGCAAAACCCACGCCGGGCCGCGCGGCTTTACTCGCCGACGGCATCCCCGTGACGGCGGTGCCACCACCTGCGGCGCTCGACAGCCCCCTCGCCGTGGCACGATTGCTCGAAGCCATTACCGCGGATCGGCCGCGCGCCATTCTTTTTTGGAATGTCATCCCAGTCCTCAAGATCCTCATCACGGATTCGTTGCTCGAGGCGCCGCTCTTCGACGTCAGCCCCGGTGAAATGTATTTTCACTCTCTCGCGCGCTACTTCGCCAATCCACGTCCCGCGCTGCCCTGTCGTCACCCCCGCGAGTACGGCGCACGACTGGCTGGAGTCGTCGTCAAATACGCAACCGAGGCGAAACAAGCCATGCACACCCTAGGCACACCGGTGCACGTGATTTCCAATGGCGTCCCGCTCGAAACCCAGCCCCGCCCATCCCGCACGCCAGGCTTGCTCGTGCTCGGCACCGCCGCCCGCTTGTCGCCCGACAAGCGCCTCGGTGATCTGCTGGAAGCCGTGCGACTCGCCGCCCCGCGCCTGCCCGGCTTCGTCCTGCGCATCGCCGGGGGCGTCGAGCGCGGTGCGGAAGCGCACGCGCGCGAATTGCGCCGCGCCGCCCGTGGATTGCCGATCGAATGGTGCGGTGAACTCACCGACACGCGCAACTTCCTCACGGGCCTGGATCTTTTCGTGATGATCTCCGAACCTTCCGGGTGTCCGAACGCTTCCCTGGAAGCGCTTGCCGCAGGCGTAGCGGTCGTCGCCACCGATGTCGGCGGCGCGGGCGAGCAGATCCTCGACGGCGTATGCGGACGTTTGGTCCCGCGCCGAAACGCCGCCGCGCTCGCCGAAGCCATCGTGACCCTGGCGCACGATCCGGTCCTGCGCGCGGCATTTGCCACAGCCGGTCGCGCTCACATTCGCGAGCGATTCTCCATGGAACGAATGCTGGACAACTACACCGCGCTCTGCGGGCTCTAGTGGTCACGTCCTCCGTCGCGGTTCACTCATCTCACCGCTTCTAAGACATTCCCCATTTCAGACTTACTTCAGCACCCATTTCCCTCCACGATCATCCTCCTCATGCATCTTCCCCTTCGCCGTTTTCTTCCTCTGCTCTGCAGCGCCTCTATCGCCACCGTTGCGCTCCCGGCATCTGTCCACGCCGGCGATGCTCCGCCCGCCCTGGATTGGCCAAAGACCGCGCCGGTTTACGACCACGTGGTCATCGTGCTCGAGGAGAACAAAGACTACGAGCAGATCATCAATAACGCGTGGACGCCTTACATCAGTTCTGTGTTGTGCAAGGAAGGCGCCGTATTCACGCAAATGTTCGGCGAAGAGCATTCCAGCGAGGGCAATTATTTTTGGCTGTTCTCGGGCAACAACCATCGCATCGGTTTTTACGATCAGATGCCGCAGCACTTGCTCAAGGCTCCGAATCTCGGCGAGCAATTGCTGAAAAATGGACTCACGTTCATGGGTTACTCGGAAAATTTGCCGGCCGTGGACTCGACGGTCGTGGTCTGGCCGCCGAAACCGGACCGCGCGCTTTACGCCCGCAAGCACGTCCCATGGGTCAGCTTTTCCAATTTGTCCAACGGGACCAGCCTGCCGTTCACCCAGTTTCCAAAAGATGCCGCAGGTTTCGGAAACCTCCCGACGGTCAGTTTCGTCATCCCCAACCTGATCAATGACATGCACGACGGAGCTCCCAAGGACAGCGTGCCCGCCGGCGATACCTGGCTGAAGGAGAACATCGACGCCTATTACCAATGGGCCAGGAAACACAACAGCCTGCTCGTCCTCACTTTCGACGAAAACGACAACCGCGGGCACTACCAGGGGCTGACGAACCCGGGCGTCTCGCTCGACGGCCCGGACGCGGAGTTTCGGCATTCACTGCAAAATCGCATCCCGACCATCTTCGCCGGCGCACACATCAAAGCGGGAGAATATCCGGAGGGCAAAGGGATCACCCACGTGAACCTGTTGCGCACTTTCGAAGCCATGTACGGCCTCGGCAAAAGCGGCGATCAACAACCCAACGCGCTCGGGATTGGGATCACCAACGACTACGTCGTCACGGACGTTTTCCAGTAGTCCCGAAATTAGTTTTAAGTGTTAAGATTTGAGTTTAAGTGGGTTCGCGCGCTGCCGTGCGGCAGCGGATTTCTTAACACTTAAAACTTAAAACTATCCCGGCCTTTTCGGGTATTTCGCGAGGCCTTCACCCCACGGTTAAGATTAGTATTTCGGCACGCTGGTGTCGATCTGCTCGGCCCAGGCGGTGATGCCGCCTTCGAGGTTGTTCAGCTTGCTGAAGCCGGCTTCCTGCAAAAGCTTGAGGGCGCGCGCGGAACGGCCGCCACTCTTGCACTGGAGGACGATCTCGTCGGCGCTATCGAGCTCGCTCATGCGCGAGGGCAACTGGCCGAGCGGAATTAGCGTCGCACCGGGGATGCGGCAGATGTCCCATTCGAAGGGCTCGCGCACGTCGATGAGCTTGAACTTGTCGCCGCGATCGAGCTTCGCCTTGAGATCCTGCACGCTGATGGTCGGCACGGGCGCCTCGGCTTCTTCCGCGGCTTTGGCCTGCGGGATGCCGCAAAACTGATCGTAATCGATGAGTTCCTTGATCGTCGGGTTGTCGCCGCACACCGGGCACTTCGGATCCCTGCGCAGCTTGAACTCGCGGAACTTCATTTTCAGCGCGTCGAAAGCGATCATGCGGCCGATGAGCGGCTCGCCGATGCCGATGATGAGCTTCACGGCTTCGATCGCCTGCATCACACCGATGATGCCGGGCAGCACACCAAGCACGCCACCTTCCGCGCAGCTCGGGACCATGCCGGGCGGCGGCGGTTCGGGAAACATGCAGCGGTAGCACGGTCCGCCGAGGTGCGGTGCGAAGACAGTGCACTGGCCATCGAAGCGGAAGATGGAGCCGTAGATGTTCGGCTTCTTCTGGAAGACGGCGACGTCGTTCGAGCAGTAGCGCGTGGGGAAATTGTCCGTGCCATCGATGATGATGTCATACGGCTCGGAGATCTGGCGGGCATTCGCCGCGGTGAAGAAGTCGTCGTAAAGATCGACCTGCACGTTCGGGTTCACCTCGCGGATGCGATCGCGGGCGCTGTTCAGCTTCTTGCGACCGACATCGCGCGTGCCGTGCAGGATCTGGCGCTGGAGATTCGAAAAGTCGACGGTATCCGCATCGACGAGCCCCAGGCGGCCGATGCCGGCGGCGCCGAGATACAGCGCGATGGGCGAACCAAGGCCGCCGGCGCCAATGCACAGGATGCTGGCGCTCTTCAGGCGCTTCTGCCCCTCGAGCGTCACCTCGGGCATGATGAGATGCCGCGAGTAGCGGGCAATCTCGTCGTTGCTGAACTGGACGCGCTCGGAGCGCTCGGGATCAATGATGCTGCTGATAGCCATAAGAGAAAATGGGACGCGGAGCCTACCACGGCCTGGCGATTTGCCAAGCACCTCGGCGTGTCATAGTGGGGAGAATAGTAATCAGCGGTCAGTAATCAGTATTCAGTAGGAGCCTGCCGTCATCGCTCGCACAACGGATTCGCTGATTACTGATTACTGATCACTGCCCACTTCCCCACTCAAGCCGCCGCCGGTTGCGCATCCCGCTCGAGGGCCATGATATTCGCCTCGGAAATCGTCACCCCGGTGTCGTCATCGAACCATACGTGAAGGCGCGAACCGCGCGGGTTGATCCCGGCGTGCTCCGGGCTGGCCACCCGGTATTTCAATCCGCTCCGCGTGACGATGACGAAAGGCTGGAACGGCTGGCATGCCAGCAGCAGCTGGATTTCGGCTATCGTGGCTTTCGTCATGTCCGTAGAAAAGCGGTGGGGCTGTAAACTTTTATCACCAGATTTCAATTCAGCTACCGGGATTTTGTGAAATGTGGCGCAGCATGCGCTCCATAGGAGGTTCCCGACGATTCGGAAATGAATAAATAATGGCCGTTTTCGGATACGCTTTGCTGATCACCGCCGTGCTCTGCGGCTGCTTGATCGGGGCGTTGGCCATCTGTCTACGTGTTCTCCATTACGGGGGCACCTACAGAGTAGTTCATCGCATGCACCGACTCGGGCGCATGCTCTTTCGTGGCCAGTTCGAGCGGCACCTCCTGGCTTCGCGCGGCACTGTCATTTTCGAATATCCCACCCTCGGTTTGCGCGTGCTCCGCGTGTGGTGGACGCCCGACGACATCCGCGCCGTGGCCGCCGCTATGGGAATTCCCGACGAGTCAGTCCCCGGCGCCGGCGTGCCACCATTCGAGCTCTGGTGCCACGATACTTATCTCGATCCGGAACGCGGCAAAGCCTTCATCGTTCCGCTGTATCTTTTTGGATCTGGTTGTCATCGCTTCATCCAGTCCGTCGGCGCGAGATTTCCTATGATGAAGCACACCTATGTCTGCTCGGCGGCGGTGCGGTTTTTTCGCGGCGAATCCGAATAGGAAGTAGAGGAAGAATGGGAGCGATCGGAATCCCATCTCTCCTATTCTTCCCGTCTTTTCTTTTGCACCGCAGGACATCCGGGCGGCATAGTCCGCGCCCATGCTCAATTGGATCTGGCTCGCCTTTCTCCTCATCGCCGTGGTGGTGGGCGGATTCACCGGCCAGCTCGATGCGCTGACCAAGGGCGCATTCGAGACGGCCAAGGATGCCGTCATGGGCATCGCGCTCCCGCTCACCGGTCTCATGGCGGTGTGGCTCGGCATGATGCGCCTGGCGGAACGCGGCGGGCTCGTGCAGATCATCGCCCGCGTCCTGCGCCCGCTCTTGCGGCGGCTCTTCCCCGAGGTGCCGGCCGATCACCCCGCGATGGGAGCCATGGTGATGAACATGGCAGCCAACATGCTCGGTCTCGGCAATGCGGCCACCCCGCTCGGCTTGCGCGCCATGCTTCTGCTCCAGCAACTCAACCCGCGCAAGGACACCGCCTCGAATGCGATGGTCACTTTCCTCGCGATCAATACCGCGTCCATCCAGTTGCTCCCGACGACCGCGATCAGCTACCTCATCCTCGCCGGCGCACATGATGCCACGAGCTTCGTTCCCGCGGCCATTCTCGCCACGACCTGCGCGCTCATCTGCGGCGTCCTCATGTCGAAATTCCTCGAGCGCCTGCCGATCTTCCGGCCGGGGGCACCGGACCTGCCCGAATCGACATCGGATACCGCGACAGCCATCGCCGAACCCAGCGCCCCCCTCGAAGAGCCCGTGCTCACGCCCCTCACCGCCGGCCGGCAAATCGCCCTCTGGGCACACGCCCTCGTCTTCGCCCTCATCTTCCTCGTCATCTACGCGCCGGGCAACATGGACTGCATCCCGCGTCTCCTGCACGCGTCGTGGCACTATGCCGAGCTCTTCCCCGACATGCCGATGGCGCACAAGCCCTTCCTGCGCGCGCTGCGGACCTTCTCGCTCATCGCCGTGCCCTGGCTGCTCACCTTCCTGCCGCTCTACGCCACCCTGCGCGGCGTGAAGGTCTACGAGCAATTCACCGACGGCGCGAAGGAAGCCTTCGCCACCGCCACGCGCATCATCCCCTTCCTCGTGGCCATGCTCGTCTCCATCCGCATGTTGCGCGATGCCGGCGTCATCCAGGCTCTCACCCGTTATCTCGGACCGTTCCTCGCCCACTTTCACTTTCCCGCCGACCTGCTGCCCATGGTCCTGCTCCGCCCCTTGAGCGGCAGCGCCACCCTCGGCGTCTTCGTCGAATTGATCAACCGCCCTGGCATCGGCCCGGACAGCCTCACCGCGAAAATGGCCGCCACCATCTTCGGCAGCACCGAGACCACCTTCTACGTCCTCACCGTCTACTTCGGCAGCGTGGCCATCCGTAAAACCCGCCACGCCGTCCTCGCCGGCCTCACCGCCGATACCGTGGCCGTAATCGCCTCGATCGCTCTCTGCCGAGTGCTCTTCTCTTAATCGTAATCTTAATCCCGGCCAGAGAGTAAGATTAAGATTAAGAATCCGAACTCGAGCGCTAACCGATATGGAGCGCGTCTCTGCGCGTCACCGCCCCCGCTCAAACACCCCCAGCAACTGCATCGCCCGGCCCGGCTCGTCGCAAAACTCCGACATACTCAGCGACGTCTCCGCGAATTCCGCGAATCCCGGCAAGGCCCGCACCGCGTGATCCCGTAAATTGTGAAAACCCATTGGCGAATCCGGAAAACGGCGCTGCGGAATGGCCCCTTCGGAAATCGTCACGATCGCGAAATGCCGCTCATCCGCCTTGATCTTCCGGAACAGCCGCTCCACCGCCCCTTCCGGTCCTTCCAAAAATTGCATGAACGCTCCATCACGATACAGCAGCAGTCCCGTGATCTGCTGCCGCGCATTGCTCGCCCGACTCTTCGTTAGCAGTTCTTCCATCCGTGGGGCCGTGAAAAGCACCTGCGCAGTGCTCACGTAAAGCACTGAATGAAGCACTGTGGAGCCTTTTGTCGTAACCATCGTCCCGATATTCGCTTCATTCCGTGCCATTGGATGTCTCCTTTTATGCACATCCGCGCATCCTTCGATAGGCGATGCCCTCTTTGGAAAGCAAACCATTCTCCTATGTCCTCGCACACCGCCTCGGCCCAGCGTGTTCACGTGGAGAAGGTTACGTATCATTTCGTAGTTTTCGTCGATACTGAGGCCGTCCTCCGCTGCACCGCCCGCCGCGACGCCATGCGCTACGCCGTCCTCGTCCGCCAGGCCCTCGTCCGCGCCGAAAAACTCCAGGGCAACGGCTCCTCCTCGCGGTGTTCCTTCCCGCCCCGGCAAAATCACAACTAAAACCCTTGCCTTCCGGCGGCCAAGTCCTATCTTACCCGCCCCTTTTCCCCCGCTTAATTTTGGTGCCGCTATGTTGGCGTTGCCCGGATGGAAAAGGCCAAAATCGGAACCCGTGGCAAGTAAATGAATAAATCCATGCTAGAAATGAAGGACCTGATCGCGAAAAGTTTTCGCGAGTTCAAAGAGGGACAGATCGTCAAAGGCCGCATCATCGAAGTGCGCCCCCGCGAAGTTCTCGTCGACATCGGCTACAAATCTGAAGGCGCCGTTTCCCTCAGTGAATTTGATGACGCCGATGATATCCAGATCGGCGACGAAGTCGAAGTACTGATCCTCCGCCTCGAAAACGAAGAAGGCTCGGTCATCCTCTCCAAGGAAAAGGCCGCCTACCGTCAGAACTGGGAAAAGATCGTCAAGGTCTTCCAAGGCGACGGGCTCATCAAGGGCAAGGTCAAAGCCGTCGTCAAAGGTGGCCTCACCGTCAACATCGGCGTCGAAGCGTTCCTCCCCGGTTCGCAGATCGACATCGTCCCGCCCAAGGATCTCCAGCAGTTCGTCGGCAACACCTACGACTTCAAGATCGTCAAGATCAACGACGACCGTAAAAACGTCGTCCTCTCCCGCCGCGAGCTCATCGAAGCCGAGCGTGCCGAGAAGCGCCAGCGCTTCATGGACACGATCAAGGTCGGCTCCACCGTCAAGGGCGTCGTCAAGAACCTCACCGACTTCGGTGCGTTCATCGACCTCGACGGCATGGACGGCCTGCTCCACATCACCGACATGACCTGGGGCCGCCTCGGTCACCCGAGCGAACTCGTCAAGGTCGGCCAGGAGCTCGACGTCATCGTCCTCGACATCAACAAGGAGAAGGAGCGCGTCTCCCTCGGCCTCAAGCAGACCCAGAAGAACCCGTGGGAAGAAACGGAAAACCGTTTCCCCGTCGGCTCCAAGGTCAAGGGCAAGATCACCAACCTCGTGCCGTACGGCGCGTTCGTCGAGATCGAGGAAGGCGTCGAAGGCCTCATCCACGTCTCCGAACTCTCCTGGACCAAGCGCATCACCCGCCCGTCCGACGTCCTTACCGTCGGCCAGGAAGTGGAAGCCGTCGTCCTCGGCGTCAACAAGGAAGAGCAGAAGATCTCCCTCGGCGTTCGCCAGCTCGAGCCCAATCCTTGGGACGAGATCGAACACCGCTACCAGATCGGCCGCCAGGTCAAGGGCACCGTCCGCAACCTCACCGCTTACGGCGCTTTCGTCGAGCTTGAGGAAGGCATCGACGGCATGATCCACGTCTCCGACATGTCCTGGACCAAGAAGGTCAACCACCCCTCCGAAGTCCTCAAGAAGGGCGACGAGATCGAGGCCGTGGTCATCGACATCGACAAGCAGAACCAGCGCATCAGCCTCGGCATCAAGCAGCTCGAGGGCGATCCGTGGAAGGAAATCGAGAACAAGTACAAGATCGGCGACCTCGTCAAAGGCAAGGTCTCGAAGATCACCACCTTCGGCGCGTTCATCTCGCTCGAAGGCGACATCGATGGCCTCATCCACATCTCGCAGATCAGCGAAGACCGCGTCGACAAGATCAAGGACCATCTCAAGGTGGGCCAGGAAGTCGAAGCGCGCGTCATCAAGGTCGACAAGACCGAGCGCCGCATCGGTCTGTCCCTGAAGGCCGCGAACTACAGCGAAGAAGACATCAAGCGCGAAGCCGCCGCGTTCGACGCCCTCAAACCGGGCGAAGACATGGTCGGCCTCGAGCAGGCCTTTGCCGCTGCCGCCGAGGAATACCGCCCCGGCGACTCTTCGACCAAGAAGAAGTAGTCTCGCTTCCGATGTAGCCGCCTCGCTCCGTCGAGGCGTCCACTCCAAGCAACCAATCAACAAAGCGCTGCCAGGCAACCGGCAGCGCTTTTGTTTTGCCGGCATCCTATCCGCACACCACCGAGTCCGACTTGAAATTCCGTTCCCCCCCCTTCGCTCTGCGCACACGCGCAGCCGTTCATTTTGCCGGAGCCCCGCCAGGCATCCACTCCAACGAAATACTAAACCGGGAGACAGAATTTCCGGAGCGTGGAGCACGTTCCCAAAGCGGTTCGCTAATTGTTGGCGACCGCCGTCGCCACCCTGCGGGCAGACTGCGTCTGACCTCCCGCTCCGCTCGAGTTTTGGAACGAGCAGAAAAACAGTGCTGCTCTGCTATCAGACAGTCGCGGTGCGGCGGCGCCGGCGCATGGCGAGGCCGCCGAGAGCGAGGAAAAGGAAAGCGGTGGCGGCAGGCTCGGGAGCGACGACTGCGGTGCTGGCGTTGGCGAAGGCGTTGGTAACGGGGCCTGACAGACCGAATTGATTGGAGTTCGTGACGCCATTCAGCCACGGGTCGAGCAGAGTGTCGGGAAGCACCACCGCGACGCTGAAGTTCTGGCCGGCAGAAATCGTCGTCGCCGGGATGGGGGCGTAACGGAATGGACTGAATTGGCCCAGCGGGGAAGACGGCGTGACGGTGGCGCTGGCGAGAAGCTGTTGCGTGGAGGACAAGAGCTCAACCAGGTAACTGTCGTGGAGACCGTCGCCGGCGGTGAAGTAATGGTAGTCGACGTTGGGGTCGTCGTTGGCATCGATAAACCCCAGAGAATTGAAGGTGACATCCTGGGTGGCGTGCAGGGTGAAGCTGAGCGTCTGCCCCCCCTGAAAGGACTCCGTGGTATAACTCTGGGTGGTCACGAGGTAAGCATCGGTGACCGTTTGGGCGCGGGCCGGGCCCGCCCCGCAGACAACCGCCACGAAGGCCGCCGCCGCGCATGCCAGGAAATGGCTTTGGCATCCGGGGTAACGGGAACGACAGAACCCGGAACGGACATCGGGAAGAGAGCTTTCCGTGGAAAATTTCGCACGCCGAGAGAAGGTGCCGGACAGATCCATCGCGCAACAATGCGGATTTGCTCCATTTTGACACGTTAATAATTGTAAAAACATTGGCGACGATTTGGAGTTAGGCTTCGAGCACTTATTCCCAAAGTTGGCGGAGCACTTCGGGAACGAGGATGAAATTTGCGTGAGTTGAAATCGGACCTCCACAAGACTCGCCGCCGCGTTCCACACTTCACGACTCGCACCCCATGAACCGCCTTTTCAAATCCCTCCTCGTCCTCTCCGCCAGCCTCGCGACGACGCTCTCCTCCATCGCCGCGGACGCGCCGATCATGGCCACGCCAGATCATCCCAACGGTGTCTACCGCGAAGGCGAGCCGATCCACTGGCAGGTAAAGACCAATGCGCCCGCGGGCACGGGTGCGGATGCTGCGGCTCCCCTTTCCTATGTCGTGAAGAAAGGCGGTCTTACTCCGATTGCGAAAGGGACTATTCCGCTCGACCACGGGATGGGAACACTCACCGCCACGTTGCCCGAAGCTGGCACCATGCTGGTGGAAATCAAAGGCGGCGCGATCAAAGGATTCGCCGGCGCGGTGGTCGCGCCCGAAAAGCTGAAGGCCGGCGTCGCCTGCCCGGATGACTTCGATGCGTTTTGGAATGGCAAGCTGGCGGAGCTGGACAAGATCCCGGCGAATCCCGCGCTGACCCCGGCGGCAAGTGACAAGGAAGGCGTGCAGTACGAGAAGGTCACCCTCGATAACATCAACGGCACCCACGTGCAGGGGCAGATCGCCCGACCGACTGCCGGCGGGAGATTTCCGGCCATCCTGCAACTGCAATACGCCGGGGTCTATCCGCTGCAAAAAAGCTGGGTCACGGAAAAGGCGGCCAAAGGCTGGCTGGCGCTGAACATTCTCGCGCACGATTTGCCGATCGATGAACCCGCGGATTTTTACCAAAAGCAGAACGCCGGTCCGCTGAAAAACTACACCATGATCGGCAACGAAAGTCGGGAGACCAGTTACTTCCTGCACATGCTATTGGGCGATCACCGCGCCGCGGAGTATCTGGCCTCGCGACCGGATTGGGATGGCAAGACACTGGTGGTCATCGGAACCAGCCAGGGCGGCATTCAATCGTTCTTCACCGCCGCCTATTTCCCGAAAGTCAGCGCGGTGATGGTGGAAGTGCCGGCGGGTTGCGATCCCGGCGCCAATGCCGCCGGGCGGGCCTTTGGCTGGCCGTACTGGGGCGCCACGAAGTCGCCGAAAGTGATGGAGACGAGCCGCTACTATGACGCCTGCCATTTCGCCGCGCGGACGAAATGCGCGCTCCTCGTCGGCGTCGGTCTCATCGACACGACCTCACCCGCCGGCGCGGTCTACGCGGCCTTCAATTCGGCCCAGGGTCCCAAGGAAATCGTCCCAATGCCCCTCGCCGATCACAAGACGCATCACCAGGAATTCGCCGCACGCCGGGAGCAATGGCTGAAGGCGCTGCTGCATGGCCAACCCGCGCCGATCGCAGAGGCGAAATAGGACCTGATTTCAAGATTAGCGTGAGCGGCAATCAGGCATTGTTTGCCGCTCTGAAAATCGGGTCCCACCAATCGATCGGGCGCGGCCATTGAAGGAATCAATACTCGCGTAAAGTTTATCGATTAACGCCCGTTCGCCCTTCGTCGTCATAGTTGGGCGACATGAAGCCGATCGATCCAGGAACCGCACCAGCCGAAAAGCTTTCGCCGCTTGCAGGGTTGTCGTCGACCTCACTCGACACGGTTCGCTACGGCATCGGTCGCATCAAGCAATCCTGGTATGCCTGTCTCCACTGGCTGTGCGTGCGAATCTATTTCGATCGAGTCACCGCGCACCATCCGGAGCATCTGCCAGAAAGCGGTCCCACCCTCTACGTCGGATTGCACCGCAATGGCGCAGTGGACGGGTTCGTTTATCAACAGGTCCTACCGCGCGCGATTTTTTTGATCTCGACGCAGCTGCGCCGAAGCTTCCTGGCGCGGCTGTTCTTTCACGGCATCGCCATCGCGCGGAAAAGCGATGACGAGGATCGCAGCCATAATGACGAGGCCCTGCACGAATGCCTGCACCTCCTCAACGGCGGCGGTGAGTTATTCGTCTTTCCCGAAGGCACCAGTTCGCTGGGCCCGCATCATTTGTCTTTCAAAAGCGGCGCAGCGCGCCTGGCACTGGGTGCCCTGGAGCGTGGCATCCCGCTCCGCATCATTCCAATCGGGATCCATTACGAACGCGCCTGGGCCTTTCGGAGCGAGGTCGAGGTCGTCATTGGTGAACCGATCGCCACGGGGTTTTCGGCCGACTGTTCCAACCTGGGACGGCTCAAGGAAATGAAGCGGCGCATCGCCTCCGCTTTGGAATCCGTCGGGGCGAATTTTCCCTCGACCGAGACGCAGGAAAACGCCGAGCGCATTGCCTGCGTAGCGACCCTTTGGACCCCCTGCAATTATTTTTCCGCCCTCAAGTCGCTGGAAGCCGGCGCGTCGGGGTCCGTGCTTTCCCATTGGCAGGAATTGGCGCCGCAATTCGCCGTGCCGCGGATGTTGCTGTATCAAGGCTTTCCCGCTGTACCCGCTCGGGCCGTGGCCCCTCTACCTGATCGGGTTACTCGCCCTCGGCTCCATCGTCCTGGCAGGCGCGCTGGTCAATGCGCCGCCCCTGTTTCTCGGCTGGCTCGCGGCACGCAAGTTTGCCGACGGCCAGAACGTCATTGCGCTCTGGCGAATTCTCATCGGGTTGCCGGTGTTCATGATTTGGTTCGGCGTCGTCAACGTCCTGCTCGCGTTCTTTGCCGGCTGGAAGGGCGTGCTGGGTTACATCCTTCTTACTGGTGGAGCGCTGAAGTCTTTTTCCCGCGCCACGAGAATCGGTGTCGCCGTCTGGAACGGATTGACCCACTGGGAACTCGCGCCACAAGTGCATGAGTTCCGCAAATCGGTCCATCACACGTTTGCGCACCCGTGAACCGCCTTCGCACACTACGGCTCCTGCCGCACGAATGGTTCTTCGGTGCATTCCTGCTCATAACCTCACTGCGCTTGATCGCCGCGGTCGGCCCGCTGGACCCCGCTGCCTTGCTCTATCCTGGCTTACTGCTGCTCAATGCCGCTCTCATCGTCTGGAGCGAAGTGCGTCAGACCCAGGCGCGTTGGTTCGCACGCTTATGGGCTTACCCCGTGATGATCAACGTGGTTTTTATGACGATGGGTTCCACCGCGCTGAAACTCGTCTCGCATCCGCAAGACACCATCTTGCAGCAACTCGACGGCATGCTTGTCGGAGTAACACCAAGCTTGCGCGCGGAGTCTCTGATCACTCCCTGGCTCACCGAGACTTTCAGCTTCTGCTACCTCCTGTTTTTCCCGTACCTGTTCTTCAGTTGGGTATTTTACACGTGGAAGGGATTGCCAGCTTTTCGCCGGCTGTGCACCGGTTTGTTCACGATCTATGCGGTCGGATTTCTCGGCTACTCCACGGTGCCTGCCGCCGGGCCGCACCTCGCCATGACGAATCAATTCAGCGTCCCACTGACGGGTTGGGTGTTCACCCGGATCAACGATTACATCGTCGCTCATGGGAGTAATGGCGTGGACGCTTTTCCCAGTCTGCACTGCGCCGTCTCATCCTACCTGCTCTTCTTCGATCGCCGACACGCGCCCTGGCGCTTTCGACTTTACGCCGTACCCTGTGCCGGCCTGTGGCTGGCGACCATCTATCTGCGCTACCATTACTTCGTGGATATCGTAGCAGGCTTCGCCCTGGCCAGCTTCGCGCTGTGGCTGAGCAGGCGTTGGGAAAAGTCTCTCGGGGAAACTTCGCCGGAATCCGCGACCACTCAACCTCGTCCTTCACACCATGCCTCACACCTTGCGCTTCGATGATCCCCTTGCCGTCCGCCTCGAATCGAGCGGCGGCAAAGGCGCCAATCTTTCAGTCCTCACCCAACGCGGTTTTCCTGTGCCGCGCGGCTTCATCGTGACCGCCCCCGTCTACGAGGAGTTCATCCGGGACGCGGACGAATTCCTCCGTCGCGTCGCGACATTACCATGCGACGATGCCGCCGCGCTTCGAAAGGCGAGTCTGGCGCTTCGGGAAGAAATCTTTCGGCGGCCCTTGCCCCTATCGGCGACGAAGGAGATCGAGAGACAGCTCGCAGAGTTCCCGTGTGGGACGGCGTTTTCCGTTCGGTCTTCCTCGACGATGGAAGACCTCGCGGGCGCGGCGTTCGCCGGCCAGCATGAAACTTTCTTGAACGTGGTGGGGCTTGCGGACGTCCTCCAAAGCATCCGAGGCTGCTATGGGTCACTTTGGGCGGATCGGGCGATTGCGTATCGGCGCCAGCAAGGTTTCGACCACTCGCTGGCTTCGATGGCGGTCGTCGTCCAGCAAATGGTCCCGGGCGAGACCGCCGGCGTTGGCTTCAGCATTAACCCAATCAACGGCCAACTCGGCGAGATGGTGATCAACGCCAACTTTGGCTTGGGAGAATCCGTGGTCAGCGGCGAGGGCGAGGTGGACCAGTGGATCCTCGAGAAATCCACCCGTGCCGTGCGTTCGGCAAATATCGGAACCAAGTCCCGCTGCGTGGTCAGCGCCGCATCAGGCACGCGCGAAGTTCACCGGTCCGCCGCGGATGCGGAAAAGCCCAGTCTAGACGAGAGGCAGTTGGCGGCCTTGGCCGACTTACTCATCCGAGTCGAGGCGAGTTATGCCTTTCCACAAGATATCGAATGGGCCTTCGCGGACGGTTACCTCTGGCTGCTCCAGTCGCGCCCTATCACCACCATCCCGCCGCGCTGGACCCGTGATGAATCCGCCGAGCGGTTTCCGAATGTGATTACCCCACTCACCTGGGATTTCGTGGAGTCCGGCTTTCATCGTTCTCTGAACCACTCGTTTCGCCTGCTCGGCTTTCCGACTTATACGGGCAAGTGGTTTGCGATGTTCGACCACTATATCTATGGCAACCAGAACGGTGTGGAGCTTTACGCCCGCCGGGCGCCGTTTGCGGTCCATTCGCAGGACGATTTACGCGCGGCCATCCCGCAATTGCGCCAGCAATTCGGCTGGGTGCAGGACTTGCCGGTCGCATGGATGCGCGACCTTGATCATTATCTCGTCACGTTGGGCCGATTTAAAGCCGAAGCGCTGGAAGACAAGACGCCCCTGGAAATCTGGCGCCACGTCCTCGCCGTGAATGAACATGGCGCGCAGTATTTCCTGCCGAATATCGCCATCTCCATTGCCCAGGGGATGATCTACCGGACTTTGCACGCGCTCCTGGAGCTCGTCATCGGTTCGCCGGACGCGGGCTTGCTGTTTGATCATCTGACCGCGTGGTGCGAGACCAAGACAGGACAGATCAATAAGGAATTATTCGAGCTCGCCATTCTCGTGCGGCAAAATGAAGAGTTGGCTGAATTGCTTCGCGGTTCCGATTCACGCGAATTGATCACCAACAATTCGCTGGCCGCATTCCCCAGCTTCGATGCCCAGTTTCAGCGCTTCCTCCGCGACCACGGGCATCGCGAAGCAGATTTCGACGCCTATGCTGCCACCTGGGACGAGGCGCCCTGGATTGTGCTCGATAACATCGGCCTCATTCTGCAAACAGCGATGGACTGCCCGCCCCGGGAGAAGGAGCGCGAGTTGAAAATGCGCGCGCAACAAGCGGAGGTCACGTTGTTCGCCAAGGTGCCCGCAGATCTGCGTTTCTTCTTTCACGAGTTGGTGCGACTGGCACGCACCTATACCAGCCTCGACGATTTAGAGCATTATCAGACGACCCGGCTCACTCCGGTCCTGCGCCGTGGTCTACGCGCCTTGGGTGAACGCCTGGTGCAACAGGACGTGCTGATGGAATCGATGGATATTTTTTTCGGCCACCAGCAGCAAATCGAGCGCGTCCTCACGGCGGATTCCGCGGACGCACGAAAGCAATTCTCGGCTGAGATAAGTCGGCAAAAGGCCGCCTATCTTGCGGCCAAGACCCGCACCCCGGCATGGATTTTCGGCCAAACCGAATCGGCTACCAGCACGGTAGCTGACGAGCCGGAGCAGGTGCTAACCGGATTGCCGGGCAGCCCTGGCCTGGCGGAAGGGCCGGTGTTCCTCGTCGTGACACCGGACGATTTCGCGAAATTCCCCCGGGGAGCAGTCCTGGTCGCGCGCACGACGAGCCCGACTTGGACGCCACTCTTCTACAGTGCCGCCGCGGTCGTAACAGAAAGCGGTGGGCCGCTTTCGCACGGAGCGGTTACCGCGCGCGAAATGCGAATTCCGGCGGTGATGTCGGTGAGGAGGTCGCTCACGCGCCTGAAGAACGGCCAGCGGGTACGTGTGGACGGCGGCGGCGGTCGGGTCGAGTTGCTCGGTGCTGAATGAAAAGGACGACACGGATGCTGGCCGCGAATGGTTGCGCACTCGCCAAGCTCAGAGAGGGCAGGCATCCTCTCGGCGGCATTACTTATGAGCATCTCGTTTCGTATCTTGGGGAAAGCCGGCGGAGATAACGCTCTGCTGGTGCAGATCGATAGCGGCCAGATCGTCGAACGGCTGCTGTTCGATTGTGGGGACGGATGCCTCACCGACGTTCCATTCGGCGACGTTCAGGCGATCGATCACCTTTTCCCCTTCTTCCGGGTAGAGCCGCCGGTTTCCCGGCGGCTCCCCCACAGACCCGTACGAGCCCAATTAAGGCATACGGTTCCTCAGAAGGACGGTTTTGCTCATCAGACGGAATGAACGATTCGTGGTCTGGGCAACGGATAGACCTCTCTGATGAGTTTCTTGAAGCGCTCCCACGACATCCCATCCTGCTGCCGGCTGCGCCGGTTTAACCACCACCTCATTCGTTGGGTTGCTCCTTCGTAGAACTGGGCCAGGCTCCGGTAGTTACACGTGATGCCGTAATAGGCATAGTGGCCGTGAAGCTTGCGCCCAAGTTCTCGCATCAGTTCCTCCACCGGACGATGCTGGTTTTGCCGGCACCACTGGTGGATGGTTTTCAACGCTCGACGCAAGCGCTTGCGCGCCGTCTTGCGCTGGATGTACCAGCGCCCCTTTCGCGACTTCGCCCAATGATGAGTGAAGCCAAGGAAGTCGAACGTTTCGGGTTTTCCACTGCCGCCGCCGCCTCCCGACCCGTCCTCCGGTTTCCCGAAGCGCACGAGTCGTGTTTTGCCCTCATGGAGTTTCAACCCATAGCGCCCAAAGCGCCCCGGCAACGCTTTCATCACCCGCTCGGCATCTTCCCGGCACTCGAAGCCCATGACGAAGTCATCCGCGTAGCGCACCATGAACCCGCGGCCTTGCAGCCGCGGTATCACCGCCGCCTCGAACCACTCGTCGAGCACCTCATGCAGGTAGATGTTACTGAGCAGCGGGCTGATCACGCCGCCTTGCGGCGTGCCCGCTTCCGGGTAGCTCAGCGCCCCAGCCTCCATCACTCCAGCCTTTAGCCACTTGGCGACCAGTTTCAGGATCACTCCGTCTTTGACCCGCTTTTGGAGTATTCCCATCAGCACGCCGTGGTCGAGCGTGTCAAAGAACGCTCGGATGTCCACGTCCACCACCCATCCCGCCTGGGTCCGATTGATCCCCTGCCAGATCGCCTTCAATGCCTGATGCGCACTGCGCCCAGGCCGAAAGCCATACGAGAAGTCACCAAACTCCCTCTCGTACATCGGCTCCAGCAACATCACCACCGCCCGTTGCAGGATTTTGTCCTCCACCGTCGGCATCCCAATGGGCCGCGTCTCCTTCCCATTGGCCTTGGGAATGTGCACCCGTCTGACCGGCGGCGCCTGATAGCTTCCGCTCTTGGCCCGGTCAATCAATCCGCCCAGGTTTTTGTCCAGCTCGCGGCCGTAGTCGGCCACGCTCTTTCCGTCCACCCCAGGCGCGCTGCCCTTGCGCACTCGCCCATAGGCTTCTCTCATCCACTCCAGGTCCAGGTGGTGCCCCAACGTCCGCAACCCCTCCGCCCCATGATACTCCGCCAGCTCTGCTATCCGCCGCTGTTTAGTTGACACGCTTGGCGACGACTCGGTGTTCATCGCGTGTTGCCCAGCGGCGGTTCCGTCTTCCGGCGGCCTCCTTGGCTACTCCCAGGCTCCCTCGGGTCGGTTCGCCTGCTTTCCAGCGCTACTATGAGGCCGCTAAGACTTCCGCTCTCCTTCTCGCCAGGCTCATTACTTTCGCCCGGCAATACCCTCCTCTGCCTCGCTCTTTCGCTCGCGCGGAACACGAGGTCTCTTCCCGCGCGCCGGGGCGTTGTTCGGCCAGTGTCGCCCTGCTTCTGGCTCTGCTCAGAGGGAGAGAGACGGATCTCACAAGTTCCCAGGAAACCCTTGCGTCCATTTGCCCTGCTCTCAGATCCCGGTCGGACCTTCACGCCAGGCTTTCGCGGCGTGTCGGCGCGGCCCTCGGTTGAACGATCGCGAAGGCTCCAACGTTCATCTTTATTTCGGGACTCATTCACACGGCTTTTGGACTCGCCCCATACGCTTCGTGCCGCCATCTCTGACGACGACGCAATGGTGGCTTCCGGCTGGTGGCCAGCCTCTACCGGACGGGACTCGATTCCCGCTGGGTTCCGGCATGGAATTTCAGTGTTGGTTTTCACTTCCTTTCTATCTGGGTGAGGCCTCTCGGCCTCTTTCTTGTCGCGACGTTCCCAAAGTTTGGGAACGAGAAGAAGGGCGGATTCATCTTCAACGCCGGAACGCGGTCTTTTACAGTCGGTTCATATGGGAAAAATCTTTTCTGATTTCGATTTCAGCGGTTTTTGGAAGCCGTCAGACTATGCTTTGAAAGAATATGTCGGCGCTCCTATAACCGACGAAGCAGTAGCCGCCGTCGAGCGAGCCCTCGGCTATAAGTTACCCGCTTCCTACGTCGAATTCATGGGATATCAAAATGGGGGCATTCCTTTCCGAACAAATCATCGGACAAATGAGCGCACAACCTGGGCCGCCGACCACATCGCCATCTCTGGTCTTTACTCGGTAGGCGGTGAAAAGGCGTGTTCGCTACTCGGCGAGTTTGGGAGTCAATTCTGGATTGAAGAATGGGGCTATCCACCGATTGGAATTTACTTCGCAGATTGTCCCTCGGCCGGGCACGACATGGTTTGCCTCGACTACCGCGCGTGTGGCCCTGCCGGAGAGCCGCAAATCGTCCATGTAGACCAGGAATGGGATTACCACATCGTGCGCGTGGCCGAAAACTTCGAGTCTTTCATCCGAGGTTTGGAAGACGACTCGGCATTTGTTCTCACCAGCTGATTGCGCGTCTATCACCAGACGTCCCGAGTTCCGGACTCATCTGATTGGCAACTCGGGCCCGCCAGCCATCCGCCTTTTCTCGCCCCATCCCGTCAGCATACGTCCACGTGCTCGCCAAGCTTGAGGGTGCGCGGCATGCTCTTCAACGCATCATCTATGAGCATCTCGTTTCGTATCTTGGGGAAAGCCGGCGGGGACAACGCTCTGCTCGTGCAAATCGATAGCGGCCAGACCATCGAACGGCTGCTGTTCGATTGCGGGGAAGGATGTCTCAGCGACGTTCCCTTCGCCGACGTGCAAGCGATCGATCACCTCTTCTTTTCGCATTTGCACATGGATCACGTGAGCGGATTCGACAGCTTCTTCCGCTGCACCTTCAACCGGCCGACGAAGCCAAACCGCATCTGGGGGCCACCGGAGACCGCGCGCATCCTGCAACACCGCTTCCAGGGATTCCTCTGGAACTTGCATGAGGAGCTGTCGGCGTCCTGGCTCGTCTCGGACATTCACCCCGGAGAGATCCGGACCACCGGCTTCGAAGCGCGTGAGGCCTTCGCCATCTCCCACGACCGAGGGACTCAGCCGTATGACCGGATCATTCTGGAAGGCGCCGGTTATTCCATGGAAGCCATCACCATGGACCATCGGACGCCGACGCTCGCCTATGTCGTCCGCGAGAAGCCGCGGCGGAACATCGACACCTCGCGACTTGCCTCGTTGGGCCTGCGACCCGGAGCTTGGTTGAAGGAACTAAAGGACTCTGCCAACAGCTCCGATAGCGTAGTTGTCGACGGCGTTGCGCGCTCGAAGGAGGAGCTTCGAAAAGAGCTGCTCGTCGAAACGCCCGGCGATTCGATCGCCTATCTCACTGATTTCGTCCTCGATGAACCGGCGATCGAACGCTTGACCGATGCCTTGCGCGGTTGCCGGGTCATGGTCTGCGAAGGGCAGTACCGCCACTCGGACCTGGACCTGGCCCGGAAACACTTCCATATGACGACGGTCCTGTCGGCCACGGTCGCGAAGCGGGCTCGGGTCGAGGAGTTGATTTTATTCCACGTGTCGTGTCGGTATGAGTCTTCGGAATGGGTGGAGATGCTACGGGAGGCCAGCCAGGTCTTTCCGAATGTACATTATCCGCCCGAGTGGAACCTGAAGCTATAGAACAGCGACGAAACCCAGGGTAGGCGCTCGTGCCTCATGCCAACCGGCCCGCCCGTGGCCGGCCTCGAGTTATCGCTTTCACAAGAGTGCATAACCGATTCTAGATGCTAGACTCCGTCCCGAGTTCCATTCCTCTCCTGCCACCTTATGCCGCGTCTCTTCCGTTTCCTTCTCCCGCTGCTCGTGCTTGCTCCGGCCTTGCTGGCCGAGACTCCACAGTCCCCCAATCAACTGGCCTTTCTCCGCTGCCAGGATCAGGAAAAGATCGCGTCGATGGAGACCTTGTCCGAGGAATTCAAACCCGGCGACGGACGAGGGCCGTCGATCTGGCTCGTCGGTGTGGCGCATATCGGGACGCCCGAGTATTACGCCGCGCTCCAAAAGAAACTGGATGCGCAATCCATCGTGCTTTTTGAAGGCGTGGACGCGCAGAAGATGAAAGTTGGCATCCAACCGCACGCCGAAAACGGAATCCAGGAACAGCTCGCCAAGGCGCTCGGCCTCGTTTTCCAGCTCGACGGCATCAACTATCAGCGACCGAACTTCGTGAGTTGTGACCTGACGACCGCCGACATGGAAAAGGCGATCACCGATCACGCGGCCAAATCGTCGGACTCCCCATCCAGCGCCCGCGAAAACTCCAACACCGCCAATTCGGCGACTCCATCGGTGAAAGAAAAGGGCAGCGACTCGAAGCTGCCGGCGAAGGTGGACAACGCGACGTTCGATACCCTGATGCAGGCGCTCCATGGCGAAGGGGCTATCGCCGGCAAGCTCAACGGCATGGTCGCCATGATGGGCAGCACTCCGGAGATGCGCGAGACCACCAAGCTCACGTTCATCGAAGCGCTCGGGCAAGCGGGCGATCTCATCAGCGCGGCCAAGTCGGCTTCGCCGGAAATGAGGAATTTATTCGAAGTGCTGGTCAACGAACGGAATGAAAATGTGATCCGGCAAATCAAGGCGCGCCTGCCGAAGCTCGGCCCCGGCAAGACCATCGCCGTTTTCTATGGCGGCGCGCACATGGACGAAATCGCGAAGCGCCTGACCGAGGAGCTGCATTACATCCCCGGAACCCAAGTGTGGGACACCGCCTTCACCGCGGATACCACGAAATCCATGATGCCCGCCGCACAGATCAAGGCGTTGGTCCAGATGATGCGCACCCAGTTGCAAAACGGGCAGATGGGCAAAGGCGGCGGACTGGATAGCCTGCTGGGCTCCCCCGTTCCGCAGGAAGAGGGCGGAAAGGCTGTTCCCGCTGGGAAATAGAACGGACAATCCGAGCCCGTTTTTTCTTCCGCGTTGCGAAAGAACAGCGCGCTCAAATCGGTGGCCGTCAAATTGACACCACTTCAATGTGATGTAATTTTTACATCATGACCCGCACCCAGATTCAACTTCCCGATGAACTCTATCAGCGGGTCAAAGCGTTCGCCGAGCAGCGCGAACTCTCTCTCGCCGAAGTAGCCCGGCGCGGCATCGAACTCTTCCTCTCTCGTTATCCCGAGACGCCAGAGTCGGGTCGCGAATGGAAATTACCGTGTGTCGACGGGGGCGGACTCAAAGTGCCGCTGGAACAACTCCGCAGCATTGCCGCCGAGGACGAAGCAACCCGCAGCCTGGGATGATCTCACTCGATACCAACATCCTGCTGCCCGCCGTCGAATCCAGCAATCCTCATCACACAGCCGCCACCGCTTTCGTGCAGTCCCTCCAAGGCCGGGACGATGTGGTCATTTCCGAGTTCATCCTGCTCGAACTTTACGTCCTGCTGCGGAACCCCGCCGTTCTCGCCCGTCCTCTTTCCGCCTCTGCCGCTGCCACCGTTTGCGAAGCTTTCCGCCAACACCCACACTGGCAGATCCTCGGCTTTCCAAGCGACAGCCGCGCCTTTCACGATGCCTTCTGGCCACGACTGCGGGACGATCCCTTCGCCCGTCGCCGCGCGTACGACTGGCGTTCCGCCCTCTCTCTGCTCCAGCAAGGCGTCACCGAATTTGCCACCGTGAACGTGAAAGACTTCGAAGGTCTCGGTTTCGCCAAAGTCTGGAACCCCCTCTAAAAAGGCGCATGGAAACGACTTCGCCAAGGTCGCAGCGCCCCGCCATGTCGCCGATCAATGACGGTTTTACTTGAAATGCCCAAGAAAAACGAGGTATGCGTATTATTACGAGTGTGGCCTTGAACTTCCCTTCATGAATTTAGAAAAAGTATCTGCGGAACGTGACAGTCTGCTGCAGGCCCTGAAGCGTGCGGAAGAGGAAATCGCGCGGGTTCGTGCCGGGCAGCAACAGGCGGAAGCCCGGTTGGCGGAGATGCGGAGTCGCAGCGGGGCGACGATGGTCCCGGCCCGAAATGACGGTCATCAGGCGGCCCTTGCCCAAGCGCAGGCCGCGCAAAAGCGGGCGGAGACGACCGCCCGGACTCTGGAAGAGCAATTTCGCGGACAACAGGCCGAGCAGGATAGACTCCGGTCGGCGCTCGATAGTCTGAAGACCGAGAATGAGGCGTTGCGCGACCAGAATGAAGATTTGGAGCAGCGGCAGAAAGAGCCCGCACAACCAGCCACTGCCGTCCCAGCCCAATCCGACCGCCTCGCGCAGAAATCTTTGCGCGAGGAATTGGACGCCGCTTGGGCCGAGATCCAGCGACTGCGGGGCCTCGTCGTCAAGGTGGCGAGTGAAGCTCGGAAGAAGGGGCTGAATCCGGAGATCCCGCTGACTCCCAGAGATTCCAGGATTGCGGGCGGTCCCAGCAAATCAGTGCCGCCAGCCCCAGCGAGCAACGCGACGCCGCCGGCGGCTCCCGCCAAAGCAGCGCCTTCGGCGGCCACCCGGCAGGCGTCGCCCGCGCCCTCGACCAGATCAGCGTCGCCCGCACCGTCTTCCAGGACCGTCGCCCCGGCTCCGTCCACCAAAACGGTGACACCGGCGGCGTCGACCAAGGCCGAGACCGATTGCGGCCCGAAGTCCGGGGTGCAACGCGCGGCTTAGAGCCTGTGAAATAAACCGCCCTCCTCGTGGTCATTCTGAGCGGAGTGGAGGGAGTGTAACGACCGGAACGCAGTCGAAAGCCGAGCGTAGCGAGACGCCTATGGAACTGCGGGGCAAACCCGGCGGAACAACCAGCGATAGTCTCTGGTAAAGCGGCCGGGTTCCTCGACTCCGTGCCCCACCACCTCACCATCGGGGCACTCCGCTCAGAATGACCGCGAGGAGGGCGGTTTATTTATTTCACGGTTTCTTAGGCGATGACGCGCGACAACCGCGAGAAAGCACTTTGTTCTTCCGGCAAGACCACGATGCGCTAATAGCTGTGCCCGCTCGCCCCACCCCACCCGGATGAAGTGGCATCTCCTTTTCCCATTTACCGCCAGCCTGCTCTACATCGTCTCGGCGCTCTTCTTGAAGCGCGCGCAACAACTCGGAGGCGGTGTGCTGCGGACGACATTTATCGCCAACGTCGCTATCGCGCTCGTCTTCACCGCGCTGCTGCCCATGGGGGGAAAGGGGCAACCGGCCTCGCTGCTCTGGCAACCGGCGCTGGTCGCGGCGCTCTTCGTGGCCGGGCAGGTCTTCGCGGTGCTCGCGCTGTCGCTCGGGGATGTCTCGGTGGCCGCGCCGGTGCTCGGTGCGAAGACGATCTTCGTCGCGTGGTTCACCACCCTGCTGCTGGCGATCCATCTGCCGTGGCAGCTCTGGTGTGGAGCCGGACTGAGCTTTGGCGCGATCATCCTACTCAACCGTGTGCCTCGACCCACCGCCGCGGCGAACGGCGACGCCGACGAACAAGCGCACCACGAACATCGGCGGCGCCTCGGGCAGACCTTGTTTTTCTCCCTGATCGCCGCCGCATCCTACGCGCTTTTCGATGTGCTGGTGCAAAAGTGGTCGCCGGCCTGGGGCACGGGACGTTTCCTGCCAATCATGTTCGCCCTCTCCGCGGTGATGTCGGTGGTCTTCGTGCCGTTCATCCGTGAGCCCTGGCACGCGGTGCCACGCGCCGCGTGGGCACCGCTGGGCGCCGGCACGTTCTTCATGGCCCTGCAATCATTCGCCTTCGTCTCGGGCATCGCCATGTTCGGCGACGCCACGGCCATGAATGTGGTCTACAGCGCGCGCGGCGTGTGGAGCGTCGCGGCGGTGTGGTTGATCGGCCATTGGTTCGCCAACACCGAGGGGCAACTCGGCGGCAGCGTGCTCCGCTGGCGGCTCGCCGGCGCAGCGGTGATGACCTCCGCCATCGTGCTTATCGTCACGCGATAGCTCCACTCCATCGCGGAGCGATCCAATCGAGGCAACGCGGCAGACTCTCAACTCTCAACTCTCCACCCTCAACTCCCCTACGGCAGCTCACCGATCTTGATGTCGCGATACTCGCACTTCATCACCACGCCCGGATGAATCTGCAGGCCGATGGGCGCGGCGCCGGAGAATTTCGGGTCGGTGTATTCCGAGGCCTTTTGGCCGTTGATCCAGCAAGTGAAAGTGTCGCCCTTGGCCTGGATGCGGAAGTGATTCCACTCGCCCTCGGGTTTCATGAGCGTCTTCGCTTCCTTCGCCTGGCCGGACTCCGGATACTTTTCCTTGCCGCCCGTGTACCACGAGCCGGACATATCGACTTTCAAACTTCCCGAAATGCCAAGCTGAAGCTGGATGCTCGGTTTGCGCATCTCGACGCCGGTGTCGACGCCGCGTTCGGTCGCGCCTTTCCAGCGCACGTCAAACTCGATGACGAAATCCTTGTAGCTCTTCTCCGTCCAAAGGTAATCGCCCTTCTTCGCCGCATTGTTCTCGCCAATGAGGATGCCATCCTCGACACGCCAGAATTCCTTCGACGGCTCGGTCTTGAAATTGGTGAGGTCCTTGCCGTTAAACAACGGCTCGAGCTTCGGCTCTTCCGCCGAGCAAGCGACCACGGCGGCGAACGAGAGAATCAGCGAGAGAGTAAGGGGGCGAAGTTTCATCGCCGCGATGATGGCGGCTCACTTCGCTCACGGGAAGCGCGATTCTTTGGAGTCTTAATCGTAATCGTAATCGTAATCTTAATCCGGAGGTTCTGGAGGAGATTAAGATTAAGATTACGATTAAGATTAAGAAGCTCCGTTACTCGCCGTGATACCCATGCCAGAGCCATACCAGCGTGTCGGCGAGGGTCTGGTTAAAAACCCGTCCATCGCAATGCTTGGTGGCTTTGCTGAAGACGAAGCGGTGATGGTAGCCCTTGGCGGTGAGCGCGGCGGAAGTGCGGCGGCCGGCCATGACCCAATTGTGATAGGAGCTCTCGGGCTTATCAGCCCCATTGTCGTTTTCCGACACGTGAGTGAAGATGCGCAGCGGCTTCTTCTCGCTCTTCTCAATGAGCTTCAGCTCGGAATGGTAGTCCCAGGCGCCGTGCGGAGTTTGCGCCTGCTCGGGCGCGTCATCGTCCTGCTGCGCGACGAAGGTGCCGGAATAGGCCACGATGCGACGGAAGAGATCCGGCCGGAACCAACCCATGCTCAGCGCCGCGGCGCCACCAGAGCTGCAGCCCATGACCGCGTGGCCCCACGGATTCTTGGTGAAAGCGAGATGCGGATACGCGGCCTTGATCTCCGCGTTGTCCAGCACGGCGGGCAGCACTTCGTCGTTGATGAAACGCGCCAACCGGTCGGACATGGTGTCGTATTCGAGGCCCCGCTCGCTCTTCTTGCCGTCGTTGCCACCGTTCTCCACGGCGATGGCGATGAACGCGGGCAGGCGGCGATTTGCATCCTTAGAAATGGTGAGGTTATCGAGCGCGTTGCGCACGAGCGGCAAGTGGCCCGGGACCATCGTGAATGATGAGAAACGGCGCCCGCGGCGCCGTCCTTGTAGGCTGCCGGAATGTAGACGAAAATTTTGCGCTCGGTGCGGACGGGTTTCTTGTCGGGCGTGAGCGTTTTGTCATCGCCGCGGAAGATTTTGCTGTCCGCCAGTTTCATCGTGAACACGAAATCCTTGCCCTTCGGATTGCCGAGGTCGGTGAGGTCTTTTTGCGTGCTGTATTCGGGTCCGACGGTGAACTCACCGTCGCCTTCCGAGCCGGGATTCTCGGTATAGGTCTCGACAGCGTGCACGGGCAAAGCCGTGAAGCCGACGAAGGTGACGAGCGAAAGAAAAACGCGGAGAGAATTTCGGAGGGAGCGCTGCATGGCGGAAGGTATGCTGGAAACCGGCTCGCTGGGCAATGCCGTGATTTTTTAGAGCCGCGACCAGGGAGCTTTTAAACGCAGAGGGCACAGCGCGGCGGAGCCGCCACCAAAAGGGGAGCCACGAACATGCGAAAAGACAGGGAAGGGAAAGTGACCCGCGAATCACCCGAATGACGCGAATGATCTGCCCTCATTCGTGTTATTCGGGTGATTCGCGGGCCAAAAATTCTACGCGTCGTGCGGACATTTTCATGGTTAGCACTGCAGAGGGCCGCAGAGGCGCAGAGAAGAAGTGTTGAGGGGCTGGGGACTAAAAACCCCGAATGGACGCAAATAGGAAAGCTTCCTCATCGTCCTCCCCTATTCGTGTTCATTCGCGGCCATTCGCGGTTTTCAATTTATTTGGGATCCTGAGCCGCTTTCGCCGCTTCCTCGGCCAATTGCTTGCGCAGCAGCTCCGGGAAGGCGTTCAGTTTGGCCGCCGGAGCATCCTCGTTGACCAGGTCGGGTTGAATGCTTTTCCACCATCCGTCATAGGCGGTGCGGAGTTTCGCCGCTTCCTCCGGATGTCCGCCCAGCACGTTCTTCGTCTGGGCGGGATCGGTCTGCAGATCGTAGAACTCCCGGTCATTCACCAGGCTGAAGCGACTGTCACGCACCGAGGATTGCGCGTGCTCGGATTGAGCCGCCGCGCCTTTTTTCCACCCGCCGACGTGAGTGAAAAGCAGGCGGTCCGGCCAGGCGTGCTGCGGATCTTCGAGCAGCGCGCGCAGGTCGCGGCCCTCGAGTTTGGACGCCGCGGTGTCCGGGATTTTCGTCTCGGCGATACCAGCGAGCGTCGGAAAGAGATCGAGATGCGCGGTGAGAGCGGCAATATCCGTGCCCTTCGTCCAGTGACCGGGCCAGCGCCAAAAGCTGGGCACCCGCGTGCCGCCTTCGTAGGGCGTCCCAGCGCCTCCACGCATCCCCGCATTGAAGACATCCACTCCGGTGGCGCCGCCGTGATCGGTGAGGAAGATGACGACCGTATTTTCATCGCTCCCCCACTCCTGGAGCTTGTCGAGAAGCACACCGAAATTTTCGTCGAGATTGGAGATCATGCCGAAGAAGGGCGCGAGTTCGGGCGCCACCTTCCGCCGCAAATAGAACCGCTCGTACTCGGGCGGGCAAACCGGCGGGCGCGCCGCGCTGGGCATGATGCAGGCAAAATACGGTTTCCCGGTATCGATCTGGTCATCCATCCACTCGATGGCGTGGCGGAAGATGACGTCGGTGGAGAAGCCCAGCGTCTCCGTAAATTCGCCGTTGTGGAGCAGCACGGGATCGAAATGCGAATTGCCCGGCACATCGCCACTGCTCCCCTCGCCCGCTTGACCGATCGCCTGGCCACCGTGAATGAACATCTCCTCGAAACCACGCCGCGTCGGCCAGTAGGGCGGCTCATCACCGAGCTGCCATTTGCCGAAAACACCGGTGGCATAGCCCGCGGACTTCAGCACCTGGGCAATCGTCATCGCATCCCGCTGCAACCGCTCCCGCTCGCCCCCGACATCCGTCACCCCGCTGCGAAACTCGTGTCGCCCGGTGAAGAGCGCCGCCCGCGTCGCCGACGACGTCGGGCTCACGTGGAAATTCGTGAAACGCACGCTCTCCTTGGAAAAGCGGTCGAAGGCCGGCGTTTGCGCGACGGGATTTCCGAGACAAGCAAAGTCGCCATAGCCAAGGTCGTCGGCCATCACGAGGACGATCGACGGCGGTTTGGCCTCCGCAGCGCCAACGCCGATCAGCAGCAGGGCGAAGGCAAACAGGACGCTCCAAGCAGGAGAAGGAGAGGAAGGCGGGCGTGTCATTCAACGGCCAAGGTATTGGGGGTGAAGGTCATTTAGCGAAAAATAAAACCTCGAAGGCGTTTTTCCTCTATCCAAACCCACCCTTGGCGAATGGCAGAAACTGCGTTATATACATAGCTCTCCTTTATGCCCGCACCCGAAATCACCGCTTATCTGAAAACCTACTGTGGCTGGAGCAATGGCGTCCGCGCCGTGCTCAAGAAGTACGATCTCCCCTACACTGAAAAAGACATCATCCAGAACCCGGCTTTTCGCTGGGAGATGGAGCAGAAGAGCGGGCAGCCGCTCAGTCCCTGCGTGGAAGTGAACGGCAAGATGTTGGCCGACATCAGCGGCGAAGAACTCGAGCAGTTCATGCTGCGCGAAAACCTCGTCGGTTCCACCGCCAACACGACCAGCGTCCCGCTGAACTCGGCCTGCACCGACGCCGAGCATGCCGCCATGGCCAAGGGCGAACCGATCAAGTTCCAGAGCTAAGCCGCCTTTAACCACCCTTTTCCAAGCCGCGCGGCGCCCAGCGTCGCGCGGCTTTTTTGTTGCCCAGCACCGAAGCCGCAAAGATTTTTTGACCACGAATTACACAGATTTCACGGATTGAAGAGTGCGCATCGCTGTCCCTTCTGAAATCCGTGCAATCCCTGAAATCCGTGGTTCCTCTCCTCCGGCCAACCGTTCCCTCACCCGACTTTCGGCTTGAGAGTTGCCCGGAGCCCGCGCACTTTCGCCGTCCCTTATGAGCCAGCCCAAAGAAATCCCGCAAATGGAGAAGATCGTTTCGCTCGCGAAACGTCGCGGTTTTGTTTTCCAAAGTTCGGAAATCTACGGCGGGATCAATGGTTTCTGGGATTACGGTCCGCTCGGCGCGGAACTGAAGCGCAACCTGCGCGACACCTGGTGGCGCACCATGACCCGCGACCGCGAAGACGTCGTGGGCCTCGACGCCACGATCATCATGCACCCGGCCATCTGGAAGGCCTCGGGTCACGTGGATACGTTCGCAGACCTGATGCGCGAGTGCTCGGTGACCAACAAACGCGTACGCGCGGACCACGTCGAGCCACAGAGCGGCGTGGTGATGCAGTTCAGCGGCTTTAGCATCACAGGTGGTTCCAGCCATAACGACTCCATTACGGTGCTAATGCGGGGCGGCGAACACATCGAGAGCTTCCGCAAGCGCGTGCGCCAACTGGTTGCTCAAGCGCGCAATCAAACCGCCGAAAACATCGAACTCCATGGCGAGTCGAAAATCGATGCTGTCGAAGGCAGTGTGGACTTTCATCCCGAAACCGGAGGTGCTCTCGGTGAGGCGCGGCCGTTCAACCTCATGTTGAAAACCTACGTAGGACCGACCGCGACCGAGAACGACATCGCATATCTGCGCCCCGAAACCGCCCAGGCTATTTTCGCGCAGTTCAAGAACGTGGTCGACTCCTCACGGCAGCGCGTGCCCTTCGGCATTTGCCAAATCGGCAAGGCATTCCGCAATGAAGTCACGCCGCGCAATTTCACCTTCCGCTCGCGCGAGTTCGAACAGATGGAGCTGGAGTTTTTCATCAAGCCCGATGAAGCGATCGAGGCCGTCTGCGGCAGCGTCGCCGCGTGGAGTGAAGGCGCCGATCTTTCTGTGCCGCAGGACAACTGGGGCTGGGAGATGTGGCATCGCTACTGGGTGAAAGAGCGCACCGACTATTACGCCGGCATCGGTCTCGGCGCGGACGTGCTCGATTACCACTGGCAGACCAAGGAAGAGCTGGCGCACTACGCTCGCGCCTGCGTCGATATCCTATTCAAATTTCCCTTCGGCACTGAAGAACTCGAAGGCCTCGCCGCCCGCGGCGACTTCGATCTTATGGCGCACCAGACCGCCAGCAGGAAGCCGATGGACGTTTTCGACGAGGAAGTGAAGAACGCTTTCGCCAAGTGGACGGACGAGCAGCGCGCCGCGCTGGTCGAACGCAAGAAGGCCGAGCACCGCGCCAAGGAAAAGGGCGGCCTGACCGATGCGCAGGTCGACGAATGGTGCCAGAAGCTCTTCAAGGGCTTCTATGTGCCGCACGTCATCGAACCGTCGGCCGGTCTCGATCGTCTCGCGCTCGCGGTGCTTTCGAATGCCTACAGCGAAGTCGAGAAGACGGACGCCAAGGGTAAGTCGGAGACGTTGTATGTCATGCGCCTCCACCCGCGCCTCGCGCCGGTGAAGGTCGGCGTATTTCCGTTGCTCAAGAACAAGCCGGAACTTGTGGCCAAAGCCCGCGAAGTTTTCGAACTGCTGCGCAAACACTTCTCCGCGTTTTACGACGAAGGTGGGAGCATCGGCAAACGCTACGCCCGCCAGGACGAAGCCGGCACACCGTTCTGCCTCACCATCGATTTCGAAACGCTCGGCGAGAAGGGCGAGGAGTTGAAAGACACCGTCACCCTGCGTCATCGCGACGATGGCTCGAAGGAACGCGTGAAGATCAGCGAATTGCTCGGGAAGCTGTTGCCGATGGTCGGTTGATCGTCGAACGCGTGCAGTCCCGGAGGGACGATGGAATTTAGCCGGTGGCGAAAGCCACCGGTATCGGACCCATTACTCTCGGCCCCAGAGGGGCGCGGGCCGCGACACTTCTACATCATTTCCGCCGCGCCCTCCGGCGCCGTTCGTCGGGAACCCGGTTCCGGTGGCTTTCCGCCACCGGCTAAAATCCATTGTCCCTCCGGGACCGCTCAAAGACTGCCACCATAGCCGCTACTCGCGCAGCGCTTCGGCCACCGTGCGTAGACAGCGTTTGTCGAATACCATGAGTGGATGCGCGGCCACCGGCATGCGGATGTTGTTCGCCTGCGGCATCTCGGAGCTGCGCTGCGGAAGGATGATGAGATCGAATGGCGTGTAGAGTGAGGTGAACTTCACGTACTCCAGCTTGTCCGCATCCTGGGCGAGATCGCATAGGAAGGGGCTACCCGGGCGCATCTCGCGACAGCCGCGGTTGGGAATGAGATTGGCCATGATCGTGCCGTTGTGCGGCGCAGACAAAGTCACGAGATGGTCCACGCGCTCGAGACCGCCGAGGCGCTGCACGTAATAGCGGCTCACGAGTCCGCCCATGCTGAAGCCCACCAGATCGAATCGCCGCGCGCCGAATTGCTTTTGCGCAAAAGTATCGATCTGCGCCGCCAGTGGCTCGATCCCCTTCTGCGCCCAATTCGGCGTGAGATTGATCGTGTACACTTCCCAACCCTCGCACCGGAGATAATGGGCAAGCCAGAGCATGCTCCACTCCGAATCGGAGATGCCATGGACGAGCAACACCGGGTTGCGATCCGGCAGCGGATGCGGCGACACTTTCGGAGAGCCATCGAAAAACGACAGTGTTGCACCGAGCCAGGCAGCGAAAGACATGCCAGGGTTATATCAGCACCGCGACGACCCGGGCAAATTGGTAAAATCGATGGCGACATCGATCATATCGATTACGACGAGCGCCAGGCCTGGTCGGGAGCGCAGCCGCTACAAACGAGACGCTGCTTCTCCTTCCACCTCAACCACGAGATCGGGAATGAAATCCTCATTCGGATCGTCCGGGTAGGCTCGTGGATTGGCGAGGATGCGGGTGCGGCCGATTCGGTAGTCGTTGCGGTGATGGATTACCGGCACATCGCGAAAGCGCGACCGAATCCACATCAGCCCCTGCTCCTTGGTGGAGACATCGCCGGCGAGGATGACGCAGTCACAGTCGACGTCGGGCACATCGACCTCTCCGAATTCCTGGTGGAGATCGCTGAGAACGTGAATACGCATCCGCCTCTACTTCCCCTCCCCAGCGTCCGCCCGCCGCAAGGCGCGGGTGACGGTGGAAAGATCCATCCGCCGGTAGTGTTGCACCTCGAAGTCCGGTGTCCGCAGTGGCGTGTCGTGGAGATACCAGTCGTCTTCCAATTCGGGAAAACAGGCGTCCCCCTCCACCTCGCGCTGGACGACGCTGAGATACAGGTCGGTGCAGCGGGGAAGGAGCTGCTCGTAAATCTGCGCGCCGCCGATGACGAAAAGCTGGCGGCTCGGACGCGCTTTTTCAAAGGCATCCGCCAGCTTGCGCGGGTCGCGCACGAGCCAGACGTCGCGTTCCGAGAGCCGCTCGAAGCCGAGCTGATACGGCCGGCCAAACCGCGCCTGCCAATGGCCGACCCGAGCCTGGCCGACGGTCGCCTTGAACTGCGGATCGCGCGCCAGCCGCAACGGTTTGCGGGTGACGACGATGTTTGTCCGGTTCGGCAGCGGCCGGCCGAGGCTCTCGAAGGTCTTCCGTCCCATGAGCACGAAATGCCCGGTAGTCAGTTTCTTGAACCATTTGAAATCCTCGGGCAGATGCCACGGGATCTTGTTATCGCGCCCGATGACGCGATTGAGGGACATGGCGGCGACGGCGATCAGGGGAGGAAAAAGTTGAGAGTTGAAGGTTGAGAGTTGAGAGCCACCGAGCGTAGCGCCACGCCTCGATAGCAAAACACGCGGCTCTCAACACTCAACTATCAACTCTCAACTAAACCGCAATCGGAGCTTTTATCGCTGGATGCGGATCGTACCCGCTCAACACGAAATCCTCATACCGGAAGCCGTGGATGTCCCGGATGGCCGGGCTCAGCGTCATCGTCGGGAGCGGGCGCGGGGTGCGGGTGAGTTGTTCGCGGGCCTGGTCGAGGTGGTTCGCGTAGAGATGCAGGTCGCCGAAGGTGTGGACGAAATCGCCCGGCTGCAGGCCGGTGACTTGGGCGACCATCATGGTGAGCAGGGCGTAGCTGGCGATATTGAAGGGCACGCCGAGGAAGAGGTCGGCGCTGCGCTGGTAAAGCTGACAGCTCAGGCGGCCATCGAGGACGAAGAACTGGAACATCGCGTGGCAGGGCGGCAGGGCCATCGTATCGACCTCGCCCGGATTCCACGCGGAGACGATGAGCCGGCGCGAGTCGGGATTCTTTTTGATCTGCGCGATCACGTTGTCGATCTGGTCGATGTGGCGGCCATCGGCGGTGATCCAGTCGCGCCATTGGGCGCCGTAGACCCGGCCGAGGTTACCGTCTTCGTCTGCCCATTCGTTCCAGATGGTCACGCCATTCTGCTGGAGGTAGCGCACATTCGTATCGCCGGCGAGGAACCACAGGAGCTCGTGGATGATCGACTTGAGATGCAGCTTTTTCGTAGTGAGCAGTGGAAAGCCGGAGGAGAGGTCGAACCGCGCCTGCGCGCCGAAGACCGAGTAGGTGCCCGTGCCCGTGCGGTCGGGCTTGAAGCGCCCGTGGTCGAGGACGAGGGTCAGGAGATCAAGGTAGGCGCGCATCGGCCGAAGATGCGTCAAAAAGGCCCCGGCGTGCGAACGTTTTTGCGAAACGCCAATCCTGGGCGATGCTAAAGGCGATTCAGTTCCCGTTATGAGTCTGCCGCCTGCCGCCCGACCGATCCTGGAGCGGGCCGCCTATTGCTTCTATCTCGGCCTGATGGTTGGCTCCATCGGCTTTACGTGGCTCGGTGGGATGATCGGCACCATCACGGGCAACTATACCGCCCTGTGCTGCGCCCTGGCCGGGCTGCTCCTCACCCGTTGGCTGCACGTCTACGGCCATGCCCACTGGCATTTCGAAGCCTGCCAGGCGGCGCTCGATTCCGTCCAAGCTGCGGGAAGCTGGCCCCGGCCAGAACGGGAGGAGCGGCTTTCCGCGGAAATCGCCGGGCTCTTTCACCGAATGGACGCCGAACCCGACGTCTGGACCCGTGGCGAACTGCGCCGGGAGATCGCCGCCCGCCTGGCGGCCGCCCCCTCCCTGCGCGAAGAATTCGCCGAAAAGCTCGCCGAGCATCCGGAGCTTTGAAAAGGCCCCCTCCTCTCCCTCGTCGCTTTAAAGACTGTGAAATTTCGCATTCTCTCAGGGCTGTTTGTGTTATGCAGTCCGCGCCGATGAAGCAACTGACTCCACTTTCCGATACCCAGTCCCAACGCGACGAACGCCGCATCCCGATCGATCGCGTCGGCGTGCGGGCGCTGCGGTACCCCATGCAGATCCGCGACAAGGCGCGCGAGGTGCAGCACACCATTGCCACCAGCACGCTCACGGTCGACCTGCCGCACCATTTCAAGGGCACTCACATGAGCCGTTTCGTGGAGGTACTGAATGAATTCGGCCCCGAGCTGCACGTGGACAACATCCACACCATCCTGCGCGAGCTGACCCAGCGCCTGCACTCCGTCTCGGCGCATGTCGATTTTGAGTTTCCCTATTTTCTCACGAAGAAGGCGCCGGTCACCGGTTCGCCGGGCATGATGGATTACACGGCGCGCTTCTCCGCTACGCTGGAAAAGGACGTCATCGATTTCGTCGTCACGGTCATCGTCCCGGTGACCACGCTGTGCCCATGCTCGAAGGCGATCAGCGTCCACGGGGCGCACAACCAGCGCGGGCAGGTCACCTTTTCGGTGCGGTTCAGCGAGCCGATCTGGATCGAAGACCTCATCCGCCTGGTCGAGGAGAGCGCTTCCAGCGAACTTTATAGCCTCTTAAAGCGGCCGGATGAGAAAGCTGTCACGGAACGTGCTTACGAGAATCCTGTGTTCGTCGAAGATCTCGTCCGCAATATCGCCCTCCGCTCCAATGCGGTGCCCGAAATCACGTGGTACCGCGTGGAGGCCGAGAATTTTGAGTCGATTCACAATCACAACGCTTACGCCCTGATCGAACACCGAAAGGAATAGCCGTCCATGCTCTACCGCACCGCCATCATCTTCATCGTGGTCTTCTGGCTGACGATGACTGGGTTGCTGGTGCACCAGCAATTGCGGCCGGACGACTCGGCGTTGCGCGAGGTCCCGCCGACGCACGTGGTGAAGCTCATGTTCATGCACCCCGCCCTGTCGCAGCTGAACATCTACAGCGACAAGCTGCCGCTCGGCCATTTGAACATCGAACCGGAGACCGGCAAGGACCGGCAGGAGCGTAACCTGAAGTTCAACGGCGAATTGCAGGTCCTGATCCCCGGAGCGAAGCGCGAGCGCATCGCCTGGAGTGGCGAGTTGCAAATGGACAAGTTGCTCAACGTCAAACAATTCACCCTTTCCGTGCACAGCCACGTGCCGGCCGATCTGGTCTCGTATATCAAAGTGATTCCGAAGGAAAACATCGCCCATTACGAATTGCAGGCGAGCAATGGGGTCATCGAGCGGCAGGACTATACGCTGGATGAAAAGGGCGCCCGGGCCGCGCTGGAACAGGTGGGCGTCGACGCCGCGATGTTGCCCATCGAGACGAAAAGCGTCGCCTCAGCCGTGCAGGTGAAGGCGCGGCAGTCGACCCTGGAAGTGCCGGGCGGGACGATGGATACCTATCTCGTTACCGTGGAAAGCAACGGCCAGACCCTGCTGGAATGCCACGTCGACCAACTCGGCCGGGTGGTCAAGGCCACCACCCTGCTCGGCTACACGCTCGCCGCGGACGATAAGACGCCGTAGGATGGGGACGAGATCAGTAATCAGTAATCAGTAATCAGTCAGTAAGGCGTATTCTGACTGATTACTAACCACTGATCACTGAATACTAATCAGAGGCTCTATCACCGCGTGAAACGGCGGACAACGGCCTCCTCCGCGAGGTTCGCTCTTTCGGTCAACGATTGGTCGGTGTCGCGGATGCGCTGATATAGCGCGTGGTAATAGGCGATGGACGCCGCGCGCGCGGCTTCGTCGCTCTCGGCGGAGTCGGATTTTTCCTTCAATTCCCGAATCCGCGGATCGGCCTTCGCCTCAGCCTTGACGGCCTCGTAACGCGCTTCTTCATCCGCCTCCGATTTCTCGGAAGATGCCTCCAGGCTGGCCATCATGCTTTTCGAAACGATAGGCCGCCGCACGTGATGCCGGTGCCGGCGCGAGGCGTGCGAGGGATGACACCACGCGGACGATGCCAGGCCAAAGATGAGAACCACACCCAGAATCGTCGGATGGCATTTCATACCCTACTTTCGCGACAGCCCGATTCCGCGCGTGTGGCAACTCGGGCAATTTGCGCAAATACCCTCATTCTCGGCGTTCCAAGCGATTCAGAGGATGTGAGCGAATGTCAACGCGAGTTGCCTTTGCAGATTCCCCGCCGACCCCGGCGCCCACGCTCGCCGGCGGCCCGGCGGTTTTTCGCCTTGGGCGAGACGCTACGCCGGCAGGTGGAGGCGGAGAGAGCTAATGAACGGGCTTATGATCGAATGCGGACGCACGAGGAGCGCTTCAACTAGCGTTTTTAGTTAACTATCGCATCTGTGAGATTCTCGAACTTAGAGACTGTGAAATAAAGCGGCAGCGAGATTATTTGGCCCGCGAATCACACAGATGACGCCAATGAAAAATACGCCCATTCGTGTCATTCGCGTAATTCGCGGGCACTTTTTTCACAGTCTCTTAGCGGCAGCGCCGTCCCCTTTGGGTAGGGAACGCTCGCCGAGCGTTCCGAAATCTCTCGGGAAGCGATCCCGCGGGGCGGCTACTATCGGCTACTTTCGCCATCCGGCGGGCAAGGCGCGTCGCATCCGAGCGGTAAACCGCCGCAACCAGCGCCCGTCGCGGGTGATCATCACCGGCTTGTGGTCGACTTCGAGAAGCCACTTATCACCGGTGCGGCGCAGGTCGATTTGAGATCCTCTGGTCGCATCTGCTCTCATCATAGAAGGAATCGAATCCCCCGATGCCTCGCGGTTGTCTAACGCATACGCAATCCGGCATGTTTCCTCGACCCGGAGGGAAAATCTAAAAACCCAGAGACGCGGAGGAGAAAGACAATCGGACAGGGAGACAATGGGACCATGGGAAGGCAGCCCACTCATTGTCACATAGTCTGATTGTCTCCTGGACGGTCACACGGTTGAATTACTAACGCCGCCGCTCGCGTGAGACCCTTCGGGCGAATGCGTGTTGAATCCATTGTCATGAACAAATCCGTTTTTCTTGTTTCCGCCGCCACGGCTCTTCTCCTTCTGCCCGGTCAGCTTTCCGCCGTCGATTTGCGCGCGACGGATCCGCTTCCGCCCACACCTCCCGGCAACTCTCTTCCTCCGTCGGCCTCCTCCACACCGGCTCAGTCCACGCCATCGGCCACACCGAGCGCGACACCCCGCAAGGGCCAGGGAAAGCAAGCGGGCGAGCGGCGTTTTCAAAAGCTCAAGCAGGAGCTGTCCTTTGACCCCGGCGCAGGGGGGCAAAGGATCAAGCCCGATCATCGAAAAGGCCGTCGCGGATGCGAAAGCGTTGCGCGCCAACACGTCCTTGCCCGAGGCGCAAAAGCGGAAGAACATGCGGCAAATTTTCGCCGCCTCGTTTCAGCAAATCAAACCCCTCCTGACCCCGCAGCAATTGCAAAAATGGAAGCAGATCCGGGCAGAGCGCCACAACAACCAGTCCACTCCCTCTGCCGCCAATACCTAGTTCACGTTTGATGCGGGCGGATGGAATGCCGCGGCTCCTGGCCGCATTGGTCGCTGGTCTCGTTGCGCTCGTCACGTCGGGTTGCAGCACCATCGGGTATTACTCGCAAGCTATCGATGGGCAGGCGGAGATCCTGCGCAAGGCACGGCCGATATCCGTAGTGATGGCGGATGATCGCGTGCCGGCGCGGGTGAAGCGCAAGCTCGCCGTGGTCGAGGATGCGCGGCACTTCGCGGGCACGCGGCTCGAGCTGCCGGCCAATCACCAATACACCCGCTACACCGATCTCGGGCGGCGCTATGTCTCGTGGGTGCTCTTCGCCGCGCCGGAGTTTTCCGTCGAGGGCAAGACGTGGTGGTATCCATTCGTCGGGCGTCTGGAGTATCGCGGCTACTTTTCGGAAAAGGACGCGCGCGGGGAGGTGAAGCGGCTCAAGGCCCAGGGACTGGAAGTCTACGCCGGCGGCGTCGAGGCGTACTCGACGCTGGGCGTGTTTCACGATCCGGTGCTGAACACCTTTTTCCAACGCACCGACGCCGAGCTCGCGGAGGTCATCTTTCACGAGCTCACTCACGTGAAGCTTTTCCTCCCGGGCGACAGCGATTTCAACGAAGCCTTCGCCACGGCAAATGCCGAGATGGCTGTCCGCCGCTGGCTCACGGCGAAGGGCGATCGCGCCGAACTCGCGCGTTACGAGACATCGCTGACGAACGACCGGGAGGTCGTCGCCCTGCTTCTCGCGACGCGGGAGAAATTGCGCGGCCTCTATGCGCGCCAGGATCTTTCCCCGGCGCAAATGCGGGAGCGCAAGGCCGCACTCTTAGCGGAGCTGCACACCGGGTATCTCGGGATTCGCAGCCAGCACCCGGGTTTCTCGCTTTACGATCGCGCCTTCACCAAGCCCTGGAACAACGCGCGGCTGAATACCGTGTCCACCTATTACGATCTCGTTCCCGGCTTCGAGCGCCTGATGGCCCGGGAACACGGCAACCTGCACGCCTTCTACGCCGACGTGGAGAAGATGCGGTATCTCTCGAAGAAAGAACGTCGCGCACGGCTGATGCGTTAAAATGACTAGTAGGGCAGAGCAGGAGCGTGCCCCCACCGTTATTGTACCGCCCCTTTCATCGCCGAGAACATCACCTTCGAGCCAAACGTCGCCACACCGCCGACTTTGTAACCGACGGCCACCACGCCAATCGACAGCGCGCCAAACGCGTTCACGCCCCCGGCGATGATCGCGCCGACGCTCACCACACCGAGCGAAAAAATGCCCGCGGACACAATACCGATCGAGACGAATCCGCCGGCGATGATCCCGATCGCCACGCCACCGATGGCCCGCTGCCCGATCGCCACGATACCGCGCGCGGTGCGTGCCTGCCCCTTCGAATCGTAACCAAAGGCGATATGCACCAGCGGCAGGCCCATCCATTGGCCTTTGCTCTCCCACTCGTAACCCTTCGGCTCGATCTCGGCGAGGCCAGGCTGGATCGCGCCACACGCCGGGCACCTGGGCCATTCGGCATCGACGAGAGCTTGGCACTGGCGGCACGGGACGATCTGCATCGCCTCACCCTGCCCGCCTCCGACGCGGCAAGACAAGGCTAAGCGGTTCCAAAGTGCCCGCGAATCACGCGGATGACACGAATCAAGATCTCTTCCATTCGCGTCATCGGTGTCATTCGCGGGCTGCAGCCCTCTTTCCGCCAGTTTACTTCACAGTCTCTAAGAGGGTGTAGCGAGATCCATTTTGAGTGGAGGAAGGATCACGGATTTCGCGGATTGCACGGATTTTGGAAAAGAGGGGACCCTGAGAATCCGTGAAATCCGCGTCATCCATGGTCAAAATTCCGTTCGTCGGATTTTCGGTACATCCTCTAAGCCTTGTCACCACCACGGGTAATGGCTTAGGCGTAGCGACTCGTCTCAAATTCTTCCTCCCTACTCTCTATGAAAAAAACCCTCCGTCTCCTGTTCGTGCTCGCGCTCGCCGCGAGTCCGGCGTTCTCCTCCTTCGCCGCGGAAGCCAAGCGCGTGCTCGTCGTGACCACGACCACCGGCTTCCGCCACAGCTCGATTCCCTACGCGGAAGAGACGCTGAAAAAGCTCGGTGAGGAATCCAAGGTCTACACCGTGGTGGATTTCGCACGCCAACCGGATGTCCAGGTGCCGCGCAAGCCGAACAAGCCGAAAGATCTCGCGCCGAATGCCGACGAAAAAGCCAAGGCCAAGTATGACGCGGACATGAAGAAATATGAGGCCGAGATGGCCAAGTGGACGCCGGATTTCGAGAAGGACGTAAAGGCGAAGCAGGCGGAATTCGACGCGGCCATGAGCAAGAGCCTCGAGAAGGTCAGCCCGGCCAATCTCGCCGCGAACAAGATCGACATGGTCATCTTCGCCAACACCACCGGCGACCTGCCGTTGCCCGACAAGGATGGTTTCATCAAGTGGATCGAAGACGGTCACGCCTTCGCCGCGATGCACAGCGGCAGCGATACCTTCCACCACTTCCCCGCCTACATCGAGATGCTCGGTGGCGAATTTGAAACGCACCACGCGCAGGTGCCCGCCGATCTCATCGCGGCGGACAAGCAGCACCCGGCCAATGCCGGCATCGGCGAGAGCTGGAACATCAAGCAGGAAGAGATGTATCACATCAAGAGCCAGGACCGCTCGAAGGTGCACATGCTGTGGTTCATGCGCCATGACCCGAACGAAACCTCGCTGCAGGTCTTCTTCCCCGTCTCCTGGTGCAAGATGGCCGGCAAAGGCCGTGTCTTCTACACCTCGCTCGGCCACCGCGAAGACCTGTGGAGCGACGACCCGAACATGAAAGGCCGCGTCAACCCGCCGGAAATCAGCAAGCAGTACCAGGCGCACATCCTGGGCGGCATCAAGTGGGCGCTCGGCCTCGCCGAAGGCAGCGCCACGCCGAATCCGGAAGTTAAGTAGGACCGCAGCGGCCTGGTTGAGAGTTAATAGTTGAGTGTTGAGAGCCGGTTTTCGGCCTGCCACGTCGCAGGCCAAAACCGGCTTTCTCTTTTTTTGAAAAGCGTGTCCCCTCCCCGCGGTCATTCTGAGCGGAGTGCAGGGAGTGTAACGACCGGAGCGCAGTCGAAGAACCCCGCCGCTTTACCGGAGACTATCGCTGGTAAAGCGGCGGGGTTTGCCCCGCAGTCCCATAGGCGTCTCGCTCGCTCGGCTTTCGACTCCGTGCCCCGCCACCTCACCATCGGGTCACTTCGCTCAGAATGACACGCGGGGGACGCGGCAGCACCTTCGCCGCACTACAAAATGCTACCACGCCAAGCCACGCAACTTGAGAGACGCGCGGCATGGCTAGCCATCCACGCACACCAGCGGTGGCTATCAACTATCCACTATCAACTATCAACTCATCCGCCCTCAGGGCCGAAGCCACTTATCCGCGTAGTCGAGCCAAACGGCCCAATCGGACCGGGTCATCGAATGCTTCCCCGGGCGGATGTAATACCCCAAGCGACTCGGCAGTGGCTTGCTGACCTCCGGCATTTGCGTGGCGCCAAGACCATCGCCGGCAACCAGCTTGTAGACCGGGTCGGCGGCGCGCAGCATCTCGAACTGGCCGGATGGATTGGCCCACACATCTTCCGTCGCGCAGGAGAGGAATACCGGGCGCGGTGCGCAGAGGGCGATCAATTCGTGCTGATCGAAAGGCAGGCGCGCGGGTTCGTCGTTGAAGGCTTTGAAGTTGCCGCAGAACCAGTGTGGGAAGGATTTGTTGATCTGCCGCACGGTCTCCACGGTCGGGCGGCCGTTGGGTCCTTCCTTCGCCAACTCCTCGGAAACCCGGCAGGGCGCGGTGCCACCGCAACCCGCCTGGCTCGGGACCGCGAGAGCAATACGATCATCAAACGCCGCGGCGACCAGTGCGGTCTTGCCGTTGCGCGAATGGCCGACGACAGCGATGCGCCTGGCATCGATCGTCGGATCGGTCACGAGATAATCCACCGCCCGGCTCAGGCACCAGGCCCACGCGGCGATGGTCGCGGTGTCACTCGGTCCGCGTTCGGCGGAACCACTCGGACGGAATTTTTTCAGCATCGCTTCCGCGGCGTCCTTGTCATCGGGCACCACTTCGCTGTTCCAGAATGTCGCCAGGGCGTAACCGCGCGCGATCGTTTGATCCACTGCCCAGGTATCAAACTCCGAACCGCGGCTCTGCTCCAGCGTCTGGCCCTTGTGCGACTTCCAGGTCGGCGGCACAAAGATTTGCGGATCGGGCAGCAGCGCGTGGTTGCCGTTGAAGTTCAAGCCGAGAAAGACTGGCGACGGCTTCTTCGCGTCGTTCGGCGTGACCAGCAGCAGATGGATCTCCGTGCCTTCCGGCTGCGAAAGCGAAAGCGTGATCTCGCGCAGCGTCGCCTTGCCGCCGAGCGCCGCCTTGTCCTCCCGCAGAACTTTCGCCATGACTTTCGCGGGCGGCGGGAAAGCGCCGTACTCGTAGTGCTGGAAGAGCGCGCGCAATTCCGGGGCGCGCTTTTCCGACCACGCTTCACGCGTGGTCACGGGCTGGCCATCGGTCAGGACGAGCGGGTCGGGCAACGCAGTGTGCACGGGCAGGGATTGGGGATCGGGAAAAGACGGTTCAGCGGCGCTGAGCGCGGCGGCAGTAGTCATGAGCGCGAAAAGAGTGGCAGCGAGGGGAAAGCGCGAAAGCATGGGCCAGCGTAAACGGAGAATCGGTCCCCACGCCAATCGCAAATGTGGGCGAGGAAGATTTGAACACTTCCCCATTCGCATGGCATCCTGATGGCCGCTTTCCCATATTCCCAAGCCCATCTCCGCAATGACTGATCCCGTGCCAGAAAAGCCGCGCCGACGCCCTCGCTATTCGGGGAAAAACCCGCGGCATTTCCACGAGAAATACAAGGAGCACCAGCCGGATCGCTATGCGACCGATGTCGAGAAAGTGCTGGCCAGCGGCAAGACACCCGCCGGCATGCATCGACCGATCATGGTCTCCGAGATCATGGAAATCCTCGCGCCGAAGCCGGGCGAATTCGCCGTCGACGCCACGCTCGGCTACGGCGGGCACTCGCGGGAAATCCTGCAACGGATCACGCCTGGAGGACGCCTCATCGGCCTCGACGTCGACCCGCTCGAATTGCCCAAGACCGAAGCGCGCCTGCGCGCGCTTGGCTTCGGCCCGGACGTTTTCACCGCGCAACGCGTGAACTACGCCGGCCTCCCCGCACTGATTGCCCGCGAAGCGCCCGAAGGCGCCGACATCATCCTCGCCGACCTCGGCCTGTCCTCGATGCAGATCGACAACCCGTCGCGTGGTTTCACCTTCAAAGTCGAGGGCCCGCTCGACTTGCGGATGAACCCCGAGCGCGGACAGCCCGCCTCCGCCCTGCTCGCAACGATCAACGCCGCCAAACTCGAGCAACTTCTCACGGAAAACGCCGACGAACCGAACGCCGCGCTCCTCACCCGCGCGATCCTCGATGCCCAGGCCCGCACCCCGATCACCACGACCACCGCGCTCGCCACGGTCATCCGCACCGCGCTCGCCTCGCTCCCCCGCATCGAACCCAACGACACCATCCGCCGCGTCTTCCAGGCCCTGCGCATCGCGGTGAACGACGAATTCAGCGCGCTCGACACCTTCCTGCGCCACCTCCCGCAATGCCTGCGCCCCGGCGGACGCATCGCCATCCTCACTTTCCATTCCGGCGAAGACCGCCGCGTGAAGCACGCCTTCAAGACCGGCCTCCAGGAAGGCCTCTACTCCGAAATCGCCCGCGACGTCCTGCGTCCGGGAGCCGAGGAACTGCGGGCCAATCCGCGCTCCGCCAGCGCGAAGCTACGCTGGGCGGTTGGGAGGAAAGTTGAGAGCTGATGGTTGAGAGTTGAGAGCCGGTTTTTGTATGGCGATATCTCCAGCCAACTCCAAACTCACTCTGGTAAGAATTCTCGATACGCACCCGCCCACGCCCACTCACCGTGGCTCTCAACTCTCAACCCTCAACTCTCAACTTTTCTCATGAACGTCGCCTTTTTCAGCACGAAAAAATACGATCAAGCGTCTTTTCTCACGGTCAATGAGGGCAGACATCATTTGCGTTTCCTTGAGCCGCATTTGACCGCCGAGACCGCCGCGCTCGCGAAGGACTCGGATGCGGTTTGCGTCTTTGTGAATGACACGGTCGATGCCGAAGTGCTCGAGGAACTGGCCAGGCTGGGCGTGCGGTTCATTGCCCTGCGTTGCGCGGGCTTCAATAATGTCGACCTCGCGGCTGCCGCCCGGCTCGGCATCGGCGTGGGACGCGTGCCCGCCTATTCGCCATACGCCGTGGCGGAACACACCGTGGCGCTGATGCTCACGCTCAATCGGCAGATTCACCGCGCTTACAATCGCATCCGTGAGGGAAATTTCTCGCTCGATGGTCTGTTGGGATTCGACTTCCACGGCCGCACCGTCGGCCTGATTGGCAGCGGCAAAATCGGCGCGATTACCGCGAAAATCCTCCTCGGCCTCGGCTGCCAGGTCATCGCATACGATCCCTTCCCCAATGCGGAATGCACGGCGCTGGGCGTCGAATTCGTGGAACTCGATCATCTCTTCCGCACGGCCCATATCATCTCCCTGCACTGTCCGCTCACGCCGGAGAACCATCACCTCATCAGCAGTGACGCGCTGTCGAAAATGCGGGACGGCGTGATGATCATCAACACCAGCCGCGGGGCGCTCATCGATACCCTGGCGGTCATCGAGGCGCTGAAATCCGGCCGGGTCGGCTACCTCGGGCTCGACGTCTACGAAGAGGAGGGCGATCTCTTCTTCGAGGACCTGTCGGACCAGATCATCGCCGACGATATTTTCACCCGGCTGCTCACCTTCCCAAATGTGTTAATCACTGGGCATCAGGCCTTTTTCACCCGCAACGCGCTGGACAACATCGCCGCCACGACCATCGCCAATCTCACGGAATTCGAGACCAGCGGCCGCTGTGCGAACACCCCGCCCGTCAAATAAGGACCGGGTCTTTCCTTGCGCGCATGGCCTGTCGGCTCTACACAAGCTGCCCTATGAAACGCCTCGCCCTCCTTGCCCTGTGCTTCCTCGGCGCCGTCTCCCTGCGTGCTGAAGACCCCGCTACCTTTCCGGTGGGCGGCCTCACTTTCAAGCGTCCGGCGGATTGGACTTGGGTGGAGGTGAGTTCCCCGATGCGCAAGGCGCAGCTCAGCATCCCCGGCGCCAAGGGCGAATCGGCCGAGGTCACTTTCTTTTATTTCGGCGCCGGCAGCGGCGGGGATATCCAGGCGAATGCCCAACGTTGGGTGAGCCAGTTTCGCGGCAATGAAAACGCGGCCAAGGTCGAGTCCGAGGAGATCGCCGGCAAGAAGGTGACGATCGTCTCGGCCGAAGGCACCTATTCCAGCGGCGGCATGGCCGGTGGCCCGCCCGCCACCAGCCACGAGAATTACGCCCTGCTCGGCGCCATCATCGAAGATCCGGAAGGCAATATCTTCGTCAAGATGACCGGCCCCTCCGCGCTGGTGAAGGATTCGCGCAAAAAGTTCCTCGATTTCCTCGCCGCCGCCACTCCAGCCAAGTAAGCCGCCCTGCCCTATCGTCCGCCGTTCCGCACAACCATGAGTTACTACGTCACTTCGTTCATCAGCATCATCCACTTCATCAGCGATGACCTGATCCAATGTGATGCCACGACGCGCATTGTAGAACTCTTCGGCGATGAATTTGACGACCTCGACTTCGAGTTGGCGCTCTGCTGTTTCGAAGCCACGCACAAGGTCGCCTTTGCCGATCGCCTGTGGGAAACGGATGCCGAGGATTACGAGGAAATGACCATCGAGGAATTCCTCGAGGCGTTCGTCGACCCGCGCGAGCAACGTGACCCGCTCTTCGTCACGAAGCGTTTCCTGATGTTCCAGGAGTCCCTGACCAAGGCGCTGACCGAGGAAGCCGAAGGCGACCAGTCCGAGGACTACTAACGGTTGTCCATTTCGCCCGGCGGCATCTCCGGATCACTGGGCAAGGTCGTGCGCTGGCGCGACGGGCGGCCGTGGTAGAAATCGTCCAGCGCGCGGTCGATATAAAGCCAACCCGCGCCGCTCGGGTGGCCGAAGTGATCGGCGAAAAATCGCGGGTCGTCGCCGAAGTCCGCGAAGTCCACGACAGGGATTTGGTAGCGTTGGGCAAATTCATTCAGCCGCCACGCGTAGGCATCAATGGCATTGGCCGAGACCCCCATGTGCTCGAAGTGCGCGTATTCGATCGGGATGCTCAGCAGCAGCGGATCGACGCCGAGTTCCCGGGCCGTGCGCAGGAGCAATTCCATGTCGCCCCATTCGTAGGAGTGCTGGAGCGACTGGAGGAACATCCCGTCGCCGGTGAAGACCTTTGTCCGTTCCGGTTCGTTCACGTCGTCGGGCAAGGGCCTCCATTGCTGCCGCGACGCCGCCAGTAACGCATCCCAGTCCGGATTCACTTCGTGACGCTCGGGCATGTGGCGCAACCAGCGATCGTCCTTCAGATGATCGATCACTTCAAAATGATCCTGCAGCCGGTAGACCACGTTTTGCAAGCGGCCGAACGGCATGCACGCATAGTAGAGCAACCGGTCCTGCAAGCGGTCGCTGGCCAGTCCTCGCACCGCCACCGCGAGCACGGGGGATTTATTGAAAACCTCGGAGTAGCGCAGCATCCGCCCGGCAATGGCATGCTTGAGCTGCATGCTCAGCGGCGCGCTGAAAAAGAGTTCGCTCGCCTGCATCATGGAGAAATTGCCACCAAAGCCATCATGGTTCGCCCCCTTCACCACAAACCAACTCGGCGAGACGCAGAGCACGACTTTGTGCCCCTTGGCCTGGCTCGCGGAAGCGGCGAGCTTTTCCAGCAAAACCAACGAAGTACAACTCGGCCGGCCCACTGGCGACACCACGAACCCCGTGGGGTAACTGGCGAAGAACTGGCTCGCCTTGTTGGGCGCCCGCTTGATGAGCTCCGAGCTCCCGTAAAGCGGCAGCACATCCGGCCGGGCAAAGGTCTCCTCCTGCCATACGATCCCCAGATCCTTGAGGTTCGAATTTTCCGCCGTCACCACGGGCAAGAGCTGCTGCTCGATGCGGCGCATATGCCACCACTCCCCGGCAAGGCCCAACGCGGCCAGCGCCAGCGCGAGCGCTGCCGCCCGCAGATGCGGCCGTGCGGCTCGACGATCAGGAGAATTCATGCAGCGCTGAAAATTGCGCGAAATGAGCGGGTTGCAATCCGAATCCGCTGGGCGTCGTGGGAAGGGCGATTTTCCGGTCGCCCTGCACCGCGCCGGCGGTGCCCCATCGTGAGGGCCCTTCGGGCCGAAGGCTTTAGGTCGGCGACTGGAAAGTCGCCGCTCCCAGGAACGCGCCCTCCCTTTCCACTCTCCACTCTCACTTTCCACTTTGACAACAACGGCCGGTGCTGCTCATGCAGCACCGGCCGCCCCAACCAAGGAAAGTCTTCAGCTCATCAAGGGAACGAGGGCAGGTGCGGATTCAGAATCACAAAGGCGCGCCGGCCCTGACGCTCCACGTTGAGCAGGATGCCTTTGTTCCCCTTCGTCACGAGGCCGGTGGTGATGGCCGAGACGCAACCCGCCGCGTCGTTCACCGGCTTGCCCTCCACCTCAGTGACCAGGTCGTCCGGAAAAATCTCCGCATGTGCCGCCGGGCTGCCCGCGGCCACACTCACCACTTGCGCTCCTTTCGGTTTTCCATCGCGCAGTTTCAGCCCAAGCGTCTCCGCCTTGGCCGCCGGCCCTTCCTTCGATGGCGCGACATTGGCGACCTTGGTCACTTCGGTCGGCAATTCTCCCGTGGCCACGGCAATCTGCAGGATGGTCCCGCCACGCCACACCGTGAGATGCACCGCCTGGCCGATCTTCTTTTTCAAAATCATCCGCTGCAGATCGTGCGCTGAGTTCACCTTCACGCCGTCAACTTCGGTGATCACGTCCGCCGGCCGCAGGTCGCTCTTGTAGGCCGGGGCGTCGGCCTCCACGGTATCGACCACCACGCCCTGCTCGATCCCGGTCAAATGCGCGCGCAGCGTGGCATTGTCCGCCAGGGTCTCGATGCGGATCCCCAGCCACGGCCGCTGCACCTTGCCCGTGGCGATGAGTTGCTGCCCCACATCCTGCAACATCGCCGAAGGAATGGCGAAAGCGAGCTGGTGCCCGATCCCATTGATGAGCGTATTCATGCCCACGATCTTTCCTTCCACGTCGAAGAGCGGGCCACCGCTGTTGCCCGGGTTGATGAAGGCATCGGTCTGGATGTAATCCTCGTAAAGGATCGTCGTCGAAGTCGGCCCGAGGAGATTCGTGCGATTCTTCCCGCTCACCCAGCCCACGGTAAAACTGTAGTCCTGGCTAAACGGCGCCCCAATGGCGCACACGAGTTGCCCGACCCGCAGCTTCTCGCTGTCGCCCCACTCCACGGTCGGCAAATCCTTCGCATCGACCTTCACCACCGCGATATCCGTCCGGTCATCGGTCCCGACCACTTTGCCGGGCAGCGTGCGGCCATCCTTGAGCCGCACGGTGAGCTTCTCCGCGTCCGCGACCACGTGCTGGTTCGTAATGATGTATCCATCCGCCCGCACGACGAAGCCCGAGCCCTCGCTACGCGTCAGAACTCCCGGCGGTTTGGGCGATTTAGGGCCACTGTCTTTGTCCGGCTCGCGCGGCGTTTGCCGCCCCTCATCGAGGAAAAACTCAAACCCACGCGGCACCTCATCCTCATCATCCAGCGGCCGTTTGCTGGCATCGATAACCACCACCGACGGCGCCACTTTCTCGTAAACCTGCACAAACCCTTCATCGATCGCCTTCAGCAATCCCAGCGCCGCCGCCCCCTTATCCTTCTCAGTATCCGCCGCCCGCAACCCCGCCAGAGGTAGCACCGCGAGGACACAAAGCAGGGCGGAAAAACGCAGGGGCATGGAGGGAGAAATCATTCGACAGGTCGCGGAAATGGCCGTTCAAAAGGGGCCATTACGGTAGCCACAAAGTTGTCAAATTGCGAGCAAGGAAGAGTCAACATTCGTCATTTGGCATACCCCATTCGTCATTCCCCCTTGGCTCCTCCCCCATCCGCACCTATCTTCCCCGCCCACCTATGGCCGGACTCATCATCAAACCTCGCTCGCGCATCCTTCACGGCCACGATTGGGTGTATACCAGCGAAGTGCTGAAGACCTTTGGCCAGCCGGCCAATGGCGACGTCGTTTCGCTCAAGGACGGCCAGGACCGGCTGATCGGCTCGGCCATCTACAATGCGCAGTCGCAGATTGTCGCCCGGCGTTTTTCGCGTCAGCGGCAGGATCTCGATCTCGACTTTTTCCAACGCCGCCTGAAGCAGGCGATCGATTACCGCACGCGACGCAACGTCGACCCACGCCTCTGCCGCCTCGTATGGAGCGAGAGCGACGGTTTGCCCGGGGTGATCGTCGATCGCTACGGCGATCATCTCGTGGTGCAGACGCTCACCCTGGCCATGGACCAGCGCAAAGCCCTGCTCACCGAAGCGCTGCAGGGGTTGCTCCAGCCAAAGTCCATCATCGAGCGCAACGACGCCCCGATTCGCAAAGCCGAGGGCCTCGAATTGCACACCGGCGTACTCGCCGGCACCGCGCCCGGCCCCTTCGAAATCTCCGTCGACGGCATCACTTTCGAGATCGACCTGCTGCAGGGTCAGAAGACCGGCTTTTATCTCGATCAATTGCCGAATTACACCGCCGTCGCCGCCCACGCCAAAGGGCGCAAGGTGCTCGATTGCTTCACCAACCAGGGCGCCTTCGGCCCTCGCCTGTGCCAAAGGCCGGCGCGAGCCAGGTGCAAGCTGTCGAGATCAGCGCCGAGTGCATCGAACTCGTCCGCCGCAACGCCCAGCGCAACAACCTGAACGTGGAAACTTACGCCGCCAATGTCTTCGACCTGCTCAAGGACCTCGAGCGCCAGCAGGCCCGTTACGACCTCATCATCCTCGACCCGCCGTCGTTCACCAAGAGCAAGGGCAAGCTCGGCGACGCCATGCGCGGCTACAAGGAGATCCACCTGCGCGCGCTCAAGCTGCTGAACACCGATGGCCTGCTCGCCACCTTCTGCTGCTCGCACCACGTGACCAGCGAGATTTTCAAGGAAGTGATCAACGAAGCCGCCGTCGACGCGAAGAAGACGCTCCGTCAGTTGGAGTACTACTCGCAAGGCGCCGATCACCCGATCGTCACCACCATCCCTGAGACCGAGTATCTCAAGGGGTGGCTCTTCGAATTGGCGCCGGGGCGGTAGGAGACCCGGTAGTGGCGGCACCTACGCGGAGGGATGCGCTCCTGCGCGTTCCCCAATTTTCGAGGCAACCCACGAGGAAGAGAGGGAACGCGCAGGAGCGCATCCCTCCGAAGCCGTAACGACAGCCTACGGCTGCAGCGAAGACGCGTAGGCCGCGAGGTCGATCATGTCTTCCATCGTCAGTTTCTCCACGGTCGGCTTCATGAGCACGGTGCCTGCGCCGGCGCGGACGCCGTGCTGGATATCGAAAAGCTGGCGCACGATGTAAGTCGGCGAACGGCCGGCGATGCCCGGGATCGGCCCTTGGAAACCCGACGCGACGCTGGCGTCGACTTTGCCCGTGGCCGCCGCGGTGTCGATGTGGCTCAAGCCCCGCAGATCAGGACCGTGGCAAATGGTGCACTGAATCGTGCGTCCGCCGCCGGTCGTAGCCAAAACCTTGCCCTTCTCGATGCTCCCCGGTGGCACATACGCGATGAACACCGAATGCGCATCCCGGCTCACGAATTGCTCGAGGTCCTCCGGCATCTCAATGATCCGCTGGCCGATCGGTTCTTTCTTCCCGTTGTCGAGGTTCGCGAGGTGCCAGCCGTGGACATAGGTCTCGGGCACCATATCCGACTCGATGACCCGCATGATGGGGCGCAGCTTGAGGCTGGAGAAATAAGCCGCCGCTTCTTCGACTTCCGCGGGCGTCAGTTTTTTGGCCAGCGCCATCATGTTCTTCTGCGGGGCGCGCTCGGGCATCGACGTGCTCCGGGCGCCGCTTTTGAAATCCGCCATCTGCTGGATGATGTAGGCGGCGGGCAATCCCGCGACGCTGGCATTCTCCGGCCCGCCCGTGCCTTCCGCGCGATGGCAATAGCCGCAGGCCATCACCTCCGGCTTGCGGCCATGGGCGACGATCGGCGCGAGCGGCGGGTGCGCGTCCGGATGCCAGTCCGGCGCGACGAATCCGTCGCGCACCTGGCTGAGCGTCAAGGCGAGCGTGCTGTTCGGCACATGGCGCAGCGTGCCGTCATCCTTCGGCGCCTTCACTCCGGGGGGATCGACCGCATAAGCCCACGGCGGCGGCACATCGCCCGAGGGAGCTTCCGCCAAGGCCAGAGCCGGCGAGAGCGCCGCGAGCAGTGCGGGGAAGAGGAATCGATTTCCGGAGGAAAGTTTCGTCAATCGGGAGAAGCAGGATTTGAGCACGAGGATTTTGGGTTCGGGAGCCGGGGTTTGCCGTACTGGCTATCCAACTCACCGCTTTGCATCAACCCGTTGCGTCGAAATGAATTATACGGATTCTCGAAATTCGTCTCCGAACAACAGCAATCACGCCATGCCCAAGCGTTCAACAGAGGACGCTGGACGGCAGAGCCGCAACCAAGCGGTTTTCGATTGGGGAGGAGATGAACCACGGATTTCTCGGATTTCACGGATTAAAGAATCCGCGGCGATCTCCACTCCTGAAATCCGTGGTCAAAAATCTACGCAAGCTGCGTCCATTTTCACGGTTAGCGCGGCCGAGAACGCGCGAGGGCCGCAGAGGAGAGACAAGACCCGGGTACCCGAAAGGGAAAAAAGAACCGCGAATGGACGCCAATGAACGCGAATAGAGGAAACAAACGCGGTTTTCCATTCGCGTGTATTCGCGTCCATTCGCGGTTTTTACTTCACAAGCCCCTCTACACTTCTTCTCTGCGCCTCTGCAGTGCTAACCCGAAAAGTGTCCGCAGCTTGCGGAAATTTTTTAACCGCGAATGGACACGAATAAACGCGAATAGAAAACTGCGTTTGCCGCCCTATTCGCGTTCATTCGCGGTTTTACTCCACCTGCCCCTCGACACTTCTTCTCTGCGCCTCTGCGGCCTCTGCGTTTAAAAATTCTTTGGTTGCGGCTTCGCCGCGCTGGGGCCTCTGCGTTTAAAAATTTCTTTGGTTGCCGCTCCACCGCGCTGCGCTCTCCGCGTTTAACTGAGCGGCGACTGCCGTGTCGTTGGTTCACCGGCCCGCCTCGACCGGGTGCATGTAGTACCGAATCTCGCCCTTCGGAAAGGCGTCGGGATGATTGGCAAAGCCGCGCTTCAAGCTCGCGGAATTGTAATTCGTCCCGCCGGCCTGGATCACATCCGGCCCCTCGGCGGCGATCTGCACCGGCGTCTTTTTGCCGGGACGAACAATAGCGATGTGCCCCGATTTCTTCGGGTCGTGATTTTGGCAAACGGCGACCACGATCTGTCCGCGATTCGCGAGATCCTGCGCCGCCACGCCATCGGCCACCGGCGTCCAACCCTTCGCCCGGCCTTCGCTGGACAGCCAATCGAACTGCGCATTGGCCAGCAACACCGCGCCGTGCTCCGGCGGACGCAGGATATAGATCCCGAGCTTCTCGCAAGCCGCCGCGGAAAACTGGCTGCAGTGCGTGTGCTTGCCCGTATCGCCTTCTTTGAGAGGCTTGCCCGTCGGGTCTCCTGTGCGCCAATCGACAATCGCCCCCGCGATCCAATGCTCCTCCACGTGCATCGCATCGAGCATCGCCGCGAGATGCTGCCCCTCGGGCGTGACGTCCGCCGCCGCCAGCACGACGACCGGTCGCAGAAACAGCGCGGCCGTCAGCAAAATGAATACTTTCCCGAAAACAGCCGTCAGGAGGAACGAGCACGGTGCGCGCATGAGAAGTTTATTTTCGATGTTTGCTGACCAAGGCCAGCTCGTGGCTGACCGCGTCTTTTCTCCCTTTTCGCTCCTGGCGTCAATGACTGTGGCAGGGCATGGATTCCGCTTCTCTTTTAAACAAGTGGCGGGCACCCTCCGCCCGGCCAAATTCCTCAGACGGCCTCTCCAGCGATTGTTTTCCACCATGTGACCCGCGGCAAGTTCCCCTGCACCCTATGAAGCTCACGCCCTCCACTCTCTTCCTGCGCCATATCCTCGGTGCCGCCCTCCTCCTGCTCACCCTCGGCCTCCCCGGACGCGCCGGCAACGCCCCCGCACCATCCGACAGCAAATGGACGGTCATCGCGGAATGCCAGATGGTTACGTTGCCCCAGAAGCTCGCCTGGCCGCTACTGCCCGATTTGGGCGACGACGAAAAAATCGATGCCGCGTGGGCCAAACTGCAGCAGATGATCGAGCAGGGTCAGGCAACCTTGGTCGCCAATCTTTCGGTCCGCGGCGACACAGAGCAGAAGATGATCGCGGAAGAGATTCGGGAAGTCCGCTATCCCACCGAATTCACGCCTCCTCAAATTCCACAGGAGATACGTCTTGAAAAAAACGCCGCGTACAAAGATCTGCCTATCACCGGAGCTTGCCCCACCGCCTTTGAAACGCGCAATGTCGGCGCCACGCTGGAACTGGAACCCAAGGTCTCCGACGACGGTCAATGGATCGCTCTAGGGATAGCGGTGCAACACGTCCGCTTTCTCCGCTTTCACAAATACGACATCGGCGTCGTGCACTCCGGCGAACATCAATACATCGAGCAGCCCTTCTTTTCCACGCTGAGCGACACTTTCGCCCTGCACCTCCACACTGGGCAGCGTGTGCTCCTCGGCCTCCACAAGATCCCCGAGGATGAAGCCAACATGGAACTCTTCTTCCTCCGTGTCCGTACCCAACCCACGACAAAGGCCAAATGAAGAATTGGCCCGCCCTCCTTGCCCTCATCGCCACGGCCGGTCTCGGCGGATCACTGGCGTGGGGTGAGGAGCCCCCGTCTCAGGCTCGCATCCGCGTGGACGTGCAAATGGTCAGCGTCTCGGTGGCGCAAGCGCTGCACCTCGTTCCCGCGCTCCGGGACCGGAAGACTGCACCGGCCGCATGGACTCAGTTGCAAAAGATGATCGGGGATGGCAAAGCCACGCTGATCGACTGGCCGGTAGTGTGGTCAGAGAGTGGTCAGCGCGTCGTTACCCAAAGCGTAGTCGAGTACCGATACGCCACAGAGCCCATGCCGCCCAATCCACCCCAACCGTTTTCGGAGGCGGAGCTTAAAGAAATGGCGCGGCTTTATCCTTGGTGGGGTGCTTTCACGCCGTCTGCTTTCGAAACGAGAAACGTGGGCGCCTCTCTGGAGATAGAGAGCTTGATGGCTCCGGGATATCAGCTCATCGATCTCAGCTTGGTTTCATCCTATCTCCGCTTCGCCGGGTTTCGCCAATGGCGCGGGCAGGAGTCGCCGCTCGGCGTCTCCGGTGTCCAGCAACGACCGGAATTCCAAAGCGCTAAAGCCACCACGTATTTGAGCATCCGTCGCGACGAACCGACTCTCGTCGGCGTCTTCGTTTTCGCCGAACCCCAGCCGCATGTGGAACTGCATATTCTCCATGCACGGTGGACCCTCCTCCCTCCTTCCGTCCCGACCTTTTCCAACCATCCATGAAGCCTTTTCTCCTCATTCCATTGGCTCTTGCCCTCACCTCCGCCCCCACCTGGTGTGATGACAGTGGTGCCCTCGCTGCTCCAGTGAGCGGCGCCCTTGCTGCTCCGGCTAGCGGTGCCCTTGCCGCTCCCGTTTTCGATCCAACCCGGCCACAGCGGCCGACACCCGATGTCCGCATCGAAATGCAAGTCGTCGCCGTCCCCGAGCGAATCGGGATAGCGCTGATGCCGGACTTGAAGTCAAAAGAGAAAATCGAAGCTGCCAATACCCGCATTCAGCAGATGCTGGCCAAGGGCACCGCCAAACTCATCGGATGGCCGATCATGACCACCCATACCGGCCAACGTGCGGTCATCGAAGCGATCAAGGAAATCCGTTGGGCCACGGAGTATCATCCCCCAACGTTGAATGTCTCCGAAGTGCCCGCCGACCCACCCGCCAAAGTCACCCCCAGCGTGGACGTGAGCACTCTCGAAGCCTTCCCCACCGCTTTCGAAACGCGCAACGCCGGTGTCACCCTCGAAGTGGAACCCGTTATCGCGCCCGATGGCAAAACCATCGACCTCAATATCGTCCCGCAACACGTCCGGCTGACCGGGTTCAAAAAAGTCACCATCGAAGGCGCCGCCCACAAAGGCAAAACCATCGTCGAGCAACCGGAATTCAACACCAACAAAGTCACCACCTCTCGGCGCCTCAAAAATGGCGAGCGCGTCCTTATGGGCATCTATCCCACCGAGGATCCCCCGAAGCACCTCGAGATCTTCCTCCTCAAAGTCGAACTGGTACCGGTAGAATAGAGCAACCCAAACGTAACCCGGGAAATGTTTGATCGCATCAAGCGCCTGTTCGGTTCGGCCTCCGCTCCTGCGCGCGAAATCGTCCAGTGCGAGACCAAAGCCTTGGAGACACCGGCCGGTCCCAAATTCGCCATCTTTCTCGCGGCCAATCTGCACCAACCAGCAGCCCTCGATGCCCTCGTCGAAGCACTCGTCGAACGGTTCAAATTGCATCGCATGATCAGTCCGCCGGAGACTTCGATGCTCCTGCTCACCATCATTGGCCCATGCGATGCGCCGGCAGTGCTGTCCCGCTGGCAGGCGCGCGTTTCGGGCGACCAGATCGCGCGCCTCTGGATGGATCAAATGGAGAAAGCCGATCTGGCGGTGACTCCCAAAGGCGCGGTCGCGTCCCAATACCACTCGCTCCTTCCGACGAAGGGTGAGCGAGCCAATGGCGTCTGAACGACATTGGAGCGAACACTTGGTTCCACCAGGTAGCGGTGCAATCCCCACGGTTCCCCTTGCTCGTATTCATGGGGTACGATTGCATCGTCCCTGATCGATGGACTCCGCCACTTCCTCCCACTCACGTCCACTCTCCACGCTCCAGCTTTTCCGGCTCCTGTCGTGGGTGCAATGGCGCTCGTTCGTCGCCCGCTGGCGGGGCATCTGGCAGAAATCGCCGGCGATGATCGCCATCCTCGGCGGCTTCATCATCGGCTATCTCGCGCTCGGCTACTGGATGTTCTTCGAGGGGCTCAATTTCCTCTATCGCTTTCCGCTGGTCGGCAGCCTGCTTTCCCAGCGCCTCATCTATCTCGTCTTCGGGTTCTTCTTCATCATGCTGGTGTTTTCGAACCTCATCATCGGCTACTCCACGCTCTTCAAGAGCCGGGAGACGACCTGGCTACTCTCGCTGCCGCTGCCTCCGCCGAATATCTACCGCTGGAAATTCCTCGAGGCCCTCGCGGTGTCGAGCTGGGCGCTGCTCTTTCTCAGCGCGCCGCTCATGTTCGCTTACGGACGCGTCCACGAGGCCTCGCCGATTTTCTTCCTGGAGATGGCCGTGGTCTTCGTGCCGTTCGTCATCATCCCGGCGCTGGTTGGTTCGTGGGCGGTGATTTTTCTCGTGCGACTCCTGGGCCATCGCGATGTGAAGAACATCGTCCTGGTCATCTCGCTCGGCGTCCTCGCGCTGCTCATCGCCGGGATCAAGCCGGTGACCGATGCCGAAGCGCTCTCCCAGGAGGACGTCCTGTCCTTCGACCAACTGCTGCGCCACACGCGGATCAGCGTGAACCCCTTCCTCCCCAGCGCGTGGCTCGCCCAGACCGTCCTCGCCTGGAGCGAAGGGCTCACCCGGCAGGGCCTCTTCTCCTTCCTCCTGCTGCTCAGCTACGCGATGATGGGCCTGTTGGTCGGCTATGAGGTGATCGGCCGCTTTTTCTTTGGGAGCTGGACGATGGCGCTCAGTTCCCGCGCCGCCCGGTTTCAGCGGCAGGCCGTGGCCCGACGCCAGCGCGAGCGCCGGCCGGAACTGCTGGAATACATCACCAATTTCCTCCGCCCGTGGTCTCCGCCCACGGCGGCGCTCGTCCTGAAGGATGCCCGGCTCTTCTGGCGCGATCCCGCCCAGTGGATCCAGTTCATGATCTTCTTCGGGTTGCTCTGCATCTATGTGGTAAACCTTCGCAACGTGGCCTTTAATTTCCAGAATCCGTTCTGGGAGACGATGATCAGCTACCTGAACCTCGCGGCCTGCTCGCTCACGCTCTCCACCCTCACCACGCGCTTCGTCTTCCCGCAATTCTCGCTCGAAGGCCGCCTGCTCTGGCTCGTCGGCCTTGCGCCGATCGGCCTGCGCAAGGTGCTGCTGCAGAAATTCTGGACGAGCGTTTTTACCACCACAGCCATCACCGTGAGCCTCATGATTACCTCCAGCCTGATGCTGCACCTGCCGTGGTTGCGCGTCGGTTTCTTCGCTGTGGCCATCGCACTGATGAGCGCGACGCTCAGCGGGCTCTCGGTGGGGCTCGGCGCGTTGTTCCCGAATTTCAAGGAAGACAATCCGAGCAAGATCGTGAGCGGTTTCGGCGGCACGCTCTGCCTCGTGGCGAGCTTCCTCTACATCACGCTCTTTGTCAGCTTGTCGGCCTTGCCCGATATCGCGCGGGTCAGCAAGTTTCCGTGGGAGGTCCCGACGGCACTGCCGTATGCGCTCGCCTTGCTCCTGAGTTTCAGCGTGATGCTTTTTCCGCTGCTTCTCGCCATCCGCCGCGTGAAAAATCTGGAAATATAAATTCGCGACGCTACGCTCGCGTACACCCACGCATACCCATGGCTGACCGCACGCGCTCTGACGACCAATACCTCGATCTCCCCGAAGAAGATTCCCTCGCGGGGGAGCATCTCGATAACCAGGTGCAGAAGGCGCAGGAGCAACTGCTCGCGCTCAAGCGCCAGCAGGAACTCATCGAGCGGCAGAAGCGTGAGCTCGAGGAGCTGAGCCGCCGGCAGGAGCAACTGCAGGCGGGCAAGGGCGACATGGTGGAGAAATTCACCCGCGCCGTCGTCGTGCTCGAGCGCGAGACTTACGACGCGAAAAAGCGCGTGGAATTGCTGAACAGCATTCACGAATCCTTCACCAGCCACCTCGATGTGCTGGACTCCATCAACCCGAAGGGTTGGGAAGGGCTCGATATCAACAAGGAACTGACCAAGGCGCTGAGTGCGGTGGATGATGCGCGGGCGGAGTATTCTGCTTCGCTGCCGAAGATCAGTTCCGCGAGGGAAACGGATGGCACGGATCACGTTGCCGCGAGCGTGGGTTATCAGACGGAATATGCCTTGACCGAGCAAAAGGATTTTATGTACTGGCTGAAGGCGGGCTTCGCTTTCACCCTGCCCATCCTGGTCCTCGGTGTCTTCCTCATCATCGTCCTTCTCGCCGTTTTCAATAAGTAGGATGCGCATGCTGCCCAAACGCCGGAAGCCGGAAAAGCCCACGAAAGGCGCCAGCCCGCTGGATGAGAAAGCACGCGCCCTGGAGGAGAAGCAGCAAAAGCTGCAGGCCGAGATCGAGCGCAACCAGCGCCTGATCGAGGACGCACCGAAGATCCGCAAGGAGCAGGAGCGCGCCCGCCGGGAGGAACTCGTCAAGCGTGCCAGCCGCACGGAAGCCCGCCGCGGTTCCCGCGTGGCGTTGCACGACCCACGCTACGGCTTCGAGCTCAACGCCGCCATGCCCGCCCGGGTGAAGAGCCTGCGCGCCGAGCGCCGCCGCGGCCGTTTCCTTTTCTTTGTGCTGCTCTGCGCCTTCGGCGCCGTGCTCTACTGGGCGTATTTCATCTTCACGCATCAGTAAGTGTAGCGACGGCGCTCTGTTGCCGCGTAAGGAGGGAAAGTGAACGGTAATCAGTGTTCAGTAATGAGTGAGTCGCTGCGCCACGCTATTACTGATTACTGTTCACCCCTTCCATTCGCCACTTCACCGATGTTCGGCGTTGAATGTCGTGCCGCACCCCGCTCTACTCACCGTTCCTATTTATGAGTGCCGCTTTTGACGTCCGCTATACCGCGCAACTGGCGCGCTTGAATTTGAGCGAGGAGGAAACCGCCAAATTCCAGGCGCAGCTTTCGCAAGTGCTCGCCTACGTCGAGAAACTCGAGAAAGTGGACGTCACCGGAGTTGAACCGACCGCCCACGCCAATGCCGTCTTCAACGTCTTCCGCCAGGACGTCCCGCGCGATTGGTTCACTCCCGAACAGGCCCTCTCGAACGCCCCGCGTTCGGCCAACCAGCTTTTCGTCGTTCCCAAGGTCATCGAGTAGCGCATGGAACTCACCTCTTTGTCCGTTGCCGGCCTGCAGCAGAAGCTGCGGGCGAAAGAAGTCTCGCCCGCCGACACCGTGCGCGCCCTCGAGGCGCGCATCGCGCAGGTCGATCCGCAGATTCATGGTTACCTCTCGCGCGATTTCGACGCCGCGCTGAAGCTGGCGGAAAGCGCCGATGTCTCGCTGCCGCTCGGCGGTGTGCCGATCGCCATCAAGGACGTGATCAACGTCACCGGCGAACCCTGCACCGCCGCCTCGAAAATTCTCCTCGGCTATCGCTCCAATTACGATGCCACGGTCATTCGCAAGCTGCGCGCCGCGGGAGCGATCCCCTTTGGCCGCACGAATCTCGATGAGTTCGCCATGGGCAGCTCGACGGAGAATTCCGCCTTCGGCCGGACGAACAATCCGTGGGATACCTCGCGCGTGCCCGGCGGTTCGAGCGGTGGCTCGGCGGCAGTTGTGGCCTCGCACGAAGCCTTCGCCTCGCTCGGTTCGGATACCGGTGGCTCCATCCGTCAACCAGCCGCGCTCTGCGGTTGCGTGGGGCTCAAGCCGACCTATGGCCGCGTCTCCCGTTTTGGCCTCATCGCTTTTGCCTCTTCGCTCGATCAGATCGGGCCTTTCACCAAGACGGTGCGCGACGCCGGTCTGCTGCTCAACGTGATTTCTGGTCGCGACCCGCAGGATTCCACGAGCCTCGACGAGCCGGTGCCGGATTACACCGCGCAACTTGGGCGCGATTTGAAAGGCGTCCGCCTCGGTCTGCCGCGCGAGTATTTCATCGAGGGCGTCGATCCCCAGGTGGACTCCGCGGTCCGCGCTGCGATCAAGCACTACGAATCGCTCGGCGCCGAGATCGTCGACGTTTCCCTGCCGAACACCGAGCATGCCGTGGGCGTCTACTACATCATCGCCACGGCCGAGGCCTCGGCCAATCTCGCGCGCTTCGACGGCGTGCGTTACGGCCATCGCGCGCCGGACCCGACGGGTCTGCTCGATCAATACGGACGCACGCGCGAAGAGGGCTTCGGCCCCGAGGTGAAGCGCCGGATCATCCTCGGCACCTACGTGCTCAGCAGCGGCTACTACGACGCCTATTACCTCCGCGCGCAGAAAGTGCGGACGCTCATCCGCGACGATTTCACCAAGGCCTTCGAGAAGTGCGACGCCATCGTCTGCCCCACTTCGCCGGAACCTGCCTTCAAGGCGGGCGACCGCAGCGACGATCCGCTGAAGATGTATCTCGCCGATATCTTCACCATCGCCGCCAACCTCGCCGGTATCTGCGGCATCTCAGTGCCCTGCGGCTTCGCCAACGTGGACGGCCGCCAGCTCCCCATCGGCCTGCAAATCCTCGGCAAGCCTTTTGGCGAAGCGCAACTCCTGCAAATCGCCGACGCCTACGAGCAGTCGACCGACTGGCACAACGCGCAGCCGACGCTCGCGTAGTCACGCGGGGGCGTTTACGCTGCCCGGTGACGAGTCAGGAACTCCCCAAAAACCATTCTCACCGCGCTGAGTCGTCTCAATGACGAACGCGGACGGGAAGGCTGCAGAGTGGGCTCTGTTTGATGCCGGGTTGGAAAAAATCAGCGGTGGGGTCCGAAGTCGCAGTAAAGAATGACCAACATCCAGCCCACCACGAGCAGAACCAATAAAACGCTGCCGATATTCAATTGGCTTGGCCCTGGCGTGGGCGCCCCGGGCAAGGGCGGAGGCAGGGCCGACTTTTTATTGAAGATGATGTGGGCCAAGATCGCCAACAGGACCACACCGGGAATCGCCAGCACGCCGAGGAGTGCCGGGCCGGCCAAGTTGAAGAGCGAAGCAAAGCACATTCCGAAATCACTCTGTGCCAACCTTTATTTCAGTGGCAATTCAAATTAGAATGCTCAGGCGGTATTCCAAATTGAAAGTGCTTCTATCCGAGTCAGCGCATACTTTCCAAATCCGATTCTTAATTCGCGAAATCTTCGATGGATTCCCGACCACAAAGCCTTAAAGAAGTTGCCGAAAGGATTCTGGCCGGCTCCTCCGCGGGTTTCGCTTTGCGGAATTTCCTCGATGAATTCTACCTGGAACCGCGGCTCGAGATGCTGCTCGAAGAACCTCCGAAGACAGGTGTCCGTGTCACCGACTGCTACCTCGCCGCCACGGCGGACGAATTAGGAACTACATTCTTCGGCAAGGTGCCGCGTTGGGCGTCATCTTCGGAACGAACTTTGGAAGAACCGCATTTCGGCTTTAACACGCCGCTCGGTCGCGCCTACGCATTGATCGCCACGCCGGGGCCTTTCCGCCAACGGAACCTTTTCATCGGCGAAGACGCACTCAAGCGCGCCTAACGCTTCCTGAGACCGCGATCCTTAAGCCGCCTTCGCGGTCGACTTGTGGCCGAGGATGCGGAGCACCTGATTGAGCTGCTCCACCTGCAACGGCTTCTTCAGCACCGTCACCGGGCCGTGCTTGAGGATGTTATCCAGCATCTGGCTGTCCGGGTAGCCGGTGATGATCACGATCGGGAGATCGGGGTCGATCTCCTTGGCATACTTGTAAATCTCGTCACCCGTGATGTCGGGCAATTGGAGATCGAGGAAACAGAAATCGAACTTCTGCTTCTGCAGTGCGGCGAGGGCTTCCTTGCCCGTGCCCACCACGAGGCGGCTGAAATTCGCCTTCTTGAGGAAAAGTTTAAACATGCTCTGGAGCGCCTCGTCGTCGTCCACCACCAGCACCGTCGGCTGACCCTGCTCCTCCGAATGCAACACGTCCCGATCCAGCAAATCCTTCTTCACCCGCCAGCGACCACCGATCTGGATGGCCGGGAGCTGACCGCGCTGCACGAGGTAGTATACCGTCGGAAGGGGGATCCGCAGATATTCCGCGGTTTCCTTAACGGTCATCAAGTTATGCGTCGCTTGGGACATGGGCTATAGGTTTTTTGTAATTACCACGTTTTTATCTTATTTCCACGTAAGGTGTCTACATTTTTCCACCGATTTCACATAAGCACTATAAAATGGCAAAATTCGCCACATCCCCGCGCTGGACAAGTTCCGCCAACACGCTGATAGTCGCCGCCTTTTCCGGCACCCCGAATGAGCGCCATTTTCCTTAAGCGATTCCTCCAACGGCCTTTCCAAGTCGCTTCGATCATCCCTAGCTCGCGCGCCTTGATCCGCCGCGTCTCTGCCAAGATGGATTTCAGCCAACCCCGCGTCATTGCCGAATACGGCCCTGGCGAAGGTTGTCATACCCGCGAAATCGTCCGCCGCATGCATCCGGATTCACGGGTCATCCTGTTCGAACTCGACCCCGAGTTTGCCCAGCACCTCGAAGACCAGTTTCGCGGCGACAGCCGGGTCACGGTCCTGAACTCCGACGCCGCCCTCCTTTGTCAGGAGTTGGCCAAGCACGGTCACAGCCACTGCGACTACATCGTCTCCGGCATCCCCTTCAGCATCCTGCAACCCGAGAAAAAAAAGGAGCTCCTCCGGAGCACCTACGATTTGCTCGCCCCGCAGGATCATTCGGCCTTCATCATCTATCAGGTCACGAATGAGCTGGTCGGCCACTGCCGGCACTTCCCGCGCGTCGAGTCCGAGTATTGCCTGCAAAACATCCCGCCCATGTTCGTCACCAAGTTTTACAAGACGGCGAATGGGCATGCCCACGTCAATGGCGCCAATGGCCATTCGCGGAACGGCAATGGACGCCACTAGGCGGCCCGGCACATTTCGAAAGTCGCCGGGCGATGATCCCGGCTCGGGCGGGTTGATTTTCCCGTGAACCACTTCGCCCACCCCAGCGCGGCCGAGCGCTACACGCTGGACCGTCCTTATTTCCATCCGCTCGTCATGGAGCGGATTCGGGCTTTCTTGAAACTCGACGGACCGGTCCCGCTCGCCCTCGATATCGGATGCGGCACGGGAATGTCCACCGTCGCCCTGACCGAGATCGCCACCGCAGTGATCGGCGCCGACATTTCTCCGGCGATGCTCTCGCAAGCACCGGCGCATCCGCGCATTCAATACCTCGAAGCCGCTGCCGAATCTCTCCCTTTCGAAAACCACTGTGCGGATTTGATCACCGTCTTCATCGCTTTTCATTGGCTCGATCGCACCCGCTTCCTCGCCGAAGCGCGCCGCGTTCTTCGCCCCACGGGCACGCTCGTCGTTTGTCATCACGCGTTCCGGGGCCAGATGAAAGAGAACCCGGAGTTCCGCCGCTGGTGCGACGACATCTATTACCCGCGCTACCCCAACCCACCGCGCAATAAAGAACCGCTCGAAGACGCGGACGCCCGGCGCCACGGCTTCACCCTTCTCGGCAAAGAACGCTACACCTACGACAAGGTCTACACGCCGGAGGAATTCATCCGGCAACAGAACACGCACAGCAACGTCATCGCCAAGGTCGAAGAAGGCACCGAGAAGTTGGAGGACATCTACCAGTGGTCGCTCGAAACCGTGCGCCCCTTCTTCGTCGGCCCCACCGGCACTTTTCCCTTCGGCGGCGAAATCTGGTATCTCCGGCCGCAGCCATGAGTTCCGACGCCATCACCATTCTCGAAGCCGATCTCTCCCGCGAAGATCACGGCGCCACCATTCTCCAACTACTCGACGCCTACTCCCGCGATCCGATGGGTGACGGCGCGCCGCTCTCCGAGAATACCCGCCGCACTTTGATTCCCGGCCTGCGCGCCCATCCGACCACGATGATCTTCCTCGCCTATCGCGGCAGCGAACCCATCGGCCTCGCCATTTGCTTCCGCGGCTTCTCCACCTTCGCCGCGCGTCCGCTCCTCAATATCCACGACTTCTACGTCGCCGCGGCTGGGCGCGGCACCGGTATCGGTCGCCAACTCCTCGCCGCCGTGGAAAAGCGCGCCCGGGAAATCGGTTGCTGCAAGCTCACCCTCGAAGTGCTGGAAAACAATCGCCGCGCGCTCACCGTCTACCACGCCGCGGGCTTCAAGCAGGCCACCTATCAACCGGAAGCCGGTGGCTCCCTCTTTTTCACCAAGCCACTGTAGCCGCCGCCTCCTTCGCAGCGCCCGTGAAAGCCCGCATCAGCCGCATCATTCTCTTCGTACGGGATCGGTCATTCGTCATTGCCCCTCCGCGCGCCCATCGTGCAAGCTTCCCCTCCCTTTCCCGCTCTCATTGCAGAGTAATCCGAACTCCACATTCCACATTCCGATAATTCACATGTCCTCCACCCGTATTGAAAAAGACTCCATGGGCACGATGGAAGTGCCCTCCGAAGCGCTTTACGGTGCTTCCACCCAGCGCGCTGTCCTGAATTTCCCCGTCTCTGGCCGCGGCTTTGGCCGTGAATTCATCCGCGCCCTCGGCCTCATCAAGGCGCCTGCGCGCAGGCCAATCTCGAGCTCGGCCGCCTCTCTCAGGAGCGCACCGACCTCATCGCCCGCGTCGCCCAGGAAGTCATCGACGGCCAGCTCGACGCGCATTTCCCGGTCGATATCTATCAGACCGGTAGCGGCACCTCGACGAACATGAACGCCAACGAGGTCATCGGGAACCGCTGCTCCCAACTCGCCGGCAAACCGATCGGCTCGAAGGAACCCGTGCACCCGAACGATCACGTGAACATGGGCCAGTCGAGCAACGACATCATTCCCACGACGATTCACGTCGCCGTCGGCGAGATGCTCCACAAGGCGCTCCTGCCCGCACTCGGCGAGTTGCAGACTGCGCTGGAAAAGAAGTCCACGGAATTCTGGGACATCATCAAGATCGGCCGCACCCATCTCATGGACGCCACGCCCGTGCGCCTCGGGCAGGAATTCGGCGGCTACGCCACACAGATCGAATACGCCGGTTTCCGCGCCAGCAATGCGCTCGCGGCGGTCCAGGAGTTGCCCCTCGGCGGCACCGCGGTGGGCACCGGCCTCAATTGCCATCCCGATTTCCCCGGCATCGTCATGCGCCACCTCGCCAGCCAGACGGGCATCGCCTTCCGCGAAGCGCGCAATCACTTCGAAGCGCAAGCGGCCAAGGACGGCCTCGTCCAGGCCAGCGGCCAGCTCAAGACTATCGCCGTCTCGCTCTTCAAGATCGCCAACGACATCCGCTGGCTCAGTAGCGGTCCGCGTTGCGGCATCGGCGAAATCCGCCTGCCCGAGACGCAGCCCGGCAGCTCCATCATGCCCGGCAAGGTGAACCCCGTAATTTGTGAAAGCGTCATGCAAGTCTGCGCCCGCGTCATCGGCAACGACGCCACGGTTACCTGGGCGGCGGCGAATGGAAACTTCGAGCTCAACGTCATGATGCCCGTGCTCGCCGACGCCATCCTCGAGTCGATCAAGCTGCTCGCGAATGTCTGCAACGTCTTCCGCGAAAAGTGCGTGGTCGGCATCCAGGCCAACGTCGCGCGCTGCAACGAACTCGTCGAATACTCCATGGCCATGGTCACCAGCCTCGCCCCGATCATCGGCTACGACAAAGCCGCCGAGATCGCCAAGGAAAGCGCCAAGACCGGCAAGACCGTCCGCGAAATCTGCCGCGAGAAACAAGTCCTCCCCGAGGCCGAGCTCGCCAAAGCGCTCGACCCGGTCGAGATGACCAAGCCCGGCGGCGAAGGCGCGGCCGGAGGATAGTCCTCGCGCCTGGTGGATTTCGGCAGATAGAAATCGGGAGCGTTTCCTACCGCAGTTCGTGGCGCTATCGCTTTACGATCCGCGGGACGGTGCTTCCAAAACAACGCCAGACTTGAAAGCGCTCTATCTCGTCCTGTTTTTCTTCGTCTGCCTGGCCTTCACTTCCAAAGACGGCCGGGACCGGTGGATCTACGGCGCATTTGCCGTAGCCACGCTCGCCACGATTATCCACTATCGCCTGATCCCCAGTCTTTATTACTGGCACTCGCCGTTCTGAGCCAGCAGGCGTCTCTCTCGAAGACGTCCCCGCGCTCATTGCGCATTTGACTTGTCCGATTGGGAAAAGCACCTTGCCTTCCATGACGGTTACGATCCCAAATGAGTTGGAATCTTTCGTTCAGGCGAAGCTAAAGTCGGGCGCGTTCGACACTCCCGAAGCGGTCGTGGTAGCCGCACTCACTTCGTGGCAAGGCGAGGATCTGTTTCAATCCATGGACCGTAGCAAGGTGGACCAACTGCTCCTTGAGGCGATCGATAGCCCCCGTATGGCATGGAATGAGGCAACTGTGGATCAGGTCATCGATTCGTTGCGCAAAAAACACGCCACGTGGTGAGTTTCCGTTTCGTTCAGACACCGGAGTCACTCACCGACATCGCTCGACAGGTAGAATATCTCCCCCGCCGCCTTCTCGACTCCCCCCAGACCGAATAAACCCTGCCTCAGCGTAACAGCTCCGTGCTCACCTCTACCTTTCCGAGCACGAACGGCTGCGACTGCTCAGGCACAAGGGCGATATCGTAGCCCCACATCTTGGCAAAGCAGGCGTCCTTCACGTGCCAGGTGAAAGTCTGCCAACCCTCGCTGTCCTTCACACTGAACCAGGTGCCGACGTTGTGGTAGGGCGAGCCGCCGTGGCTGTCGGCGACTTCGTAGTGCAGGTTCATGCCGACGTTCCCGGGCGCGACGCGGCGCACCGTGACGCGTACGTAGTACTCGCGCTGGTGAATCGAGGCGAAGGAGGGATGCACGTGGAAGCGCATCCCCTGGTTCGCGCCGACCAACAAGCCGCGGGTACCGTCGGCGAATGTCTGGATGGCATTGGTCTGCGGACCGGCTTGGAAAACACCGGCGCTCGGCACAGCCGCTCCGAGATCAACACTCACCGTGTGGGCCTTGGAGAAGTCGCCGCCCCACGGGAAGGGTTCTTCGCGACTCGCTTCCGCCGGGCCGGTGAGAGAAGCGGGATAATTGCTCACGAAAACCGGCTCATCCCCAAGCGTAATGGCGTCTCCACCTTCCAGCGCCTTGGAGGCATAATCCGATAGCGCGCGCACCTGGACATTCGCCGGAAAGGTGAGCTGTTGATCGGGATCACCAGCCGCCTTCCACGCCACAAGGACGGGCGTTTCGCGTCCTTGAAACACGAAACCATAGCCGCGCCCATCCTCCCCCAGCGCCACCCAGCCGAGATACTTCGGCTTCGGACCGAGCGTGGCGATCATCGTCTGGTACGCCTGATACGTCGCCCGCGTGGTGCCATCGCGCTTAAGCAAACCGAAGCCCGGTTCCTCGCCCACCGGGTCCTGCGCCTCGAACCACTGCACGTGATGAATCCCCTGCGCGAGCGCCATCACATACAGCTTCACCAGCGTCGTCGCCGCCTCGTGCTCGGCGACGGATTGATCTTTGCGATGCGCAACGTTGCGCCCGATTTCGGTGATCCAGATATCGGCGTTTGCTTTGTCCGGTGCGCTCTCCTTGAGCTCGTCCCGCAGCAAATGGGTCATCCATAAATAAGGGATCTCGCCATTCGGTCGACCAATGCCGTCGGCCAGTTCGTAAGGATGAATGCAGAGATAATCAAACTGACCCGGGGTACCAGCCTCCTTCTGGGCCAGGATCGCATGCTCTAGATACGCTGGATCGAAACTCGCCGTCGTCAGTCCAACTTGCGTGGTCGGGTCCGCTTTCTTCGCCGCCGCGTAAGCCGCCGCGGCCAACCGGCCGTAATCTGCCGCGGTGTGATGCCCGTCATTGAAGCCACCATTGCCTTCGTTCCACACCTCCCAGTAGTGGATGCGATCCTTGTAGCGAGCGACGCATTGCCCAAAGAACTCTGACCAACCCGCGAGATCACTCATCGGAAAGGTGTGCCCTTTCTCACTGCTCCACGGCACTTTGCCCATCATCACCGCGGTGACTTCGAAATGATTGGCCGTCGCCGCGTGGACCAGTGCATCGGCCCGATCCCAATGCCACTCGCCCTGGCGCGGCTCAATCGACGGCCATTCCGGAAAAGCTCGCCCGGTCCCGATGCCGATCTCGTGGAGACGCGGCATCCACTCCCCAGCGCTGCCCATGCCACTGGCCGAAGTGGCCACTCCCCACGGCGAGGAAATATCCGCGGCATAAAGCATAGCGGCGCTGAGCGAGCAGAACGTAACGAGGAAGCAGGAGGTCTTCAAAGCAAGTGAATTTCGAGGTTCGGCCGAAAGGCGATGGAAATGCAATGAGCGCGCGCGGATTTTGTCGACTCCCAAGAATCGCGTCACGCAAGCACGACTTCGTGTCGATCAAAACCGCGGCGACATACGACCCGCCGCGGTGTTCCAATCGTAGGGATTAAGAACGGATGATGTCCCCGTTAAAGTGACGAGTGGATCATTCCGCTCTATCGAAATGCTTACGTATGAAAGCTGCCGCCCCCGCAATGGATAATGAAACACTCCTCCTGCTTTCGACGGATGAAAGCGAACGCATCCCCTTCCCCGAGGGTGCCTACTGTGAAATCGCCTCCTTTCTTCAAGCCCTTTGCCGGCGGCGCCAGCCAGGCCACGCCCTACGCAGCTGCGGCGGAGGAGCCGTCTTATCGTTCCTCGTGGGAATGTGGTTCATCCTCGCCGCACCATTGCAGGCGAGGCTTGGGGAATCGCCCGAGCGTCTCGAGGCGCGTTACGGTTCACCGGCCAAATTTCTAAACGGAATTTGCACCCGCGACTTCCAATGCACCTATCATCATAACGGGATGACCATCGTCGTGAACTTCCTCGACGAGAAGAGCCAGTCCGAACGCTATTCCAACGACGACGGCGCTCCACTGAAGCCCGAGGAAATCCAGACTCTCATGGGACTCAATGGACGCGGCGGCAAATGGAATCTCAAAGAAGGCCCGCAGGATTCCAAAAAGTGGAACCTCAGCTCCGGCGATGCGGTGGCCATGCAAGACGACAAGAGCGGTCATTCACTCGAAATCCGTTCGAGTTGGTGGCAACGCTTTCTCGATCAGCAACCCAGCAAGACCAAAGGCGAAATCAGCGAACGTTTGAAGGACTTCTGAACTCCGACCGGATCTCCACTATCCCTTCCACTCGCAGATGTAGCCCACCACGTAGGCGTCGTTGAGCACCCCATCGTTCCACGAGCCATCCTTTTTCCAGATCTCGAGAAAGTGTTCGTTACCGCCGCTGGGCTGGCCGTGGTCCCAGGCTTGAAAGGTCAGGTCCGTACCATCGACCCATTTGTATTTGCCGTGCTGCGAATGCTCGTTGGTCGCGCCGAGCCAGATCTGCCGGCCATCCGCGACCTTCCGGACAAAGTCCTGCGTCGCGGCATCCGGGATCACCACCAACTGGCCATGCAAATCCTCACAACGCCCCCTAGCCTGACGCCACGTCGCTTTGTCGAGATAGAGACGGTACCAGTGGTGATTGAAGTATCGCGCGTCGGCAGGAACACCGAGAGGCGGCTTGGCCGGCGGCGTTTCGGCGATCACCGGACGAAGGCCGGCAATAACGAAAAGGAGAACGGTGGCGGTCGAGATTTGCATGGGTTTCAGGAGGGAAGAGTTGAACCGGTGACTCACAACGGCAATGCGCCTGTTTCGAAGGCGCCGGCAACTCCATGAGTTCCAAGGCTACCCGCTACGGCAATTTCGAAGCGCCCGGCGCTTTCAGGTCGTCGGGTTTCCCGACTTCTGCAGCTTCGTCGAAAATGCCGGTGAGCTTGTCGTCGACGCGCATGTCGATGAGGCGCCAGGAGTTCTCGGGCTTGTAGAAATAGAAGCGCCAACGCAGGGGAAAGACTTTGCCCTGCGAAACGTAGGTCGCCCGCACAAGGCGCTCGCCCACGGCGTGCGCCTCGACGAAGTCATAACCGACAATGGCGCCGAAAACCTCGATAGCCTCCCGTGTCTTGGTCTTGAGCTGTTTCAACTCGTCGGGCTTTTCCGCAATCTTCGAATCCTTCGTCAGCGCCGCGTAACCCTCATCGATCTTTCCGCCCTCCAGCGCCGCAAAGAAATTGGCGACGATCTGCGAAGGGCCGTCCGCCATGGGATTGGCCGTTGCATGCTGGGCAGTCTCTCCGGGGGTGCCACCGGAGTCGGCCACCACATCCGGCAGCTTGGTGGACTGGAAGGTCAGCACCTTCGGCTCGCCTTTGTCGGCTTTGGAACCCTTGGGCGTGGCTTTATCCTGCGCGTGCAGGATGGCAGCGGAGCCAACGAGGAAAAATGCGAGGATGGAACGACGATTCATGCGAGGAGCTGGGCGAGGCGCTGCCGGGCGTGGGCCACAATCGGCAGGCCGTGCGCGAATGTCAGTAGTTCAAAGGGAATCCGCAACAGTTTTCCCAAGGCCTGACGCATTTCCTTGGGATCGGTGCAATATTTGTCGGGCAACAAGGCGAAACCATACGGCGGGAGATGGATGAGCGCGTCGCCCAGATGAACGGCGTCGCCCCGGTGCAGGGCGATCTCGCCCGCAGCCGCGCCCGGAATGGTGAGGACGGTGAACTCGTCGAGCACCGTGTCGCCGTCGGCCACAGTGTGGTCGGGCGTGAGGGAGAACTCCGCCGCCGCATCTGCATGGGCATAAATGGGAATAGAATAGCGCTTTCGGTAATCCTCCGCAGCGCGCTCGTGATTGCCACTGGTGAGAATGATTGCGCGCGGAGGAGCGATGGCGAGCAACTCGGCTTCCGCGTCTTTTCGCAGCGGGATGGGGTCGACGAAGACGAACCCTTTTTCCGTGCGGCACGCACAGCACGTGAGGTCGGTCTTTACCGCCTTCTCATAAGCCTGCCAGAGGAAGAGATCGGGACGGAGTTGATGAAATTCGTCAGCGCAGGATTTCGACATTCCACTGATGTAATGAGAACGCGAGTCCTCAAAGCAATCGTCTGAGATCCTCGGGTAACACAATATCGTACAAGCCGGCTTTGGGCGGATGCGAGATTTGTTTCAAGCCGATCTCCAACGCGGTCCAATGCGACGCAGGAATTCTCGCCTTCATTTTCTCACACAGCTCCGCGTCGCGGCTCATGCAGTCGATGACAATCGGCGTGAAGGTTTCCCAGCGGCCCAATCTCTCGGAATCCTTGCCTCGCCGATAACTCGAAACGCTGGCGAAGCGCTGCCCATCGTGCACCCCGCCACGGATCAATTGCAGCTTTTCGCCAATGACTCGGATCACGGTAAATCGATGCTGCAGGCCCGTGTCGAGGGCGGTGTAGGTTGCGACGAGCCGCCGTTTTGAATCCAGAACGATGGTAGGGTTCGTGTCTCCGTATTGAAACCACTCCTTCATCCGGAGCCAATTCAGGCCCCCATTTAGCAGAGGAATTCGGTGCCAGGCAAAGGGCAGAAAGCTGCTCAGGTACCGCCACCTCCGTTCCACAAAGGAGCGCCCGAAATATCTCGCATAATCCGCCCGGGTAATGTGGCACTGACCGGGCAGCGTGGCGTACGTGGAATTGTCGCGGGTCTTGGCATCCATACGACGTGGAGTAGGCATGTGCGGGAAGGGATCAAGAGCGATCTTCGGCTACACGGTTTGGTCTTGCTTGGCAGCAAAAAAGGGACCGCATCGCTGCGGTCCCTTTGGTGATTTCTGTGCCTTTTGTGGCAACCCCTTTCGGCCTTAGCTCGCGCCGGCGGGTTCTTCCTTGATCGGCGTTTTCGCGTGGAAGGTCAGCTTGCCCTTGTCGGCGCTGACTTCGGCGGTGTCGCCGGGCTTGATGTTGCCGCGCAGGATTTCCTCGGCCATCGGGTCTTCGAGGTAACGTTCCACCGCCCGGCGCATCGGACGCGCACCATAGGCCGGGTCGTAGCCCTTCTCGATGAGGAGCTCCTTCGCCTTCTCGTCGAGGGCGAGGTGGATATCCTTGCCCTTGATGCGAGTGGCGACCTTCTTGATCTCGAGGTCGACGATCTGCAGGAGCTCGGGTTTGCCCAGCGTGTGGAAGACGATGAGGTCGTCCAGACGGTTTACAAACTCCGGCTTCAGCACACGCTTGGCCTCTTCGAGGATCTTGTCCTTCATCACGTCGTAAGCCTGCTCGTCCTTGGTGGACATGGCACCGAAGCCCATCGTCGTCGACTTCTTGATCAACTCAGCGCCGATGTTCGAAGTCATGATGATGATCGTGTTGCGGAAGTCGATCTTGCGGCCGAGTGAATCGGTCACCTTGCCCTCTTCCAGGATCTGGAGCAGGAGGTGCATCACATCAGGGTGCGCCTTCTCGATTTCGTCAAAGAGCACGACCGAGTACGGGCGGCGCCGCACGGCCTCGGAGAGCTGACCGCCCTCTTCGTAACCGACATAGCCCGGAGGCGAGCCGATCAACCGGGAAGCGGTGAACTTCTCCATGTACTCCGACATGTCGATCTGGATGAGCGCGTCGCGATCGCCGAACATGAACTCGGCGAGCGTCTGCGCCAGGAAGGTTTTACCCACACCAGTCGGGCCGAGGAAGATGAACGAACCGATCGGGCGGCGCGGATCCTTGAGGTCCGCACGGCTGCGGCGCAGGGCCTTGCTGATCGCAATGACCGCTTCGTCCTGGCCGATGACCTTGCCCTTGAGCTCGCCTTCCATGGCGAGGAGCTTCTGCGTTTCCGCCTGCTCCATGCGGTTGAGCGGCACACCGGTCCACTTGGACACGACATGCATGATGTCGTCTTCGGTCACGAAGACTTCCTTCTCTTCTCGCTGTTCGCGCCATTCGGTGAGGATGCGCTCGAGCTTTTCCTTGGCCTTCTTCTTCGTCGTCGCGCAAGGCGGCGGCTTTCTCGAAGTCCTGGGCCTTGATCGCGCCTTCCTTGCGGCCGCGGATGTCCTCGATCTCCTTCTCGATTTCCTTCACGTCCGGCGGACGGGTCATCGCGCCGATCCGGGCGCGAGCACCCGCTTCGTCCATGACGTCGATCGCCTTGTCGGGCAGGAAACGTCCCGTGAGATAACGGTCACTGAGCTTGGCGGCCTGTTCGAGCGCATCGTCGGTGAACTTCGCCTTGTGGTGCGCCTCGTACTTCCCACGCAGGCCCTTAAGGATAAGGATGGTCTCTTCGACGCTCGGGGCCTCAACCTTCACCTGCTGGAAGCGGCGCTCCAGCGCGGCGTCCTTCTCGATATACTTGCGATATTCGTTGAGCGTCGTGGCGCCCACGCACTGCATCTCGCCACGGCTGAGCGCAGGCTTGATGATATTGCTGGCGTCCATCGCGCCTTCGGCCGAGCCGGCGCCGACGATGGTATGGAGCTCATCGATGAAGAGGATGACATTCTTGGTGCGACGGATCTCGTCCATCACCGCCTTGATGCGTTCCTCAAACTGGCCACGATACTTCGTGCCCGCGACCATCAGGGCGAGGTCGAGGGTGATCACTTTTTTGTCGCGGAGCAGCTCCGGCACGTTGCCGCTGGAGATCTCCTGGGCGAGGCCCTCGACGATCGCCGTCTTGCCCACACCGGCTTCGCCGATGAGGACGGGGTTGTTCTTCGTGCGGCGGCAGAGCACCTGGATCACGCGTTCGATTTCGCTCGCGCGGCCGATGACCGGGTCGATCTCGCCCTTCTTGGCGAGCTCGGTGAGATCGCGGCCGAAGGCACGCAGGGCGGGAGTCTTCACTTCCTTGCCCCCGCGCTGTTGCGGTTCCTGCTGCTGTTCCTGTTCCGCCTCCGGCGGAGTGAAATTCGGGTCGAGTTCCTTGAGGATCTCGTTGCGGGTGCGCTCGATGTCGACTTCGAGATTCTTCAGCACGCGCGCGGCCACGCCTTCACCCTCGCGGAGCAGGCCGAGCAGGATGTGCTCGGTGCCCACATACGAGTGGTTCAGCGACTTGGCTTCCTTGCCGGCCAGGGCCAGCACTTTCTTCACACGCGGTGTGTAAGGAATGTTCCCCACCATCTTTGTCTCAGGTCCACTTCCGACCTGTTTCTCGACTTCCATGCGCACGGTTTCGAGGTCGAGCCCCATTTTCTGGAGGACGTTGACCGCGACACCCTGCCCGAGCTTAATGAGGCCGAGCAGCAGATGCTCGGTCCCCACATAGTTGTGATTAAACCGGTCAGCTTCCTTGCGGGCAAGCGCCAGGACCTGTTGAGCACGCGGTGTGAAGTTGTTCATCATTTTTGACTAGAGCGTTCTCCGTGCCCGCCGCCTTCCTCGCGTGTCGCGGAGGCCGCAGCGATCTCGGGAACACCCCCAATTTGAAATGAATACGCGTCGGGCGCAAGATAGGACCGGGCTTTTCAAGAGAATATTTTCGACCCAGGGTCGGTCGAAGCCTCTGAAAATTTTTCGTAATAGGACGAAAACCGGCCATCTGTCCGGGCGCGAATCGGTACTATTTGGCGCAGATATGCGAAGATAGGGACAGCCAAAGCGGACAATTTGGCGCGTAAAACGAACACGCGGAACGGCTGCCCGCCTCTTCTGCACGACCGGTCTCAGCCACTCGTGATCGCCCGGCGGATGGTGCTCAGCGGTGCATGGTCGTCAAAGCTCACCGTCTTGCCGTGCCGCACCACGCCCAGCTCTTTCCACAGGGCTGGCAGGTCCACCTTTACCGGTTTCGCCTTCATCTCGTCGTAGAGCTCCCGCAGCACCGGCACCCCGGTGGCCGCATCGCCGATGGCAATGACCCGGTCGATATTCCAGGCGCTCTCGATGTTTCCACCCGCCTCGCGAATCGCCCGCAGGGCGTGCTCGAGCCCGAAGCGATTCCCTGTCCGCCGCCGAATCTCTAAATCCGCCCGCAGGCAAAACAGCGCCCCGCCCCAATAGGTCCGTCCCCAAGTGTGCGTGTGATCCAGCCCGCGATCCCCCGCTTCCGGCTCCCCTTGGGGCATCCCTTCCACCATGTCGCTCCAGATCCGCTCCGGTGGGAGCAATCCGGCCCGGCAGCGGGCGATCGGCTCGACATACGTCGCGATCCCTTCCTCGAGCCAGTGGTGCCGATCCGGCAGATTCGGGAACCCGAGATGCAGCATCTCGTGTGTGAGTTGCCAGTCCTCCGCCAGGTCCCCCGCGGTCGCCTTGCGCCCCAACGAAATGGTAATGATCGCGCCATTCCAACCATTGGTGTAGCCGTCGCTCACGTCGTGCCCATCGGTCAACGTGATGCGCAGGATCGCCCGCTTGATAGTAAACGTCCCATGATACTTCGCGACGGCGCGCGCGGAATTCTGGATCCATTTCGCCGCCGATTCCTGGAGCGCCGAAGCGGGCGGACTGGTGTATTGAACATCCAGCTTTCCGCCCGGCACGACGACTTCCTCCGCGCGGGCTGCCCTCGCAAAGAGCAAGGCGACGACTGGAACCGCAAAGACGGAGAGTAGACGCATCCGGCAACATGCCTCATTCTCTCCGTCCCGCCATGGTGGGCTTTTGGCATGACGCTGCGTTTTCACCGGTTCGCTTCCCGCATTTGAGGGTTTAGCCTTGCCAGCGCTGACCTCTCCGGAGTCAAGCTTGGGAACGTTCCTCGAATGAAAACCCCGGAAGAAAAATGGATGGATCCTGCCTAACCCGAAATCGGGCCCCGATCCCCACCGATTTACGCGGGATCGTTGGAAACTACTCCATCCCGACTCACCCGGAAATGCCGCACATACACGTTGCCCTTGTACGTCGCCGTCACCGTGTAATTGAAAAATCCCATTGCCCACGGTTGCTTCCACCGGCCCGTCCACGCCGGTTCGCCGTTATAGTCCACGTCGCGCGAGCGATATTTGTAGATGACGGCACCCTTCACCTTCGCGACCGGCAATTCCACGCGCACTTGCGCGTGACGTGCGATCACCCGCTCGCCCTTGTCCTTGAACGTCGCGCCGGCTTTCACCGATTTCTCCGTCAGCTCGCAATCGGGCAAAATCTCGAACGATTTCGAGCGTGCCGCCACCACATCGGCTTCCTTGCGAATCCGCTTCGCTTCCTGGGACCAAGTCTCCGCCTGAGTCGTCAGTGGCAGCATCAGCAGACCCATCATTGCGCAGCAGAAAATCCGAAGAGAGCGATTCATAAAAATGGAGCGCGGAGGATGGCAGCCAGCGGCGAAAAGTGTCAGGTTAAATTTCGGTGACGACAGCCCTTATCACGACTGCTTCCGCATATGAACACGCCCACCCTCGCCCTACTCGAAACGCGTCTGCATCGCGTCGAACGCCAGAATCGATTGCTCCTCGCACTGCTCTATGCACTCCTCGGCCTGACTTTGCTCGGCGCGACCAAAGGCGGCGGCAATGTCATCACTGTCGATGAAATCCGCACGCACCGCCTATCTCTCATCAACGACAAGGGCGACGTCGTCCACAACTGGGCGGTGCACGGTGGGTGGGTCATCGAGAAGTAACGCCGGATATTCCTCGAAACTCTCATGGCCGATCTCAAGCACGTGCCCGGGCGAGGAGACTCGCCGAGGGACGTCACCTCGCCCGTCTCGCCAACGACACCAAGTGGGGAGAATTCTTCGCGGAAATCGAACGATTGGAAATTCCCGTGCAACTAAAACTCCTTTACGAAAGCGAAGCGTATCGCGCGACGAGAGTTTGGGTTCCGGTCGCCAATTACGTCGACAGTCCCGATGGCCCGGAATTGTTCGTCTTCGTCGAATGGGTGAGGTCGTCCGCCGTCGAGGAGATATCCAAACTGGCCCGGAGCATCGGATTGGAATACACCATCGAAGACTCCAAAATCACCGTCTACGGCTACCGCTAGGCTGAATCGACATTCATCTGAGGTTCGCGACGGCGGTTCTTCTTCTCGCGAAGCGATGCTCCTCGGATGCCAGTTTGACCCCAATTCAACCTAGTGATGATGCCCGTGGTAGTGGCCGTAGTAATGGCTGTGGTAGCCATAGTAATGGCCGTAACGGTGCCCACCAAAGGCGAACGTCACCCCCGACCCGTAGTAGTAAGGATATCCGTAGCCGTAGCCGTAGTAAGGATACCCGTAATCATAATCGTACGGGTAGTACGACGAATAATAGTATGACGGGTAATAGTAGGGGTAATAGCCGGAGAAAAAGACTCGCGAGCCGTGGAAATGGCCGTCGTGATAGTAATGACCACCACCGTGGTAGTAGGAGTGTCCGCCGCCCCCATGCCATCCCCCACCCCCATGCCATCCCCCACCCCCATGCCATCCCCCACCCCCATGCCATCCCCCACCTCCGATGCCATCCGCCACCACCGCCGTGGGCGTGAACCTGCGCTGGCATGCCGATGACCAGCGCAACCGCAGCGATCGCTGCGATCAGGAATCGTCTTGGCGCTTTCATTGTTTTGTTCTGGTTAAGGATCCCACGCCGGTCTGGCGACGCGGGTTTTTCAAAAAAAACTGGAGTCGAAAGCCAACGTTGGGCTGCTTGCGGCACTTGGCAAGTAAACGAATCATCCCCGGCCTCATTGTCATTTGCCCGTAGAAGTGGTGTGATCCCAGCAGCGTATCCCTTCCGCCGCATGATTTTCACTGCCCTCCCAAAAATCGCCGTCCCTCCTCTGTTCGCGCTGCTCGTAGCGCTGCCGCTCCGCACTCACGCGGCCGATTCCGTGGCCACGGCCGAGGCCGCCATTGAGCGTTTCCGCGCAGCTTGCGATGGCGAAATCGCCAAAGCCGCGCCGGCCGATAAGGCGAAGCTCATCCGTACGATGCGCGATTCACAGTTCCTCATGGTCGCCCGCAAGTCGCATGACGACATTGCCGATTTCACCGATCCCAAGTTTGTCTCCGCGATCGCGAAGAATACGCTCTTCGGCTCGCAGGCCGCCCTCGCCCAATCCACCGGCGACATCTGGGTGCTCACCTACGGCAACATGCACAGTCTCGCTGTGTATCTCGACGCCACTTCCGGTACGGTGCTGTGTGTGGCCTTGATCCCGGAAGGATAGAGGCCACTGGAACGCGGCGGGGCCTTTCCGCCGAGACCGCCAAGATGATGAACCTGCAGGACATCGAGTTTCGAACTCTCGACTACTCCAACGACGTGGAGATGCGCACCTACCTGCGTCTGTTCTGGGAAATCCCACTCGAGCACAACGAATACTTCACGCGCCGCTCCGAAGCCTTCCTCGCGGATTACATGGAGACCGCGCGGAAGACCGAGACGCCGGATAACTGCTACTCCGGCATCGCGCTGCACCGGGGCGAGATCGTCGGCCTGCACATCGTGCGACGATTCGAAGAATGGGAACAGATCGGCGCGCACATCGTGGCCCTGTGGGTGCATCCCGAATATCGTGGCCTCGGCATCGCACGGCACTTCAAGACCGAGGGAGAAAACTGGGCCCGGTCCGTCGACGCAACCTTCCTAAATTCCAATGTCCACACCGGCAATCACCGCATGTTGGAAATCGCCAGGCAGGCAGGCTTCACGCCCTTCCGGATCAACCTGCGCAAGCGGCTGTGAGGTCAACGTCGAGACGGCAGAGAGTTTAAGGCAGGTAAGCAGGAATGGGCGCCCCTCATCTGCGACGCGGCCACAAGGTCATCGCCCAGCTCATCCTCCAAGGCTGGCCCCATTCGCAGGCGGTGCTGGGTAGCGCCGCCGTCGTGGGCACCGCCACCGAACGCGTACGGCGCGCGGGTGTTCATTCTCCGCCTCGGCGATACTCGTCGAAGTCCTGGCTAAAGCCACGATGATTGTCGAAGCCGCCACGACCGCCACCACCGGCTGCGCCGCGGAGGACAGCGCCGATGACCTGGACCACCGGCGATTGCCAGAAGGGCGCATTCCAGAAAGTGCGTGGCTGGCGCGCGGCGGCAATGGTTGTTTCCTGCTTGGCCTCCATCTCGCGCTGCAACTGGCGGGTATATCGCGCAGCAGTCCCCGAACCCAAGCCACCACTGTACATCAATTCATCCCCAGAAGCACCGGATTCCACCATCTTGCGAATGCGCTCCAAATCCTTCTCCTCGTGGACTCTCACGATCTGCTGATTTTCCTGCACGGTCGCAACTTGGTGGGCTCGATAAACGGCAGCCTTTTGCCGGTCGTAACCGAACCGCCGCTGCATCTCTGGAGACAGTCTCTCGAAATCGACCTTCGCGATCCCCTTGTCGTAGACAAAGAGCAGCCCATCCGGCTCGGCTTTCACCTCCTTGATGTGGTGATAGATCGTGCCGTCGCTGGAGCGCAGATCCTCGGCGAGTGAGCCGATGGCCGGGAGAACGACGACGATGACCAGAAGCAGGCGCATAGTCGGCGGTGTGTGACATGCGTCCGCAAGTTGTGTTCAAACGCTGCGGCCTTCACAGCGAGGCCGAGCCGCAACCAAACGGTTTTCGATTGAGGAGGAGATGAACCACGGATTTCTCGGATTGAAGAATCCGCGGCGACCTCCAATCCGTGGAATCTGTGAAATCCGTGGTCAAAAAATTTACGCACGTTGCGTACACTTTTCAGGTTGGCACTGCAGGGGCTTATACCTGCCGGACCTTCGCCAACAGCGCCACACCCTCGCTCCATTCCACCTCATGCGGCGAGCGCTTGCTCCGGGCGGCGATGCTGGCCACGGCCCCGGCGGCTTCGCCCATGGCGACGGCGTTGCCCGTCACACGATAGCTGGCGTGCGCGATGAAGTCGCCGCTGATGCAGCGGCCAGCCATCATCAGGCCATCGACATCCCTGGCGATGAGGGCGCGCAGTGGGATGTCGTAGGGTTTCGTCTTAAAACCGCCGTGCGAGATGGTCTCCTTGTCGTTGGTGGTCGAATCGGCGGCATGGATATCCGCGCCGAAGGTCACCCGCGCCACAGCGTCGTCGTAACGCGAGCCTTCGAGAAGGTCTTCCTTCGTCATCGTGTAACGCCCGTGAATGCGTCGGCCATCGCGCACGCCGATCTGCTCGGCGGTGGCAGCGATCTGGATGCCTTCCCAGACGCCACCGAGCGAGCGCAAGCCGCGCATCACCTTGAAGACCTCCGCGCGCGAACGCATCGTCGCCTCGGTGATCGCCACGGAGTCGAAGGCCTTGATGCCGTACTCGTGATTGATCATGAGCATCACGAGATTGTCGCGCACCTGGAAGAGGGTCGGGTTGCCGTAGGAGGTCTTGAGCCCGGCGCGGGCCAACTCGGCCTTGAAGGCCTCGACCGCGGGAATGTGCCGGGTGGAGTCGTGATAGAAGGAGGTGAAGTTACCCAGCGCCGCGGCGTCTTTCACCACGGCGAGCGCGTTGAGGGTCATCGGCTGGCAGGGACAATCGCGCGACTGCCCGGTGTCCCAGCCGCAACCGGCCAGCGCGCCGAGATCGCCGTCGCCAGTGGTGTCGATGAAGACTGGTGCGCGCCATGCTTCCCGGCCGGATTTGGATTCCGTGACGATCGTCGTGAGCCGTCGTCCGTCGCGATACGCCGCCACCACGCGGGTATGGAGCTGGCATTTCACTTTGGCGGCCAGACACAATTCCTCGAGGAGGATTTTCATCTCCTCCGGCTCGTAGACGAAATTATCCTCGCGCGTGCTGCGCCGAGCGCCACGCTCGTCGAGCCGATTCTTCAGCTCCGCAGTGATCCCCGGTTTATTGAAATCGAAAATGTAAGTGAGAAGCCCCGCCGTCCACACACCGCCCAGACAGCCATGCACCTCCAACAACCGCACCCGCGCCCCCGCCCGTGCCGCGGTGATCGCCGCCGCAATCCCCGCCGGACCCGCTCCGCAGACAATGACGTCCGCATCGTCACGCGCCGTGAGTTCCCGCGCCGGTTCGCTGAACATGCCCGGTGCCGCAGTGGCCTCGGCGCCCGCTGCCAATCGCGGCGCTACCAAGGCGCCTGCCAGCGCGGTATTCAGGAATGCGCGACGGGTGAAATCGTTGCCGGAGGAGAATGGCGAAGAAGGCATACCCCTAATAAGTGCTCAAATTCGTAAAATTGGACATTTCAGTTCACAGCCGATTCCCCTCCAATTCGCGCGAGACATCACCTCACCGTCGATCTCGTTTTCACTCTCGTTCCCAAAGTTCGCTAACTTTGGGAACGAGGGAACGAGGGAATCTGTGCAATCCGCGGTCCTTTTTCCTCCACAATCGGAAGGAATCTCGCTTCACATTGAGCGGAAACCGAAGGCGCCAATCGCCTGCCCGTCCTATGCGTGTTCTCTCGTTGCTTCTAATGCTGATCCTGGCCGCTCATGCATCCGCGAAAAATCCTTATCCAATACACGATGACGCACAGGATCTTCGAAAGCTACTGGGTTCTGATTGGTTAGTGGTCGAGGCTGAGGACTTCATTCGGATTGAGTCCGTATTCAAAGTCCATATGGTCGGCGTGATGTCGCGACCGGCTATTGCTCCTCCTGATTTCGCAGACACGGTGACCGAGCAAGCATTGGAAAAGGAAGGTCCGGCCCAAAATTATGTGATCACGCTTAAATACTCCCTACCACTTGCCGACGCAGAGTATGAAGCGCGGCTGAAGGAGCGAACAGACGCGATCAATATCTTGCGTCGTGGAACGAAGACCAAAACGGATTTCGACAATGCCACGGACAAGCTCAAAACATTGCAGGTCCCGCGCTATCGCCATGGCGATTACGATGTCTGTCGAACGTTGCCAGATTCAGTTTACTCGCAAATCTATCCACCAGAAGCTTTCCGCAAAGTAGCGGCGGCAAAGGCCTTGATCGATGTCAAAGAGGGCTTTTACCCCTACGACGACCTTTAGCCGCCACGCGGTAACCAGAGCAGCAAACGTCGCTCCGCGACGAGGCGCTGGCGAAGCTTCCGTGGACTGAAGTCCACGGCTACAGGCAAGGATCGCTCCGCGATACGAGGAGCCGTCCACTAACTGAATCCTTCCGTGAGATCGGCTCAGCCTAATTCTGCGACCCGTTCCCATCGGGCGCGCTGCTCGTCGGCGGGAGGCCCACGTCGGGACGTGGGAATTCGTTGAGTTTGGCGCGGATGATTTCCGCGCGGAGGCTGTCGCGCTCGTCGGCGGCGAGCTTTTGCTGGGTACCCTTTTGCAAATGCGCGGGCTGGGTTTCCATGAACAGCTCGTCGATGGGCTGGCGGCAACCCTCGGGAAAGAAGCCGAGGTCGATGCCGAGCTTCATGAAGGAAAGCAGGTTGAGCGCTTCCTTCGAGTTCATGGAATAGGCGTGGCGCAGGATGCCGTAGCCGCGGCCGATGTGGTCGAGGAGCGTGTTCGGCTTTTTCTGCAAGAGCATCTGCCGGGCGTTCTGCTCGTGCTCAATGATTTGCTCGATGACCTTATGCAGCCGGGCGATGATGTCTTCCTCCTTCTCGCCGAGGGTGGTTTGGTTGGAGACCTGGAAAAGATTGCCGAGCGCTTCAGTGCCTTCGCCGTAGAGACCGCGCACGGCGAGACCGATCTTATTCACGGCCTGGATGACCTGATTGATCTGCTCGCTCATGACGAGCGCGGGCAGGTGGACCATGGCCGAGGCGCGCATGCCGGTGCCGACGTTCGTGGGGCAGGCGGTGAGGTAGCCGAGCTTCGGGTGGAAGGCGTAGTCGAGCCGCTCCTCCAGCGCGGAGTCCACTTTGTCGATCATCTTGAAGACGCTCTTGAGTTGCAGGCCGGCGCGGATGGCCTGCATGCGGAGGTGGTCCTCCTCGTTGATCATGATCGAGAGGGTCTGCCGGCGATTCATCACCACGGCGGACCCGACGCCTTTCGCGGCGTGTTCGCGGGAGATGAGATGACGCTCGACGAGGACTTGCTTCTCCAGCGCGGAGAGATCCTGCGAGTAGACGCTGAAGGCGTCGTTCATCTCGGTGAGGGCCTCGACCTGGGGCTTGATAGCCTCGAGGATTTGCAGGCGCTCGTGCTTTTTCGCCCAGCCGGGAAAGGCAAAGCTCTTCAGGTTGCGGGCGAGGCGCACGCGGCTACTAACGACGATCTGGTGATGCGGGCCTTCGCCGCGCAGCCATTCGCCGGTGTTATTGAGGATATTGTGGATGGCCATCGCGTTCTCTTCTTAGTCCACGTCGAGGTGGCGAATCTGGTCCCGGAGGGTGGCGGCGGACTCGTAATCCTCGGACGCCACAGCCTTCTTCAGGTCGCGCTGCAGGGTTTTCAGCTGGACCTCGCGCTCGATGCTCTTGGCCAGGCGCGCGGGCACTTTTCCGACATGATCGGTGCCCTTGTGCATGCCCTTCAGCAACGCCGCAAGGCCATCGGCGAAAGTGGTGTAACAGGTGGCGCAACCGAGGCGCCCGGTCTTCTTGAAATCGGCCTGACTGAAGCCGCAGGCGGGGCATTTCTGCACCGTGCCGCCACGCTCCATCTCCTGCGCGGCACCGAGGCCGAGCAACAGATCCGCGAGGGCGAAACCAGTCGGATCGGTCACGCCTTTTTCCTTCGAGCAAGCCTCGCAGAGATTCACCTTCTGCATCTTTCCGTCCACGATCTGCGTGAGGAAAACGGTGGCTTGATTCGTTTTGCAAACGTCGCAATGCATGATGGCAGGATTCTATCTAATCAATCGTTGTTTTCGAGGCTGGCGTCAACTTGCGGAAGGTACGGATTCCCGGAGGGACGCGCCGTCTCGACGGGCTCGAGGCCCCGAGCTTGCCGAGGGGCTCCTGCGCATTCCCTGATTTCTGCATCCGGCAGCACTTGCGAAAGAGCGAAAGAAGCGGGAGCGCATCCCTCCGGTGCTTCAGGCATAGATGGGCGTGCCTGTGCTTTGGGCTACCTCGCGGAAACGGGCAATGATCTTGTTCGTGATCGATCCCGGCTTGCCGTCGCCGATGACGCGGTTGTCGAGCTTCACGGCCGCGATGACTTCCGCCGCCGTGCCCGTGAGGAAAAGCTCGTCCGCCGTGTAGAGGTCGTAGCGGGTCATCTGCTGCACGTTCACCTTGAAGCCGAGTTCCGTGGCGATGTCGAGCACGGCCTGCCAGGTGATGCCGCGCAAAGAACCGGCATAGATCGGCGGGGTGTAAATCTCCCCCCGCTTCACGACGAAAATGTTGTCGCCCGTGCACTCGGCCACGTAGCCCTCTTCGTTCAGCATCAGACCCTCGTCGGCCTTGGCGATGTTCGCCTCGATCTTGGCCATGATGTTGTTGAGGTAGTTGAGCGATTTCACCGCGGGGCTGAGCGCAGCCGGGGCCATGCGGCGGGTGGCGCAGGTCACCACGGTCATGCCGCGTTCATAGGCCTCCGGTGGGTAGAGCTGGATGGTGGCGGCGATGATGATGACCGAGGCCTTCGGGCAACGGTCCGGGCTGAGGCCGAGGTTGCCCTTGCCGCGCGTCACGAGCAGGCGGATATAGCCGTCCTTCAGACCATTTTTGCGAATCGTCTCCAGTGTGGCCGCTTCCATCTCCGCGATGGTCATGGGGATGGTGAGCATGATCGCCCGGGCGGAATCCCACAGGCGCTCCAGATGCTCGGTCAGCTTGAAGACCCGGCCATTGTAAAAGCGAATGCCCTCAAAAATGCCGTCGCCGTAAAGGAGACCGTGGTCGAAGACGGACACCTTCGCCTCGGGTTCGGGGTAGAATTGACCGTCGATGTAGATCTGGAGTTCTTGCTGCATGGAGAAAGGGGGGCAACGTGCCAGCGTACCGCGCCGAATTCAAGCTACCAACAGGCCGTCTTGAATTTCGAGGCGCCGGTCGCCCCGGGTAGCAAGGTGGGCATCGTGTGTCACCACCACCAGCGTCTTGCCGCGCTGGCGCACCAAGCCGAGGAGCAATTCGACGATCCCCTCCCCGGTCTTCGAGTCGAGGTTGCCGGTCGGCTCGTCGGCGAAAATGATGCTCGGATCATTGATGAGCGCGCGGGCGATGGCCACGCGCTGCTGTTCGCCGCCGGAGAGCTCGGCGGGCAGATGGTGAAAGCGCTCGGCCAGGCCGACGTCGGAGAGGGCCTGTTCAGCGGCTGCGCGCTGGATCTTGCGGCCGATCATGGAAGGCATCATGGCATTTTCCAGCGCGGTGAGTTCCGGGAGTAGGAAGTAGCCTTGGAAAACGAAGCCGATCCGCTCATTGCGGATGCGGGCCTGCGTGGCCTCGCCGCCTTCGTAAAGACGGGTGCCTTCAAATTCCACCGTGCCGGATTCCGGCCGTTCCAGGCCGGCGAGAGTATAGAGCAGCGTCGTCTTTCCCGCCCCCGACGCTCCGCAAAGGAAAACCGCCTCGCCCTTCTGGATCTCCGCGCTGATCCCCCGCAGCACGTCGATCTTGCGCTTGCCGAGATCGAAGGAGCGACGCAAGTCGCGGGCGACCAGATGGGGAGTAGTTGAGGGTTGAGAGTTGAGAGTTGAGAGAGACACTGTTTGCGAAAGCGTTTTGGAAGGTGAGTGGGTGGCTATCAACTATCAACCATCAACTATCAACTCTTCCGCAATTGCCTTACCGCTTCATAAAGCACGATGCCCACCGAAGTCGCCAGATTCAGGCTGCGCGTCTGCGGGGTCATCGGAATAGTGAGGCAGCGGTCCCGATTGCTCTCCAACAGCGGTTCGGGCAGGCCCTTGGTCTCGCGGCCGAAGACGAGGAAATCGCCGTCGCGGAACTGTTCGTCCCAGTAAGGACGCTGGACCTTGGTCGTGAGGTAAAAGTAGCGCGCGTCGGCCGACTGGGCGGCCTGCAGTTCGGCGTAAGACTCCCAGACACTCACCCGCACATCTTTCCAATAATCCAGACCGGCACGTTTTAACTCCTTGTCACTGAGGGAGAAACCCAGTGGTTTCACCAAGTGTAAATGCGTATCCGTAGCCAGGCAAAGCCGTCCGATATTGCCGGTATTGGGAGGGATTTCAGGTTCGACGAGGACAACGTGGAGCACAGAGAGAAGGATGAAGGCGGAAGGATGAAGGATGAAGAGAAATATGCCGCCTCCAGCGGACTTCCTGCTTCAGAGAGAGCGAAACGGAGGCAACGCCCTGAAAAGGCCATCCGGCGTATCCATCGGGCCCCTGCTTTCTTCATCCTTCATCCTTCCGCCTTCACCCTTTCTTCCGTTGCACGCCCCCACGATTGCGTGCTAGATGCCCTGTTACCCCGTGCGTTATCTCAAAGTCACTCTCATCATCGGCTTACTTGTGGCCGTGCTGGTCATCTGCCTTTATGAGGGCACCCTGTTCGTGCCGAGCGACGTCGCGCTGGCGAATCTCACCATGCAGGGCTACATCCCGGCTTGGAACCGGGCGCTCCAGTATCCGTTGTTCATCTTCTTCGCCCTGGCCATTGCGTGGACGACCATCGATATTCCGCGCAATTCCCTGAAAGCCGTCGTCGCCGCCGGCGCGCTCCTGCAGCTCGTGAGCATGGTCTGGGTTCTGCGGCTCTTCAGCATTTTCTTTTCACCCTTCCCCAGCCTGGTGGCCATCGCGCTGAGCTTCGCCGCGGGCATCATGTATTCGCGCAGTGAGGTGGGCAGCCGCAAGCGGGTGATGCGCCAGATCCTCGGCGACCGCGTCTCGACGAAGACCTTCTACGCGCTGCTCAATTCCTCAGAGCCGCTCAATCTGGAGGGCGAACGCCGCGACATCAGCGTGCTCGTTTGCGAGATCTTCAATCACGACGAACTCGAGGCCGCCCTCACCGCGCCCGATTACGTGGCGCTGACCAATTCCTTCCGGCGCAATGCCGCGGACTTCCTCGTGGAACGCGGCGGCTATCTCGATGAGTGCGACGGCGAGAGCCTGCGCGTGGTTTTTGGAGCACCGCTGGCCAATCCCGACCACGCCCGTGACGCTTGCGAAGCCGCCCTCGCCCTCACCGAGCGACTCGATGAAGTGAACGCCGAGTGCCACGGCGTGTGGAAGCAGATGTTCGACTTCCGCATCGGCGTGAACTCCGGCGAGATGGTCATCGCCGCCTATGGCTCGAATCGCCTCGGCACCTTCAGCGTGGCCGGCGAACCGGTGGAATTCGCGCGCCGTCTCTGCCGCGCCAATCTCATCTACGGCTCCCGCATTTTGCTGAGCACGAATAGTTTTCAAGCCTCCGAATCCGCGATCGAAGTGCGCCCCATGGAACTCATCCAGCGCTACGAGGATGGCGGCCGCGAGGAAATCTACGAACTGCTCGCCCTGAAGGACGTGCTGTCCTTCGAAGACCTCGAGCGGCGCGATCTTTTCTGGCAGGGCGTCATCTACTACCGCGAACAGCTTTGGGACGACGCGCTCGGCATGTTCCATAGCGCCCGCAGCTCCAGCGGCGCGGATGGTCCGGTCGAATTCTACATCCGCCGCATCGAACAACTCCGCGCCGGCACCCCCGCGCTCGATTGGAGCAACTCGAGACTGTGATTGGGACGTTGAGAGTTGAGGGTTGAGAGTTGAGAGCCATCGTTCGTGAATCCGTACTTTCTCACCATTCGGTATCGCTGTTTTGAATCGTTGATCGGTGACCCGCTTTCGCAGGCAATGACGCGGCTCTCAACTCTCAACCCTCAACTCTCAACATCCCCATGAAGCGTATCGCCTATCCCGCCGCGATCCAGGCCCTCATCGGGGAGCTCAAGCGCCTGCCCGGCATCGGGCCGCGCAGTGCGGAGCGGATTGCGCTCTGGATGCTGCAGTCGCGGGATGCCCGGCCGCTGGAAGTCTCGCGGGTGATTCGCGAGGTGCAGGAGAGCATTCATGCCTGCCCGCGCTGTGGGTTCTTCACCACCGATACTCTTTGCGAAATCTGCGCCGATACCACGCGCGATGCAGCGCAAATCTGCGTCGTCGAGCAGCCCACCGATATCCTGCCATTGGAACGGACAGGCGTCTTCCTCGGGCGCTATCATGCGCTCGGGGGCCGGATCTCACCACTCGATCACGTCGGTCCGGAGGAATTGCGGATCGACGCACTCATCGAGCGCATCAAGGCGGAAGCGCCCTCGGAAATCATCCTCGCTCTCGGCTCGGATGTAGAGGGTGAAGCGACTGCCAACTACCTCGCCACCCTGCTGCGTGAGCTGCCCGTGACCGTCACCCGCCTCGCGCAAGGCTTGCCGGCCGGCGGCGGCCTCGAACAAGCCGACGAACTCACGCTGAGCCGTGCCTTGGCCGGGCGGACGGCGGTCAAAGGCTAGGTGGCACCACTGGAAGTGTAGTGGCCACGGCATCTGCCGCTGATCCTCCAACGCAAGCGGAAGGATGTTGCTGCCACATTGCATCCTATGATGCGAATAATCGATTCCGCCTAAAATAAGGCATCCCTTCGCCTGTTCGCGGTCGTAAAAGCTCGCAGAAATGAGCACCGCCATTCACTGGTTCCGCCGCGACTTGCGCATTACGGACAACACCGCCCTCGCCGCGGCCGCCGCGGCGCACGATCAGGTCGTGCCCGTCTACATCGTCAGCGAATGGAAGGCCGAGCACCGCTGGTGCGGAGCGCCCCGCCAGGCCTTTCTCTGCGGCTGCCTGGATTCGCTGGCCAGGAACCTCGAAGCAAAAGGTGGCCGACTCATCATCCGACAGGGCCGCGCGGATGCCGTGCTGAAAAAGCTCGTGCAGCAAACTGAAGCCGAGGCCATCTACTTCAATCGCGATCCCGATCCCTTTGGTCGCGCGATGGAAGAACGCCTCACCAAAATCGCGCGCGATCTCGGCATTCGCCTCCACCCGTACAAGGACATCGCGCTGCACGAGCGCAACGAAGTCCTGACCGGTGGCGGCTCGCCGTTCAAAGTCTTCACCCCTTACGCCAAGGCCTGGCTCAAGCTCGACAAGCCGGAACCAACCCGCGCCATTTCCAAGCTCTCCACTCCGCCTCACATCGCGAGCGATCCCCTGCCCACGCTCCACACGTGGAAGCTCGTGGGCGAGGCTGCCATCCTCGAACCCGGCGAAGCCGCCGCGCGCAAACGCCTCGGCTGCTTCCTCGATGGCCCGATCTTCCATTACCAAACCAGGCGCGATCTCCCTGCGGAAGAAGGCACTTCGCGGCTCTCACAAGACTTGCGTCACGGCACGCTCTCGATCCGCGAGGTCTACGCCAAATGCGCTCGCGCCGCGGAAAAGGCGCCCGCGGCGCACCAGCGCAACATCGGCATTTTCATCAACGAACTCATCTGGCGCGAATTTTACCTGCAGGTGCTCTGGCATTGGCCGCAGGTACTCGATCACGAATTCCAGGAAGACTGTCGGCGCCTGAAATGGCGCGATTACTGGCGGCCGGAGAAAAAGGACGGCGGCCAGGATTACCAACGCTGGTGCCGCGGCGAAACGGGTTTCCCCATCGTGGATGCCGGCATGCGCCAACTCGCCGCCACGGGTTTCATGCACAATCGCGTGCGCATGATCGTGGCCATGTTTCTCACCAAGGACCTGCACGTCTGGTGGATGCACGGCGAGAGCTGGTTCATGCGCCACCTCGTGGACGGCGAGATCGCCAGCAACAACGGCGGCTGGCAATGGAGTGCCAGCACCGGCACCGATGCCGCGCCGTATTTCCGCATCCAGAATCCGTGGTCGCAGTCGAAGCGCTTCGACCCCGAAGGCGCCTACATCAAACGCTGGGTGCCCGAATTGCGCGACGTCCCGGCGGGGCAGCTCTGCGCGCCGCCGAAGGAGGGTGAAGCGCTGGCCAGGGACTACCCGCTTCCCATGGTCGACCACGCCCGCGAGCGCGACGTTGCCTTGGAAATGTTCCGGTAAACCACATACAACCGTTCCCGCCTTGCAACACGCCCCGCAAACTGCATAGCGTGCGCCGATGAAGCAATTTTGCCCGCTCGCTCTCGCCATTCTTTTTGCCGGTTGCGCGATCACGCCGCAGGACCGGGAAGCCTCCCACCAGCGCCAACTCGAAAAAGAGGCTCGGGCCAACTTCATCGCTTTAAAGTCGCAGGAACATCCCGGTCAGGCCGTCGTCCTGCATGACGAAGCCGCCGCCACCACCGCGGCTACCGCACCGCGTCCACGGGCGAGCCTGCAACCGACATCGCACTTCGTGCCCACGACTTACGTCCCCCCCGCCCCGGCGCACCGCGCCTCGCGCCAGGACGACACCGTCTACTACTGGCAGGTGCAGGCTACACACCGGCGCACCACTCCGCGCCAGCAAGCCGCCGAGGCCAGATATGCCCGCGAACTGGCCAAGCGCCCAGAGGATCTGACGCCCGAAGAACGGACCTGGGCCGACGAGCATTATTGAGCTTCCGTCCGGCTGAGCCGGCAGTGGTTTGAACATTCCGACCGCGAAGAAATATTGGCCCGCGCGCCGCAAGTCGCTATGCACTGCGCGCCATGTTTTTACCCCTCGCGGTCCTCTCCCCTAGCGCGCTGCTGCTCGTCGCAGCCATCGCGATCGTCGCTCTCGTCCTGCTCATCGCGAAATTCAAGCTCAACGCGATCATCTCCATTACCATCGTTTCGCTGCTCCTGGGACTGGCCGCAGGCATGGAACCCAAGCACGTGGTCGATGGCGCAGTTGGCCATGATCATCGGCCTCGGCACGATGCTGGGCAAGATGCTCGCCGAATCAGGTGGCGCCACCGTAGTCGCTTCGGGAATCACTCGTTTCTTTGGTACAGAACGAGTCGACTACGCAATGATGGTGGCGGCCTTCATCATTGGCGTTTCGGTGTTCTTCCAAGTTGGGTTACTCCTGCTCGGCCCGATTGCCTTTGCCCTCGCTCGCGAGACCAAGACTCCCATTCTGCGGATCGGCCTTCCGCTGGCCGCCGGGTTATCGACGGCCCACGGGCTCATTCCCTCCGCATCC
>NZ_ABVL01000008.1:0-262302 GCF_000173075.1 Chthoniobacter flavus Ellin428
TGACTGATCAGCCCGTAAAGGCTGTAGAAGCGCTCGCGCTTCTCCTGTTTGGCTTTCGCCCTCAGCTTCGCTCGCCAGTCCTGAAGTTTCGACGGCAGCAGCGCCTCCCGGATGGTCAGCTCCACTTTTGTCTCTTCTGTCATAGGTTCGGTTTTCACCGCTCCAATCAGCTCCAAGGACTCTTTGAGTCCGCTTCGTTCTGCCAAAGCCCCTTCGCTCCACGGACGTTACTCCGCTTCATCGCTACTATGGGCTTCTCCGACTCCCCAATCTCCAGCTCGATCCTTATGGCTTCGGCTCGGGCCGCGTTCCGTCCCGCTCTCGCGCGACGAAACCCAAGACCAGGGTCTCCCAGTCTGCCCAACCCCACCTTCCCTGCGCGCTGCCCCCTGCGACCCCGGAGGTCTTCACCGTTGCTCGTGAACATCCCTTCACGGTGAATGCTAGGCTTCGGCTCCTCCGAGAGATTGGCCGACCTCACTAAGCGTAACGAGGCTCTTCTAGGTTTGCTTGCGCTGCGGCTCACAGGTTCGATCCACGGAGCTTCAACCCCAGGATTGCTCCCAGAATCGTCCGCTTCTCTACAAGCTCGATGTTCAGTTGGCTTGACGAACACTTTTCAGTTCATGGGTTTGGGTTGGCGGTGCTGGCGCACCAGAGGCCGCAGAGACGCAGAGGGAAGAAGACAATCGGACAATCAGACTGGAGACAATGGGACAACCAGCGCGAAGCGTTATCCCATTGTCCGATTGTCTTCCTGTCTCATTGTCCTCTCCCCTCCGCCCTGCGCGTCCATGAGAGCGAGGATGCGTTGCTTCTTGGCCTCGTAGTCGAGGGAATGGAAGAGGCGGATTTCGTCCACCCGTCGGGCGCCGTTTAGGGCGTCGAGGAAGAGAGTGTATTGCCCGGCAAGCTCCGATGTCTCCAGGTAACGGCCGCGGAGGTTCGCATCGGCATAAGCGTGCGGGGTCTGGCGGGAGAAAAGGTGGAAGCGCAGCCAGCGGCGATCCGCGCGGGAGACTTTCTGGGTCTTGCGAAAGAAGGCCACGAAGAGCAGTAGCACGAGGTAGGTGTCGACCTGCGCCTGGAGCTCGAGATTGCGCGCGAAGTCTTCGCTGGCGATTTCCCGGATGCCCCGCTGAAACTGGATCGCCGCGTGCAAGGCGTGGTTGATCTCCTCCACGAAGGCGATGAGACAGCGGATGTTTTCGTTGGTGATCCCTTTGCGCGGGTCATGCCTTTCGAGCTGCTCGATGAGCCAGCGCGAGTAGTAGATGCCGATGTGCAGGCGGTCGTCCGATTTGCGCAGGAAGGTGCGGGCGAGTTCGCTGAGTTCGCGCGCCGAGGCACCGGCTGCGCGGCTGAGCTGTCCGCAGCGCTGGCGATCGATGAGACAATCTTCCAGATTGATGCCGACCTGCACGTAGGTGCGTTCAAAGAGCCGCTGAATCTCACTGAACAAAGTGGCGTTCATGGGATGAGCGGGGCGAAGGCGTTATCGAGGTGGATCAGCGAATCGGAAAGGTGATTGAGCGCAAGCCGGATCTCGCGGAAGCCGGCGGCGAGCTTTTCGAAGATCTCGCTCAGGGCACAGGTGCGGGCCACTTGATGGCCAGCCGCCAGGTGGAAATTGCTGCGCCCGAGGTCCTCGTAATAGCCAAGATCCGGCGCGCCGCGTTGCGAGCGGTGTTGCACCGTTTCGTGAAAGATGCCGGTGATGAAGAGCGAGTAATTGCCGACGTGCGCGCGAATGAGAAAGCTCTGCGCGGGCGAAGCGGTGCGCAGGGCGATCAGCATATCCGAAACATACTGGATCGGGCTGGTATGCCCATCGGCCGGCGAGCGCATCCGCGCGGTCTGGGAAAAAGTCTCGAGCAGCGAAGCGAGGTAATCGCTCACATCCCGATCCGCCAACGCTGTCTCTTTCAAGACATGCCTGAGCAAAATGTAGAAGTAGAGCTGCGGCGAAATAGTCAGCGGGCCACCGTCCGCGAACAGGGATTCGACGAGACGGGGATTATCCAGGACGGTATCCCGTGCTGCACCGTCGGTGAGGAGGTCCACCAGGTTTACCGAGTCGCGCTCGGACCTGGAAAGTGTGCGGACGACGAAATCGAAATCCGCCGCCGTGAAGCGTTCCCGACAATTGGCTTTGATCATCGGAGCTTTGATATGAGCACTGGGTGTGCCATGCGTAGTTCGACGCGCTAAAATAGCACGGTATTCATCCAATATTTCGGAAAAACGGGGGCCGGTGGATGGGAGGGGGAAGGAAGAACATCCAACATCCAACATCCAACACCCAACCTCCAACATCCAATGGCGCAAGCGCGTGACGGGAGCGGGTGAGTCTGCGGGGAAGTCATTGGGTGTTGGGTGTTGGACGTTGGATGTTGGATGTTCCGCTCTTTCCCCCCATCTTCCTCTCATGCGCCGCGTGCTGCTCACTCTCTTCGCCCTCTTCCTGATCGCGCTGTCGTTCGGGATGTGGTACGCGTCGCAGCGCGGTTTCACCAGCAAGTGGCGGGGCTATGTGCGGGAGGAATTTCACAAGCGCGGGGTGGAGGTCACGCTGCGGCGGCTGACGCTCGACCCGTTGCGCGGGCTGGTGGCGAAGGATGTGCGGGTCTTCGATGCGCATGACAAAAAGCGCACACTCGCAGTCATCGATGAGATGGTGCTGCAGGTCAATTTTGCGAATCTCATCCGCGGGAAGACATTCCTCGATGCGCTCGACCTGCACGATGCGAACCTTTCCCTGCCTCTGGATCCGCAGAAACCGCACGGGCACAAGATCGAGATCGCGCGGCTCAATGGGCGGCTGTTTCTCCCACCGCAACAGCTGTACCTCGCCTACGCGGATGCCGAGGTCTTCGGGTTGCACGTCAGCGCGTCGGGACGGCTCATTCATCCACAGGCGTTCCGACTCTCCAGCGCCTCGCGCTCGGCTATAACGCCGGACCTGGTCTCGCGCATTTTCGAGGAAATCAGTGCGATCAAATACGAGGCTGGGCCGCCGGTAGTGAGCCTGACCTTCAGCGGCGACCTCGCGCAACCAGATCAGATTTTCGTGGACGTGGCCCTGTGGGCGGAGCGCATTCGCCGCAAGCGCTACCTGCTCAACAATCTCTACATCGGCGCGAGCTGGCGCGGCGGGGCGCTCGACCTGAAGCAATTCGTGGCCACGGATGCAGCCGGCGAGTTGCGGCTCAATGGGCTGTGGGAGCGGGAATCGAATCACGCGCAATTGCAGCTCCGCTCGAACATCGACGTCGCGGCGCTGGCCCGGGCGTGCGGCAATTTTCCATGGCTGGACGATTTCGTTTTTTACGCGCCCCCGGCGATCGATCTGCGGCTCGACACGACGCTGGGCGACAAGCCGGAGTTTCTCGTCTCCGGGCGCCTGGCGGCGAAGAAGTTCGCCTATCGCTCGATCGTCTTCGATCAAGCGGAGGCCGGGTTTTCGTGGGATGGTACGCAATGGAGCCTGCGCGATGCCCATGTGCGACGGGCAAATGAACAGGAGATCAGCGGCGATGCCCTCCAGGTGGCGGGCGATTTTCGTGCGCGACTGGACAGCACGATGGACCCGCGAGTGTTCCGTCCGCTGCTTTCGGATGCGCAATCGGAGACCTTGCGGCAGCTCGAGTTTTCCCATGCGCCGCACATCACGGCGGAAGCGTACGGCGCTTCACCCAGCCTTGACGCGCTGAAGATCGATGGGCGGGTCGAGCTCGGCGCGGCGCGATTTCGCGGGGTGCCGGCGGAAAGCACGAAGGCGACGTTGCACTATGAAAACCGCACGCTCTCGATCGCGCCCTTCACCTTGAAACGCAGCGAAGGGGAGGGTTCGGGCGGTTTGTATTTCGATTTCGGGCGCGAGGAAATTCGCTTCGACAAGATCCGTGCACGGGTGAATCCACCGGAGGTAGCGATGTGGATCGATCCGGATCTCGTGAAGCAAATCCTGCCCTATCGTTTTGTGCGGCAGCCGCCCAATTTGCTCATCGATGGCGTGGTGAATACGCGCAATGGAAAGACCACCCGACTCTCGATCCTCGTCGATGCGCCCGCGGGCGTGGATTACACGTTCCTGAAGAAGAACCTCAGCTTTCCGAAGATCAGCGGGAAGCTGCTCTTCACCGATGGTCGCCTGAAGATTTCCGATCTCTCGGCGGCGCTCTTCGGCGGCACACTTTCCGGCGGCGCGGATATTTCACTCAATCGCGCGCGGCCCAACTACAGCGCGAATGTGGCGCTGGCCAATGTCGATTTCACCAGCGTGACGAAGCTGTATTTCGACTATGACGATTCGCACGGACATCTCAATGGCCGGTATGATTTCACCGGGAGCGGGGAGGATGCCCGCAACATGGAGGGGCGCGGTGAATTGACGGTGACCGAGGGGAATGTCTTCGCGATTCCGTTTCTCGGGCCGTTCTCCGGCATCCTGAATAACATCGTGCCCGGACTGGGGCGGGATGTGGCGCATCAGGCCAATGTGGACTTCACGATTTCCAGCGGGGTGATCGCGACGGACAACCTCAACGTGCAGGGGAAGGGCTTTAGTATGTTAGGCAACGGGAAGCTCTATTTCCTCGATGACAAGATGGACTTCGACATGCGGATCAATGCGCAGGGGATATCCGGCGTGCTGCTCTTTCCGATGAGCAAGCTGTTTCAATATACCGCCGATCAGAAACTCTCGAAGCCGCAGTGGCGGATGAAGATTATCCCGCGGCTGTAGAATGCTTAATTTAGCGGCTCGATCGACATCGTGCCGGTCGTCATCGTCCAGGCATCCTCGGCTTTCATGCGCTTGAGTTCGTGGCCCGGACCCCAGGAATCCGAAAAGAGGATTTCGTCCTTGAAAGTGTTGTAGCCGATGATGAGGCGCATGTGGCCTCCGGCGTTTTGCGGGATGCCAGGCTCGGGCACTTTGCCAAGCATCACGGTCCACAGCAGAGGGACGCCCTGGTCGACGTGCGCCTGGACGGCCTGGACGAAACGATGCAGACCCGTCTGGTTCTTGACTCGCGCTTCACGTAACACGTCCGGATCCATTCGACGATAGATCGCTTCGACATCGATGTTGTAAGTCGGCTCGGGCAGCAGCGGCTTGTGATCCTTTTTAGCTGCGCGGTTGTAATCGACCATGAGGGTAAGCATTTCCTTGGCGTCGAATTTTTCCACTTCCTTCACCCGCAACTTGAGCCGGGCACCAAGTTTCTTCAGCGCATCGAGCATCGACTCAGCGCTCGTGCCGGTCGCGGTCGTACCGGCGACCTGCGCGAGCTCGTTTTCGTCGACGCTGTCGCCATAATAACGCATCACGCGCTCGGTCGCGGCCACGACGCAGTATCCTTTTTCGCCTTGGTCAACCATCGGCACATCGCCAAGCCAGACGTCTCCATTGCCATTGCGTTTCACATGGGCGAGACCGGAAAACCGGGCTCGCTGCAGATTCGTGGCCGAAGCGAGCATGCTCACTTTCTTGACGGGCGCCGATACATCGAGACGCACGAATTCCGCGCGGAAAGGAGTATTGCTGGCCGCCACCGCCCTGCTCTTGCTGTATTCCAGAAGATAGTGCGCCTTGTCCGTCGTCCAGATCAGACCGTCGGCGTGCACGGCATTAGCGGCATCATTTCCGCGCACCTTGAATGGGGTATGGGTCGCCGCATTGATCTTATCCACCACGATGTGGACCAAGCGGTCGAAGCGCTCTTCCGTTAAGTTGCCGACATCTCCCCGTCCATAAAACAATATCGAAATCCCATCGAGCTTATCGCCATCGAATCGAGCCACGCTTTCGACTACCGGCAACCCGAAGACCGAGAGCGCCTCGTCCGACGTTCTCGCCGTATGGCCATCGGCACCATAGAGAAAAGTGGCGCGCGCGGAATCCCTGGCCTTGGAAGTCCATAAATAGCCGTACTTCTTCGCCGCTTGCATGAAGTCCTCTTGCTTCATCGTCCATAGATTGTCGGTGGCAAATAGCGAATCGAGCGATTCGCCAAACGCCGAAGCCACCAAGGTGGCCACGACAGCGGCGACGAAGAGCAAGCGAATCATGGGGGGAGGAGGGGCTGTTGCTGGGTAAGACAATGAAACGCACCCAGGCCCCAAATCAACTCCCGACAATCAATCGGCACGACCTTTCTCTTGGGAAAAGCCTTCTGGAGGACCGCCACCGCCCACTTGTCATGGGCATCGGCGAAGACGGGCAAAAGGATAACCTTGTTGCCAATATAGAAATTCGCGTAGCTGGCCGGCAGGCGCTGGCCATCGCGGACAATCTTCCGCGGCATGGGCAGCGTGACCACCTCCAGCGGGGTGCCGTCCTCGGCTTCCATGGTATGCAACGCGTCGAGGTTCTGCCGGAGCGGTTCGTAGTTGCTGTCGTTTTCGTCCTCCTCCACCACAGTCACCACCGTAGTGCGGCCGACGAAACGGGTCAGATCATCCACGTGTCCGTCCGTGTCGTCGCCCTCGATGCCGTCACCCAGCCAGAGGATGTGTTTCACACCGATATAATCCCGCAGCCGTTGCTCGATGTCCTTCTCGGACAAATCCGGATTGCGGTTCGGGTTGAGCAGGCACGATTTCGTGGTCAGCAGGGTCCCGGCACCGTTCACGTCGATCGAGCCGCCCTCGAGCACCATTTTCGGGAAGAAAATGGGCAGCTTTTGGAATTCAGCGATGCGCTTTGGCACATCGTCATCGAAATCGAACGGCGGATACTTCCAGCCCCACGCGTTGTAATCCCAATCGACGATTGCCAGGCGTGGCGCTTCCGCGCGGGTGAGATAGATGGGGCCGTGATCGCGGCACCACGGCTCATTCGTGGGGATGTGATAGAACGTGACGTGGTCCGTCTTCGCGCGGACCTTGGCGAGATGGGAGCGCACGAGCGCCTCGTGCTCCGCATCGCACACGTTGATGTTCACCTTTTCCGATTCGCCGAGGGCGTGGACCATCTGCGCGAGCGTGGGCACGACCTTTTCGTAGGAATCGGGAAAGCTGATGCCGTCGGGCCGCGGCCACGAGAGCCAGGTGGCCTCGTGCGGTTCCCACTCGGCCGGCATGTGATAGCCTTGGGCCGCGGGAGTGGAAGTAGCAGTGCTGGGGTGCTCGGTATGCGCGCTCATAGGTCAGTCGATGAATCGCTTTTGAATATCGCCGTAAGCGTCAATGCGGCGGTCGCGGAAAAAGGGCCAATGCGTGCGCTGGGTATCGAGGGCATCGAGATCGGCCTCGACGAGAAGGATTTCCTCATCGCTCACTGAAGCCTTGGCCACGATCTGCCCAGACGGGTCGGCGACGAAACTTTGCCCCCAAAATTCGATGCCCGGGCCGCCATCGGGCGCCTCGTGGCCCACACGATTCGGGACGGCGACATAGCAGCCGTTGGCGATGGCGTGCGAGCGCTGGATCGTTTCCCACGAACTGTGCTGGCGCATGCCGTATTGCTCCTTCTCTCCCGGATGCCAGCCGATGGCCGTGGGGAAGAAAAGGATCTGCGCACCGGCCAGCGCGGTTAGCCGCGCGGACTCGGGATACCACTGATCCCAACACACGCAGACGCCGATCCGGGCATACCGCGTCTTCCAGGCGCGGAAGCCGAGATCGCCCGGCGTGAAGTAAAACTTCTCGTAATAGAGCGGGTCATCCGGAATGTGCATCTTCCGGTATTTGCCGAGATACGTGCCATCGGCATCGATGATCGCCGCGGTATTGTGATACAGGCCGGCGCTGCGCTTTTCGAAGAGCGAAGCGACGATGACCACGCCGCGCTCTTTTGCCAGACGGCAAAGCGCGTCCGTGCTCGGCCCAGGGATTTCCTCCGCGAGCTGGAAGTATTTGTGATCCTCGATCTGGCAGAAGTACTGCGAGGTGAAGAGCTCCTGCAGGCAAATGATCTGCGCGCCACGATCCGCCGCCTCGCTGACGCGAGCGAGGGCCTTGGCGAGATTTTCCTGCGGCTCGGCAGAGCAGCGCATCTGAACGAGAGCGAGAGTGACTTTGGAAGACGACATGCGGAGAAAAAGAATGCGCCGCGCTTCGTCCAGACGAAGCGTTCTTGCGTGAAAAGTTTGTGACGAGCCGCGCGGATTGCAACCCGTCAAATTGGGAATTTCAGATTTTACTTTTCGGATGTTTTCGCCGCGCAATGCATGGCGCTGTCCCGAGGCGGGTTACGATAGCGTCCCTCTTCGCCTCACATCCGATTTCGGAAATCCGAAATCCGAAAACCAATTACTTAATGGAGTCGGCGGAAACGATCTGAACGCTCTCGAGCGCCACGCGGCTCTGCGGCTTGCTGTTCTCGCCATTCGGGCTCGGGCCCACCGGCGTCTTGCCCAGCTTGCGCAGGGTATCCTCGCCCTTGATGAGTTTGCCGAAGGCGGTGTATTTGCCATCGAGCTGCGGAGTCGGCCCGAGACAGATGAAGAACTGCGAGCTCGCCGAATCCGGATCCGCGGAGCGCGCCATGGAGATGACGCCGAACTCGTGGTGGTGGTCGTTGAATTCCGCCTTGATGCGCTCATCCGCGTGGCCCGTGCCCCAGCGCCCTTCCATGCTCGGATCCTTGGTCAGCGGATCGCCGCCTTGGATCATGAAGCCATCGATGATGCGGTGAAACGCAGTGCCATTGTAGAAGCCCGCCTTCGCGAGCTTGATGAAATTGGCGACCGTCTTCGGCGCCACATCGGGCCAGAACTCGATGACCATTTCACCCTGGGAGGTTTTCAAGACAGCCACTTCCTTGTCCTCCGCGCGCGCGGAGTTGGGAAAAAGAGTGACCGCGCTGAGCGCACAAGCGAAGAGGAAGGAAAAGAGGGGCAGCTTCATGCCGGGAACATCAGCGCGGCTCTTGGATGCTGTCACGCGGAAAAATCACGTAGGAGGGCGAAAGATGAGCCGTCGTCGGATGGCGATCGCGCTGCGGAACTCCGGAGAGCGCACCGTCCGGGGTGCTGGCGACGGCGTCCTGCCGTCGCGAACTTTTTTACCACGCCCGGCTTTTGTCTCCGACCGCATGAAGGGAAGTTTGTTTCGGCGGGACGCCAAAACCAGTGCCCGAGACGGGTGCGCTCCCAGAACTGCCGCCGTGTTTCCACTTTCATTCAACCGCACACGAAGCGCGCAACGGGGCTGGAAAATCTGCGGTGGCTCTTGGAAACTGAACGTGTATCCCTACCAAGTAATGAGCGAACAACCCCCAACCACTTTCGACGACCAGCCAGTCATCCGCGAATTCACCGGCACCTGGCGCTTTTCCGCCCCCAACATGCCGGGCCAAATGGGACTCATTCATTTCACCGAAAACGGGCGCGCGATTCAGTGCCTCTTCGATCCCACCAATCCGGAAAAGGGCACCTGGATGCGCCTCTGGTATTTCATCGAATCTCCGACGACGCTTCGCTTCTCCTACGAGAACGACGACAAGGGTTGGCGGCGCACCTATCAAGTGGCCGGCGGTACGATTACCCTCCGCGGCGGCGGTTCGGAAGATGCCGTCTTTACCCGCGCCCTGCCAAATCGCATTCCGGAGTGGTTTTCCCATTCAATCGCCTCGGCGGCCAAGCGCACCGCTTGATCGGCACATTGTGAATTTGTTGCCCGCTGGCAAGTAGGACATCGCGCGTGATACAACGGATTAGCATCATCGCCCTCGCCCGTGGACCGGGGGACCAGATGTTGGGCGATACAGTCGTGTCTCAAAATGGACACGCGGTCTGCCCAGAATCGGATACCGCGACCCATCCACCACTACGTGACCAGCCGTAAAATCGATTGCCAAGATGCGGTCGTATCCGCATCGTCGCCCACCCTTATGAATGACATTCGCCTGATCCTGAAGACGTCCCGCGGTAATATCGAAGGCACCATCTTCGCTTCGAAAGTGCCGATGACCGCCGCCAATTTTCTGAACCTCGCCAAGCGAGGGTATTATAATGGCATCAAGTTTCATCGCGTGATCCCGGACTTCATGATCCAGGGCGGCGACCCGACCGGCACCGGCATGGGCGGCCCGGGCTACAAGTTCGGCGACGAGATTCATCCCTCGCTCAAGCATACCAAGCCGGGCATGTTCTCGATGGCCAACGCTGGCCCCGGCACGAATGGCAGCCAGTTTTTCGTCACGCACGTCCCCTGCCCGTGGCTGGACGGCAAGCACGCGGTCTTCGGCGAAGTGACCAAAGGCCAGGACGTGGTCAACGCCGTGAAGCAGGGCGACACGATCGACAGCATCGAGATTCTGGATTCCACGGACGAGCTGTTCACCGCCCAGAAGGCGCAGCTCGACAAGTGGAATGCGGTGCTGAAGTAAGACGGCGCAAGCGCCGGAACATCCAACGTTCAACATCGAACATCCAACATCCAATGGCGCGAGCGCACGTGCGACAGCTCCATTGGATGTTCGATGTTGGGTGTTGGATGTTGGATGTTCTCTCCGGACGTTCCGTCACTCCGCGGCGCAAAGGATCGCACCCAGCGTTTCCAATCCGCTGACCAGTTCCTCCTCGCTGGCCTTGGCGCAATTCAGACGCAGGCTGCTGGTGGGTTGGGGCTCGGTGTAGAACACCGGGCCGGCGCCGAAGACAATCCGCTCCTGACGCGCGGTTTCGCGCACTTCGGCGAGGTCGACGGCGCGCGGTAATTCGGCCCAGAGCATGTAACCGCCGCGCGGCGGATTGGCGCGGGTACCTTTGGGAAATGCGCGGGCGATGGCCTCGAGAGCGAGCGCGCGGCGATGAGCATTGCGGGGACGCAATTTCGCGAGATGTGGATCGAGCGCACCGGCGGCGAGGAATTCGCGCAACGCCACTTCGGAGACGACCGCGCTGTGCAGATCCTGCTGACATTTGCGCGCGGCAAAATCTTCGTAAAGCGTGCCGGGCACGCAGACACCAGCGCGCAGGCCCGGGCGAAACGCTCTTCGAAAAGCTGGAGACGTAGCTCACCGTCGAGCCGTCGTCCCACGCAAGCAAACTGCGCGGCACGCCGTCTTCGATGAGTTCGCCATAGATGTCGTCCTCGATGAGGCGCACGCCGTTCTGTCGGCAGATCTCCACGAGCCGCGGACGTTTTTCATTCGGGATGGTGACGCCCGAGGGATTCGACAACGCCGCGCAAACGATGAGCGCGCGCGGCTTCCAGCGAGTGAGCAATTCTTCGGTGGCGTCGAGATCGATGCCATCCGGGCCGGTGATTGGCAGTGGCAACACGCGCGCGCCGGCGACACTCAAGACCTCGAGCATGCCGTAATAGGCGGGTGCCTCGACGGCCACGATGTCGCCCGGCTTGACGAGAATGGAGATGAGCAATTGCACGCCTTGCGTGCAGCCGGTGACGGTCACGAGTTGCGGCCCGCGCACATTCGCGCCGCGCGCCTGGAGTCGCGCGGCGAGTTGCTCGCGCAGGACGTGGTCGCCCTCCGGATGATGATAGGTAAACATCTTCGCGCCCTCGTGGGCAAAGGCGCGCGTGAAGGCGGCCTGCAACTCCTCGGTGGGCAGCGAATCGAGGCCGGGCACGCCGGCGGCGAGATTGATGAGACCGGCTTCGTCGGCCTGGCGCATGAAATCGACCAGGCGGCCAGCGGCGCGGAAGGGGCGGGGTTCAGTCATGCGAATCGAGGTGTTGGTAACGGGCGAATTGCCGGAGGGCAGGCGCCGAGACAATCCCAAATAAAAATTATGACACGTTCCCGCCACAATCCAATCGCACCCACCAACGGGGTTGGATTCAGGCCGAAACGTCCCAGCCACCCGCCCATTTCGATTGGCCTTCCCAAGAAAGACCGCGGCAGATGAATTGATAGGAGTATCTATGTTCCCCCGAACGTTCCTCACCACTTTCGTGCTGCTATGTGCCTCGCAACTCTATGCGGAGGACAGCGACGGCTTCACCCCGCTTTTCAATGGTCACGATATGAGCGGCTGGGTGCGGGAGAATGGTGCCGAAGACACTTTCACTGTGCGCGATGGAATGATCATCGACACGGGTCTGCCGATCGGGGTGATCCGCTCAGATCGGATGTATGAGAACTTCATCCTCGAGTTTGATTGGCGGCACATGAAGTCCGGTGGTAACAGCGGTTGCTTTGCCTGGAGCGACGGACTGCCGCATGTCGGCGGGCCATTCCCACGCGGCATCGAAGTGCAGGTGCTCGATCCCGGCTTCGCCGCGACCCACAAGGGCGAGAACGAGTGGTACACCTGCCAGGGCGATCTCTTCCCGGTGCAGGGTGCGACCATGACGCCGTTTGGCCGGATCTCGAAAACGGGCGCGCGCAGTTTCCCCATCGAAGATCGCACGAAGCCGTCGCCGGAGTGGAACCACTATCATCTCGTCGCCAATGCCGGCGAACTGCGGCTCTCGGTGAATGGGAAGGAAGTGACGGTCGGCAAAGACTGCGTTCCACGGCGTGGCTACCTCAGCCTCGAGGCGGAAGGCAGCGAGGCGCATTTCAAGAATCTGCGGATCAAGGAACTGCCGTCGACGAACACGCCGCCGGAACAGACGGCGAAGGCCTACGAAGGCTTCAAGCCGCTCTTCGACGGCAAGGACTTGGGTGGGTGGAAGTTCGATAACGCGACCAGCGAAATATGGAGCGCGCGAGGATCACATTTCATCAGCAAGGCCGGCATGTCACAAAATGCCAAGGGGCTGTGGAGCGAGAAAAAGTATCGGGATTTCGTGCTGTGCGTGGACTGGCGTTTGACTGGCAAAGTCGACCCGAGGCGCTTATTCACCTTTCAGGAAGACGGTCTTTACGTGCGCAATGCTGCTAACTCCATCGTCGAAAAGGAGATGCCCGATGCGGGCAGCAGCGCCATCGCCCTGCGGGGCGATTCCAAATATCAGTTGAACCTTTGGAGTCACCCCATGGGTTCTGGTGATTTTGAGTTGCTCCACACCGACGAAGCCATCCCGAGCCCGTTGCGCCGTGCGCTCCTGCCGAAGGTGAAAGCCGATGCGCCACCCGGAAAATGGAATCGATTCTTCATCACCCTCAAGGGCGACCGAGTCACGGTCGTGCTGAACGACCAGACCGTGATCGATAACGCCCAACTGCCGAACATCCCCGCCGAGGGCCCGATCGGGCTGCTGTACCACGGCGACGAAGTGGAGTTCGCGAACCTATTCATTCACGAACTGTAGCCAGCGAAGGCTCTCAACTATCCACTCTCAACCCTCAACTTCCCCTACGACAACCGAACCAGGTCGCGAAGAAATTGGAACCAGATGAAAAGCATGCCCCGCCACGAATAACGAATCTCGCCAGCGGCATTCCGGGTGAGCACCCCAGTGGCGATGTTGTGATTGATCTGCGCGCGCAGGTCTTTCTGGATTTCGTTCTGAATCTGATCGCCGTCGAGTTCCTCGAGATCCTCGAGACGCACGCGGTTCTCGTTCAGAAAATGGCGATGGCTTTCGTAGATCTGCAGGAAGGTCTGGTCGCCACGCAGCCGATTCACCCGCCATTGCGGCACGAGCTTGAGGCTGTAGCTGAAAGGATAATTCCAGGTCGTCCAGATCGTGCCATCCTTCGCCCGCGAGCTGACGCTGAGATAGAAAAACGCCACGTCGCGCTGGTCGATGAGACAGATGGCCGACTGGGTGCGCTCGGCCATCTTGTAAAAAAGCCGGAAGAATTGGGCGTAGTCTTCCCAGTCCCAACCCGAATCGCTGATATGCTCGAACTTCTCGCCCTCGATCTCCTCGGTGATCTCGTTCAGCGCGGGAAAGGTTTCTGAATTCGGCGGCGTCTTCTGGCGGAGGTTCTTTTCCAGCGGCAAGGTCAGCCGCCGCACGCGGGTGAGGATTTCCAGCCACGGCAAAAGCAGCCAACTGGCAGCACAAAAGACACCGACCATCCAGTAGCCGGTGAATCTCCAGCCTGCGATGAAAGAGGTGGCCAGAACCCCGACCGCGCCCAGTTTGCGCAAAAAGGGGTGGCGGAAGCTGCGCAAGGCGAGGGTAAGGACAAACACCCCCAGGGTGAGCAGCAGGTCGGATAACATCAGGGACTGATGCTGTACTTTTTTACGAAAACTGCAAGTTCGTCCGGTCCGAAGTCCGGGAGAACAAGGCCATCCGCGGTCACCAGGGTGGGGGTTAGCCGCTGGCCGGAGAGGCGGATCATTTCATCATAATCCGCCCGCGACTTTTCCACATCGATGAGGGCGTATTGATAACCGCGCTCGTCCAACCATTCCTGCGCTCGGACGCACCACGGACACCACACTTTGACGTAAAGCTTCAGTGCCGGGGTCATTTCGCCTTCTCGTCCTTCCACTTCTTCGACTGGGCATCGATATAATGCTGCACGTTCACCTTGTAGGTGGCGAGCTGCTCCTCCGTAACATCCTTTTCCTCAATCACTTTCACGCTCTCGGCACCGGTGATGAAAGTCGTGCCGGCGAGTTGGAGAACCAGCTTGGTGTAGTCGTCTTTGTACATGACCACCGGAAACGTGTCGCCTTTATCCATCATCCAGCGGGCGCCGTCGGAAAGCAGTACCGGGGTATCCGCCGTGAGCATGGCGTAGAGGACAAAGTGCTTCTTGGGAGGTCCGGCTTGCACAGAGCCACCCAGGATCAACGCGAGGAAAATGAGGAGGATACGGTTCACGTCCGGCTATTTTCTCCGCCTCGGACGGAAAATCAATGGAGGATCAGGGCACCCCCAGACCGTTCGCGAAATGATAAAATAGACTTTGCTTTTTATCAGGTTTCTCTAATCTCCACGCTCCAGATAACACAACCTTAGCACAGCCCTCGGAGTTGGGAAGATTGTCAGTTGAACCTGTTCAGTGACGACCTGAAAACCGATTTCCGGGAAACCGTCACCGAAGACCGCGCTCAGGCCAACAGACTACACTACATGGGCAACAAACTCTACGTAGGAAATCTCTCCTTCAATACGACGGAGACCGATCTCCAGGATTACTTCGCACAGGCGGGTCCGGTAACGGAAGTGCTGCTGGTGCAGGACAAATTCACCGGTAAATCGCGCGGCTTCGCATTCGTCACCATGGCGAACGACGCTGACGCGCAGACCGCAATCACCCAACTCCACGGCAAACCCTTCGAGGGGCGCACGCTGACGGTTAATGAAGCGCGTCCGCGCGAAGATCGTCCGCCGGGCGGCGGCGGCGGCGGATATCGTGGCGGAGGCGGAGGCGGTGGTGGTGGTGGATATCGTGGCGGCGGGGGCGGAGGAGGAGGCGGTGGTGGATACCGTGGCGGAGGCGGAGGAGGCGGTCGTGGAGACCGCGGCGGCGGCGGCGGTGGCTATGGCGGTCGCGGCGAACGTGGGGGTGGTGGCGGCGGCGGTGGCTACGGTGGCGAGCGCGACGACCGGTAATTCCGGGACGTCTCGTTAGTCCGCTAACAAGATCACAATTTCAAAGCGCGGTCCGGTTTCTGCCGGGCCGCGTTTTTTTATAGCATTTTAAATAACCGGTGGTGGAGATCACTCAAAAGAGCGGCCCGAATTTAACCCGGAAGACGCAGAGCATTTTGAGAGAGGAAAGGAGGGATGGCTGGCTCTTCCTCTGCGGCCCTCTGCGTTCTCGGCGTCCTCTGCGTTTAAATGGATAGGGCCTTTGGTTGCGACTACAGCTTTATATAAAATGCTTCAGTGGGAAGTCGCGATCGACAGCCACGCCTTATCTTGAAGACCGGAAAGCATTTCCGGGTAAGACGATTCTCGCAGTGAGTGCGTGGCAAGGACCTGCTGGCGGGCTTGCGGAATGCCACCTGTGATTCAGCCCCTGGTTGGCCTGCCCAATCTTACGCCATGATTTCCTTCACCACACTCCCCCCAACGTTCGTCAGGCGGAAGTCGCGGCCGGCGTAGTTGAAGGTGAGCTTCTCGTGGTCGAGGCCGAGGAAGGCGAGGATGGTGGCGTGCAGGTCATTGATCTGCACTTTGTTTTCCACCGCCTCGTAGCCGTACTCGTCCGTGGTGCCGTAGCTCAAGCCGCCCTTCACGCCGCCGCCCGCCATCCCACACCGTGAAGGCCTTGTTATTGTGATCGCGGCCATCGCCACCCTGCGCATGCGGGGTGCGGCCAAATTCACCTGCCCAGACGACGAGCGTATCCTTCAGCAACCCACGCAGGCGCAGGTCCGTGAGCAGGCCGGCGATCGGCCCATCCACCGCTTTGGCATTCGCGGCGAGCGCGTTGGTGAGGTTGAAGTGCTGGTCCCAATTGCCGTGGGTAATTTCCACAAAGCGCACTCCCGCCTCGACACAACGCCGCGCCAGCAGGCACTTGCGGCCGAAATCTTCTGTCGCCGGATCGCCGATGCCGTAAAGCTTTTGCGTGGCCGGTGATTCCTTCGAAATGTCCATGACCTGCGGCATCTGGCTCTGCATCTTGAACGCCAGTTCGTACGACTGGATCACGCCTTCGACTTCGGGATTGACCCCATCGCGCACCAGCTTCTCCTGGTTCAGCGATTGCACGAGCGCGAGCTCATTACGCTGCGCCTGGGTGCTCAGCGATGTGTCGAGATTCTTCACCTCCGCACCGGCCACCGGACGGCCTTCCTGCCCGATGCGTTGCGCCTGGTAAATCGCCGGTAAAAACGCGCTGCCATAATTCTGCGCGCCCCCGAAACCGCTCGGCGGTGTGAGCGTGATGAAGCCGGGCAGGTTCTGGTTTTCCGTGCCGAGTCCGTAGAGCGTCCAGGCGCCGAGCGACGGACGCACGAACTGGAAGCTGCCGGTGTGCATCTTCAAAAACGCCTGCGGGTGGCTCGGCAGATCGGTCTGCATGCTGCGAACGAGGCAGAGTTCATCCGCGTGTTTTGCGACGTTCGGAAATGCCTCGGAAATCCACAGCCCACTGCGCCCGTTTTGCGTGAACTTCCACTTCGAGCCGAGAAGCTGTGTGCCAGGCCGCTTGCCAGGCTTGCCGGTATCGGCGATGAGCTGCGGCTTGTAATCGAACGTATCCACGTGCGACGGGCCGCCGCGCATGGTGAGGAAAATCACCCGCTTCGCGCGCGCCGCGAAATGCGGCTTCTTCGGCGCGAGCGGATTTTCAATCGCACCTGCCGGTGTGGTCGTGGCCGCGGCCTTGTTTGCGATGGCGGCGAAGGCCAGCCAACCGAAGCCGCACGAAAAATTCTTCAGGATATCGCGCCGGGTGAAGAGCGGCGTGATCTGGTTGCAGGAGTGATCGGACAGATTCATGGCAATGGGAGACGGACGAATGTCTGGAGGCAGAAGAGGATCAATTGACGTAACGGAATTCCGCGCTGGCGAAGAGCGCTCGGCAGAAGCTGGTCCACGCGGCCCTGGCCGCATCGGCATCGCGCACGCCCGCGGCGCCGCTCTGGCCCTTGGCCCAGTTCGCCGGGAAGCGGGTGAAGAAAGCCGTGGCCGCGGTCCGCTCGGCATTATCCGGCGGACGCGAAAAGACGAGCCAGTAGGCGTAGGTAATGCGTTCCTGGAGATTCGCCCCAAGGCCGCCATTCGGCCCCGAAGGATATCCCGCCACCACGCGTTCACCGAGCCGCTCCGCGCGCTTCTCGACGAATTTGCTATTCAACATGAAGAGCGCCTGCGACGGCACATTGGTCGTCTCGCGATCGCCGGTGACCAGCGAGTTCTCGGCGAAGTCGAAAAGCGCGAGCGACTCCGGCACGGCATCGCGCGCATCCGGCAGATACACGGAGCGCACTGGCGTATCGACGTTGAGCTGCGCCTCGCTCATGCCGCGGCCGCGCGGACCGTTGATCATGCCGTCACCGGCCATGGCGACGGCATCACCGACGGGCGCGCTGTACTGCAAGTCGCCGCTTACCGAGAGCATCGCATCACGGATACACTCGGCATCGAGGCGCCGCTTGCTCATGCGCCACACAAGCGTGTTCTCCGGATCCGCAGCGAAATCCTTGGGATTGAAGTTGGAGCTGAGTTGATAGGCGTGGCTCAGCACGATCTCGCGGATTATCTTTTTCACCGAGTAGCCCTTCTTTTGGAAATCGAGGGCGAGATGATCGAGTAACGCCTGGTCGCTCGGCAGATGACCGGTAGTGCCGAAGTTATCCGTGCTTTCGACGATGCCCTTGCCGAAGAGCCAGTGCCAGACACGGTTCACCATCACCCGCGAGGTCAACGGATTCGTCGGCGCGGTGAGCCATTCCGCCAATTCGAGGCGGCCGCTGGTGCCCTCCGGAATCGCGGGCGCATTGCCATTGCTAAGGATGCTCACGAAGCCGCGTGGCACTTTGTCGCCGGGCTTGTCGACATCGCCGCGCGCGTAGAGCGGGCTATCGGTGATCGTCGGAAACGCGGTGACGCTCCCATAGAAACGTCCGCCCTTGCCGCCGCCGGCAAACATCCCGCCGAAGCGGCCGCCACCGCCGGCGCTCGCCGAACTCATCGCCGGACGATCCTTCGCGCCCATGGCGAGAATCTTCGGACGCCCCGAGGCATCGAACGAATTCAGCTCCGACTCGAGCATCCCCGTCTGCGTGAGGAGGATCAGGAGGCGAACACCTTTCTTCACATCCACACCATTCGCCGGCTTGCCTTCGCGCCGGGCCTCCATGCGCTCGGAGATCATTTCGTTGCGCTCCTTCTCGAGATCGGCCAATTGCTTCTCCTTCTGTGCGCGTTCGGCCGGCGCCAGAATCTTCGTGATCGTCGGCAGACCGGAGCTCGCCGGCAATTCGATGAGCTGGGTGGCGTGGCGATTCTGCTGGCCGCTGGCCGTACCGTAGCGCGTGTCCGTGCTCAGGAAAATGCCGGCCATCGCGTAGTATTCGCGCTGCGGAATCGGGTCGAACTTGTGATCGTGGCAGCGCGCGCAGGCAATGGTCATGCCGAGGACGCCTTGGGAAATCGCATCGATCTGCTCATCGGCGACATCGAGCGCATACTGCCGCGGGTTGTTCTCGTTTTGCGATTTGGCGCCGATCGCCAGGTAACCCGTGGCCACTTCGTGTTCGGCCCGTTCGCGCTCGGTCTTCGCCGGCAACAGGTCGCCGGCGATTTGCTCGCGCAAGAATTCGTCGTAGGGCTTGTCGGCATTGAACGCGGCGATGACGTAGTCGCGATAACGCCACGCGTGCGGATAGGCGAAATTCGCTTCCTTGCCGCTGGACTCCGCATAGCGAGCCACGTCCAACCAGTGCCGGCCCCAGCGCTCGCCAAATTGCGGCGAGTTGAGCAAGCGGTCCACCACAGTGGCAAAAGCGTTCGGCGATTTGTCCTGCTCAAAAGCGCGGATTTCATCGAGGCTCGGCGGCACGCCGACGAGGTCGAAATAAACGCGACGAATGAGCGTGAGCTTGTCCGCATCGGCGACGGGCTTCAGTCCCTTGGCCTCCAGGCCCGCGAGCAGAAAGCGATCGATATCCGCCCGCGCCCAGGCCGCATCCTGCACCGCCGGCACTTCAGTCTTTTTCGGCGCCTTGAAGGCCCACCAATCCTTCGACTTCTCGGTGTCATACTTTTTGGCCGCCGCCACCGTGACCGGACCACCGTTGCGAGGATCGGGCGCGCCCATCTGCACCCACTTTTCGAAATCCTGGATGACGTCGGCGGGCAGCTTGCCGCCGGCCTTTTGGGGCGGCATGGCGGTGTCCTTGTTGCCATAGTGGATCGCTTCGATGAGCAGGCTGTCCTTCAGATTGCCGGGCACTACGGCCGGTCCGCTATCGCCGCCGCGGCGAATGCCTTCCCGCGAATCGACCATCAGGCCGCCCTTCAGCTTTTCCGCCTTTTCCGAGTGGCACTTATAGCACTTGTCGGTGAGCACGGGACGGATCTTCTTCTCAAAGAAATCGAGCTGATCCTGGGGGATGGCCTCGGCCTGGGCGACATCCGCCTTCTTGCCCTCGTCGAGCGCGGCCATCGCCGGACCGGCGGCCAGCAAGAGGGCGAAAATGGGAGAAATCTGATAAGTTTTCACGGTACCGTGGATTTACGACTTTCAACCCTGCCGTCGGCCCGCGGTTGCGTGGAAATTATTAGCAAGGACGAAATGCCGCTCGACCTGCCGGTTTCCATGGTAAAAATCCGCCCCGCCCTTGCAAAAGCGCGTGCGCCCATCCGCTTCCCTGCCATTCTGGCTTCCCGCCTTCGTTTCCCTTTTTCATGTCCAGCTTTTCCCGTCCCGCTGATTCCCTCCCTGTCGACTCGACGGCGCGCGAGGCGGCATCGGCGGCCCGCTCCGCAAAGCTCACCCGCACCGAGTGCCTCATCCTGGCGCTCGCCCTGATTCTGCTGGCCGGCCTGCGCTGGTTTTCGGTGACAAGCCATCGGTGGAATAGCGACGAGTCCCAGCACTTGCACGTGGTGTGGGCGTGGACGGTGGGCAAGCTCCAGTATCGCGACATTTTCGATAACCACACCCCGCTCTTCCACATCCTGAATGCGCCTCTGCTGCGCTGGCTCGGGGAACGGGCGGACATCGTCCTGCCGATGCGTCGCGCGATGATGCCACTCTTCGCCATTGGCGTGTGGTGCATCTACCGGCTCGGGGCGACGCTTTACGATCGGCGCACTGGTTGGTTTGCCGCGCTCATCGGCGCTTTCCTGCCGGCGTTTTTCTATCGGATGGGCGAGTTCCGTACCGATGTGCTCTGGACCATCCTCTGGCTGGCGACGCTCGCCGTGGGCCTCAGTGGCCGGCTTACTCCGGGGCGGACTTTTGCCGCGGCGCTGCTGCTCGGCGCGGCCTTCAGTGTGTCGATGAAATCGACGCTGCTCGTGCTCTGCCTGGCGGTCGCGGGCATCATCACCTGGCTGCTCGCCGGCCGGCCGATTTCGAAAGCGTGGCCGGCGCACCTCATCGCCTTCATCGTCGGCGTGGTCATCGTGCCCGGCGCGATCGTCGCCTACTTCGCCAGCCAGGGCGCGCTCGAACCGCTCTACTATTGCGTGATCAAGCACAACACCATGGCGGGGAACGGCCTCGGCAAGACGATCACCAAACAACTCCTCTCGCAAAGCACGCTCTGGTTGATCCCCACGATCTTCCTCACGCGGGCCATGCTGCCTGGCGTGCGGCAGGATCCGGAGCGCGGTTATCGCCGGCTCTTTTTGTTTCTCGTCGCCGGGACTTACTACTCGCTCCTCCGCGGCTTCTGGCCGGTGGTGACCACGCAGGATTACATCCCGTGGCTCCCGCTGTTGCCGATCTTCGCCGTGGCGGGGATCACCTGGGCGAGCGACTGGACGGCGGCGCGCTTCCACTGGAAACTCCCGTGGCTGCTCATCCCCACGCTGTTACTCCTCGGCGAAATCGTCTGGATCGTGCGCGAAGAGCCGCCCTTCACGGTCACGGAGAAGGGACGCATCGCCTCTCTCTCCACCGTCCTGCGCCTCACCGACCCGGGCGAATATGTCTTCGATCTCAAGGGCGAAAGCATCTTCCGCCCACGGCCGACCCGGCTGGTTTTCGAGACCCTCACCCGCGATCAAATTCTCACCAGCCGCCTGGTCGACGACACCATTCCGCGGCTCATCGAAACGCGCACCGCAGTGACGCGCCCGAGCAAGCGAATGATGGATCCGACGAAGCAGTTCCTGAAGCAGAACTACATCTCCGTCGAAGGCTGCTGCGTGCTCGGTCTCCATCTGCCAGTCGAACAGAACAAGCCGCTTACTTTCAATCTCGTCATCCCCGAGCGCTATGCGTTGTTCAGCCAGAACGGCCCGGTGACCGCGATGCTCGACGGCCAGCCCTACGACGGGCCGCGCCAGCTGGCCGCGGGAAAGCACGAAGTCACCGTGACCAGCCCGGATCCCACCGGGAACGTCACGCTGGTCTGGGCGCGTGCCTTGGAACGCGGCTCGGCACCCAAAAACAACAGCGGGGAAGCATTTTCAGCGGACTGAGGGCATGATGAATTTCGCTGTTTCCACCGAGGACGATTTTTCCGAATCCCAGCCCGCGCACGAGTCGATCGGCGCGCTGGAGCGATGGCTCGCCTTTGGACTGCTCGGGTGCGCGCTGGTCCTGCGTTTTCTCTACATCTGGCATTACCGGATCGACTCGGACGAGCCGCAGCATTTGCACGTGGTGTGGGCATGGACGCAAGGCCTGTTGCCCTATCACGATGTTTTCGACAATCACTCGCCGCTCTTCCAGGCGCTCTTCGCGCCGCTGTTTTATTTGCTCGGCGTCCGCGCGGATATCCTGCTGCCCATGCGCGCGGGCGAACTCCCGCTTTTCATCCTCGCGATCTTTTGCGTTTGGAAAATAGCCCGCTCGATTTTCACCCCGCGCGTGGCGTTGTGGACCGCGACGCTCGCCGCGCTGGTGCCGCCGTTCTATCTGAACTCGATTGAGTTTCGTCCCGACCAATTGTGGACGGTGGTGTGGCTGCTCATCCTCCTCGTGCTGGGCACCGGCCCGATCGGTGCGCGGCGCATGGCGCTGGCCGGTCTCCTCTGCGGCCTGGCCTTCTGCGTGTCGATGAAAAGCTCGCTGCTGCTCGCGGCTCTTGTGCAGGCATTGATCGGTGCACTCATCGTCCGCTGGATCGCCGGCGGTTTTCCGCTGCGCTGGTCGCACATCTTCCGTTGCTCGGGAGCGTGGCTTGCTGGACTGGTGATTGTGCCGGCGTTGGTTGTGCTCTTCTTCTACGAGCGCGGCGTGCTGCGCGACATGTACTACTGCGTGATCCAGCACAACATCCTGCCCGGCGCTTCCAACCGGGTCTTCGGGAGTGCCGCGATCAAGACGTGGCTGAAAGGGCTGGTCGGCGCGCTCATCGCCGGCGCGCTCATCGTGCGCTTGCGCATGCCCATTCCCGTGCGCACCCGCATCGCGTTCCTCTTCTTCGCGCCTTTCCTTTATTACACGACGCTCGAAGCCGCGTGGCCCGTGCTGACCGCGGAGGATTATCTTCCGTTCTACCCGGCGATGATGATCACCATCGGCCCGGCGGTCCTGTGGCTGGCGAACCGGCTTGTCCGCCATACCTTCCCGGTCGGCGGCGTCCTGGCCGTGGCGGAACTGGTCTGCATCCTCGTCACCGTCTCGCCCTTTCAGGACCACACGGTCGATAAGATCGGCATCGTCGCCGACACGCTCAAGCTCACCGATCCAAGTGATTACGTGATGGATAGCAAGGGCGAGACGATCTACCGGCGGCGCCCCTTTCGTTATGTGATCGAGTCGCTGACGTTTCACCGGATCAAGCAGGGCATCGTCAAAGACACAATCGCGGACGAGCTCATCGCAAAGCGCGTGCCCTTGGCGACCACGCAGCGGATGCCGCATCGCGCGCGCGATTTCATCAAAAAGAATTACGTGCCAATCGCCTTCCGGCTGTATGTCCTCGGCAAAGTCTTGCGCGACAAAGGCGTCACTCCTGGTGCGCCCTGCGCCTTCGAAATCAAGGTCCCGGCACGCTACACGCTCGTCGATCCCGACGGCACGCCCGCCGGCCAGCTCGACGGCACGCCCTTCACCGGCTCCCGCGAACTCACCGCCGGCAAGCACAGCTTCCTTCCCGAAGGCGACCCCGGCAAAGTCGTGCTCATCTGGGCGCCCGCCATCGAGCGCGGCTACTCGCCCTTCGCGAAGATCAAAAAGGATTACAAGTCGCCGCAGGATTGAAGCCTTTGCCGTCATTCAGCATAGAACCGGTCGTACCACCAGCGATCGCTTCGCAGAGACGCGCGCAGCGCCCCCAAAAACACCGTCATCCTGAGCTTGCGAAGGACCTCTGATCTCTGCCGGGCATCTTGATAGTCGCCATAGACAGCAGCACGCTGTCATCTTCCGTACGGTAAAAAAGGCAGAAGTCAGAGGTCCTTCGCAAGCTCAGGATGACGGTGTGGAGCGCTACGCGCCTCTCTGCATGGCGCTCACTGACCGCACTGCCGGTGTGTGCGCTGCCTACTTCTTCCCCGCCGCTTTCGCCGGCGCCTTGTATTCCAGGACCTGCCCGTCCGCGAGCAACCGCTCGCGCAGCTTCGCATACGGCACATCCTGTACGGCGCTCTTCGCATCGATCGCCATCGCTGCCACCGTCGCGGCGCTTTCGCCGAGAATCATAAACACCGGCTCCATGCGAATGCTGCCATAGGCGATATGCGAAGCGGACGCACACACCGGCACGAGCAAGTTGTCCGCCTGGCCTTTCTTCGGCACCAGCGAGCCGTAGGCGATCTCGTAGGGCGCCTTCAAGCCCACGCCGATATCACCCTCGTTCTGCACATTTCCCTCGGGCGTGATGTAACGCTGCACATTATGCGAATCGATGCCGTAGCTGCCCATGCCCACGGATTCCGGCGTCTTGCGCACTTTCTGCAGGTCATTCTGAGTCATGACGTAACTGCCAACCATGCGGCGCGCTTCGCGAATATAGAGCTGCGGCGACCACCCGCCGCTGTCCTTGAATTCATCCTTCGGGAGGCCCCACTTCTGCATTTGCTCCCGCACCTCCTGGGGCACACGCGGGTCATTGGCGATGAAGTACAGCCAGCCCTTCTGATACGTCTCGTGCTCCTTGATGATCTCGCGACGGCGCTCGTAAGACGCATCGGGATAATCCCAATTCATCCCAATATCATCCGTGCTGAACGGCCCGTGATTGTTGGTGTCGGTCTTATGATTCGGGATCGGATCGAACTTCTGGAAGGTCTCGCGCCAGCCCGCCTGGTAGACGCGCGCCAGGAGCTCGTACTGCTTGGGATCGTAGCCCTCCGGCTTGGCAAACGGGATGCGATTCTCCGGCACATCCGTGAGGCACATACGGAAGCAATAGGCCTGCACCCGCTTGTCCGCCGCGCCGTAGGTGCCCGGCGGCTCGGTGCTCACGCGCGCGACCACACCGCTCTTGGGATCGCCAGGCACGACATAGGCGCTGATCGGCGCCTTCACCGCGCCGAAATTGTGTCTGTGATGCAGCACGCCCACCTGCACGCCGTTCCACTTCTCATCGTAGGTGCTCTGCGCCTCGCGCCCGACGGTGTAATTCACACCGGCCGTGGCCATCAGGTCGCCTTCGTAAGTGGCATCGATGAACATCTTCCCGCCATAGGTCTTGCCACTCAGCACGGTGATCGACGCGATGTGCGCCCCCTCTTTCTTCACCCCCTTCGCGCGGTCGAGCCATTCGTCGCGTACGACCGGAATTTGGTTCTCCTTGATGTACTCCTCGAAGATCTGCTCGGCCACGTGCGGCTCGAAAATCCACATCGTGCGATTCTCGCCATCGACCGCCGGTGTCCCCTGCCCCTTGTTGCCGTACTCTTCCTTTTTCTGCCAATTCCACGCGCCGGCCTGGTCGTAGTGCATCCACACCCGATGATAGAAGTCGCGCGACAACCCACCGATCACCCCTTTGTTGCCCGTGTCGGTAAAGCCAAGGCCGCCCGAGGTCAGTCCGCCGAGATGCTTGTCCGGGCTGACTACGATCACCGATTTGCCCATCTTCTTCGCCTGCACCGCGGCGATGACGCCGGAAGCCGTGCCGCCGTAAACGACGACGTCATAATCCTCGGCACGGGAGAGCAGAGACAGGGCGGCAAGCGCACACAGGGAGACACAAAACGTGGGGAGTCGCATGGGCGTCAAGTAAGAGGAGCTTCCACTCCAAGACAAGACCAGAGCGCGTGGCTTCCTCACTGCCGTTCGAGCGGAAAAACGGCGCTCAAATGGATGTCCCTGGCGCGAACTTCCCCCGGGCCATCGACCACCAGGTTCAAACGAATGAGATCGGGCATCTCTCCTTTTTGGAGGAAGAAGGGAATCTGACAGGAAATCCAATCATTCGAACCGGAGATGGTTTGATCCAGGCCTCGGGAAAACGCTTCGCCCATTTTGGGAAATCGGCACCACATCTCGAGGTAGGCCTGGCCTTGCAAATCCTTCGTTTTGATTTGGGCATGATAGAGGATCTTGCAGTCCTCCACCTGCGGGTTCTTGATCTCGTGGAGACGAATCACCCGCGGCAACTGGGCGGGGCCGCGCTCCTCGATCTTTTTGCGCAACGCCAGCACTTCGGGGTCATCGGCCGGGCGCTCTTTGAGCAAGGCCTGGAGTTGCTCGTCGAGCGGATCGTGGGCGCGGCGATCCAGCACGAGGACAGGATCCGGGCCGTCAACGTTGGTCCAATGAATGTCGGACGAGATCGTGGAGTCCTGGGGAGTGAACGCTTTGATCGTCATCTCGCTTCCCGGCTGCCCCGCCGGCGCACCCGATTTCGTCAACGGTTGCGGGCCGCCGAGCTGACCCAGGCGCGCGGCTTCCATCACGGGTATCAATCGCCGCGTGAGCGTCACGGGATAAGCGTCCGCTTCCGTCTTGCCCGCGGGGACAACGAGCAACTTCACTCCCGTCCCCTCCGGTCCACGCAGGGCAGCGACACATTCTTCCAGGCGCTTTCCCGCCGGGGTCGTCATCTCGTGGGTGTCGTCGCCAAATTGCAAAATCTGGTCTCCCGGCCGAATGCGGCCGTCCTCACTCGCGGGCGCGTGCGGCACGATGTCGCCGACGAGGAGTTTGCCGTTTTGCAATTTGAGCGCGAGGCCGATCGCCCCGTTGTGGTCATCGCCGCCGGTAAATTTCTGCGTCCCGCGCCAGTAGATGCTCACCACCTTGCCGATCACGCTCGACCGCTCCAGCACCTCATTCGGCTTGCCCGTCCGGTTGACGGTGACCGTCGTCCCGGAGTCGATCACCACGCGACCGACATAGGCGTTGCGGTCGTGACGATAGACAATCATGTCGCCGGGAAGAAAATCGTGGGCCAGTTTCCAGGCGAGGACGCGGCTGCCTCGGGGTATTTCCGGTCGCGCGCTGTCGCCGGTCACCACGTATGACTCGAGCAGCCAGGCACGCAACGGAAGGGAAACCAGGATAGCGAGGACCACGGTGATCAGCGTCTTGTGCCACCACTTTCGCAGCGTCGAAAATTCCTCGGCGATGGCCACACCGACAATCCCCAGACAATAGACCAGGATGAGTATCCAATCCCAGCCAGCGGCGAAGCCGTAAAACACCAGAAAACCGAGGACCGCCAGTGCGATGCATTGCCGCACCCATCGGTGCGTCAATCCGAGTGCCTCGGCAAGGTGCTGCCATGCCGTCATCGATCCGGCACTGGCACGACCACCGGCCGTCTGGGCCGTTTGCGCAACGGCAATCGTTTCCACGCCTGTCCGCATGGCCGCCGCCGTTTGGTAGCGCAATTCCGGCGCCTTTTCCAAGGCGCGCAGGACTACCTCGTCGAGACGCACATCGATCCTCATACCATGGGCGCGCGCCGACGGCGGTTGCAATTTGTCGCCGGGCAATTCGCCGGTGAGCATCTCGTAGAACACGACGCCCAGCGAATAGATATCCGCGCGATGGTCGGTGTGCTGACGCTCCTTCTGCTCCGGCGCCATGTACTGCGGCGTGCCCGCGGGTTGGGAGTCGGCAACGTCGGCATTCGTCTCCTCACCAAGGATCTTGGCGATGCCGAAGTCGGCGATCTTCACCCGGCCTTCCTTGTCGAGCAGCAGATTCTCCGGCTTGATGTCGCGATGCACGATGCCGTGCTCGTGGGCGTATTGCAGCGCCTCGCAAATGGGTGGCACCACCGCGAGCGCCTGCTCGGGCGTGAAGCGCTTTGCACCCATCGCCTGGCGCAGGTTCACACCATCGATGAATTCCATGAGCAGGAAATAAAACCCGCCGGCGCAGCCGAAATCGTACACGGTGACGATGTGTGGACGATTCAACGCCGCGAGCGCGTGTGCTTCGTGGGTGAAGCGCTGGGCGAATTCGGCATCCTGGGCCCGCTCCCGGCGCGAGAAGCTTCAGCGCAACGAGGCGGTTGAGCGATTTTTGCCGCGCCTTGTAGACCACCCCCATGCCACCGCGACCGAGGCATTCGAGAATCTCGAGTTGCGGAAAATGGGGAGCGAGTTCTTCCGGGGAAAGCGGCGGAATGGCCTCCGCGGCGCCCTGCGTCTGTGTCGGGTGAACGATCTGGGCCATCAGACAGCGCGGGCATAGGCCGTCCGCCTCGGCGGGCATTTCGGCGCCGCATTGCGGACATCTTTTGGTGGTGGCGGAAGAGGTGCTCATGCCGTGTCCTGACGCAGCGCGACGGAAACCTAACATGTTTTTTAACTGCCCAGGGCGGCGAACAACGCCTCCATTTCCTCCTGGACGCGCGTGGGATCGTCGAGTGTTCCTGCCACTTCGGCTTTCACACATTGCCGGAGCCGTTTCTTCAGCCGATGCATGGCCATGCGAAAGGCCTCGAGGCCCATGCCGCACGCTTCGGCAATTTCCGCCTGTCCACCATGCTCGCCGTCTCCCGTCAGCAAGGGCTTCACCCGTTCGAAGAAATCCTCGCGCCCTTCGTCCCGGCACTCCGCGCGCAATGCGTCCAATCCCCGCGAAAGCACCGTGAGCGCCCACTGGCGATCGAACGCTGCGTCAGGGGAAAGCTGCCGCGGATCGGGCAGCGCGCCGACCGCTTCATCATCCATCGGCACCGGCACAACCCCACCGCCACGCTTCATTCGCAGCGCCGCCGCGCGGTGATGCGACAGAAAATGCTTCACCGCGCCGAGCAGATACGAGCGGAAGCGCCCACGCTCCTCCTCGGCCGTGCGAATGGTCCCACCGGCCAGCATCCCGGCAAAGAACGCGTGACTCAGCTCGCGAGCCGCCTCCGCGTCGCGCAACTCGCACCGCAGAAATGCCATCACCGGCGCGTAATAAGCGGCGCACAAATCCGCCAGCGCCTTGCGTCCGTCGTCCGAATCGGCCTTCGCCAGGCAAACCCGCGTCCACCGCGTCGTGTGAAAGGACGCGTCATCGAGGGCCGGGCGTGGTTCCGTGGTCATACGCGACACGCGAAAGGTGTCACGGTTCCCTGACGTTTTGGAGCGCAAACATCACGCAAGCTTTCACTTCCTTGGAGGCGTCGCAACGGGGGCATCTTTTGTCGGCCATAACACCACATCTTTCCATTCCTCAGTTCGGATGGGACGGGTTCCGACGACGAAGTTTGCCACTTGGGCCAGGGACACCGGGAACTGAAAATTTTCCATCTCCAGAACGCCGCCCGGAACCGTATAGTAATCCGTGGGAAGAAGACGCCGCCCGTCTTTGGCCACGACCAGGGCGCCGAACTTGCGTGACTTCAATTGCGCGGCATTCACCGCCACTGTCACGAAAGCGTTGCCTTCGGCATTCTGGCCAATGCCACCGAGTTGGCTGCTGCCTTCCAGGGGCATGCCGCCATTGAAATCCGGTTCGATTGCCTCGGTATTTTCGAGCGAGCCGACGACATAATTCAAGCGAACCGTCACTCGCGCCGGAACGTCCGAGCTCCACCCAGGACTGATGGCGCACCCGATCCAGCCCACGTTTTGGGTCTCCGGAGTCGCGCTGAGCCAGGCCCTACTGAATCCGGTTTTCACACCAACGAGAGGCTGACCTTGTTCATCGCGCAACGCGATATCCTGGAAGGACGACGCCATGTCAAAATCGGGATGCGAAAACCAGATATTCAGAAAACGCGGGCGCCGGCCTTGTGGGTCCGGCCTCTCCTCCACGCTCGGTACATGGAACAGCTTCAGCTTCAGCAATGCGATTTCATCTGCTCTGATCACCGGCGAACCATCCGGATGCCACGCTCTCGTCCAGAGGGGCGCACTCGAATCCTTCTCCTGCCAGGCGAGAAAACGTAGCGCCGGCGGTTGGGCCAAGGAGTTCGCATCGGCAGGGGCGGACTCCGCAGGATTGGCGGCTTTCGGGACAGACGGCTCGGCTGGCTCGATGGTCGCGGCGAGGGGCGCAGTATCGCTGGTCAACAGTTTCCATAGAAACACCCACGCCAGCACGATGCAGGCGCAGAACCCGAGGGACCATTTTCCATGCGGCGTGCGGAGCGAGGGAATCGCCAGTGCAAGACCCGCGAGGGCAGTGATGAGAATCGACCACAGCACGAATTCCGGCGGCCTGGGCATGAGTATCCACGTGATTCCGGTCAGAATTCCGCTGGCCCAGGTGCAGCTAAGTGCTGCCGTGGAAAGCGGCGTATTCCGTGCGGCGACGGGAGGCTCGGCCGGTGGAGAATCTGGGCGGCGCTGCACGGCGTGCCAGACGCGGCGAGCGATGTGCCAGTCCGCCCATGCCGAGGTGATTACCGTAACCAGCCCGCAACCCGCGATGAGCACGTAATCGAGGGCGCGCGGATCCGTTGGATGCCAACCCCGGGAGTGCACCCACGCGACCACGAAGGCGGTGACGGAATACCAGAAGATACCGATGGCGACATTCACAATGAGCAGCGGGAAGAGCAGGCCGTCGAAGACCGCCAGGCCCAGGCCGCGGCGCTGGCCGTTCGCACGGCGGAGACGCACGGCCGCAACCCAGCCAAGGAGGGTGGTCGCAATCGGAGCGGCGAGTCCGGCGAGAATGATCGGCACGAGCAACAAAATCAGGCGCCCGGGTGTTGCTGGATTCATAGCGTGGCTTCGCAATAGAAAGATCAGGATAAAGGAAACAGGAAGCAGCAATGCCCACCATGCCCCGAGCGCAGCGAGGCGCGGGTAACGCCGCTCCTCATAATCGGCCGGGCGAATGAGATAGCCCGTGGCCTTCCACGCGCCATCGCGTTCGCGCATGAAGTTCACCGTCTCCGTGGCCTCGGGCATGCCGGCAAAGGCCGTTTTAAAGCGAACCTGAAAGCGAGATCCGCCGGCGACGAAACGTGTGTCGAGGATCTCACGAGAAACGAGATCGCCTAGCGGCGGACGGACACTCAGCACTTTCGCGGTCCAATTCTCCTTGGTGACCTCGCGGCGGAACCAGGTCGATGTCACGTCCCAAGTCGCCGCGTATTCGCCGCGATCGAACAACTCGAGCCAGGCGTGAACGGCGCGCAGGGCCGTTGCTTCCGCGGTTCCTTCATTGGTTGCACCCGTGGAGTGCGCGATCGTTTCCACCTGAGTCCGAAATTCCGCGGCCGACTGGTAACGCCGCTCGGGCGCATCCTGCAACGCGCGCAGGACAATGTCGTCGATGCGCACATCGATCTGCACGCGTTTGGAGGGAAGTTCGAATTTATCCTTCGGCCGCTCGCCAGTGAGCATCTCGTAGAGCACCACGCCAAGCGAGTAGATGTCCGCGCGATGATCGGCTTCACCATTGGCCTCGCGCTGTTCCGGCGCAGCGTAGGCCGGCGTCCCGACGGTGAGCGTCGCGGTGCCGGTAGAGGCGCCCTTTTTGCCGGTGCTGTGCTCGCCCGGCGAAGCGGCGATGATCTTCGCAATGCCAAAGTCGGCGATCTTCACGCGGCCCGTTTTATCGAGCAGGAGGTTTTCTGGTTTGATGTCGCGATGGACGATGCCGTGCTCGTGGGCGAATTGCAGCGCATCGCAGACCGGAGGCACGATGCTGAGGGCTTCCTTCGGCGCGAGCCGCCGCGTCTGCAGGAGCTGGCGGAGATTCACTCCGTCCACGAATTCCATGAGCAGATAGTAAAATCCACCGGCCTGCCCGAAATCGTAGACGCCGACGATGTTCGGATGATTCAACGCGGCGAGGGCCTGCGCTTCTTTTTCGAAACGCACGGCAAATTGCGGATCGTCGGCGCGCTCCGGCGCGAGGAGTTTCAGCGCGACGAGGCGATTGAGCGATTTCTGCCGCGCCTTGTAGACCACACCCATGCCGCCGCGGCCAAGACACTCGAAAATCTCGAGCTGTGGAAAATGCGGTGCGAGTTCTTCCGGCGAAAGCGGCGGCTGGACTGGGCGTTTCGGTTCCTCAGTGACGGCGGTCTCAGTGCCGAAGGGCAGCGCGGCAAGACAGCGCGGGCAGAGCCCTTCAGGGGCATTCGCCGGCAGCACGGCGCCGCAGCGCGGGCACTTGGGAATCGATTCGTTCATCGCTGGTTCCAATAAGAATCCGCCGATATTTGTTACACCCGGCCGAGCACTTCCACGACGTAATGCATTTCCGCCTCCACATCCTCGGCGCTGGAAACGGTATCCGCCACCGTGGCGCGGAAGACTTCGCGAAAGCGCTTGCGCAGCCGGTGCACGGCCACACGCGCCGCGCCTTCGCTGGCGCCGAGTTCGCGCGCGATTTCGTCATAGGGAATCTCCCCACGCTCTGCCGTCAGATGGATCTTCAATCGCCCAAAATCTTCGCCCCGGCCATCGCTCTCATATTCCGTTCGTAAACGCGCCATCGCTTGTTCGAGCAACGTCAGGGCCCAGCGCCTTTCGTAGAGATGATCGGCCGACAAGGCCGGCCCTGCATCCGCGAGATAACATTGCTCGGCAAACTCCGCGTCCAGCGACACGAGCGCCTGTCCGCCACCACGCCGCGCGGCCCGGCTCTTGTCCCACTCGTTCGCCAGAAAGCGTTTCACGGCCATGATGAGAAAGGTGCGGAACCGCCCGCGATCGCGCTCTACCGCGTCGAGCCAATCCTTCTGCAATAAGCGCGCGAAAAATTCCTGCGTCAGGTCTTCCGCATCCTGCGGCGAGTTTCCCAGCCGCCGGACAAACGCGTACAGCGGCGGCCAGTAGCCCGCGCACAACGCCTGCAGTGCGCTCGCCGATTCCGGCGAAGCCTTGTCGCGCGCCGCCATCACCACCGTCCACCGCGTCGTGGCAAAGTGGGCTCCAGGTGAGGCAGTGGATGGACGCTTTTCCGGGGAGTGATTCATCGAACGATCATCAGAGCTTATCAGTTAGATAAGCGCGGGTGAATGATCGTTACTGCAGAGGGACGCGCTCCTGCGCGTTTCCCATTTTCCGGGAACAAATGGCAGAAAAGAATGGGGAACGCGCCGGAGCGCATCCCTCCGAGCGTTTCCTCACGCCGGCCAGTGCTGTATCGCCAGTTCGGCAATGGCCTGCAATTCCCTTGGCGACATCCCGCTCGCGGACTGCACGGCCAATCCGTGAATGACCGCCATAAGATAACCCGCCAGGCTGGTGGCGTCCGTGCCTTTCGGCAGATCGCCCCCCGCGATCGCCTCTTCGAAGCGCCGCCGCAAAGCGTTGCGCGCTTCGTTGCGGTGCGCGGCCAGCGCCTCGCGAATGGGATCGGCCTCCGTGCCGGAGGACAGTGCGGCCTGCACCACGAGACATCCCTTCGGCAGCTTCGGGTCGCTCATTTGCCCGACCACGCCGCGGAGCATCCGCTCGGCGACCTTGCGCGCGGTCGGTTCCCGGAGCGCCTCGCCCAGACAAGCCGCCGGACCGCGGAGATAGCGATTCAAAGCGAGGCGAAACAACTGCTCCTTGTTGCCGAAAGCCGCGTAGAGGCTCGGCCGATTGATTCCCATGGCCGCCGTGAGATCGGAAAGCGAAGTCCCCTCGTAGCCCTGACGCCAGAACAGCTCCAGGGCACGGCCAAGCGCGACATCGGTATCGAAGGCGCGGGGCCGACCCTTGGGCGGATGAGGCGGTTCCGTTTTCATACTGTTCGGTAAAATAATGCGTTGACAGGGATTTGTCCACGACGTATTTACGTACCAAACGATACAGAAATAAGGAGACCGCGCCAACCCAACAAAAAGCCGTCCGCCCCCGCCTGAAATTCGATTCGTTCCAAATCCAAAACCACATCACACCATGACACAGAAACTCACTGGCAAAGTCGCCGTCGTTACCGGTGCCTCCAAGGGCATCGGCGCCTCCATCGCCCAGCATCTCGCCGCCGCGGGCGCGGCCGTCGTCGTCAACTATTCGTCCAGCAAGGAAGGCGCGGACAAAGTCGTGCAACAAATCACCAGCCAGGGCGGCAAGGCCGTGGCCGTGCAGGGCAACGTCGCGAAAAAGGCGGACATCGATCGCCTCTTCGCCGAAACGAAAAAGGCCTTTGGCCGCCTCGATGTGCTGGTGAATAACGCAGGCATCTATGAGATGAAGCCGCTCGAGGAAATCACCGAGGAACATTTCCGCAAACAATACGACGTGAACGTCCTCGGACCGCTGCTCGCCACGCAGGAAGCGGTGAAGCATTTCGGGGCCGAAGGCGGCAGCGTCATCAATATCAGTTCGGTGGTCAGCACCTTCGCGCCGCCGGCATCCGCCGTTTACTCGGGCACCAAAGGCGCGCTCGACACGACGACCAAGGTGCTGGCCAAGGAGCTCGGCCCGAAAAAGATCCGCGTGAACTCGATCAACCCCGGCATGGTGGAGACTGAGGGCACGCACACCGCGGGCTTTATCCAAAGTGATTTCCGCAAGCAACTCGAAGCGCAGACCCCGCTGGGCCGCATCGGCCAGCCGTCGGACATCGGCACCGTCGCGCTGTTTCTGGCCAGCGAAGATTCGTCGTGGATCACTGGCGAGTCCTTCGTGGTCAGCGGCGGAATGCGCTGAGCGATGGAAAAATAGGAGGTATGGGAAGAATAGGAATAATGGGAGTGCTCGGACAGCGCGTGGACCGGATTCCGAATTGCGGGATCGCGCACGGGTCGTGAAAAGTTGGGGGAACGCGCAGGAGCGCGTTCCTCCGCTTTTCGGCGATTCGCGCAGTTGCTCCGCTCGTTGACACCCTACCCTTCCCGCTCACTGATCGCCGCTTGGGCCCGCAGCAGGTCGTGCAAGGTGACCACCGCCAGGGGGCGGCCGCCTTCGGTATCGGTAATGACGATCAATCCGCACGTCGATTCAATGAGCAGCACCTGGCACTGGCGAATCGTCTGACTCGGCCGTGCGGTTACCGCTGGCACCAGACCTACCGGGCGCTTTTCTTTTTGCGCTGCTTCGAAATCGCTGCGCAACAAAATGCCTTCGAGCTTCCCGTTCGTAGCCACGGGATACCGCTGATACGGCGTCTTCTCCAGAATGGCCGCGCAGGTCGTTTCTTCCAGACCGGAAATCACCGCCGGTTCGAAGTGCGCGATGGCCGAGATCGGTAGATTTTGCCAGCTCCGCAAATCCCGCGGCGGGACGACGTGCGCCATGTCATGTCCGTCCTGCGTAAGAATGGCCTCGTAGAAATTCTCGTGATTGCAACGACGCGCCACGATCTGGCTGACCAGCGCGGCAATGAGCAACCCCGGCACGAGTGCAAACTGGTGCGTCATTTCGAAGATGATCAACACCGACGTCACCGGCGCCTGCACCACTCCACCGAGGCACGCGCTCATTCCGACGACGGCGAGCAGGGTCCGGTCCGCCTCGTTGAGGGCGAGGAAGTGATTGCCCAAGCCAGCCACGGCGACCCCGCACATGCCGCCAAAGAAAAGGCTCGGCGAAAAAACGCCCCCGCATCCGCCCAGGCCATAACAGGAAATGGTCGCGATCAATTTCGCCACGAGCAGTGCCAGCGCCAGCTTCCAAAAAATGCCCCCGGTCAGCGCCGCGGAAAGATCATCGTAACCCAAGGCGAAGACACCGAGATGCCCCGAGCGCGCGTAGACGGCCATGCCGAGACCCCACGTAATCCATCCGGCCAGCAACGGACGCCACATCGCGGGCAGCTGGCGCCAGGTCCGCGAACGTGCGCGCAAGGCGAGTGAGCCGCGCTGAAAGATGACGCCGGAGAGTGCCGCCAGCACCGCGCTGAAAGGCATGAGAAGATAAGCGCGCCACGTCGGTTCATCGATCCGAGGCAGATCGAAGGCCGGCTGCGCACCGAGAAAGGCATGGACGATAAACGCGCCGATGACCGAAGCGAGCAGCACGGGACCTAGCAGGCGGCTATTCAAATCCTCGAGAATCTCCTCCAGGACGAAGGCGACCGCGGCGAGCGGCGCGTTGAAAGCAGCCGCCAGTCCCGCCGCCGCTCCCGCCGCCGCCGCGGTGCGCTTGTTTTGTTTCGCCACACCCAGGAATCCGGCAATGATCGACGAAACATTCCCGCCGAGCTGCACACTGGGCCCTTCACGCCCCAAGCTCATCCCCCCCCCGATGCTCAAGGAACTTGCAATAAACTTTACCCATCCCACCCGTGACGACGTGTGGCCGAAGTCTTTCCAGAACGCCAGTTTCAACTGCGGAATGCCACTGCCGGCAGCTTCGGGACAGAGATTGGCGAGCAGCCAGCCGGAAATGATTGAGACAACCGTGATGACGGCAAAGCTAATCCACGGAAAGAGCTGTGGCGCCTTGGCGAGGGGATAAATGAAACTCGCCCAGTAGATTTTATTGATTGCCACCTGAAAAGCTACCGCCACCAAGCTTGCCGCCAGACCGTAGAGGACAGCAGTGAACAACTGGCGGCTTCCTTGGGGAAGGCGTTGGAGCGCGCGTTGAAATGGATTGGACACGCCCCACCTTGCGAGCCATCGCCGCAAACATCAATGCCGGGACATGCCCGAGGCCTTTTCCGACTTCACTTCCCCAGCGTCTGTTTCGCGCGACGTACCTCGCCAGCGATTTCGCATCGCTTCGCCACTTCAGGTGATCGCCGACGAAGCCTCCGGGAGGCAGCGACCCACAAATGTACGGATATTGTTAAGCAACGGATCGAAAAGCGTTAAGCGCAAGAGGATCAGGGATGTGCGCATGTCGCTCCGCCTGAGCATTAAACGTTGCAACTCTTACCCGGGCACGTCGGGGTTTTCCCGTATTTCGAAATACGTGATACTACCCCTATCCGACGGAGAGGTACGTGCTCAAATTCTGGTCAATGTCAGAATCTCCAGAGATTACAAAGAGCCACCCACTGAAACCCGGGCGACAGAGCCAAAGTAACTTGGCCTTTGCCTGCGCGTTGGTGGCCGGTCTGTTGGGCCTTCCGGCGGTAGCCGCGGATGGCTCTTCGAGTCTGGCCGATTCCCTTCAACACGTCTGGAAAGAAGCGACGACCTCCGTCCAGTTCGGCGGTTTCGTGAGCCAGGGATTTCTCGCCAACACCGGCCATAACGACTATCTCGGGGACACCAGCCGGGGCACGTTCGACTTCCGCGAATATGCCGTGAATGCCTCTTACGCCATCGGCCAGTGGCGCTTCGGGATGCAAGTCTTCGGTCAGAAACTCGGACCCTACGGTGATGATCGCCTCGAGATCGATTGGGCGACGGTCGATTACCAGCCCGCGCAATGGTTCGGCTTGCGGGCTGGCCGGGTGAAGATGCCACGGGGTCTTTACAACGAAGCTCTCGACGTCGATTCCGTCCGCCCTTTTGTGCTCCTGCCGCAGAGCGTCTACGATGCACGCCTGCGCGATTTCAATGCGGCTTTTGATGGTGGCATGATCTTCGGCAATGTCGGCCTGAAGAAATTCGGCAGCCTCGATTACCGGGTGTTCTATGGTGACATCCCCATCGCGGCCGACTCCGGTGCCAGCGACTATTTCAACAACGACTATCCGTCCCGGAGCCTGAATATGAAAATGGATTCGGTGCGCGGCGGTTCGATCTTCTGGAATACGCCGCGGACGGGGCTGCGCTTCGGATACTCGTACAGTGCATTTCAGAATCTGCGTTCGACCCGCGAGGCTTCCGTGCCGTTCGCGCCACCGCCCGCGCCAGAAATCGAGGTGGTGGGCACTAAATCGACAGATTCCTACGGACGGCATCTATTTTCAATCGAGTATGCCACCGGTCCCTGGGTGTTCGCCGCCGAAGCGGGGAGGGAACACGCGATCTACCACGTGACCGGCAACGGGTTGCACATCGCCGACACGGATTTCACGAGCTACTCCTTTTACGTCTCCGTGGCGCGCCGCATCAATCGTTGGCTGGAACTCGGCACTTACTACAGCTATTCGCGAGATACGGAGACGTTGATCGGCACCACGCCCGTTCCACTCGGCAAAGGGCCGGCGCTGACCCAGGCCGATCTGGCGTTAAGTGCCCGCTTCGACATCACCCGAAACCTGATCTTCAAGTTGGAAGGTCACTATATGGATGGCGCGGGCAAGATTTTTGACACGGTGGAGCACCCTCAACCCGTCGCCGATCGGGATATGGCCTGGTTCCTCTTCGCGGCCAAAGTCACCTACTCGTTTTAACCCGCCAAACCGCGAAGTACCGTGAAGACAAAGTTTTTCCATTTGCTGGTGTTTGGGGTTGGCATGCTGCGCTGCGCGGCGGCGGTCCAGGCCGAGCCGGCGCTCGCCGGGCACGACGGGCTGGCGGGCCAGACGCTCGACGCCGATGGCATTAAAGCGGTGCTCATGGGCAAGAAGATCACGCTTGGCGGGATGAGAGTCGTGATTGTCATGGCGAAGGCCGGCGGCGCCCAAGACGCTTTCCTCCAATCCCACATCGGGATGACCACCAGCCAATTTCAAAATTATTGGCGCCGTCTTTTTATGACCGGCGGCGGGACCGCGCCGAAGATTTTCGAGACGGAATCGGACGCGCGCAAATTCGCCGCCGAAACGCCGGGGGCCATCGTCATCACCGATTCGGCCAACGCCCGTGGCTTGACCATCCTCGCCGCAAACTGACATGCCCATGATCCTCTTTCGTCTTACTCGCCGCCCGGGATTCCGGCAGACGATGCTGCTCACGGCCCTGTGCTTCGTGCTGATCACGCTCGGAGTGACTGGCATCACGGTGGTCTCGCGCAACTATTCCCGCCAGGGCACGAGGCAAACGCAAACGATCACCGGAGAATTTCTTCCGGGCCTGATGACGCTGGCCCGGCTGCAAGACGCCACGCTGAATCTCAAAAGCCTGACCTATCAGTTTGCCCTGGCCAAAGACGAAACAGCGATGAAGGAGAAGAGACAGGCGTTCCAGGTCGCCACCGTGCAAGTCACGCGCGGCCTCGCCCGCTTGAAACTCCTGGCCAAAGACGAGCCCACGCAACGCCTGATTGCCGACTTTGCCGTCGACGTGCAGAGCTATTGCGAATATGCGCAGCAGTTTCAGTCCGAACTCAGCGCCGGAGAATTTGAAAAAGCGATGGCTTCGCTCGACCAGCGAATCGGCCCGGCGCAGAAAGGAATTGAGACCCAGCTCAATGCGCTCAGTCAGCATTACTTCCGGCTTTCCGACGATGCCGGGACCCGCGCCACCACGGTGTTGGCGGAGTCCGATCGCTTTGGTCTCCTGGCGACGATCGTCCTGGTGGCATTCACGCTCTTCTGCCTCGCGGCGACATTGGCGGCCATTCGCGCCTTGCTGGCTCAAGTGGAGAGCCGGGACGCCGAGCGCCAGGCGGAGCAGAACCTGTTGGAAAAGCGTGTGGAAGAACGCACCGAGGAACTGGCTGCTTCGCTCTCCATCCTGGATGCGACGCTGAATTCCACCGCCGACGGCATCCTGGCGGTCAATTTTTCGGGAAAAGTCGTCTGCCAGAACGCCAAGTTCGCTTCGATGTGGGGAATCCCCGGGGAAATGCTGGCAAGAGGAGACGCCAACGAGATGGCCGTCTTCTCGGCCGCCGCGGTGAAAAACTCCCACCAATTCATGCAAAGAATTGAAGAACTTTATGCCAGCCAGGGCGCGGAGACTTTTGACCTGATCGAGTTGACGGACGGACGAATTTTCGAACGCTACATTCAGCCTCAGTGCAGCGGTCAGGAGCGCACGGGAATGGTGATTAACTTTCGCGACATCACGGAACGAAAACGCGCAGAGGCCGAACTGGAGGGTACGCATCGGCGGCTGCTGGACATCTCGCGCCAGGCGGGCATGGCGGAAGTCGCGACCAGCGTGCTGCATAACGTCGGAAATGTGCTCAACAGCGTGAACATTTCCTGTTCGGTGGTGGCTGACAAGGTGCGGAAGTCCCGAATCGGCAATGTGGAAAAAGCGGCCCATCTTTTGGCCGAACACCAGCAGGATCTGGCGACCTTTTTCACCAGCAATCCGACCGGCCTGAAACTGCCCGACTTTTTGTCCAAGCTCGCGGGCTGGCTCTCCAAAGAGCAAGCGGAGGTGCTGCACGAGTTACGGCTCCTCGGCCACAATATCGAGCACATCAAGGACATCGTGGCCATGCAACAGAACTACGCTCGTATCTCGGGCGTCACGGAAACGGTCGACGTGATCGATTTGGTCGAGGACAGCCTGCGCATGAACGCGGGTGCGCTGACGCGCCACGAAGTGCAACCGGTGCGGGAATACCAGGAGGTGCCGCCGATCACCGTGGAGAAGCACAAGGTCCTGCAAATCCTGGTGAACCTGATCCGCAATGCCAAGTACGCCTGCGATGAATCCGGGCGCAAAGACAAACGGATGACCGTGCGGGTGACCACTGGCGACGGTCACGTGCAGATCGCCGTCATCGACAATGGCGTCGGCATCCCCGCCGAAAACTTGACGCGTATTTTCGGGCACGGATTTACGACCCGCAAAGACGGGCACGGTTTCGGTCTGCACAGCGCCGTGCTCGCCGCCCAGGAGATGGGCGGGCGCCTCCATGCGCAAAGCGACGGGCCCGGCGCCGGCGCGACGTTCACGCTCGAATTGCCGGTCCAATTGCCGAAAGAAAACCATCTCGTCGTCACGGACGAGATCCGCCTGGAAGCTTGAGATGAAGCCGATCTTGATCCTGATTTTGATCCTCGTCGCGACATCGGGAAAGACGTCCCGGCTATGGGCTGTTCCTCCTCCCGTGGGCGGACAGCCGGCAGCGAAAACGCACGAACCGATCAAGCCGATCCCTTTTCAAACGAATCTGGATAGCCGCAAGGTGGCCTTGGGCCGGATGCTCTTCCAAGAGTCGAAACTCTCGCATGACAACACGGTCTCCTGCGCCAGCTGTCACGACTTGTCCCAGGCCGGGACGGATCACCGGGTGCATTCCTTTGGCATCCATCAAACTGAAGGAACAATCAACGCGCCCACGGTGTTCAACAGCGCGGGAAACTTCAAACAATTCTGGGATGGCCGCGCCGCGACCCTCGAAGAGCAAATCGATGGGCCAATTCAGGCGCCGGGGGAGATGGGCTCCACTTGGGATGAGGTGATCGGCAAACTCCGCGCTACGCCCGTCTACAACGCGCCGTTCAAGGCGATTTATCCCAATGGGATTCAGCGCCGGAACATCAAGGATGCGATTGCCCAATTCGAGCGCTCGCTCATTACCCCGAATGCCCGCTTCGACAAATTCCTGCGCGGTGACGATACGGCTCTGACCACGGAGGAAAAAGAAGGCTACCGCAAATTCAAATCCTATGGCTGCACGAGCTGCCACCAAGGGGTGAATGTCGGCGGCAACATGTTCGAGACGCTGGGCGCGATGGCGGACTATTTCGCGGACCGCGGTGGTCCCACCCCGGCCGATAATGGCCGGTTCAATGTGACGGGCCGGGAGGATGATCGCTACGTTTTCAAAGTGCCGAGCCTGCGCAACGTGGCGCGCACCGCGCCCTACCTGCACGACGGCTCGGCCAAAACGCTGGAGGAAGCGGTGACGGTGATGGGACGATATCAATTGGGCGAGCGGTTATCGCCCCAGGACGTCGACCAGATCGTGAAGTTCCTGAAAACACTCACCGGCGAATACGAAGGGAAACCGCTGTGAAGCTATCCCCGAAGCACGTCCTGACCGGCCTCGCGTTGCTTGGCGCGCTCGTCATCTTTTACCTGAAGACGAATCATATCGTCTTTGCGGAGCATAAACGATTTGACGACGACATCCACCGCCTCCGGCAGGTCGACGCATCGCTGAACCAGGATGTGCTGAAATCTCCTTTTCATCTGATCGAGGACTACGATCGCTTTCCGGAGGAGATCAACGCATTGCAGAAGACGACGGAAGAGCTGGGCGGCGCCATCCCGTCATTCACGCCTCCTGCGGGGCGCGGTTTGATCCAGCAGAAAGTGAATGAACTTTCGCAATTGCTCTCGCAAAAGGAAGAACTCCTGGAGCGATTCAAATCGCAGAATGCGGTCCTGAACAATTCGTTGCGCTATCTTCCGGTGAGCGGCACCGAATTAATCGAAGCGACCGCTGGCGACGACCAGGGGCGTGAACTGAAAGCGATTCTGAATGAGGTAATGCGGCAGGTGCTGGTTTACAGCTTGCGGACAGACGACGAGTCCGCGCAGGAGATTCATGTCTCGCTGAGCAAGCTCGATGAATGGCGGTCGCGGCATCGCGACGATGCCCAGGGTGCGGCCCTGGCCAGCCTGGCCGGACACGTGAAATCCATCGTCCAGCACAAGCCCCGCGTCGAGGCCCTCATGGAGCAACTGGTGTCCATTCCGGTCGATCAGTGCCTCGAGGAGATGCAGGGGGTGTATGATGAGCAGTTCGCCCGGGCCATGCGGCGTGCCGATCTCTACCGGGTCGGGCTGTATCTTCTGTGTGGGTTCCTGGTGGTGGGGATCGGGTACACCATTTTTGCGCTCGATGCCGCGAATACCCACCTCGAACGCCGCGTCGCCGGCCGGACCAGCGATCTTTCGCGGAAGAACGAAGAGTTGCGCCTGGAGATCGCCGAGCGCCAGCGGGCAGAGAAGCTGTTGGCGGAGAACGAGCAACGCCTGCGATTGATTCTCGAGTCCGAGCCGGAGTGCGTGAAATTGGTCGACGCCGACGGAATCCTGCTGGAGATGAATCCGGCGGGACTAAGGATGGTCGAGGCCAGCCACTTCGGTGAGGTCCTCGGGCAATCCGTCTATGGGATCGTAGCGCCCGATTACCACCCCGTATTCCGGGCTCTGAACGAGGCGGTTTTTCAGGGCGAATCGCGGATTGCGGAGTATGAAATCATCGGGCTGAAAGGGACCCGCCGGTGGATGCAGACGCACGCCTGCCCTCTGCGCGACACCGCCGGGAAGATCTTCGCGCAACTGGCCGTCACGCGCGATGTCACGGAAAGCCGGCGGGTCGAAGCGGAGTTAGCCTACGAGCGGGATTTGCTTCGCACGCTGCTGGAGAATTCTCCGGACCAGATTTATTTCAAAGACCGCGACTCGCGTTTTCTGAAGTGCAGCAACGCCCTGGCGGGCAGATTTCAAGTCACGCACGGCGACGATCTCGTCGGCCGCTGCGATTTCGACTATTTCACCGATGAGCACGCGCGACCGGCGTTTGAGGACGAGCAGGAAATCATTCGGACCGGCCGGGCCATGGTGGGCAAGGTCGAAAAAGAAATCTGGAAGGACAGCGATGGCCACAAAGTCACCTGGGTGCTGACGACCAAGGTGCCGTTGCAGGACAAGACGGGCGAAATCATCGGCACGTTTGGCATTTCCAAGGACATCACGGCGATCAAGGAAGCGGAGAATAAACTCGAAGCGGTCCACAAGGAATTGCTGCACACCTCCCGCCAGGCGGGCATGGCGGAAGTGGCGACCAGCGTGCTGCACAACGTCGGAAATGTCCTCAACAGCGTGAATGTCTCGTGTGCGGTGATTTCCGAGAAGATAGGCAAATCGCGCATCGCCAATGTCACAAAAGTGGCGGAACTGCTGATTCAGCATGCCGATGATGTTCCGGCTTTTTTCGCCAGCGACCCGGTGGGCCAAAAGCTGCCGCACTTTCTCACCAAACTGGCGCAGCGGCTTTCCACCGAGCAGGCGGTCGTCCTCGATGAAGTACGGTTGCTGGCGAAGAATATCGAGCACATCCGGGAAATCGTGGCCATGCAGCAGAGCTACGCCAACGTCGCCGGTGTTCAGGAGGCTTTACCGGTCCAGGAGCTGGTGGAGGACGCCCTGCATATGAATGGCGCGGCCCTGGCACGGCACGGCGTGAAGGTGATCCGCGAGTACGCAGCGGCGCCGCCGGTCTCCGTGGACAAGCACAAGGTGCTGCAAATCCTCGTCAACCTGATGCGCAACGCCAAGCACGCGCTCACCGATGGCGGTCGGGAAGACAAGCAGATCCTCGTTTCCATTCGCCGTCGGGACGACCACGTCGCCGTCAGCATCAGCGATAACGGCATCGGGATCGCGCCGGAAAACATGACGCGCATTTTCGCCCATGGTTTTACCACCAAAAGAGGCGGCCACGGTTTTGGCCTGCACAGTGGGGTGCTCGCGGCGCGGGAGATGGGAGGCCGCCTGGCTGCGCACAGCGACGGTCCGGGCCGGGGCGCAACGTTCACTTTGGAATTGCCGATCAACCCGCCAGTCACCGCCACCCCGTTACCCTCAAAGAACCGCCATTAAAACCATGTCCGACCGACGCTATTCGTCTTCGCTCCTCTCCTCATCCCATACGGACCTGGAAATCAATCACCGCATTCTCATCGTGGATGACAACGAGGCCATTCACAACGACTTCCGAAAGATCCTCGGCGTCGATGCGTCGGAACGGGAATTTGCCAATGAGGAGGCGGAGGTTTTCGGTCACCTCGCCAGCATCACGCCGCAGCAGGAGTTCGAGATGAGTTTCGCCACGCAAGGCCGGGAAGCGCTGGAACTCGTGAGCGGGGCGTTTGCCGATGGCCGGCGCTACTCGCTGGTCTTCATGGACGTCAGAATGCCGCCGGGCTGGGACGGCCTGGAAACCGTGCTCAAACTCTGGGAAGTGGATCCCGATCTCCAAGTCGTGATCTGTACCGCCCACTCGGACAAATCATGGCAGGAAATGATGGAGACGCTGGGTGATTCCGAGCGGGTGCTCATTCTCAAAAAGCCGTTCGATACGATCGAGGTGCTGCAACTGGCTCATGCATTGACGGAGAAATGGTCGCTCTTGCAAGTGGCGCGTCGGAATACCAAGGAGTTGGAACGAACCGTGAGCCTGCGGACACGGGAACTCGTCGCCACCAATCAGCGATTGGAAGCCGAGATCGCCGGCCACAAAGCCGCGACGGAGCGGATCCGCGAGCAAGCCATGCTGCTCGAAACGGCTCGCGACGCGATCATCGTCCGGGACCTCAACGACACGATCGTCTTCTGGAATCACGGCGCCGAGTGTCTCTATGGCTGGACGGCCGCCGAAGCAGTCGGCCAGAATGTGCTCGGCCTGTTGTATGGCGGCGCGCCGGGAAAAGATGTCCAGGCGGCCAGACAGGCGGTCGTCGAGAAAGAGACCTGGTTTGGGGAATTGTCCCAGAAGACCCGGGATAGCCGGACGGTGATTGTCGAAGGCCGCTGGACGCTGGTGCGCGATGCGGAGGGCCGCCCGAAATCGATCATGGGGATCAACAGTGACATCACCGAGAAACGGCAGGTCGAGGCAAAGTACCTGCGCGCCCAACGTCTCGACAGTATCGGCACGCTGGCCGGGGGCATCGCGCATGACCTGAATAATATCCTCCAGCCCGTAACCATGACGATGGACGTCCTGCGGGCCCGATTGCCAGACCCATCGATCCGCAGCATGCTCGATTTGGTGATCAACAATGCCGAGCGGGCGGCTTCTCTGATCAAGCAGGTGCTTTCCTTCGCCCGCGGAGTGGAGGGAAAACGAGTTCCCATTCCACCGGAAACCCTGGTCGACGACATCGCCAACATCGTCCGCGAAGTTTTTCCGAAAAACATCCAGTTTCAGTTGCGGCTGGCGGAGGGTGCGCGGCCATTGCTGGGCGATTCGACCCAACTCCACCAAGTGCTCCTGAACTTGTGTGTCAATGCCCGGGACGCCATGCCCGGGGGAGGAACTCTGACGCTCTCCGTGGAGAACGCCGACATCGACGAGTACCATGCCGCCACCCAACCGGATGCCGTCGCGGGGCGTTACGTGGTACTGACTGTCGCCGATACCGGCTGCGGCATTCCCGCCACGCTGCGCGAGCGGATATACGATCCCTTTTTTACCACCAAGGAACAGGGCAAAGGCACCGGTCTCGGCCTAGCGACCACACTCAGCATCGTGCGCAGCCACGGCGGCTTCATTAGCTTGACCTCGCAAGAAGGCGCCGGCACCACCTTCCGCGTCTACGTGCCCGTCAGTGACGTCATCCGCCCCATGGCGGAGGCCCCGGCGGACGACAAAAAGAGGGATTTGCGCGGCCACGGTGAACTGATTCTCGTCGTCGACGACGAAGCGCCGATCCTCAGCGTGATGCGTCAGGCCCTGGAATCTTTCGGCTACCGGGTGCTGGCCGCCGTCGACGGGGCTGACGGCGTCCGCGTCTACGCGAAACACCAGAATGAAATCAAAGCAGTCATCACGGACATGGTCATGCCCGTGATGGATGGACCGGCCATGATTGGGGTTCTCAAGAAACTCAGTCCCGCCATCAAAGTCATCGCCACCACGGGGATGACTTCGAACGTCAGTATCGAGGCGATCAGAAGGCTCGGCGTCGAGCGCATCATTTCCAAGCCATGCGCGGCCAAAGCCGTGCTCGTGGCACTGCGGGAAGTGCTCGAGGAAAAAGCGGTGGACGACCTGGACCCATCCAACGAGCTCCCGCCGCTATCCGCATCTCGTTGAGATAAATCCATGGCCCCCCTCATCTCTCCTGCGGCGATGACCCTTCCTCTCCATATCGATATGAAAACCAACCACCGCATTCTGATCGTGGACGACAACGAAGCCATTCATGGCGATTTCCGAAAAATTCTCTGCACCGATGAGGCGGAAATGGATTTCGATGCCGAAGAGGCGGCCTTTTTCGGGGAGACAAACAACCTGTCGCGACGCGCCGGGTTTGAGGTGAGTTCCGCGTTGCAGGGGACGCAAGCGCTCGAACTGGTTCAAGCGGCGATTCAAGCTGGCCGACGCTATTCGCTGGTCTTTACGGACATGCGCATGCCACCCGGTTGGGATGGGTTGGAGACCGCGCTGAAGTTGTGGGAAGCGGATCCAGATCTGCAGATCGTGATTTGTACCGCCTATTCGGACAAATCGTGGGAGGAGATGATGGCAAAGATCGGCAACCCCGAACGAGTGCTCGTTCTCAAGAAACCCTTCGACACGATCGAGGTGCTGCAATTGGCCCACGCGCTGACCGAGAAATGGTCGCTTCTCCAATCCTCCAGGAGCAATACGGAGCAACTGGAACAGATCGTCAATGTACGCACACAGGAACTGCAAGCGGCGCATCACGAATTGCAGGCGAGTGAACAACGTTACCGCCAACTGAGCTCTTCGGCCCCGATTGGCATTTTCGAAAGCGACGCCGGCGGTCTCTGCCTTTATGTGAATCCGCATTGGCAAAAGATCGCGGGACTTTCACTGGACGAAGCGATCGGAACGGGATGGCACCAGATCATGCACCCGGAGGACGATGCCCGAGTTCGTCGGGAATGGGAAAATGCCGTGGTTGCTGGACGGCAATTCAATAGCGAGCATCGCTATCGGCGTCCCGATGGCGACGTGCGCTGGATTCACGCCCGCAGTGTCGTCATCCGGTCGGAAACGGGGGAAGTCATCGGCCATGTCGGCACCGTCGAGGACATAACTGAACGCAAGTACGTGGAAGCGCAGTTATCCAAAGCCTGCGATGCGGCGTTGGAGTCTGCGCGGCTCAAGTCGCGTTTCCTCGCCAATATGAGTCATGAAATTCGAACCCCGATGAACGGTGTCATCGGCATGACGAATCTGTTGCTCGATACCTCTCTGAACAACGAACAGCGCGATTTCGCGGAAACGATCCGGGCCAGTGCGGAAGGCCTGCTTACCGTGATTAATGACATTCTCGATTTTTCCAAGATCGAGGCGGGCAAAATGACATTTGAGGACCTCGACTTCAATTTGCATGATGTCGTCGAAAGCACCCTCGAACTGCTGGCCAAACAGGCCCACACCAAGGGAATCGAACTAGCCGGCTTCATCGAGCCCAACGTTCCAACGCGGCTGCGTGGCGACGCTGGCCGTATCCGGCAGGTCCTGACCAATCTCGTCAGCAATGCGATCAAATTCACCCAGACAGGCGAAGTGACCATCCGAACTTCCTGTCTCGATGATCAAGGAAGTCAGTGTCAGCTGCGATTACAAGTCAGCGACACGGGAGTGGGGATTTCACCCGAAGCGCAGAAAAACCTTTTCGAAGCCTTCAATCAAGCGGACGCCTCAACCACTCGACGGTTTGGTGGAACCGGCCTGGGGCTCGCGATCTGCAAGCAACTTGTGGAGAAAATGCATGGATGCATCGGCTTGGAAAGCACTCCGGGCAAAGGCTCGATCTTTTGGTTCACCTTGCTGCTGAGCAAACAGGACGTTCCGCCGGAAATTTCGACTGGAGACCACGGACTGATCAACCAGCGCGTCCTCATCATCGATGACAATGCTCCGCGCGGCCGGATTTTACAGGAGCGCCTCGTCGCATGGAAGATGCGCAGTGAGCTTGTGCACGAGGCGGACACGCTTCGACATTTGCGTGTCGCCGCGCAGGAGCGGGATCCCTACCCGATCACGATCATCGACATGGATCTGCCGAATGCGGATCGCCTGGCCTTGGTTCGAGAGATCAAGTCCGACCCGCAGATTGCCGGCACGCGGGTGATCTTGCTGACGGAATTCGGCCGGCGTTTGGATTTCGCGGAACTAAACACCGCAGGCATTTTCGACTCCCGTTTCAAGCCGGTGCGTCAATCCGCGCTTTTCGACTGCCTGACCAATGCGCTGCTCGAGTCGGCTCCTCGAGTGCGGACGCCCATCTCGATGTCTCCCAATCCCCACTCTTTCCGTCCGGAGCGCATCCTTGTCGCGGAAGACAACGCGGTAAATCAAAGGGTCGCGCTGGGCCAGTTGCGCAAACTAGGGTATCGCGCCGATGTCGCAGGCAATGGTTTTGAAGCTCTACAAGCTCTCAGCCAGATCGCTTACGATATCGTGTTGATGGACTGCCATATGCCGGAGATGGATGGTTACGAAGCCACCCTGGCGATTCGGCAGCGCGAGAAGGGAACACAGCGCGCATGGATCATCGCCATGACGGCCAATGCCATCAGCGGTGATCGCGAACAGTGTCTTGCCGCAGGCATGGACGATTATGTGAGCAAGCCAGTGCGGACCGCTGATTTGGCTGACGCTCTGGAGCGGGCACGAAACCGCGGGAGCGTGCAAGCGGAGGAGAGCGCCATTGATTCCAACGCGATCGCCGAGTTGGAAACTCTGCCGGCCGAAAATGGCGAGAATCTTCTCCTCAATCTCATTCGGCTATTCATCCGCAACGCGCCCCAGGCGATCGGAGAGATGGACGCGGGACTGAATACCGCCGATGGGCGTGCCGTCCGACTGGCAGCGCATCAACTCAAAGGAAGTTGTTCCCAATTCGGCGCGCATCGACTGGAAGCGCTTTGCGCCCAACTGGAAAGGATAGGCCAGACTGGCAGCCTCGAATCCGCGGACGAATTGCTCTCCCAGGCAGAAGGCGAACTTCAGCGGGTGATCAGTGCTCTCGAATCCAAACTCCATTTGGCCCATATATGAAAATCCTCATCGCCGAAGACGACCCCATCGCAGCAAAAGTCCTGTGCCTGACGCTGCAAAATCTAGGTCACGAGGTTGTTGTTGCCACGAACGGCGCGGAAGCTTGGGAGACGTTCGACGCGGAACCGATTCGCGTAGTCGTGAGTGATTGGATGATGCCGGGCATGGATGGACTCGAACTGTGCGGCCGTATTCGTAACCGCGCCCAAACACCTTATACTTACTTCATCCTCCTCACGGCCGCGCAGACCGGCAACGAAGACTACCTGCAGGCAATGGATGCTGGAGTGGACGATTTTCTTACGAAACCGTTCGATCGAGATATCATCCGCACCCGGCTTTATGTCGCTCATCGAATTCTGCGCTATACGACGGAAATCCGGCAGCTTAAAGACATTATCCCGATCTGTTCCTATTGCCACAAGGTGAGAAGCGATGAACAGTATTGGGAACGTGTTGAGACCTACATCGGCGCTCGCACCGGCAGCCGATTTAGCCACGGAGCTTGTCCTGAATGCTTCGATATCCAGATGGAGGAAATCAATAAATTCGCGGAAAGCTACCGAGCGGATCTGGAAGCACCACCAGTTCGTCCCGCTGCGCAGTAAACGGGTCCCATTCTCTGCTTCGTGACTGTCCTGGATCGGCTCCATCTCCAGCAGTTACCAACGTTGCCGAAGGCACCGGGGCTCCGATGGTGACCCGGTTCTCGCGCGACAGGTTACCAGGGTCCGATCAACGCTTTGCTCTGGACAGTACCTTCCTCAGAAAGGTCCAGGGAAGAGCGAAGATGGAAGTCACGCGCCAGTAAGTCTTGAGGTGCTGCAGAAAACCTCTGAGACCGGGCGGCACCTCCTCCAAGGCGCGAGCGCGCGTCCAATCGGAAAGATATAAATCCCAAGCCATACGCAGGGAGGTGGATTCGTATGGACGAGTCAGTTGCTCGTAGGCACGCCGTTGCCTTCCACTTACGGGGTGTCGGGCCAGTTCCCGGCGAATCTCTGCCGGGATTTCGCCCGGCAGAATCTCGTCATAAACGGCCATGGCATCCGCGACGAGCAACGTCACTCCGCGGCGAGCGGCCTCGGCGGCGACGTGCGGCCAATCCGGCGTGTGTCGCCGCAGAAGAAGATGAGTATCCAGGATCCAGCGAATGGCCGGCACTCTTTCCCAGGAAAGCCCATGCACCAGTCCATGCACCAGCATGTGTTCCGGCGATAAAGTGAGCGCGGGCCGATCGCGGAGAAGAATGGTTCTGCGCGAGGCCCAAACCGGCTCCTCATCGACCGGTTCATTCGGCCGGCAAAGAAGACGCCAATGAATATCGCAACTCAGTCCGGAGAGATGCGTCAACTCTTCCGAATGGCGCCACCGGCGCGCGGATACCGAGAACGCCTCCGGGCGGGCCGGCTTCCAGCCGGATTCAGCGAGTGCGGCAACGGCGGGTTCGACGTGCTCATCGCGAAGCATGATATCGAAGTCCTCCATGTAGCGGCCGCCGATATCCTGGTAGGCCTCGGCGAGCAAAGGCAGACCTTTGAGCAGGAGGACGGGGATCTGATGATGCTCCAGTGTTGCCAGGACGGCCAGCGCGCTGCCAGTGAGCCGCTGGTTTGTTATCCAGGCAAAGCGATAGATGCTTTCCAAGACGGCCGCATCTTCCGCAGAAACCCCTAACTCATCGCGTCGAAGGTAAATCCAGGGCAATAACCGGACGGATGCGGCGCCGGAAGAGGCCGGCTCGTTTTCAGCGCGCCATCGCTTCCAAAAATCGCGAGCGACATTCGCTGAAGCACAGGCCGCTTTGAGCAGCAGTGTCTGAGCGGGATTGGGACGGCAACCCGGCGCATCGCAGAGTTTATGTTCCGGGCCGGCGTTCAAAATTGATTCACCAGGTTTTCGAGATGTTCTGCCGCACCGTCCGGCGTGCGATAGCGCAGGGCGAAAGCCGGGACGGTGCGTCCGATTTCCGCCAGCCAGGCAAGCGTGACGGGGTCGCAGGCACGGAGTTCGGGAGCGAGGGATTGCACCAGTCCCAAGCCGGACAAAGCAGTGGACGCCGGGGTTGGTGCGCCGGCGTCGTAGGCCGGCACGACGATGGCCGCAACGATTCCGGACGACGCGAAGGAGCCGCAGCGGAGAGCGTCAGGATTCAGGAAGCGAATGCACTTTCGGGAATCGTTCACCATGATCTCGCGATTCCCGGGCAAATCCGATGTTTGAGGAAAGCAGGAAAACGAGCGTTGCTTGAGATTGAAATTCCGGCGGAAACCTTCGGCCATACGCGAATCCTTTTGGCGGAAGCAGAGCAGTTCGTCCGAAAGCCAGTTCCATCCTCTGAGGATGCAGGCGAGCACGAGGGAGGTCTTGCCGGCTCCGGATGCTCCGCAGATGACGAGCGCGCGGCCTTTGGCGTCGACCACCCCCCCCGCGTGGAGAAGCGGAACGGTGGTGAGGCGTTCGCGGACGAGATCATCGAGGAGGCTGTCACTTTGAAGATATAAATCCTCCGCCTGAGACCATTCGGCCTCCCACGGCTGGCCCTTCAGCAGGATCCGCCATCGGCCACGGGAAGCGCGCTGCCACACGAGGTGCGCCGATGTTTCGGCGCTGCACTCCGATATGTCGACGAGTGCGGAGGAATGCAGGGTGACGGCAAGACATTCCAATTCCCTCGAGTCGAGCCGCAGGGTTACCTCGAAGCCCAGCTTGCTGTACCGGAGCAGGAGACTCATCGCAATGGCGGGCGCTTGCTAGATGACGCCTTCGTCCTGCAGACGTTTCAAAACGCTTTCTGCTTCTTCAGGACTAATCTGGAACTCACCTTCGATCGCGCGGCAAATCTCGGCAACCGTCGTCTCGCCATCGCAATGGGTGAGGACCGCCTCCGCCGTGGCATTCAAAGTAATCATCTTTCCCGTGCTCTCCTCGTAGAGGATACAGCCGTCGGGAATCGGTTCCCAAGCAAAGCTGCCTCGTACCGAGGGGACATAGGCCGCGAAGTTCGGATCGGTCATTCGGGCATTATGCGCGTGGCGACAAAACGCCGCAACTCATGCTCCGGATTTCCGGGTTCGAGCCGGCTACAACGTTGAAAGGATTCTGCGGCCTCTTGATACTCGTGAAGGCCCATATGGCATTGGCCGACGATTCGCCAGAGACCGACTCCCAGGTATTCTTCGCGAATGGGAACCTCGAAGGTATCGGGATTGGGTGACTGCGCGAACCGTTGTAACCACTGGATGGCAGCGGCAAAATTGCCGGAGGCAAATTCCTGGAGGCCGCGGTGTAACTGATACACCGCCGATGAACCAAGGATTTGCTCGAGTTTGCGGGTCCAGGCGATGGCGGTCGCCGCATCTTTCCGCTCCGATAAGATCCAGAGAAGATTGATCAAAGCCTGGAGCGAAGCGGCCGGGGGAAGCGAGGTATGCACCTGGATCGAGGCAAGCTCACCGAGCAGGTTTTCGAGGAAAACGCAGGCCTCCGCGGATCGATTGTCGTGGGCCAAAGCCAGGCCGAGGTCGGCGCCGATCTGGAATCTTCGCTCCACGGCAGAGGGACCGGTGCGTTTCCACTCCGCCTCGAGCAGGGGCAGATTCCTGGCGACCTTGCCAGGCAACGCCTGCGACACATACCCGGTATGGATGAGTTGAATGTCCGTATCCTGCAGAGGCAAACCTGCCCGGCGACATTCGTTCAGCCAAGTGGACAAGGATTCGTGAATGGCGCCCTCGAAATGCGCCCCCCGTCTGTTCCGCAGAATCTTCCATGCACGGACCGAGGTATAGCCAGACTGGACAGCGTAGCGCACGGTCGCCGCGCAGGCGTTCGCCTCCAGATGGCGGCGAAGCCTGGCTGCTTCACCTGGAGGAAAGAGATCATCTGCGTCGAGGGTGATAATCCAGTCCTCGGCGACTTCTGCGATACTGGCATTCCGGGCATGGGCGAAATCGTTGCCCCAGGGAAACGAGCGGATAACCGCGTTATGCGACTTCGCGACTGCGATGGAATCGTCGATGGAGCCGGTGTCCGTGACATAGATCGAGTCGACCTGACCATCCAGGCTTTGGAGACACGCATCCAAAAACGCCGCCTCGTTGCGGACCATGAGGCAGGCAGCAATGGTCGGTGTGATGGACAACGGTTGCCGGCAGTTTCAGGAGGAGGTGTCCTCGATGGGTTTCGAATCAGATCGGCTCCTGCCGGCCGGCAGAAGATTGACCGAAGAGCGGGGGCGTGGATTTCGCAATCAGGTATACCGTGACCGCCGGGATGAGGCGTCCCACGATCGAGCGTCTCAGGAAAGCGCGCCGGTTCAGGAGGGTCTCTTTATTCAGTTTTTTCATGCGCGAGTTTCGCTCTTCAGTTACTTCGCCAGCGTGACGCCGCGTGGTTGTTCGAAGAAGCCATCGATGGATATTGGGGTTGCGATTCCTGTGCCTTTGTCGACCCGGAATAACCGGCGAGTCGTTGAGACCGATTTACCATCGGTGACGAGATAGTTCCCATCGGCTTCGATGGTCACATGCGTCGGCTGGACGAACTGCGGATCGGATGAGATGACGGTTTGTTGACCGCCCGGCAGGCTAATGGAGATGAGCTTCCTGGCATAAGCGTCCGCGACGACGAGGCTGTTTCCGTCGCTTTGCACCGCCATCCCGACCGGGAATTGCAGCAGTCCGCCGCTGGAGACGACGGTCTGTGCACCCGTGACCGGATTCACCTTGATGATCTTCTTCGGCGTGCCCACGTCGGAGACATAGATATCGCCATTGGGAGCGAGGGTCAGCCCCTGGAGGTAGTAGAAATTGCCCGCGGTGGAGAGGGTGGTTCTGGTGCCGGTCGTGGAGTCGACCCGGAAGACTGCGCCAGCGAAGTTATAGGCATCGGCGTCCGCGACAATCCAGCTTCCACTGCTCTCCACTTTTACTCCGAGCGGGGTGACGAATGGTGCGCCCGCGGCAACCAGCCTCTGAGCTCCAGTCTGGCGGTCGATCGCGTAGATACCGCCCGCGGGATTGATCTGCTGGGTGGTCAAGTCGTGCTGATAGTCAGCGATGACCAGATTTCCCGCGGCATCGGTGGTCATCTCGTAAGGATCCTTGATCGTCGTCGTGATGATCTGCTGAACGAGCCCTTGCTTCGTGATGAGCAGGATCGTCCCGGTGCTGTTGTACGGTCCACGGTCGGCGACGAGGAAGTCGCCGTCTTCGACCAAGATCTTCATCACGTAGATCGTGAACACCTTCTCGAAAAATCCACCGCTGGAATCGGAGACCCGCACGCGGATGCTGTAAGTGGGTTGCACGGTGATGTCGGGCGTCGAATTCAACTGGAGCACGTTGCCGACGATGGTGAACTGCCCGTTGTCCGTGCTTCCGGCGCCAGGAACGAGTTGGAAGGTATTGGCATTTCCAAGGTCCGGATTGGCGACCAGTGTGCCGGCGTTCACCGGGCCCGGTGCCCCGTCGCGAACGCGGCCGCCGATCAACGACAGGTCGATCGGATGATTATCGAGCGTGCCGGTGCCCTGGACGACGAACGTGTAGGGATTGGTGGAAGTCGTGTTGTTGGCGATGGAGATGGTGGCAGTGCGCAGGCCTGTCGCGGTCGGCTGGAAGGTAACCGTGAAGCTCGTCGAAGTGCCCGCGGCGACGGAGGATGCCGCAGGCTGGCCCGACGATGAAATCACCGGCATTAGCCCCGGAGACCACTACTGCCGGGGTACCGGTCAACTGCACCGTGCTCGTGCCGTAACTCTCGATGAGGAAGGTGTTCTGGATTGCATTCACACTCGCGATGGCGCGTCCGAAATCGGTGGCATCGAGCACGCTGGGAGTGCTGTCCCCGTTTAGAATGGAGACGCCACTGCCTCGGAGATTCATCTTCGCCGCCGGGTCGGCTCCCGAATTCACCGTGAAGGTCTGATCCACGTCGGGTGCGGCGTTGTAGGAGGTGTTTCCCGGCTGCGAAGCCTTCACATCGACTGTGCCCGACCCGGTGAGCGTAATTGTATTGCCCAAGATGGTGGCCGGCCCGGAGACGATCGTGAACGTGACCCCCAGACCCGAGCTGGCCGTCGCGCTGACCGTGAAGGGCGCATCGCCGACGTTGTGATTGGGAATCGGTCCGAAAGTGATAGTTTGGTTCGCTTTCGCCACCGTGAACGTCTGATCGACGTCCGGTGCGGCGTTGTAGGAGGTGTTTCCCGGCTGCGAAGCGCGAACGTCCACGACGCCGGCGCCGGTGATCGTTACCGTATTTCCGGAGATGGTCGCCGGACCGGATACGATACTGTAGGTCACGCCGAGGCCCGAGCTAGCCGTGGCATTCACCGTGAATGGGGCATCGCCGTAGGTGTGGTTTGCCAACGCGCCGAAAGTGATCGTTTGGTTCGCTTTCGCCACCGTGAACGTCTGGTCGACATCCGGGGCGGCGTTGTAGGAGGTATTTCCCGGCTGCGAAGCGCGGACGTCCACGACGCCGGCGCCGGTGATCGTCACCGTATTTCCGGAAATGGTCGCCGGGCCGGAGACGATGCTGTAGGTCACGGCAAGGCCGGAGCTAGCCGTGGCACTGACCGTGAATGGGGCATCGCCATAGGTGTGGTTGGCCAAGGCGCCGAAAGTGATGGTCTGATCCGCTTTCGCAACCGTGAACGTCTGGTCGACGTCCGGCGCGGCGTTATAAAAGGTATTTCCCGGCTGTGAAGCGCGGACGTCCACGACGCCGGCGCCGGTAATCGTGACCGTATTTCCGGAGATGGTCGCCGGGCCGGAGGCGATGCTGAAGGTCACGCCGAGGCCCGAGCTAGCCGTGGCACCGACCGTGAATGGGGTATCGCCGTAGGTGTGGTTGGCCAATGCGCCGAAAGTAATGGCCTGGTTTGCTTTCGAAACCGTGAAGGTCTGATCGACGTCCGGTGCGGCGTTGTAAAAGGTATTTCCCGGCTGCGAAGCGCGGACGTCCACAACACCGGGACCGGTGATCGTCACCGTGTTTCCGGAGATGGTCGCCGGGCCGGAGGCGATGCTGAAGGTCACACCGAGGCCCGAGCTAGCCGTGGCACCGACCGTGAATGGGGCATCGCCGTAGGTATGATTGGCCAGTGCGCCGAAAGTAATGGCCTGGTTTGCTTTCGAAACCGTGAAGGTCTGGTCGACGTCCGGTGCGGCGTTATAGGAGCCATTGCCCGGTTGCGAAGCGCGGACGTCCACGACACCCGGACCGGTGATCGTCACCGTATTTCCGGAGATGGTGGCCGGACCGGAAACGACGCTGAATGTGACCGCCAGCCCCGAGCTTGCCGTGGCACTGACGGCAAATGGTGCGTCACCATAAACATGATTGGCGAGCGCCGGAAAATTGATGGTCTGATCGGCCTTCGTGACCGTCACCGTCTGAACGCCGCCGTTCAGACTGGTCGTCGTGTCCAGCGCGTTTCCAGCCGGGTCCAGAATCTGTGCTCCCGAGGGGATCTGCAGGATGATCGTGCCGAGCGAAGCCGGCGTCACCTGAACGGCAAACACGCCGCTGGAGGTCTGCGTGATCGTGCCAAAATTGATCGAAGCGGTGCCGGTATTTGAGAAGTCCGCAGCCGTGACCGTGGCACCATCGATCTGCTTGCTGAAGGTTACCGTGTAAGTGAGTAACTGCCCGACCGTTGCCAGGTTTCCCGGATCATTGTCATTGATGCTGGTCAATGTCGGTGGTGTGGCATCACCGGTGACGTTGGAGATCGTCGCCGCAGCGAAGGATGCGGCGTCATTGCCCGCTACGTCCTGGACAGCGGCGACGTCGTCACCCGCTGTCGGATCGGTGTAGGCGACGGTCACGGACTGGCCGGTCAGCGCCGGGCTCGAGAGGGTCAGGATTACTCGATTCCCCGCCGGGTCGACGACGAGACCGGAGATGCTGCGCCCGACTCCCGCGACGGTGACGGTGAATGCGCTGGTGAGCGGCACGTTGATGGAATCGAGCGAGTGTGCGTCGGTATAGTTCAGCGTGACCGTGGATCCATTGACCGTTCCGCTGGCAAACACCGGCGCCGTGGTGTCGATGATGATATCGTTGTTCGCGCTCAGCGACCCCGCCGCGCCCGGAACCGGAAGGGTGAGAATCGAGTTATTGCCCGCGGCGTCTTTGATCGTGCCGCCATTCAAAGCGAGAGCCGAGGAGGAGATATACGCTAGGTCTGGCGAAGTATCGCCCGGCTGCACGGTGTAGTTGAAGATGAGAGCGTTCTGGCCGCTTCCGCTCGAGTAACTGATGACTTCATTGACCGATCCGGTGGACAACGTCAGCGTCGGTGTGCCCGTGACAATGACGGGCTCAGTGAATTGAACCTGGATCGGGATGACAACGCCCGCGTCAAACTGCCCGTTCAGGACAGCACCCGTTCCGTCGTAGGCGGTGACCCCGATGATCTGGGGAGGAGTGGTGTCTGGTGTCGCATTGATATTGCCGGTCGAGAAACTGGCCGCGTCATTTCCGGCAGGGTCCTGGATCGCGAATCCGTCGTCCCCGACCGGATCCGTGTAGGTGACCGCGACCGTCTGGCCGTTCGCGGCCGCCGTGGCCAGCGTAAGCGTCACCGTCCTGGCAACAGCGTCGACTGCGACCTGGGTGATTCCAACACTGGTGCCATTGATCGTCGCCGAAAACATCGATGCCGGGGGCGGGTTGATCGCGTCGAGGCCGTTCGTATCGGTGAACGACAGGACCACCGTACTGCCGGAGGCAGTGCCCGAAACGTAGACCGGCGCAATCGTGTCGATGACCAGATTCTTGTTCGCCCCCAGCGAGCCTGCTGTGCCTGGAGAAGGAAGGGTCAGCACGGCGCTGTTGCCGGCTCCGTCCTTGATCGTTCCGCCGTTGAGCGTGAGCGCACCTGTGCCTGTATAATCCAGGTCTGATGCGGTATCACCCGCCTGCACCGTGTAAGAGAAGGTGAGCGTGTCGCCGCCGGCCCCCGAGACGTAGTTGATCGTGCGAGGAGCAGGAGTGGTGGCGAGGACGAGTTGCGGCGTCCCCGTAACCAATACCGGCTCGCTGAATTGAATTTGAATCGGGATCGTCGTCCCCGCTTCGTATTGGCCATCGAGCGTGGTCGAGGTGATATTCAGGACGGTCGGCGGTGTGGTATCCGCCGGGTTGGGGACCGTGACGGTGATGGTCTGCGTCGCGTAACTATTGACGTCCTTGATGGCGCCTCCGGGGCTTACGAGATCATTCACCTTCACCTGGACCGTGTAAGTCCCTGGACTCGGTGTGGAAGTAAATGAAAGGGCTCCGGTGGAAGGATTGATGGTAAAGGAACCCGCGTTGGCGCCGCCTGAGATGGAGTATCCGAGCGGATCGTTATCCGCATCCGTCGCGGTGACCGTGGTGACGAGCGTTCCGGAAGGAACGATCACCTGGGCAGTGGGGCCTCCGCCGTTGCTGGTGATTTGCGGGAATGAATTCGAGAAACTGAGGAAGGGGGAGAAGGCGCCTTGATTGATAAAGGTCACGCTGGACTTCACTCCACCGTTGTATCCGTTCAAGTCGCTGTTCAGGGAATTCGACTGGGTCGAACTCGCGAGGATATAGCGCAGGGGAGTGTTCTTGGTAACCGACAACCCCTTGGCCGCGAGGGCCTCTTTGAGGCTATCCGTGGCCGATGAGGAGTTGTTGAACGGAATCTTGAAGCTGAGGAAGTGATCGTTGATGTTGAGCGGCAACGGCGAGGTTCCAAGGGCCGCATCATTGAGGTTTACATCCGTGACCGTAGGGTCATTGACCGGCGTCACCGGGCTAAAGTCGACGAATGTGGGATTGGTGGCGAAACTCACCACGGGCAGTTCGCCGGTGATCGTGGTGGTGCTGGGCGACACGTTCAGGCCCGATCCGGGACTCCAAACGGAGATTCGCTGCTCCCCCGTGGTCCGTTTCGTGATGCTGATGAAGAAGTCAATCTTGCCGTCGCCATTCACATCGACCCCGAGGAAAATATAGCCCGAAGTAAATACCGAACTGCTGGAACTTTTCGATCCGCCGACGCGGACACGGAAGTACAGGAAGTCGTCCGTATCCGAGCCCGTGCCGTTGTCGTCATAGTAAGTGTAGAGGACCGGATGACCTGCATTTCCGACGAGATCCAGGTCGGCCGCATTCGCCTGCGTGTCATTGACAAAGTCCGAGGAAGGACCGTACAGGACCGTCTTCCACACGGAGGTAGGGGCGGTCAGCGACATGCTGACGGTGAACGGATTCGAAGTGGCGCTGGTGAGGCCGGCGCTGGAAGCCACCAAGGTTTTGTTGGCCCCTGAAGTCGAAGGCTTCAACGCGTTGAACGTCGCGAGGCCCCCGACGGCGGCAACGGACAGTGTGCTTCCGACAAAGGAAGTATTCGAGCTACTGATCGTCACCGTGCTCGTATTGCTGGTCACCAGATTTCCGAATTGATCCTGGACCTGCACCGTGACGGCCGGGCTGATGGCGCTTCCCACGCCCGTGCTGCCCGGCTGCGTTCCAAAGGCCAGCTTTTGCGGAGCACCGGCGGTTTCCGTGAGAGCGCCAAAGGTGGCAGGCGCCCCGTTTTTGAACGTGGCGGTTCCCGAGACCGTGATGTTGCCGGGATTGGTGGCCGGGAAGGCCGTGTTCGTGGGCCGAACGCGCAGATTCGAAAGGGCAATCTGGGAGATCGATTGGGTGGCACCGCCGGCTGCATCGAGGGCGGTGACATTCAGCGTGACCGCGGTGGAGGTAATCGTGGTCGTGCCCAGAGTGAGCAGCGACTGAGTGCCGCCGTCGAGTCGGTTTACGGCCACCGTAGGAGTCGTGCTGGCGTCAAACTCCCACCCGAGGGGAGCGCTGAGGATGATCGTGCCGATGGCTGAAATGTCCCGGTTCGCGGCCTCCTGGAAGACTGGGCCGGCCAGGGTCGTGTAGACACCGGTGCCGCCAGAACCGGCGGTGTCACAGGAGATCGAGGCAGACGCGAGAGTGGAGACGGTGACGTTGGCGTGCGCCGTGGCCGCAACGACTCCCACGATGCCCAGCACGAGAAGCGTTTGTTTGAGGAGGGAGCCGAGTCTCCGCAGATGGGTCTTGAATTCAGTCATAATCCTGAGCCGTATGAAAATTGGTTCGCTGGAGGGTCCTTATTTTTCTCCGACGCGATAGAAGCGGTGGACGTATTGCGGGGCGGCCGGATCATCGACTTGAATCTGGCCACTTTGGAGGGAGAGAGGCTGGTTGAAAGGCGTCCAGCTTTGCAGATCGGTCGAGACCTGTGCCTGATAGCGCCCGAGATTTGGCGCGGTAATCGGATCGCCGAACTCATCCTGAAGAAGAGCCGCATGGAGCCGCCCGGCAGCATTTGCGGACGGGCCGCCCTGAGGTGGCCGCGAACGACGACCACGGTATTCTGGCTGGTCGTGCTTCCATTCGAGCTCGTGACACGCACGGTGTAGATACCGGCGGTGGACCGGGTCACCTTGTTCAAGATCAAGGTCGAGCCCGTCGCTCCAACGATGTCCTGGCCATTGAGTTGCCACTGGTAAGTGAGCCCGCTGCCCGTGGCACCGACGGAGAGCGTGGTCGAGGAGCCGGCGAGAGAAGTTTGTCCGTGCGGCTGGGTCGTGATCAGCGGGCCGGTGCCATGGAGAGCGAGACTATGATACCCGCCGGCGGCGATCGCGCGAATATCGGAGCCGGTCACGTTCAACTGATTGCTGGAGTTGTCTCCCCAGCCCTGCACGGTCCCATCCGATTTCAGGGCGAGGCTGTGCTGTTCGCCCGCAGCGATGGCGACGACATTGGTCAGCCCGGTTGGGATGGTCGTTTGGCCGGCATCGTTCAAGCCCCACGCAGCGACCGTTCCGTCGGATTTCAAGGCCAGCGTATGATTGGCCCCGACCGAGATGGCCACCACGTTTGCCAGTCCGGTGGGCACGTCGGTTTGCCCCTGATCATCCAGGCCCCACGCGACTACGGTGCCGTCCGACTTCAGTGCCACGCTGAAATCCCGTCCCGCTCCGATGGCGACGACATCCCGAAGATCGGAGGGAGGAGTGGCTCTGCCGTTCCCCGCGTAACCCCACGCGACGACGGAGCCATCCCGCTGCAGCGCCAGGCTATGATAACTGCCAGCCGCGACCGAAACAACGGATTGCAAGTTGGCTGGTATATCGAGGAGACCGTTCGCGGCATAACCCCATCCGGAAATCGTGCCGTCTGCTTTTACGGCGAGGCTGTGATAACTTCCCGCAGAGATCGCAAGGGCGCTGGCGAGATCGGACGGCGGTGTCGAACGCCCTTCACCCGAATTCCCCCAGCCCACGACCGTGCCGTCGGAGTTCAGCGCAAGGTTGAATTCCCTTCCCGCGCTCAATCGGACGCCGGAAGCAAGGGTCGCAGGCGGAGTCGCCTGGTTAAAATTGTTCAGCCCTACGCCGGTAACCGTGCCTCCCATGGAATTTGCCGCGAAGAGCAGGACTCCTCCGCCGATTGCCAGAGCGACAAAAGCGCGGCTGATCATGCGGTGCGCGGATTCTCCTGGATTAATCGGACGCCGTTCGCGCCGCGTGGGCAAAAGGCGGGCACCGCCCGAGAGGGCTCTTATCTCGAGAAGCGGAAACTGATCACTCTGCGTCTGAGTCATGGGTGTAGGCAAGGGCGCTGCACGACGTCACGGGCGGGATGAATCCTCGCGGCGTATTGGACCTGCAGTCTGGGTGGGGTTTGAGATGGTTCCGCCTTGTAACCGTTTACGAATCCTCTTGCAGCGCTACCGCGCCGGTTCGAAATTTCGGGCAATTCGAAAGGCAACTAATCAGTGAATGGTGAACTTGAAATGGGTATAATTACGAAGTATTCTCACTGAAGGCCGCGAATCAAGCATAATTCGAACCTGAAATTGAGATTTTCGGATGTTCCTCACCCACCTGGGAAGAGGCAGTTCCTGAGACCCGCCGTTTTTTTGGGGTGCATCATGGCGCCACTTCGGTTTATTCGCTGCCCTCCAAAGCGATTTTTGCATCCCCCTTTTTCCAAATGTTTACGAGTATGATTCGGGCTGTCGTGTGGTTTTCCCTGGGCGCGCTCCTTGCGGGCATGTGTTTTTTTTATGGAAGACACGGGGCCGAACCGGAGAGCCATCCGCTCACGGTTGAGATTTTGAGAACCGCCTTGAAACGCGAGCCAGTCCGGGTTTCGACTGCAGCGGTGGGAACGAGCGAACGCGGCATCCCCGCAGACGAAGGTGCGGAAAAGGTCCTCCAGATCACGCTGGCCACGCCACCCGCACCGATGGTTTTCCTCTCCGTCCAGGTCGAATATGCGGTGGATGTCGATTCTGCTCCGGGACTGAGCGTCACGACGGATTCCCAGCGCAAAGTGGTCACGGTGAGCCTACCGCCTCCGCGGGTGGTGAATGTTTCCGAGCAGCCTGAATCCCTCACGCTGACCTTTGCGCCAAGCACCGAAGCCGAAATCAATCCGATCAAAAACCAAGCGTTGTCGCTGCTCCAACAACGGGCGGTGAGTGTCCGCTGCCTCGACGCCGCGAAGGCACTCTACGCGGCGCGGATCGACGCAATCGCCGGCGCATTCGGATACACGGCACAGGTGGTCTGGGGAACGGTCGGATCTGGCAGCGAGCGCCGTGGGCCGCTCTGAAAAACGCTCCTCCGTCGCGATTCATTTTGCGATGCGCCCCTTGGAGAACAAGACGCATTGCCGTGCGGTTCCAATGTCCGGTCTCGTACCCCACCGTCCACATCTTCCCGCCAGTGCCTTTTCGCCGGAGCGCGCGTCCCTGCCGCGATCAGTCTTTCAGCACCGCTCCGGCTCGGATCGTTTCGATTTCTGCATTCCTAAAACCGAAAATCTCAGCACCGAGATCATAATTGAGGTGGTGACGGCGACCAATCTCCCCGGCTCTTTTGACTACCTCGTCCCGCGACACGGTCTGCTTGAACGGTAAAGCGACGAACAGTTTGGAGCCGGGTTGTGGCACATCGAAAACGTAGACGTCGTCAAAAGCAGCCCGGTAGGTGGTCAACATGTGCCCGTAGAGAGGATTGGAAGATCGCCCCCAAATATTTGCGACCACGATTCCACAAGAATTCAGCGCGCCGCGAACCCTGTTTAAGAACTCCAGAGTGGCCAAATGTCGCGGTATCGACTCGGCATCAAAGCAGTCCAATATAATGACGTCGTAGCCTGCGCAGACGGAGTCAATGAAGTCTCTGCCGTCTTCCACATACACACGCATCCTCGGGTCCTCCACAAACCCACAATACGCTTTGGCCACATCGACGACATCCTGATCGAGTTCGACGACATCAATCGTGGTCTCCGGGAAATGGCGGTGAAAGAATCGGGGAAGCGACCCTCCACCCAGGCCAACGATCAAAACGCGCAGCGGGTTCTGAACAAAAGCGAGAGCCGCTGGCAGAACCCGGGCGTAAGCCAGCTCGAGATGTCCAGGATCTGTCGCCTTTACCACGCTCTGGGAAACTCCACCTGCGCCAAAGCGAAGAGTGCGTAGGCCAGACTCATTCTCGGTCAGAAGAATGGGCTGAAATGCGGGAATGCCGGGCTACCAATACTTTTTCACCATGGATCACGTCACGGCAGTATCGGGCGGGCGATGACTGGTTGCGAGGCCCAAAACCGCTTCGCTCAAAATCGCCCGCCAGCGCGTTTTTCTCGGCCAGGTGCGGTCACAACACGACGAAAACCGGGTGATTTTTCGCTCCTCTCGACATCGGTGACGTGGGTGGATGTCGGTGAACGCTCGAGCACTGAAAAATGGGCGTTTTTCGGATGTCGAGGATCGCGAATGTCGGCGCGGTTCGGCTCGCAGGCAGGCTTTTAACCTCCATAAACAGAGCTGCATTTCGCGGCGTCATTTATGACTTTTTTTTTGAAAGCGCGTATCCGGGATACGCGCCTTTCAGGCGCAACCCCTTGGAATCAAGGGGTTTGGAGCGGGTGAAGAGACTCGAACTCTCGACATCTTCCTTGGCAAGGAAGTGCTCTACCAACTGAGCTACACCCGCGGTGGAGGACGCGGAAGATAGGAAAGTCTGCGGGGGATGCAAGGGTTTTTTCGCATTTCCTTGCAGAATGGTTTTTGGGCACCCGTTTTTCGGTGGAAAATGGGCACGATTCAACGGCGAATGCACTACTCCAGACCGGTTGGACGCCCCGCAGACAGGGCGGGGTGGACTTTTTCAGGATCATCATCAATCTTGGCGCCCTGCGGTCGCCTTCCCATTCCCTGTTCCGCGGAGCAGCGGGCCCGGCTCCGCGCCTTTCAATTTTATGTCTCAACCTATTTGGATCCTCGGAGCCAGCGGCTACGTCGGCGGCGCTTATCAGCGCCTGCTGGAGTCGCAGGGCGTTCCGTTTCGTGCCCTGCCCCGCACCGACCTCGACTACTATAACGTCGACACGCTCACGGCTGCGCTGAAGGAGGCGAAGCCCGCTTTTCTCGTGAATTGCGCGGGTTACACCGGCAAGCCGAACGTCGATGCCTGCGAACTGCACAAGACCGAGTGTCTGCTGGGCAATGCCATCCTGCCGGGCGTGTTGCGCCAGGCCTGCGAAGCGACTGGCACGCCGTGGGGCCATGTATCCTCAGGTTGCATTTTCACCGGGCGCCGCCCGGATGGCGGCGGTTTGCGCGAGACCGATGCCCCGAACTTCAGCTTCCGCACGAACAACTGCTCCTTCTACAGCGGCAGCAAGGCGCTCGGCGAAGAAGTGCTCGCTGGGGCGGACAATTGCTTCATCTGGCGCCTGCGCATTCCGTTCAACGAAGTCGATTCGCCGCGCAATTACCTCACCAAGCTGATGCGCTACGACCGCCTGCTGGAAGCGGAAAATTCACTCTCGCAGCTCGAAGAATTCGTCCGTGCCACCTGGGAGTGCTGGGAAAAGCGCGTGCCTTTCGGCATCTACAACGTGACCAACCCTGGCGCGGTGACCACGCGGGAAGTCGTCGACCTCATCAAGAAGAGCGGCGTGTCGAACAAAGACTTCCAGTTCTTCAGCAGCGAGTCGGACTTTATGCAAAAAGCCGCGAAAACCCCGCGGTCGAATTGCGTGCTCGATAGCTCGAAGCTCCTGACTTGCAGCATCGTGATGAGCGAAGTGCACGACGCCATCGCCAAGGCGCTCAAGAACTGGAAGGCGGCCTGATCATTATGCGTTTGCTCGTTACCGGCGGCGCCGGCTTCATCGGTTCCAATTTCGTGCTTCAGCAATTGCTGGAGCGCCAGGACGTCGAACGCCTGGTCAATCTCGACAAGCTCACTTACGCGGGGAATCCGGCCAATCTCACGCCGGTGGAGAAAGACACACGGCATGTCTTCGTGCAGGGCGATATCGGGGATAGCGATCTCATCGCGAAGCTGCTCGCGGAGCATGCGATCGATGCGGTGCTGAATTTCGCCGCCGAGTCGCATGTGGATCGCTCGATTGATGGGCCTGAGGCTTTCGTGCAGACGAATGTCGTGGGTACGTTGCGCCTGCTCCAGACGACGCGCGCGTACTGGACCAAGCTTGCGCCGGAGAAGAAGAACGCGTTTCGTTTTCTCCACGTCTCGACGGATGAAGTCTACGGCTCGCTGCGTCCGCAGGATCCGGCTTTCACCGAAGAAACGCCTTTTGCGCCGAACAGCCCCTACGCCGCGAGCAAGGCAGGCAGCGACCATCTCGTGCGCGCGTTTCATCACACCTACGGTCTGCCGGTGCTGACCACCAATTGCTCGAACAACTACGGTCCGCTGCAATTTCCGGAAAAGCTCATCCCGCTGATGATCCAGAATGCACTCGAAGGCCGCGCGCTGCCGATCTACGGCGATGGCATGAATGTGCGCGACTGGCTCTATGTGCGCGATCATTGCACGGCGATTCGCCTCGTGCTCGACCGCGGCCGGGTGGGCGAGACCTACAATGTCGGCGGCTTGAATGAGCAGCCGAATCTTGCGGTGGTAGACACGCTCTGCGCGCTGCTCGATGAGTTGCATCCGCGGACCGATGGGAAGTCTTACACCACGCTGAAGACCTTCGTCGCCGACCGCCCCGGCCATGATCGCCGCTATGCTATCGATTGTGCGAAGATCACGCGCGAGCTCGGCTGGCAACCCGCGGAATCCTTTACCACCGGCCTGCGCAAAACGGTCGAATGGTACCTGGCCAATCGCGAATGGTGCGCGAACATCTCCAGCGGGAAATACCGCCAGGAGCGACTCGGAGTTCTCTCATGAAACGCAAAGGCATCATTCTCGCCGGCGGCTCCGGTACGCGGCTTTATCCCGTCACCCGTGCGGTGAGCAAGCAGCTCATGCCGGTCTACGACAAGCCGATGATCTACTATCCTCTGTCGGTGCTCATGATGGCCGACATCCAGGAGATCCTGATCATCTCCACACCGCACGATCTGCCGCAGTTTCGCCGGCTCTTCGGCGATGGAAAGCAATTCGGCCTCGAGATTTCCTACGCCGAACAGCCCAAGCCCGAAGGTCTCGCCCAGGCGTTCCTCATCGGCGCGGAATTCCTCGGCGACAGTCCCGCGTGCCTCGTCCTCGGCGACAATCTTTTCTACGGCCACGATTTTCAAAAGACCGTCCGCACGGCCTCGCAGCGCATGGATGGCGCAACGATCTTCGGCTATTACGTTTCGAATCCCGAAGCGTATGGCGTGGTGGAATTCGACGCCGCGGGCAAGGCCATCTCGCTCGAGGAAAAGCCGAAGATGCCGAAGTCGAAATACGCCGTGCCGGGGCTTTATTTCTACGATTCACAAGTCGTGGAACTGGCTCGTGGGCTCAAGCCCTCCGCGCGTGGCGAGTTGGAGATCACCGATCTCAACCGCGTGTATCTCGAGCGCCAGCAACTCCACGTCGAAACGCTCGGCCGCGGCCTGGCGTGGCTCGACACCGGCACGCACGATTCACTGCTCGAAGCCGCCGATTTCGTCCGCGCGATCCAAAACCGCCAGGGGCTGAAGATTGCCTGTATCGAGGAGATTTCGCTGCTCAAGGGCTGGATCACGAAGGATCAGCTGCGCACGCTGATTGAGGATCTGGGCAAGACGTCTTACGCGGATTATTTGCGGGCGCTGCTGGGAAGCTGATACGGCGTCCACGCCGCGCCATGAGGCCGCTGCTCCGTCAGCGCTCACTTCAAGTCACTGAATAGCAAAGGCGAGATTGGCAGAGAGCGCGGGGCGCAGATGCGCGAAGCGCTCCAAAAGCAATGTCATCCTGAGCGGAGCCGGGGAAGCATGGGGCGGAGTCGAAAGCCGAGTCTGCGAGACGCCTATGGGGACTGTGGGCAAACCTCCATCGTCCCCGGGTTTTCCGTGCGGAGCTGCTTGCGAGATTCGGGCACCCACGCTTCCCAATTATGGCGCAACGAGCGATAACGGGCGCGTGAATGCCCGCCAAGCCGTATGGCTCCGCTCGAAAACCCGCGAAAGTCAGAGGTCCTTCGACTCCGCCCATGCTTCCCCGCTCCGCTCAGGATGACTGTTTTTGGAGCGCTTCGCTCGTCACCGCACCGCGCTCGCGGAAAGCTAGCGCCGCCCTGCCGCTACTCTTGCGGCAATCGCTCGGCCAATGCACCAGCCACTTGCGTGAGCAGATCGGTCTCCGCTTGCGGCCAGTCGTAGGCGCTCGCTTTGGCAATCCCAATCACCCCACGCAATTTCCCCTGCGCGAGCATTGGGACGGCGAGCGAACCTTCCATCCCCGTGGCCTTCGCCCCCGGTTTCGCCTGGCCGGAATTATCGGTCTGCAGATTACAAATCGTCACTGCCTCCAAGCGTTGCGCGGCGAGGCCGGCGATGCCTTTGCCGATCGGCACGGTCTCGACGATTTGCACCACGGGCGGCGGGATGTTTTTGTGCGCGGCAATTTTCAGCACGCCATCGCGCAGCAGGTGAATAGTGCCAGCCTGGCAGTCAAAATGAATGAGCGCAGCGCCGAGCACGGTGGAGAGATCGCCCGTGGCGACGGCGGACTGGAGATCGGAAGGAAGGGGCATGGGAGAACATCCAACATCCAACGCCCAACATCCAACATCCAATTTTCGCTGCCACGGCGCCGCTACAGCACTCGCTCACTTCCCCGCACGATTCGGATACGGCGGCTTCGGCGGCGAGGGCGGGGTGGCGGCCATTTCTTTTTGCACCTCTTCGATGGCGCGTTCGAGTTGCGGGTCGTGGCCTTGGGCGAGTTCGGCGGGGTCGTCGAGCACGGGGATGTCGGGGTCGACGCCGTGACCTTCGATGATCCATTTGCCGGACGTGTCGTAGATGCTGAACGTCGGCACAGTGACGTGGCCGCCGTCGATCAAGCTCGGCGCGCCGGTCATGCCGATGAGGCCGCCCCAGGTGCGTGTACCGATGATCGGCCCGAGTTTGTTTTCGCGGAAGAGCCACGGGAAACAGTCGCCGCCTGAGCCGCTCCAGCCATTGGTCAGCATGACCTTCGGCCCGACCTGCGCGATGTACGGCGTCTGCCAATCGCGCCCGTCGCGCACGCCCCAATAGTTCGTCACCCGGCGACCGAGCAGCTCGATGAAACGGTCGGGAATTTGTCCGCCGGAATTCCAGCGTTCGTCGACGATGAGTCCCTTCTTGGCGACCTGCGCGCGGAATTGCTGGTAGAGCTCGCTCTGCCCGTCGGCGCCGGTGTTCTTCACATAAATATAGCCGATCGTGCCGCCGCTCGCCGCATCGACGCGCCGGCGGTTCGCCTCAACCCACGCTTTGTGGCGCAGCGCCGTTTCGCTGCCGAGCGTTTGCACGAGCACGTTGCGGCTGCCTTCCATGTTCGGCTTGTCGTTCACCGTGAGCATCACGGCCTTGTCGCCGAGCCCCTGGAAGGCGGCCCACGGATCCTGTTTCGTATCGAGCGGGCGACCGTCCACGGCGAGGAGCCAGTCGCCTTCGTGGACATTCACGCCGGGCTGCATCAACGGCGAACGCACATTGTCCCACGGCGCAGCGATGATGATGTGCGCGATGCGATATGCACCCTGCTCGAGCGCATAATCGCAACCGAGATAACCCACACTGCGCGTCGGGCCGTCGTCGAAGTCACCGCCGCCGCGATAGGTGTGCGAGCAATTCAGCTCGCCGAGCAATTCGCCGAGCAGATGGTTCACATCGCTGCGGGTTACGGCGCCTTCGAGTATCCTCCCGTAACGCGTGCGCATCTTCTGCCAATCCACGCCGTGCATGTGCGGGTCGTAGAAAAAGTCGCGCTCAATCCGCCAGGCGTCGTTGAAGATCTGGCGCCATTCCGCGGGCGGATCGATCTGTTCCTCGATGCTGCCCACGGCGAGCGGTTTGTCGATCCGCTGGCCTTCCAGCACATTGATGATGCCCCACTGATCCCCTTTCTTGACCAGCAGCTTCTTGCCATCGGCCGAAAGATCGGCGCCGCCGCAATCGTCGAGAATCATCTTCTCATCGCGCTTCTCGAGATCCCAGAAAGAGAGCGGCGCGTTGCCCTTGCGCGAGCCGACGCGCGGCGGCCAGCGGAAAATCACCTTGCCCGGCACGGCCATGAGATTGTCGAAATGTCCACCGCCCGCCGGCAGCACCACGCCGCGCGCTTCGATGTTATCGAAGTCGATGACCAGTGGTTTCGGCTTGAGCGGAAACTGGCGCGCGAGCCGCATCCCCTGGCGCCCGTCGCCGGCAGGCGCGTTCTCCGTCGACGGCTTCTGTTCCTCGATCGCGGTGTCGCTGGCCGGTTTTTCCGGTTTGTCTTTCTTCGGCTCGCTCTGCTTTGGTTGCGCCTCGTCCTTCTTATCCTTCGCAGGCTCGGGCTTTTTCTCCTCGGTCTTTTCCGGCACGGGCGGCTCGCGGCGCACCGGTTCTTCATCGTCGCGCGGGCCGAGCGGCGAGGGCACGTCCTTGCGCAATGGGAGAGCGACGAGGCTCTCGCCGTTGGTGTAGATCCACGTGTTATCCGACTCGCTGTAGATCGGCTCAAAGACGCGTTTCGAGCGGTAATAGAGATACCGGCCATCCGGATCGAAGACCGGCATGTCGTCGTCGTAGAAACCGCTCGTCGCCGCCAGCTCGCGCTTTTCATGCGTGTCGTAGACGACGATCGCCGATTGCCGATTCTCGCGATCCGCCGCGTAAGTGAACCAGCGGCTGTCCGAAGACCAGCTCACGCGGAAGCGCGCGAGATCGCCCTCGTAGGCCCAAAGCTGACGGCCCACTTCCGTCACCTGCTTCGTCTCCATGTCGTAGAGATGAATACGCATCGCCTGGTCGACGAAGACGATCTTCTTCGCATCGGGCGACCATTGCGGCTGGTAGCGGAAACCTCGCCCGAGATGCGTGAGCGTTTCCTCACCGCCGGCCTTGTCGGAAGGACGAATCGTCAGCTCATACTCGCCCGTCTTGTCGCTGAAATACGCGATCCAGCGGCCATCCGGCGACCAAGCGGGGTTGCGCTCGGCGACGCCGCTCGTGGACGTGATGTCGCGCACGATGCCGTGCTCCGCCGGCACGCTGAAGATATCGCCGCGGGCCTCGAAAAGCGCGCGCTTACCCGTCGGCGAGATCGCCGCGTTGCGCACGTAGCCGGCGACGTTTTGCACGCGCGGCCGCAGCGTGGCGCGATCCGTGGCGACCTTGATTTTCACTTCGTGCATCTGCTCCGTGCCGAGGTCGAGCACGTAGAGGCGGCCATCGTTTTCGAAGACGAGATCATCCGGCCCGACGCTCGGAAAATGCACATCGGACTCCGTGAAATGCGTGACCTCGCGCGTCTCCTTGGTGCGCGTGTTGTAAGCCCAGATGTTATCGCGCTCATGCTCGTCGCGATCGGAGATGAAATAGAGCGTCTCGCCGTGCCACATCGGCTGCGAATCATTTGCCTCGTTATGCGTCACGTTCTCCGCCGTCTTCTTTTCCAGGTCGAAGAGCCAGATATCCGGTGCCATGCCGCCGCGATAGCGCTTCCACGTCGCGAAATCGGTGGAGATGGGCGTGAACGCCAGCGTGTGGCCATCCGGCGAGATCGCGCCAAATTCGCCATAAGCCACCGGCAATTTCTCCGGCAACCCGCCCTGCGCGGGCACCTTGAAAAGCTGCCCCACACGATCGGTGAACGCCATCATGTGCGATTCGTAGAGCAGCGATTGCCCATCCGGATACCAGCCGAGCAGCCGCTCGCTGCCGCCGTGGTGCGTGATGCGCTGCGGCTCCCCGCCACCCACCGGCATCACGTAAATATCCACGTTGCCGTCGTAATTGCCCGTGAAGGCGAGCTTCGCGCCATCCGGCGAAAAGCGGGGAAATTGCTGCACCCCACGCGGTGTGCTCAGCCGCAGCGCAGTGCCGCCCGCCTTCGGCGCAATCCAGATGTTGCCGCCGTAGACGAAGGCGATTTCGGATTTCGACACCGCGGGCATTTGCAACATGCGCGCGTCGATTTGCGCGGGGGCTAATTCCTCATCGGCGTGAACGGCGGCCACGGCCAGGGCCGCGAAACCAAGGTAAAGCGGGAGTTTCATGGGGCGGGAACAAAAAGCCAGCATGCCGGGAGGGGCATGCTTTGGCGAGGCAGGAAACATCCATTCTTAATCTTACTCTTAATCATAATCTTACTCTCTCCGGGAGAGGCGGCACGGAATGGGATTGAGATTAAGATTAGGATTACGATTAAGATTGAGAAAAACACGCCCATCGTGAGTTCACCCGCCTCTTCCGATCCTTCTCCCGATCAACCGAAACGTGGCCGCGTCCTCCTCGCCCGCTTGCTCTTCCTCGTGTTCCTCGTCGTCGGATCGGGCATCCTGTATATCGCCACGATCCGCCCGCTGCAGAACGTGCTCGTCGCGCGCAGTTGGCTGGAAACGCCGTGCGTCATCAATTCCAGCCGCGTGGTCAAAGTCGGCGGTGCGAAGCACGGCACGCAAAGCTACCGCGCGGAAATTTTCTACGCTTACACGATCGGCAATACGCATTACACCACGAGCAACTATCAATTCGACAGCGGCGGCAGCGACGGCAAAGAAGCCAAACAACAGATCGTCGATCAATATCCGCCCGGGCGCCAGACGGTGTGCTACATCAACCCCACCAATCCGGGCCAGGCCGTTCTCAACCGCAAACCGAACGGTGAAATGTTCTATGGCCTCATCGGCCTGCTCTTCGCTCTCTTTGGCCTGGTCGGCTTCGTCTCTTCGTTCCGGCTGAAGAGCGTGCCGCCCGCGGTGTAGGGGGGAAACGCAGAGACGCGGAGGGAAGGCAATGGGGCAATCGGACAGTGGCATAACGTTTCGCGCCGATCGTCCGATTGTCTCCCTGTCTGATTGTCCGATTGTCTTCTTTCTCCTCTGCGTCTCTGCAGTGCTAACCATGAAAATGTCCGCACGACGCGTAGAATTTTTGGCCCGCGAATCACGCAAATAACACGAATGAGGGCAGATCATTCGCGTCATTCGGGTGATTCGCGGGTCACTTTCCCTTCCCTGTCTTTTCGCATGTTCGTGGCTCCCCTTTTGGTTGCGGCTCCGCCGCGCTGTGCCTCTGCGTTTTACCTTCTTCCCCTACGCCAGGATGACAGCGAAGCGCATTGCCAAACCCGCCCACTTTCGGCAAAGGAAACATCCGCCGTGAGCTCGCCCTACCGCTTTTCCAATGCCACCCGCAAGCCGAGCGCCGTCGGCACCGGCTGCCTCCGCCTTTTCTTCGGCATCTTTTTCCTCGCCGGCGCGGTCATGGTCTGGTCCCTCACGATTTTGCCGCTCCTCCGGGTCGCTGCCGCTTCGCGCTGGGAAGAAACGCCCTGCACCATCGATTCCAGCCGCGTCATCGAGCAGCAGGGCGGCAGCCATAACAGCACAAGCTACACCGTCGAAGTCACCTATCATTATGACTTCCACGGCCAGCGCTACTCCTCGCGCCGCTACGAATTCACCGCCGGCTCGAACCTCGGTTACAATGGCGCACATCGCATCGTGGACCAGTATCCGCCGGAGCGGCAGACCGCGTGTTACGTGAACCCCAGCCACCCGACGGAGGCCGTCATTCACCGCGGGACCACCGGCGAAATGCTCATGGGCCTCATCGGCCTGATCTTTGCCGCCATCGGCGCCGGCGGCATCGTCTTCGCCGGGCGCCTCACCGGGCCGCCGCGGGCCTCGCGCAAAAACGCCATGCCGACCTTCACGCCGGCCACCGGCGAGCTCATCGAGCTCAAGCCGCAGATGACCCCCATGGGCAAGTTCATTACCATGCTCATCCTCGGCCTCGTCTGGAATGGCTTCATGAGCATCTTCGTCTATTTCGTCTTCCTCGGACCAAATCACTCCAGCGCCCCGCTGTTTGCCAAGATCATCGTCGGCCTCTTTTCGTTGATCGGCGTGCTCATCATCCTCGGCGTCATCGGCAGTTTCCTCGCCTTGTTCAATCCGCGCATCGTCCTCCGCGCCCGCACCGATGCCGTGCCGCTCGGCGGCGATTTCCATTTTGAATGGAATACGCGCGGCCGCGTCGACAAGCTGCACAAATTGAGCATCGTCCTCGTCGGCCGCGAAGACGCGACCCACCAGGCCGGCAAAAGCTCGCAGACCTTCACCCAGGTCTTCGCCGAGATTCCCGTGGTGGAAACGCTCGACCAGCAAATCACCGGCGAGGGTCAGGCCCATGTCTCCATTCCCGCCGGCCTCATGCACTCGTTTCATGGCAGCAGCAATCGCATCTCGTGGCGCCTGCAAGTGAAGGGCGAAATTCCGAAATGGCCCGACATCGACCAGGAGCACACCATCCAGGTGTTACCGCAAGGGGCCACGACCTGAACCCAAACGACATGTCTCTCGTCATCCAAATCCACGAAAACCAGACCGCGTTTTCCCCGCGCGACCGCGTCACCGGCGAAGTCTCGTGGCAAGTCGAGACGCCGCCCCGGAGCGTCGAACTGCGCCTCGTGTGGGGTACCAGCGGCCGTGGCAACCGTGACTTCTGCATCGTCGAGACCATTCCCTTTTCCAATCCGCAGTCGACCGAGACACGCTCGTTCAGCTTCACCCTACCCGAGGGCCCATACAGCTTCACCGGCAAATTGATCACGCTCACCTGGGGGCTGGAGCTCGCCATCGAGCCGGGGGGGCAATTCATCGGCCAGGAGATCACCGTTGCGCCCGGTGGCCGGGAGGTGGTGCTCCCACAAATCGCAAAAAAGTAACTCCGTTTTCGAATCAGCTCCTGGAGGGAAGCGCGCTGCCGCTTCGGTATGAGCGCGTCGCCCCAATGCTCATGTTTTCAGACGATCGAGGGACGTGGCCACGGACCCCGGGAGGAGCGACTTCCTAAAAGCCGTGCTCCAGGCAGCGGTGCTCATGGAAGAGGGCGCTTCGCGCCGAGGGTTTTCGGTCGGCGACTGGGAAGTCGCCGCTCCCAGTGGGGCGTCCCGCTTCGCCTAACACCATGCACACATGCGATCCACGGGCGGACCACCTCAGCTAAAAGATTGACAGCACGCCTAACACTCGCGATCACAACCCCGGAGGTTCCCCATCTATGAAATGTGCCCTGTCTGGTTTCCTTTGGAAGTCGCTCGCCGTCATCGGCGTGAGCTATGGCCTTGTCGCCGCGGCCGTCGCCCAACAGACCGCACCCGATGATCCGATCCAAAAGCGTTTCTATTCATCGCTCGCCACGGCCGCGCAGAACGCGACCACGGAGCATACGCGAAAGATCGGCGGCGGTGGCGGCGGACGCTTTTTCGAAGTTCTGCCCGAGGGCGGGCTGCTCGTCGGCTTCGTGGTCTGGACTGGCGAGTGGGCCGGGCATCATATCATTCGCGGCGTGCGGCCGATTTTTCAAACATCTCATGGCCGCATCACCGGCCAGCGTCACGGCGTCGAAAATGGCGCCCCGATTCGCGTCGAAGCAAAGGAAGGCTATGCCGTGGCCGCCATCGAAGCGCGCGGCGGCGATCGCCTCGACGGATTTGAAGTCCTCTATTGGAAGATCCATCCGGCGGACATCAACCTCGACGCCGAAGGTTCTTACAAGAGCGAGTGGATCGGTGGCGGCGGCGGACACAAGGGCCGCCATCCGCTGACTTCCAATGGCAACCCAGTTATCGGCATCGCCGGCGCGAGCGGCGAGGATATGGATCGGTTGGGGCTCATTTATTACGACCGGCATTAGGCGAAAAGCGGGAATGGAAATGGCCACGAAAAGGCCCACGAGGCACAAAAGGAGAATGTTCCTCGGGCAAGTGGGTGGCGCTCGTCGCCTCCCTGCGGGTGAAACTGCCGTATCCTGTCCTTCTATTTCAGTTCCCCGCCGTTTTCCGCTTCTTCGCCGGGCTCGCCGGCGGCGTGGGGGTCGTCCCCCCGGGTTTGATCTTCTCCAGAAACGTCGTCACCACATCCGCGCCGGCGGTGTTCTTCTCCTTGATCAATTCGCGCCGCAGATTTCCCGCCGCGGTCGCGTAGAAGACGTAGACATTCTTCAAGTTATCCGCCCGGGCGAGGGCGTAATCGGCCTGGAGCACGGCCAAAGGATCGGCCTGCTTTTCCACCGCGCGCGCATCGACGATCTCGATATTTTGATCCGCCGCGCGCAATTGCCTGGCGAACGTGCGCGCGTTTTCCGCACCCTCGAGATTCGCCGCCCCCTGCAACCTCTTCGCCAATTCGTCCGCTCGCAACGCGTATGATTCATTCAATTTGCCGAGCACATCACTGCGCGCCTTGTGGTATTCCGCGAGCAGTGTTTCCAGCTTGGGCGCCTGCGCGGCCTGCAGCGGTACCGCGAAGCACAACAGGATCGCGAGGCAGAAAAGGAATCGGGAGATCTTCATGCGAGGAATCGAATTTTGGTGATGCTCCCAAAAAGCAAAAGGCATGCAAGCGATGTTCCCAAACCGGATGCCGGGCAACAGAAGGGCGGCGAAGATTGCCGTTCGACGAGCAAAGCCTGATGCCATCGACGCCGGAGACGGCGCCGCTACAGGCAGTTGCACCCCCCATCTACCCGGTCCATGGTCCCCCCTTCAGAGCAGGGTCGAAGTTTATTTAGAATAATTCTTGATAAGCTTAACGGGCAGTGCGAAGGGAAAGGTGCCCAATGAAACTGCGTGATAACCACAGCGGAGACGCTTCGCCGACTCCCGATGACCATATCCATGGCCGGGGTCTGCGAATGACCGACCAGCGGCGGGCGGTCTACGACGCGCTCATGGGGCAACGCGATCATCCCACCGCGGTGGAAGTGTTCATGCGGGTGAAGACGAAGATGCCGAACATCTCGCTGGCCACCGTTTACAACTGCCTGGAAACGCTGACCGATTGCGGGATCATCAAGGCGGTCAACCACGACCGCGAGCCTTCGCGCTATTGCCCAAATCTCGCCGAGCACGCCCACCTTTTCTGCCAGGGCTGCGGCAGCGTGATGGACATTCCGCTGCGCTCGAATCGCCGCCCGCAGGACATCTGGGATCTGCCGGAAGATGTTTCCGTCGTGCAACATGAAGTTTCCTTCCGCGGCCTGTGCCCGAAGTGCGCCACCGCGGACGCCGCAGATACGCCCCCTGACACGCAAAAGGCCCCCCGGACCCGAAGCAAATAAATGGCCTTTTTAATATCCAAATGAGTTCACTGAAAATCCAAGACCTGCACGTTCGCATCGGCGAAAAGGAAATCATTCGCGGCCTGACGCTCGAAATTCCCAAAGGCGAGGTGCACGCCATCATGGGGCCGAACGGCTCCGGCAAGAGCACCCTGAGCAAAGCGATCGGTGGGCACCCGGATTACACGATCACCAGCGGCGACGTGCTACTCGATGGCGTAAGCATCCTCGGGATGGAACCCGATGAGCGGGCACGCCAGGGCCTGTTCCTGGCCTTTCAATACCCGATGGAAATTCCCGGCGTGTCGAACGCCAACTTCCTGCGCGCGGCGCTGAATTCCCGCCAGTCGGAAGGCGAAGAAATCGAGGCCGTGGATTTTTACGAGCATCTCTACGAGGAGATGGACAAGCTGGAGATGCGCCGCGAGTTCACCTCGCGCGCGGTCAATGAAGGCTTCTCCGGCGGCGAAAAGAAGCGCAATGAAATCCTGCAGATGGCGATGTTGAAGCCGAAGTACGCGATCCTCGACGAGACGGATTCCGGCCTCGATATCGATGCGCTGAAGATTGTCAGCGCGGGCGTGAATGCCCAGCGCGGCCCGAACATCGGCTGCCTCGTCATTACGCACTACCAACGCCTGCTCGACTACATCGTGCCGGATGTGGTGCACGTGATGGTCGATGGGCGCATCGTTCGCAACGGCCCGAAAGAACTCGCCCTGGAACTCGAGGAAAAGGGCTACGATTTTATCAAGGACGCACTCGCGGAACCCGTTTCCGCCTAACCCTCGAAAAGAGGAGATACCATGCCTACTGAAGAACTTAACCAATTCGACATCGACCGCACGCGCGGCGATTTCCGGTACGACGTCCAGTACCAATACGATGCCGGCACCGGCCTCACGCACCAGACGATCGACTACATCGTGGACGCGAAGGGCGAGCCGGACTGGATCCGCGATTGGCGCCACAAGGCGCTGGACGTTTTTCTCTCGAAGCCGATGCCCACGCACTGGGCCTCCAAGGACCTCGAGAACATTGTTTTCGACAACATCCGCTATTATCTCGCGGGCGGACAGAAGCCGTCCCGTTCCTGGGAAGATGTGCCGGAGGATATGAAGCGCACATTCGAACGGCTCGGCATTCCGGAGCAGGAACGGAAGTTCCTTGCCGGTGTCGAGGCGCAGTTCGACTCGGAAGCGGTCTATTCGAACATCAAGAAGGCGGTGGGCGAGCAGGGCGTGATTTTCGTCGGCTCGACCGACGGCTTGAAGAATCACCCGGAGATTTTCCGCAAGTGGTTCGGCAAGGTCATCCCGACGGGTGACAACAAATTCAGCGCGCTGAACAGCGCGGTCTTCAGCGGTGGCTCGTTCATCTACGTGCCGCCGGGCGTGAAGGTGAAGCACCCGTTGCAGGCATATTTCCGCATCAATGCGGAGAACTTCGGGCAATTTGAGCGCACGCTCATCATCGCCGACGAAGGCTCCGAGGTGATGTACATGGAAGGCTGCACGGCGCCGAAATTTGAGACGGCGACACTGCACTCCGCGGTCGTGGAGCTCGTGGCGCTGAAGGGCGCGAAGATCCAATACGTGACGGTGCAGAACTGGTCGCCGAACGTCTTCAATCTCGTGACCAAGCGCGCTATCGCGCACGAGGAAGCGGAAGTGAAGTGGATCGATTGCAACATCGGCTCCCGCCTGACGATGAAGTATCCGGGCGTGGTCCTGAAGGGTCGCAAGGCCCGCGGCGAAGTGATCAGCATCGCGCTGGCCAACGACGGCCAGCACCAGGACACCGGCGCGAAGATGATTCACGCGGCGGATGAGACGACGTCGAACATCGTGTCGAAGTCGATCAGCATCGGCAAGGGACGCGCGACGTATCGCGGCCTGGTCCACGTGCCGAAGCATCTCAAGGGCTGCAAGAACAACACGGAGTGCGATGCGCTGCTCATCAATTCGACGGCGCGCACCGACACCTATCCGGCCATCACCGTGCGCGGCACGGGCAATGCCTGCCAGCACGAGGCGAGTGTCTCGCAGATTTCCGCGGAGCAGATTTTCTACATGCAACAGCGCGGTCTCACCGAAGCGCAGGCCATGAGCCTGAGCGTGAACGGTTTCGTCAACGATCTCGTGCGCCAATTCCCCATGGAATACAGCGTGGAGCTGAAACGCCTCATCGATCTCGAAATGGAAGGCTCGGTCGGTTGATCCGATCAACGACTGACATTCACTGAATTCATGAGCACCGTTTTGCTGGAAGAAGAAATGACCGATACGCCCGCCGCGCCCGCCCGACTCCTGAGCGCCGGCCCCGCCGCCCCCGGGCAGGAAGCCGCCTGGGAACAATTCACGAAAATCCCGCTGCCTACGCGCACCGATGAACGCTGGCGTTTCGCCAACGTCAAGGACCTGGATCTCAGCCCGTATCTGCAACCGCAGCCGGTCGATGAGACCACGCGCGAGGAGTTGCTCGCGCGCAGCCGTGGTCTGGAAAAGGCCGCCGGCCGGATGGTTTTCGCCAATGATCAACTGCTCTCGCGCGAGGTCCTGTCGGAGTCGCTGACGCGACTCGGCGTGGTCTGGCTGCCGCTGGAGCAGGCGCTGGTCGAGTATCCGGATTTGCTGCAGCAGTATTTCATGCGCGAGGAGGCAATTCTCGGCGGGCAGAAGTTTGCCGCGCTGCACGCCTCGCAGGTGCGCACAGGCATGCTGCTCTTTGTCCCGCGGGGCATTGAGATCGATCTGCCGGTCGAGGCGTTTCACTGGCTGCACGGCGCGAATAGCTCGTGCTTCCCGCACACGCTCATCATCGCCGAGGAACGCGCGAAGGTGACGGTGGTGGATTATTACGAGAGCGCCGACACGAATGCCCCGGGGCTCGCTTGCGCGGTGAACGATCTCTGGCTCGGCGCCGGGGCGCAGGTCACTTACGTCTGCGCGCAGAATTGGAGCAGGGAAGCGCTGGCCTTTCAGATCAATGCGACCGTGGTGGGTCGCGATGCACAGGCGCGTTCGCTCTTCGCGCAGCTCGGTGGACGCCATGTGCGCAGCGAGAGCGTAAGTCATCTCCGCGGGCCAGGCGGCCGCAGCGACATGCTCGCGCTGACCGTGGCAGATAATGCGCAGGAAGTCGACGCGCGCACCTTCCAGATTCACGAGGCTCCGAATACCTCGAGCGACTTGCTTTATAAGAATTCGCTCGATGACGCGGCGCGGACGATTTTCTCCGGGCTCATTCGAGTCGATCCCGGCGCGCAGATGACGGATGCCTACCAGAAGGTGCGCAATCTTCTGCTGAGCGATGATGCCGAGGCGAACAGTGCGCCTGGGTTGGAGATCGAAGCGGACAATGTGCGCTGCACCCACGGTGCGACCAGCGGGCAGATCGAGCAGGAAGAACTTTTCTATCTCATGTCGCGCGGCATCTCGAAGCGCGCGGCGCAGAAGCTCATCGTGAATGGCTTCCTCCAGGAGGTCATCGAGCGGCTCGACCAGCCGGAGATCGGCGCCCGACTCGCGGAGATGGTGCAGGCGAAGTTCGCCGCGCATCGTTGATCCGAACGGACTCGATCGAGCGCTGTCCAACGAGTAGCTGTCCCCTATGGCTCCCCCACTCCTCCGTCGCATCGCCTTCAGTCTCCTCTTCTGTGCCGTGACCGCACTGGCGGCGGCCGACGACGATCCGTTCTGGCGCGCGCCGCTCATCGAGAAACTCACCGGGGAGCTGAAAGAGATCGACCATAAGCTCACGGAGAAGCCGGATACGGTGGCGTATCTGTCGCGGCGCGGGGATTTGTATTTGTTCCTGGGCGCTTATCCGGAGTCGATCAAGGACTTCGAGCGGATGATCGCGCTCGATCCCAATCAGGACGCGCCGCATTGGCGCCTGGGCATCGCCTATTATTTCAACGGGCAATTCGAGAAGTCGGAGCGGCAGTTCGTGAAATATCACGGCTACGATCCGAAGGATCGCGAGAATGGGATTTGGAAGTTTCTCGCGCAGGAGAAGGTCGACGGCCTCAAGGTGGCGCGGGAGGAGATGCTCACCTACCCGGAGACCGATCGCGAGCCGTTCATCCCGCTCTACGAAATGTACGCCGGGAAACGCAGCCCGGAGGATGTGCTGGCCTATATCGCGGACAAGAAGTTCGCCGATGACAAACACGCGCAGTTCTTCGGTTACTATTACGTGGGGCTGTATGAGCTCATGCTCGATCATCGCGAACATGCGCTGCAATTGCTGCGCAAGGCGGTGGACGTACTGCCCGCGGATCCCGAAACAGTCTACATGTGGAATGTCGCCCGACTGCACTGGGAGCGGCTGCTCAAGGAAGAGAAGAAGCGGCAGTAGCGGCGCGTGACGGTTATCGCCCCAAAAACAGGATTGGGGATGGCCACAAAAAAGCACAAGCGGCACAAAAAGAAAGTTCCGTGGGCAAGCGCGCTATGCATCGTCATCCTTCGGATGGAACCGCAGTAATTTGGAGGAGCATCTCTTTGTGCCTTTTGCGCCTTTTTGTGGCCATCCCCTCCGTTATTCAGGGGTGCTACACGAAGCGCACGTCCTTGCTGAGCATCTTCTCGCCGTCGAATTCGAACCAGGCGATGAAGTGGGCGCCGGCGAGGACTTGCGGTAGCCAGTATTGGTCGTCCTCCCACATATCGTCGTAGGGGACGCCGTCGATATCGAACCACATCGGCGTAGCCTCGGGTGTCTCGATCGGCTCGCCGGTGAAGGCGCGCGCGATGAAGACGGTGCATTGCAGGCTGTAACCATCGGTAAATTGGAAATGCAGGAGGCCGCGCTCCTCGAGTTGCGAGGGCGTCACACCGATCTCCTCCTGGGCCTCGCGAATGGCCGATTGCAGCGGCGTCTCGCCCGGCTCGAGCTTGCCTCCCGGGCCGTTGATCTTGCCCGCGCCGAGCCCGCGCTTCTTGCGAATGAGCAGCACGCGCCGCTCCTGCACGATGAAGCACAGGTTGGCTCGTTCACGCGGCTGCCAGTTGGGCCACGGAGATTGGGAAATGGCGGAAGTCGGATTTTCGATTTCCGATGTTGGAGTTTTCGGCGTTGATTACGCCAGATGAATTCCACCACCGCTCTTCGCATCGCTGCCATCATGGGATTTCTCGCCGTCGCCCTCGGAGCCTTCGGCGCACACGGCCTGCAACGCGTCTTCCTCGAAAACGGGCAGAAGCCCATCTGGGAAACGGCCGCGCATTACCATCTCGTGCATGCGGTCGTGCTGTTGGTCCTCGCGCTCCGCGGCGGGATCTCGCGACTGACCTTCCAGCTCTTCACCGCCGGCATCATCATCTTCAGCGGGAGCCTCTACTTGCTGGCCGTGACGAACGTGAAATGGCTGGGCGCGATCACGCCGATCGGCGGTCTCTGCCTGCTCGGCGGCTGGCTGACGCTGGCCTTCGTGCGGCCTAACGCTGCGACGTGAACTTCGCGGCTTCCGTTCCGCGCCCTGACTTGCGGGCGGCGTCCAGCGCGGCGTGCGCTTCCTTCTGGTAGTTCTCGTCGTCCGCGTCCTGCGCCCGAATACCGAGGGTATTCTGCCACTCCTGCAGGGCTAAATCGGTCCGGCCCATTTGTGTGTAGACGTGGGCCAATTCCGCGTGATGGATGAGCCGCTGCGGGGCAATCTCGAGCGCCTTCTTGAAACACCGCACCGCCTCTTCGTTGCTGGCCTTCGGCATGCCGCCATAGACAATGGAGGCAAGCGCCCGGAGCACGCCGTTGATATTGGCCACCCCGGCTTCCCAACGCCCGAGCACGTGCCAGGCAAAGTCATCCTTCGGATCGAGCTCGAGGGATTTCACGGTCTCGTCGCGAATGATCTTCGAATACTCGAGCTTGGTCTTGTTTCCGACAAAATCGGTCATGTGCCCGTAGCTGATCGCGAGGTTGAGATGGGCCTTGGCATTCTTGCCGTCGGCTTGCACCGCGCGGTTGCCATAATCCAGCGCCAGCTCGGCCATGCGCTTCGCGTTGTCTTCGACTTTGGTCTGCTCGATCAGGTCGCCGTATTGCTTCGAAATACGCAGCAGCACGCCGACATTTTGCGGCTCAATGGCTTCCGCCGCTCGCAGGCTGCCCAGCGCCGCGCGCGCCTTCCCTTGCTTTTCCGCGAGGTCGCCCTGCTGGACGAGGGAAGTCACCCGTGGGTCCTCGGCGAGGACCTGCATCGCGAACAAAACTGGGAGCAGGATGAGTGCTTTCACGACAATAAGAATTCATAGCAGCTTTTGTGAGCGCTGCCCGGGTTCTTTTGTGAATTTTTCAGTCGCCCGTTGTCAGGCGGTCGTCAGGAGACCGGCACGCAACTGCAGAACAGATTGCGATCGCCCCAGACGTTGTCGATGCGGCCAACGGACGGCCAGAACTTGTGTTCCCGCAGCCAGGGCGCCGGATAGGCCGCCTGCTCGCGGGTGTAAGGGTGCGCCCACTCCCCGACGATCACCGAATGTGCGGTATGCGGGGCGTTCTTTAACACATTGTCCTTGGCGTCGGCGACGCCGCTCTCGACGGCAGTCATCTCGCCGTGGATGGCAATCATCGCGTCGCAGAAGCGGTCCAGTTCGTCCTTCGATTCGCTCTCGGTCGGCTCGACCATCAGCGTGCCGGGCACCGGCCAGCTCAACGTCGGCGCGTGGAAGCCGTAGTCCATGAGGCGCTTGGCCACGTCCTCGGCGGTGGTCTTGTGGAAGCCGCGCAGGTCGAGAATGCACTCGTGCGCGACCAGCCCGTTCGCGCCCTTGAAGAGCACCGGGAAATAGGCATCGAGCTGGCGGGCAATGTAGTTGGCATTGAGGATGGCGATCCTCGTGGCTTCGGTCAGACCTTCGCCGCCCATCATGCGGATATACATCCAGGAAATGGTCAGGATGCTCGCGCTGCCATAGGGCGCGGCGGTAATCGCCCCAGTCTTCGTATCCGGGCCTTTGCGTTCCGGCGTCGGCAGGAACGGCACGAGATGCGCCGCCACGCCGATCGGCCCCACACCGGGACCGCCACCGCCGTGCGGGATGCAGAAGGTCTTGTGCAAATTGAGATGGCAGACGTCCGCGCCGATGCGACCCGGCGAGGTAAACCCGACCTGCGCATTCATATTGGCGCCGTCCATATAGACCTGGCCGCCGTGCGCGTGAATGAGTTCACAAATCTCGACCACCGTCTCCTCGAAGACACCATGCGTGCTCGGATAGGTGATCATGAGCGCGGCCAATTGGTCTTTGTGCTCGGTGGCCTTGGCTTTGAGATCGGCGAGGTCGATATCGCCGTCATCGAGACAACGGACGCCGACGACTTTCATGCCGGCCATCACGGCACTGGCCGGATTCGTCCCGTGCGCACTCGCTGGGATGAGGCAGATATCCCGATGCCCTTCTCCCCGGGATTGGTGATACTTGCGAATGGCCAGCAGCCCCGCGTATTCGCCCTGCGAACCGGCGTTCGGCTCCAGCAGGACACCGGCGAAACCGGTGATCTCCGCAAGCCAGTTTTCGAGCTGACGGAACAGCTCCAAGTAGCCTGCCGTCTGGTTCGCCGGGGCGAAGGGATGCAGCGCGCCGAATTCCGGCCACGTGACCGGCAGCATTTCGCTGGTCGCATTCAGCTTCATCGTACACGAGCCGAGCGGGATCATCGACGTCGTCAGCGAAAGATCCTTCGCCTCGAGCCGGCGGATGTAGCGCAGCATCTCGTGCTCGGTGTGATGCGTGTTGAAGACCGGGTGCGTGAGGAAAGAGGACTTGCGCAGGAGAAACTCGCGGAGATCGAGCTCTTCCGTCTCCCAGCTTTGGCTGAAGCTCAATGGTTCGACCTGTGAATCTTTGAAGACCGCGATCAATTCAGCCAACGCGTCTTCGTCGATCGTCTCGTCGAAAGCGACGAGGATCAGGAACGGGGCATCGTGCAAGGCATAGGAGCGGAGGTTAATCCCGCGCTGTTCCGCCCGCTGGAGAATCGCCGCACGCTGGGCTTCCGATTCGCACTCCACACCGACGGTGTCGAAGAACTCCCCATGCAGCACGGTGAAGCCGTGGGCCGTCACCGCGGCGCCAAACCAGTTCGCCGCGACGTGCACGCGCCTGGCGATCTGCTTCAGCCCTTCCGGGCCGTGATAAACCGCGTACATCGAAGCCATCACCGCGAGGAGCACCTGCGCCGTGCAAATGTTGCTCGTCGCCTTGTCGCGGCGAATGTGCTGTTCGCGCGTTTGCAGCGAAAGGCGATACGCGGGGTGGCCGTGAGTGTCCTTGCTCACGCCGATCAGACGACCAGGAAGCAGGCGCTTGTGGGCATCGCGCGTGGCGATGTAAGCGGCGTGAGGTCCGCCGAAACCGAGCGGCACGCCGAAGCGTTGGGTCGAGCCCACGGCGATATCGGCGCCCATTTCGCCCGGCGGTTTCAGCAGCGTGAGGGAAAGGATGTCCGCGGCGACGATGGCCAGCGCTCCAGCGGCGTGCGCCTTTTCGATGATGGGCGTGCAATCGTAAACGCCGCCCGTCGTCGCAGGGTATTGCAGCAGAACGGCGAAGACCTTTTCCGTAAAATCAGACTTCGACTCGTCCCCCACAATCACCTTGATCCCCAGCGGTTCCGCGCGCGTCTGCACCAGCGCGATCGTCTGCGGATGGCACTGTTCGCTCACGAAAATGGTCTGCGCATCCGCGCTCTTGCTCAGCGCATATGCCATGTGCATCGCTTCCGCCGCCGCGGTGGCTTCATCGAGCAGCGAAGCGTTCGCGATGTCCATCGCGGTGAGGTCGACCACCATCTGCTGGAAGTTGACCAGCGCTTCCATGCGGCCCTGCGAAATCTCCGCCTGATACGGCGTGTAAGCGGTGTACCAGCCGGGATTCTCGAGAATGTTTCGCTGGATCACTGGCGGGACAATCGTCCCGCTATAACCCTGGCCGATGTAGTTCTTGCAGATGCGATTCTTCTTCGCCAAGGCGCGCAACTCCGCCAGCGCCTCGTGCTCACCTTCGCCCGCGGGCAGGTTCAGCGGTGCCTTCAGCCGAATCTGCGCGGGCACGGCCGCGTCCATCAAGGCATCGAGGCTCGCCAGCCCGAGCGTTTCCAGCAACGCCTCGACCTCCGCCTCGCTCGAGCCGAGATGCCGGCGCGGGAAGGTATCGCAGGGCGCGAGCGGGGAATCTCCACGCGGTGCGGTCATAGGCAAGGTCGAAAGGGTATCGTGCATCGCCGGAGGCTAGAAAGCGCGGACGTCGAATCAAGGGGAAATGCCGTCATAAGTTAAACTCCGTACGCACACGCTCGAAGTAGCAGTGGAAATAGCTTCCGGGCGCGAGCAATCAGACGCTCTTGAGCTGCATCACCCGCATCCATTCGCGGCCTTCACGGCCGGGATAGGTACGCTGGGGCAGCCATTCCCGGACGAGGGTGAAGTGCGGCGAAAAGAGGCGGTCGAGCTCGGCCACGGAAACCTCGAAGGGCGGACCTTCGTCTGGCGAATCGTTGCCCGGGTCGAGATAGAAGATCGCGAGATAACGTCCACCCGGTTTCAAGGCCGCCGCGACCGATGCCACGTAGGCCGGCCGCTGCGACGGATGGATCGCGCAAAAGCAGGTGTGCTCGAAGACCCAGTCGAAGGCGCCCCGCATCTCCGCGGGCAAATTGAAGAAGTCCCCGAGCGCGTAGCGTTCGTGGCCGACCTTGGGCAGGCGGTCCGCACCTTCCACGGCAAGCGGCGCGATATCCAGGCCGACCACTTCATCGGCGGTCGCCGCCAGCGCCCGCACGTCGTGACCAAAGCCGCAGCCCGGCACGAGCACTCGGCCTTGCACCGGTTCCGTGGCGAGAAAATCGACCAGGCCCGGGCTCGGCGAACCTTTGTCCCAAGGCGTGTCCTGCTTCTCGTATTGTTCGTTCCAATTCGTCGACATCGGTGAACGTATTCTAACGGCGGAGCCAGGTGGTGGTTTCGGCGACGCTCCATTGAAACTTCCGGCCGTGCTCGCGGATGAGGAACGGTTGATCGCTCGATTTGATCAATTCGAAATCCGGCTCGAGCAGCGACTGCAGCGCCTTGCGGGTGGTCCGCCGTTCACCCTCGTGCTCGAAGCCGCCCAGCCAGTTTTCCCGCGGCGTGAACTCCGGCAGCCAGGTGTACGGCGAGGCGATCACAAGTTGTCCTCCGCGATTGATCATCGAAGGCAACCGCGCAAAAAGGCGGCGCGGCTCTTGCAACCGGTCGATGAGATTGGCCATGAGCACCGCATTGAAAGCGCCGAGGTCCTCGCGCAGGCCCAGCGCATCGCCGCGCTCGAAATGCACGCGGTGGCACTCGATCCCCGCGGGCACCCGTGCCACCAGCGGCGTGGCCAGATCGCCTTCATCGCGCCGCAGGTACGGCAGCTCGCGCTTGTCGCGAAGCTCATTCGCGGCCGTGACAAAGCGCTGCGAGTAATCGATGCCAACTACCTCGTGGCAATGCCGCGCGAGCTCAAAGGTCGAGCGCCCCACGGCGCATCCCAGGTCGAGCGCACGAGCGATTGCGGGCAGGCGCTTCAGGTCGAAGCATTCCGTCACGCAACGCACCGGATAATGCAGCGCCGCTGCCGGGCCAAAGGGCCACGGGAGAATCTCATGATCCTCGCCGTAGTGAAACAGGAGGTACTCCGCGAGGAGCTGGTCGGTTTCGTAGATATTCATGGTTACCAAACAAATGAATCGGTCGTGTGGAACATCAGCGGAGATGCCGCTCATTTACGCCGCCGGACTATTCAGTCCAGCCATCGACAGCCTCCAGGGCCCATCCTCTCCCCCATTGTAATCAGCTCAAGCACGTCAGAATCGTCCCGGTGCCGTGCCTTCATTTCCGTGCAAATCTGCGGATCCAAATACGAGAAAAACAGCCACGCAGCCCCTCGATAGCCGACTAAAGTCGACGGATCTCGACTTCGCGCTTTTTTAATGGCTTCGAATTTAACCAGGATATCCTCGGCGCTTTTCTTAATGATTTCAGGGTCCCGGCCAATGACCGTCAGTGTGAAAGGTGCTGTGACTTTGACGCCCTCAAGATTAGTCACCATTTCGAAGTGAAGTGCTCCCGGCACCGAAGGGCGATACCACTGATCGAGAATGAGATAACGTGTCACGGTTTGATGCGGTGGCACGGCTTTTGGAAAAGAAAAATCCCCTCCTCCTCGGTGAACCAAATTCGGTAATTCGGTCGCTCCCGGAGTACCCGGCTTGAGGATAAAAACGACTTCCCTATCGTTGAAACCCAAGTCGATGTTGCGGGCTTTGTCCGACGTATTCGTAAAAGAACAATCCAGCACGATAGGTTCACCGACCGTGTAGCTTTCCTGCTCCGGGATCACTCGAAGACTTACGTCCTCGCCACGGGCCGATGCCATGGAAAGCCAAGCGAGCGCAGCGAAAAGGATGGAAAGAAAATTCATGCTGTAGCGTCCTCGGGGAACCACCGAACCGAAGGTTTTAGCGATGCGGGGCGGGTGGCTCCTCAAGCCGCACCCTCGATCCGAAGTCGACGAATCCGGATCGAGGGTCAGTGGCTGAAATCCTGCTGACTACGCCAGCAGACCTCGCATGTAGGCGGCCGGCACGTAATTCTCGATCAACACCACGGTCTCGCCATCGCGGTGCATGCGCACTTGCGGGACGTTGATCTCCGGCGTCTTGGTCGGCGAGAAGAGGATGTCGTCGTGGGTGGCATTCTTCTTGTTCGCGAAACGGTCGGGCGTGAGCTTGCCCCCGAGATGGTCGCTGCGGCCCGTGGCCACATGCATCGTCCCGAGGATCTTCTCGTCCTGAATGTCGCGCCCGGAAACCGGCAACTCCTGCGTGCCGAAGCCGAGTTCGCCGAGTTCACCCGTCACCGGATCACTCGTGAGCTTCTCGTTGTGGGCATCGACGGTCGCCTGGCTGCCGCGGAGCAGTGCCGCCTGCTTGATTCGCCCGCCTTCCACCGTCATGAGGCCGATCGTCCCGTCTTCGTACTTGTGCGGGAACTGGCCGGTCGCCCCCGCCGGCACATAGTAGATTTCGCCCGCCGGGAGATTTGCGATATCCGGGCCGCCGCGGCAGAGACCGTGGCTCTTTTGCGCCTCCTGCTGGCCGAGGTCGAGATGCAGGGTGAAGCGCTTCTGGTCGAAAACGTAGTCGATCTCCACCCAATCCGCCTTGGTCATGCCGAGCCGGAGCTTTTCCGCCTGCTTGCTGACCTCATTATAGTCGACCGCCAGACCGGAGCTGAGGATGATTTGGTTCATGCCGTGCATGGTCGCACCGCGAAAGCCGTACTTCTTGGCGAAGGCGGTGAGCGGCGCCGTGGCCGAATACGTCGAGACGCAAAGGATAAGGTCGTACTTCTGATAGACGTCCTCAATCAGGTCGATTTCCCGGCCATCGGTCGCATAACCCTTCGTGGGCAGGTCGAGATTGCTGCCACCGGTGATCTCATAGGCAAACATTTCGCCGCCTTTGAGACCGAGGTCATACATCGTGCCGTTGCGCAGGCCCTGGTAGACGACATCATGCGCGTGCCGCTGGATGGAAAGGTCCGGATTCTGCAGAAAGCGGAAACCTTCGACGTCCTGCGGATGTTCCAGGTCGATGAGCACGCACACGCGCTCACCCGCCTTGGGTTCAAACACCGTCCGCAAAAGCCGGGTCAGGCTGAACGGCGGGAATTGGCGGGAACGATCTACAGGAGTCTGTTCGATGGTAGCATTCATTGTGTGGTATTTCGTTTGGGCTTTTCGGCGCGCGTGTGGTGATTCCACGTCACGCCGCCAAACACGGTTGCACCATGCCGGGGATTTTGCAGCAAGGAATTTTATACTCATCGGTAAAGACGAGGTGTCACACAAGTGATATCGGTAAAGCGGCATCGCTCAATGGACTTGGCGAAACCGACATTCCAGTCCAACGCAAGGGGGGCCAGCAATTAATGCAAGTCTTTGGCGTTAGGCTGCCTGGGCGATCGTCGCAGATCGGGAAAATTTCCAACCTGGACGGGCTCGGACTCGCTTTGGCTGGGCTGGACAGGACTACGGCCTACTCTGGAGAGCCCCCCCGCTGGGCACTACCCCACGCGATGCCTGCCCGGGTGGACCGGTGCATCCTTGGCGCGGATCGAAGTGGCCACTTTATCCTTCCCCGCCTCGATCTTCGCGACCATCCCCGGCCGAAGATCCCGCGCCGCCACCTTGGCACCATTCAGCGTCACCTTCGTGTTGTCGGTGATCTTATAGGCGATGTGTTCATCCCCAACCCCGGCCTCGACGCTAATGCCCACAGCGTTCACTTCGAGGATCTTCATTTCCGGGGTGGTATCCTGGGGCGGCTGGTTCCCTTTCTTTCCGGCCATGGCGGGCATGACCAGGACGACGGCAAGGAGGGTGAGGATGGCGACGAGTGCTTTCATGGATGGGAAGGATTTCAGCGGAATGAAACCACGGAACGTGGGTAAAGTTACGCGCAAAGCCATTCTCACCTTGCGCAGACCGTAAACACGCGCGATGCCCCTGTGATGCTCTGGCAAACCCGCACCCTCACCTTCGATCTCGCCCACCGGGGACTCATCATGGGCGTGTTGAATGTGACCCACGATTCCTTTTCGGACGGCGGCCAGTTTTTCGACACCGCAGGAGCGGTGGCCCACGCCCGGCAATTGGCCGCGGAAGGCGCCGAGATCATCGACGTCGGCGGCGAATCGACCCGGCCCGGAGCCGAGCCGGTTCCCGAGGCGGAGGAGTTGCGGCGCGTCCTGCCGGTCATCGAACGCCTGGCCGGGACCGGCGACTTCGTCCTTTCCATCGATACGATGAAACCGGCCGTGGCGCAGGCCGCGGTCGAGGCCGGCGCCGGGATTGTCAATGACATCACCGGCTTGCGCGACCCGGCCATGCGCGAGGTGGTGCAAACGACTGGCGCAGGCGCCATTGCGATGCACATGCAGGGCACCCCGCGCGATATGCAGCAAGCGCCCCACTACGACGACGTTGTGGCGGAAATCACGAATTTTTTTCGACAAACTTTTTCGGCGTGCCTAGCGTGCGGCATCGACCCCATGCGTCTTGCTTTCGACCCCGGCATCGGCTTTGGAAAAACGGTGGAGCACAACCTGGCTCTGCTGCGGAATCTCGATGCCATGAGGGTCGGCGGGCGACCGATGGTTTTGGGCGTCTCGCGCAAATCTTTTCTCGGCAAGGTCGTGGGCAGCAGTGAATGGGCGGACCGTGCGTGGCCGACCGTCGCGCTCACCAGCTATGGTCGCGCACGCGGGGCAAATGTCTTTCGCGTCCACGATGCCCGGCCGAACTCCGAAGCGCTCCGCATGACGGAGGCCATCCTCGAACCGGAGGTCGTGACGTGAACGTCGTCGAGCTCGTCCACAACCATTGGCGCGATGCTGTGGAGATCGTCCTGCTCTCCGTGGCGATCTATTACACGTGGCGTTCCTTCCGGGGGACGCCCGGCGGCAACGTGCTCATCGGGCTGGTCGTCCTGTTCCTCGCGTTGAACATGCTCTCCCGCGCGCTCGACCTCATCGTCATCCGGACCATCGTCGAGAGCCTGTCCAACGTCGTCATCATCGCCCTGGTCATTCTCTTTCAGCCCGAACTGCGGCGCGGGCTGGCCGCGCTCGGCGGGCATCGCCTTTTCGGCGCCAGCAACCAGAGCCGGGCCACGCTCGACCTGGTGCGCGAGATCACCTTCGATCTCGCCAATCGCCAACTCGGCGCCCTCATCGCCATCGAGCGCGGACAGAACATCGAGGCCTTCGCCGAGAGCGGCGTGAAGACCGATTGCGCACTCTCCACCGAGCTGGCCGTGAGCATTTTCTTCCCGAAGACGCCCTTGCACGATGGCGGTATCATCATCCGCAACGACCGCATCATTTCCGCGGCCTGCATTTTTCCCATTACCCAGCGGGCCGATCTCGACCGCGCCCTGGGGTTGCGGCACCGCGCGGCACTGGGTCTCACCGAGGAAAGCGATGCCATCGTCATCGTCGTCTCGGAAGAAACAGGCATCGTTTCGATTTGTCATCGCGGCCTGATCGAAAGAAGCTTCGACCCGGAAAGTTTCGACCATCGCCTCGCCGAACTTTTCGCCCTGAAAGATGAAAGTGATTCTAAACAACTGGCTGGCAAAACTCCTGTCCCTGGTTCTCGCCGTCATTCTGTGGCTGGTCATTCATCGGAGAGTGGCACCGACCGCCTTGCCTTCTAGTTTTCAGTTTGAGTTAAGCAAGCCCACCGATGGGAAAAACAAAGTCGATTTCAGCATTAATGGCAGCCCCAAAAAATAAACCCACTCCGAAGGTCGAAAACGGTAACGGCGGACGCAAGATCTTCGGTACGGACGGTGTCCGCGGCACGGCCAACATCGAGCCCGTCACGGCCGAGACCGCGCTCAAGCTCGGCCGCGCCGCCGCGCATGTCTTCGCCCAGATGAGCGTGCTCGCCGGGCGTTCCGGCGGCCGCACCACCATCGTCATCGGCAAGGACACGCGCCTCTCCGGTTACATGCTGGAAAATGCGCTGGCCGCGGGCGTGATGTCGCTCGGGGCGGATGTGCTGCTCATCGGGCCGCTGCCCACGCCGGGCGTGGCCTACATCACGCGCTCCCTGCGCGCGGACGCCGGCATCGTGCTCAGCGCCTCACACAATCCTTACGAGGACAACGGCATCAAGTTCTTCCGTCCCGATGGTTACAAGCTGGATGACGAGATCGAGCAACGCATCGAGCACCTCGTTTTCAGCGGCGAGATCGAATCGATCCGGCCCACCGCCGGCAAGATCGGCCGCGCCACACGTATCGACGACGCGCTCGGACGCTACGTCGAGTTTGCCAAGCAGAGCTTTCCACGCGGCCGCACGCTCGATGGCATGCGCGTCGCCGTGGATGTGGCCAATGGCGCGGCTTACAAATCCACGCCGTGCATCCTGCGTGAATTGGGCGCCGATATCATCGTCGCCCACAACACGCCGAATGGCCGCAACATCAACCGCGAATGTGGCAGTACGCACCCGGAGGAGATCCAGCGCATCGTGAAGGAGACCAGGGCCCAGGTGGGCATCAGCCACGATGGCGATGCCGACCGCGTGCTGCTCTGCGACGAGCATGGCGAAGTGGTGGATGGCGACGAGATCATGGCCATTGCCGCGCTCGATTTCCTGAAGCGCGGCTGCCTCGCGCAGAATACCCTGGTGGCCACGGTAATGAGTAATTTCGGCCTCGATGAGACGCTGCAAAAGCATTCCGGCCGTGTGCTCCGCACCAAGGTCGGCGACCGTTACGTGATCGAGGCGATGATGAAGGAAGAGCTCAATGTCGGCGGCGAGCAAAGCGGCCACATGATCTTCCGCGACTTTTCCACCACCGGCGACGGCATTGTCAGCGCGCTGCAGATCTTGCGTATCATGGCCGAAACCGGAAAGCCCCTCAGCGAACTGAAGGCCTGCCTGGCGAAATACCCGCAAGCCCAGCGCAACCTGAAGGTGCGCGAAAAGAAACCGCTCGAGAGCCTGCCCACCGTGACGAAGCTCGTGGAGGAAACGGAAAAGGAACTCGCCGGCGCCGGCCGTGTGCTGCTCCGCTATTCCGGCACTGAACCGAAGATCCGCCTGCTCATCGAAGGCCGCGACGGCGACCGCATCAACCTGCAAGCCGACCGGATTGCGGGAGAGATCCAGGAGCTGATCGGGGTGTAAGGAAGAAGTTCTTAGTGCTTAGTAAGTAGTCCTCCGCGTCTGGTGCTTTGCTTCGCCGCATATTCTAAGAACTAAGCACTAACCACTAAGCACTTTCCGCAGCGTGAACCTTTTCCTCACTGGCACCGATACCAACGTTGGCAAGAGCTACATCGCCTCGTTGCTCGTCCGCGCGTTGCGCTCGGAGGGACACGATTGCGTGGGGCTCAAGCCCATTTGCTGTGGCGATCGCGATGATGCCACGCTGCTGCACGCCGCGGCGGAGGGGGCCATCGAGTTGAACGACGTGAACCCGGTGTGGCTGCGGACGCCGGCGGCGCCTTACACGGCGAGCCTCATCGAAAACCGCGCCATCGATCTCGCGCTCATTCGCGAGTCGTTTCAGCGCGCGCGGGCGGCTCATGAATCCGTCATCGTCGAAGGTGCCGGCGGTTGGCTCGTGCCCATCGAACGCGACTATTACATTGCCGATCTCGCGGTGGAATGCGGGCTGCCCGTGGCCATCGTCGTGGCCAATCGTCTCGGCGCGCTCAATCACGCCCTGCTCACCGTCGCCGCGGTCCGCGCGCGTGGACTCGAATGCGCCGGACTCATCCTCAATCACCCCTCCCCGGACGAAGACATCGCCACGACGACCAATCGCGGCGTGCTGGAGGAATTTGCCGGCGTGCCGATCCTCTTCGACGTGGCCTACGGCCAGCGCGGCATCAAGCTGAACCATCACTGAGTTTCCGGTTTCACTTTCAAAAGTTTATGTTTGGGTTTCTCAAGAAATTCAAAGCCCAGCGGGAGGCGGCGAACGCGAGAGCGCAGGAATTCAAGGAAGTCGTTTCCGCGCTCCAAGCCGGTCACGGCAACCCTCTCGAAGGAGCACTGGTGCTGCATTTGACCCAGGACACACAGGAGACATTCGTGCAATTTGTTCTCTTCCTCGGAAATTCGGATGTGTGGATGCTCAATAAGACCAGCGAGCGTTTGGGCGATCCGGCGATGACGCAAGCCTCCGACGGTAATCCTTATGTCGCAGTCTTCACCTCGCAGGAGCGCGCCTCCGCCGCACTGAGCGAATGGAAGCTGGCGAGTCGCCCCTCTCTCATCTCGGCTTCGGAACTGGTCTTCGGGCTCGCCCCGCAGATGGGCATCGTGATCAACGCCCACCATCCACATCTCCAGTGGAGCTTTCCTCCCGCGCGCATCGCCGACGTGCGCACGCTCTTTGAACGCAGTTATAGTTACGAAGTCGGCGGTATCTATTCGGTGTGGGGACGAGGGGGGTATCAGGCGATCAAGCTACTGAACATCGAGGAAGGCGGCGTGCACGTGCGCATGTATGCCAACACCTGGCCGGAGCGCCCGGCGAGCATTGATACTGCCGCGCTGATGCTGGCTGGAGCGGATGATCCGGCTTTCTCCATCGGACACATGCCCGTCGTCCGCAGCCATTTTCTCTCGATGGGCCCCCGGTTGGTGATGATCGAGCGCGTGAAGGATGACGAACTCGAAGGCTACCGTATGTGGCAGGAAGCCAAGGGCGGTTATTTCGGAACGCCCACGAGCTGAAGTTCTTCCTGCTTCAAGAGCCACCCGCAGGAAAACTTGCCTCCCGAAATGAGAACGGATTGCGCCCCTTTTTGAACCTGTATCTTCCAACCCGAGCCCGCTAGTAACGGAACAGTGAACGCCATTTGGCACTACGAAGAGAATGGAGAATCCAAAGGCCCGCTGAGCCGGGAGGAAATCCGTGACTTGGTACAAACTGGCGTCGTCACGCCGCAGACACGGGTGTGGACCCGCAGCCTGAAAAGGTGGGCGCCGGCACGGGAGACCACGTTGGACAATCTTTTCAAAACGTCCGCGCCCGCAGCGCAGACGCCTCCACTGCCGCCGGCGATGGGCCAACTCGTTCCTCCGCCGGTTCCCATCGCGGACACCCCCGAAGTCAGCACGGCTGAAACACGCTCCGCTCCGCCGGAAGGCTTTCGCTCTCCACAGCTGCTCGGCCATTGCGTCACGGCTTTGATCGTCATCCTAACGCTCCTGGCCGCGGTAAAGATCTGGTTCGAGGCTCAGCAGATCGAGCTGCTCGACCGCCTTCAACACGCCCCGGAAATCAAGGACCAAGTTCTCCTCAGCGAGAGCTGGCACCTTTTCCTCTCCGTCAGCTGGCCTGGCCACCTACGCCGTGACGATCGTTTTCTTTTGCTGCTGGATCTACCGGCTCGCCCCACAATGTGCGTGCCTTGGGGGCTCGCAGACTCTCGTTCTCGCCGGGTCTGGCCGTAGGCTTCTATTTCATCCCGATCCTCTCGCTCTGGAAACCGTACCAGGCGATGAAGGAAATCTGGAAGGCGAGCGCCAACCCGCAAGGCAGGCGCTCCAACCGGACCAGCCCGCTGGTCGGTTGGTGGTGGACGTTTTGGATTTTGACCAGCGCGTTCAACTACTTTGTCGCGCGTTTCACGCTGCATTTCGGCGCTCACCCCTCCGTGTTCCTTCGCCAGGTCGATATCATCTCCGATGTCTCCCGTCTCCCGCTGAACGTCGTCGCCATTCTGCTGGTGCAGCAGCTCTCCGCGCTGCAATGGAAGACCGCGACGCAACGGAGCCAGGCTCCCTCAAACCTGTAAAAAGCGCTACAGCCCCGCCAGTTGCTCGCGGAGACTCTCCACGCCGGGGACACGCGCCAGCACTTCGCGCAGCGAAGAGAGAGCGGCGGGGATGTGCTCGAGGAAATGCGGGCGCTCTTTCACGTGGCCGAGGAAGCCGTAGGCGCCGAGGGCCTGCATGAGGCGCTGCATGGCGCAGAGGTCGTAGATGGCGGTGAAATCCGGGCGCACCGGTTCGCCGAGGTCAGCGAGTTCTTCGAGATAGTGATTCAGCAACTCCTGGCGCTCGCTCTCGGGCAATTGCACGTACGGATCGTAGAGCAGCGACGCGAGATCGTACTGCGGCAGGCCGGGGCGCATGCCTTGGAAATCGATGAAGCACGCCGTGCCGTTCTTGATGACGATATTTTGCGATTGAAAATCGCGGTGCACGAAGCAGCGCGGGAGCGCGGCGAGTTGCTCAGCGATTTCGCCGAGACGCGCACGGTCGCATTTTTCCTCGATGACATCGGTGCTGAGACCGAAGTGACGGCCGAGGCAGTTTTCGAAAAAGTAATTCTGCTCCCAGCGATAGAGCTCGGCATTGAACTCGGCCTGGAGTTGCGGCGACTCAACAGGCGTGGCGAGATGCGCGCGGGTGTGCAGGATCAGAATCTGATCGAGCGTGTTGTGATAGAGCTCGCGGCGCACCGGCCACGGCTCGTTGCGATAGCTCCACAGGTCGCGATCGCCGAGGTCTTCCATCCAGATGAGGCCTTCTTCGTCGTCGTGAAAATAAATCTCCGGGACGCGCACCCCAACGCCGGCGAGGAAACGCGCGATGGCCACGTAATGCCGGTTCTCTTCCCGCTGGCGACCATATTTGGCGAGGATCATCGAGTGATCGTCGTCATTAAACGCCATGCGGTAGAATTTCCGGTCCGAGCCGCCTTTTTCCAGCGGATGGACGATGATCTCCTGCCGCGCGAAACGCGGAAAGCGGATGACGGTTTTTTCGATGAGTTGAGAAACAGGAGCCATCGGTTTGGTGGTGGGTGGTGTTTCGGTAAGGCGGGCCGGCTCTTAATCTTAATCGTAATCTTACTCTTAATCCCCTCTGACTCCGCTGAGATTAAGATTACGATTAAGAGTAAGAACGCCGATCATTTTCGGGACGCTTCTTAGAAGTCAACATGGGAGTGGATACCCTCCACGCGCTGGCTATCGGTGATAATACAATGATTGAGGAGAGTACCAGAAGCGATTTCCGCGCCTTCCCATACCAAAGAATCATTTACACTGGCGTGGTCGCCCCACGCGGGCGCCAGCGCCGATGGCCGTGGCGCCGCTGATCGTGGCGGTTGGCGCGATTTGCGCAGTGGGGTGAATCCAGGGAGTCGGCTCCTGAGTGGCCAGCGCCGTGTGCACGGCAAGGTAGTTCTCGCGGTTGCCGAGATCCCACCAGTGGCCTTCATCGATGACGATGCCGCCGAGCTTCGCGCCCGCGCGGATCATGTCGCAAAAAATCGGGACGACACTGATCTTCGTCGCCGCGGGAATGCGCGCGATGAATTCGGCATTCACGAGGTAAATGCCGGAGAAAAGAAAACGGGGACCGGCGGCGGCATCGACGCGCCCACCGATATCGGTGACGCGGCCGGTCGCGGCATCGAAGGCGACTTGCAGCGGTCCACCGGAAGAACGCAGCACCATGGTGACTTCATTGCCGGAATCGACGTGCGTGCGGATCGCACCGGCCAGCGGCAGGTCGCTGAGAATGTCGCCGTTGTAGACGACGAATGTGCCCGCACCGAGGAGGTCGCGCACATTCCAAATCCCGCCGGCCGTCTCGAGCACCTCGGGTTGCTCATCGCGAAAAGCGAGCGGCACTCCGCGGTAAGTCCCCTCCGGGAAAAAGCGCGCATACGCCTCGGAACGCCAGTGCGTATTGACGACGAGGCGCTCAACGCCGGCGTCGATGAGGTGATCGAATGCGTAGGTGATCAGCGGCCGATTGGCGACCGGGATGAGCGGCTTCGGGCGGCGCGCGGTGAGCGACTTGAGTCGCGTGCCCAGGCCGGCGCCAAGAACGAAAGCGGTTCGGATCACGAGTGGTAGGTTCTTCGGGTCCTTAATCTTAATCTTACTCTTAATCTTAATCTCAACCGCCTCAGAGAGGATTAAGAGTAAGATTAAGATTACGATTAAGACGAAGAGCGTTCTTAAAGAACGCCCTTCTAAAAATCCACCCGCCGTCCCCAAGGCCGCAATACGGCGGGGACGACGGGTGGAAGTTGGTTGGGAAAATCCGCGGTCAAAACCGCGTAGAGACTACTTCTTCTCCTTCTTGGTTTCCGGCGCTTCGATCGGAGGCTGCGCGACCTGCGTCGGCGGTTCCTGCGGCGGCGGGTTCACGTTCACGACCTGGAAGTTCTGGCAGGTCTGAGCGAGGAGCTGGGCGAGACGCACGACGCCCGAGGGAGTCATGGTGATGCGGGTGTGGATCGGCAGAACGGACACACCGGGACGATCAGCAACGATGCCCGAGGTGAAATCGAGATAGACTTCCTCGGCGCCGACACTGACCAAAACGTGGTTCGCGTAGCTCGCCTTGAGGTCATCGTAACGAACCTGAAGGACTTGTTGATTGGAGGGTTGGTTGGACATAGGGGTGCTTTGCTAGCCTCGCTTGTCACCCATTGCAACTGCTGAAAACTGGTTTTCGCACTTTTTTATCATCGGTGAAATTACGGCTGCGATTTACCGAGCAACCGCCGTCGCGCTTCGTCCGTTTCCAAGTCCGCGATAGCCACCACTTTGTCGCGCGACTTTTCGCCAGCTACGATTTCGACGGCGCGCGCGGGCACCGTTAATACCTCAGCAAGAAAATCGCGTAACGCTTCGTTCGCCTTCCCGTCCATCGCCGGGGCCTGCACCTTCACCTTGACGGCGTCACCGTGCACGCCTACGACTTCGCTGCGTCGGGCGTTCGGCACGATCCGCAACCGAAGGATCGCTTTCCCGATCAAGCTTTCGGCTTGATGTAAATGCCAATCAGCGGACGCGGGGAAGGACGCGGCGAAACGAAATCACTGACGAAGCCCTGCGCGGTGCGCAGCTCGACATGACCCGCGCCCCGGCCACCGTAAACGATGACCGAACCGAGCGGCGCTTTCCACGGATCCGTTTCCTTCAGCCTCTGGAAACCGAAGCTGTTGGTCAGTTCGCCACCCGCTTCCTTGGCATAGGTCGTGACCGGACGGGTCGAAATGATGTGCGCCGCGACGAGGGCGTCCTTTACGTAGTGCCAGCAGCGGCTGGTGGAATGCTTCTTCGCCCGGGCGGCGGCGATCTCGGCCGCGTGGATCATCCGCTGATCATAACGGAACCGGCCGGACTGGGGCCCGAACTGGTGCACCTGGTCGGGGTCCAGCTTCTGGGCCGTCTTGGGGTTGTACAGAGAATCGCTGGCCGCTGCGTGCCCGCAAATCGGGGTAAGCATGGCCAAGAGACACAGAATAAGGCAGATGCGAATTTTCTGGTTCATTACGATATAAAAGCGCGGACGTTAACGCGGCTGACAGGATCGTCAACCGCCTTTTCCCGTACCTTCAAAATATTATCAAAGCAGGAATCCGGCCCAACCCCGGGATTTATTTTGCGTCCGGGCCGCGGAATACCGTTAAGCTGCCCCGTGCACGCTGCCACTCCCCTCTCTGAAATGGATTGGATTCCCGTCCCCCGGCGGCGGCAGCTGGAGCGTGTCGGTATTACTACGATCGATGGGCTGCTCACCCATTTTCCGAAGCGGTATGAGGACCGGACCCGCTTCGATCATTTCCCCACCGGCGATAGCGAGGAACCGGTCTGCGTCTGCGGGATCGTAAAGAAGACCAGCCTGCGGCGGATTCGGGGCTGGCAGAAGATGTTCGATGTCATCCTCGAAGAGGAAGAGGCGCACGCGCTGAGCCAGCCGATTACCTGCCGGTGGTTTAACGCCCACTGGGTGGAAAAAATGATCGTCACCGGCCAGCGGCTGGTCGTCTACGGCAAGCCGAAGCGCAGCGGATCGAGCGTGGTCCTTGCGCACCCCGAATTCGAAATCGTGGAAAACGACGCGGAGGTGTCGCTGCATCTCAATCGGCTCACGCCGATCCATCGGGCGACCGAAGGGCTGTCGCCGCGCGTCATGCGCCGGCTGATCTGGGACGTGTTGGAGCACATGGAAAAGACGCCGGTCGAGTCGTTGATCCCCGATTCGCTCGATGCCACCCCACGCGGCTGGGCGCTGCGGCAGGTGCATTTTCCCGACAACCAGGAGACGCTGGCCAAGGCCCGCCGGCATCTCGTGCTCACGGAATTTTTCGGCATGCAACTCTGTGTCGCTGCCAAGCGCGCCGAACAGACGAGCCAGCCCGGCGCGTCCCATTTCGTGGCGGATACACTGATGCAGCGCCTGCACGCTGCGTTGCCCTTTCCGCTCACCGGCGCCCAGCAGCGGGCCATCGGCGAAATCCGCGCCGACCTCGCCGCCCTGCGCCCGATGAACCGTCTCCTGCATGGCGACGTCGGTTCCGGCAAAACGCTGGTCGCGCTCAGCGCGATGCTCCTCGCCGTGGAAGCCGGCTACCAGGCCGCGCTCATGGCCCCCACGCAGATTCTCGCCGAGCAGCATTACCTTAATTTCCTGCGCCTCTGCGAACCCCTCGGCTTGCGCGTCTCCCTCCGCACCGGCGCCCGCCGCGAAGACAGCTCTGCCCTCCCGCTCTTTGAAAACGCGGTGCAGCGAGTTCCGGGGAACGATGGGATCGACCCGCTGCCCGATTCCGAGCCCCACATCCTCGTTGGGACGCATGCGCTCCTTTACGAAGGCGCCGGTTTCACCCGGCTCGGGCTGGCGGTGATCGACGAGCAACACAAATTCGGCGTCCTCCAGCGGGCGCGGTTGCGTAATCAAGGAGTGGCTCCGGATGTCCTCGTGATGACCGCGACGCCCATTCCGCGGACGCTGACCATGACTCTTTACGGTGATCTCGATGTGAGCACGCTCGATGAACTGCCGGCCCACCGCGGCAAGATCGTCACCGGCGTGCGCGACGCGGCGAAGTTGCCGGACGCGGTGAAATTCCTGCGCGAACATCTCGAGGCCGGGCGGCAGGCCTACGTCGTCTACCCGCTCATCGATGAATCCGAAAAACTCGAAGCCAAAGCCGCGGCCACCGAGTTTGCCAAGTGGCAGGAATTCCTCGCCCCAATGCCCTGCGCGCTCCTCCACGGCCGTATCGCGCCGGAGGAAAAGGACGCGATCATGGAAAAATTCCGCGGCGGCGAAACCAAGGCCCTCATTGCCACGACCGTCATTGAGGTGGGCATCGACGTCCCGAACGCGAACATCATGCTCATCGAGAATGCCGAGCGCTTCGGCCTCGCGCAGCTCCACCAGCTTCGTGGACGCATCGGCCGCGGCCAGCACAAGAGCTACTGCATCCTCCTCCGCTCGCCGAAGGCCGAGGCCGAGACCGCGGAAAAATTGCGCATCCTCGAAGCGACTTCGGATGGCTTCGAAATCGCCGAAGCGGATCTGAAATTGCGCGGCCCCGGCGACATCCTCGGCACCGCGCAGAGCGGCCTGCCGCCGCTCAAGCTCGGCGATCCGTTGGCCGACCACGAGCTCATGCGTCTCGCCCGCAACGCCGCGTTCCTTCTCTTCGAACGCGACCCGCAACTCGAGCGCCCGGAAAATCAACGCTTCCGCCGCGTGCTTGCCGAGACCCGCAAACTCATGCTTTCACAAGTCAGCTAGCCCATTCATGCGCCGTTCCCTTTTCATCTTCATCATCGCCGCCCTGATCGCCTTCGGCGTGTATCGCTGGTTTCAGCTCGGCAATCGCCTGCACAGCCACAGCCAAAGCGAGCCCTTCACTCCGGCGGCCGGCCCACGCGTCGATCCGAAGGACTTGCAGGTCCTCGCCGCGCTCGATTCCGAATACACCCGGCTCGTGCAGGCCGTCGTCCCCTCGGTGGTCAGCATCACCACCACGCGGAATGCGCCCAATATCAACCCGTCGATGGCCCTGCTGCTGCAGCGCCTGGGCCGCGGCAATCTCACCCAGCCGACGCACTCGCTCGGTTCAGGCGTCATCGTTTCGAGCGAAGGTCACATCCTCACCAATCACCACGTCATCGCCAACATGGACGAAATCCTGGTGCAGCTCACCGATGGCCGCACGGTGCCCGCGCAGGTCATCGGCTCGGATCAAGGGCTCGACATCGCCGTGTTGAAAATCAACGCGGACAAACTCGAACCGCTCCCCTTCGGAGACAGCGACTCGGTGAGTCCCGGGCAACTGGTCTTCGCCGTCGGCAATCCCTTCGGCCTCCAGGAGACGGTCACGCAAGGCATCGTCAGCGCCAAAGGCCGCGCGGTGAAAGACAGCGTCGTGGAATTGCTGCAGACCGATGCCGCCGTCAACCCGGGCAACTCCGGTGGCCCGCTCCTCAACGTCAAAGGCGAGATCATCGGCATCAACAGTTCCATTTTTTCCTCGAGCGATGGCACCTGGCTGGGCATCAGCTTTGCCATTCCCTCCAACCTCGCGCGACATGCCTTGGAGAGCGTGTTGAAGAAGGGCCGCATCGTGCGTGGCTATCTTGGTATCTCGATGGTCGACAATACTCCGGAAATCGCCAAGCGGCTTGGCCTCTCCGATGCGCAGGGCGTGGTCATCGCGGAAGTCGTGCCCAATTCTCCCGCCGCCAAGGCCGGCCTGAAACCCTACGATCTCATCCGCGGATTCAACGGACACTCCATCCTCAATCTCTATTCCCTGCGCAGCCACATCGCCGAAGTCGAAGTGGATTCAAAAGTGGAACTGCGCATCCTGCGCGGAACCCAGGAGATGACCATCACCGCCAATATCGAAGAGGCGCCGATGGGCCTGAGCCGAGGGCCGATTCCGATTCAGCGCTGACGATTTCCCTCACGCGAGCAGATCGCTCACCACATTTCCAAACACATCCGTCAGCCGGAAATCCCGGCCTTCGTGGCGCCAGGTGAGTCGTTCGTGATTGAGCCCAAACTGATGCAGCAGTGTGGCATTCAGATCATGCACATGCACCGGTTGTTCGACGGCGCGGAAGCCAAGCTCATCCGTCGCGCCGTGAGTGTAGCCACCTTTGATCCCTCCACCCGCCAGCCACATCGAGTAGCCATACGGATTATGGTCGCGTCCGTTTTTCCCTTCGGTCGTTGGCGTGCGGCCAAATTCGCCCGTCCAAACGACCAGCGTATCCTCGAGCAGCCCGCGCGCACTCAAGTCCTGCAAGAGCGCGGCGCATCCTCGATCCACTTCGTGCAAGCGCTTCGTTTGGCCTTGGTGATTGTTGCCGTGGGTATCCCAGTCTTCGTTATCGCCGCCGTGATAGATCTGCACGCAGCGGACGCCACGCTCGACGAGGCGGCGCGCGATGAGACATTGCTCGCCAAAACCATCGCCATAGAGCGCGCGCGTCGCCGCGCTCTCGCGCGCCAGGTCCACCGCCTCAGGCGCCGCGCTCTGCATGCGGAAGGCGAGCTCGTAGCTGGCGATGCGGGCATCGAGTTCATTGTCCGCCCGCTCCGCCGCATGGGCACGGTTCATTTCCTGCACATAGTTCAACACCGCACGCTGCCCTTCTCCGCCCAGTGCTGCGGGTGGCGCGACATAGGGAATCGGCGCCGGGCCTGTTCCGATGGGCGTTCCTTGATACACCGCCGGCAAAAATCCGCTGCCCCACACGCCCGGCCCCGGCTTGAGCGGACGTGTATGCATGACCACGAACGCCGGTAAATTGTCCGCCATGCTGCCCAGCCCGTAGCTGAGCCACGCGCCGAGCGAAGCGCGCCCGGGCAACGATGAACCGGTATTCAGCATCCAGATCGCCGGCGTGTGATTGAAGACATCGTGGTGCATGCTGCGCACCACGCACAGGTCATCCGCGCATTGCTGCAAGAGCGGTAGCGAATCGCAAATCTCCAGACCGCTCTTTCCGCAGCGGCTGAAAGTCTGCTGGCTGCCCATGAGCTTCTGCTTCGATACATCGGTGAATTGCAGCTTCAGGCTGTGGTATTCGGATGGCGGCGCCTGCCCGTCGAATTTCGTCAGCGCGGGTTTGGGATCGAAAATATCCACGTGGCTCGGGCCGCCGTGCATGAAGAGATAGATCACTGCTTTCGCCTTCGGCGCGAAATGCGGCGGACGTGGCGCCAGCGGATTGGCGGGCGCCGCCGACGGAGCGGCTTGCAACCGGCCATCGCGCACGAGCAGAGAGGTCAGGGCCAGCGCGCCCAGGCCGCCACCGGCGTGGCGCAGCCAATCTCGACGGGAAAGGAGTGAGGATTTCGTTTCAGTCGACATAAAGGAATTCATTGGCATTGAGCAAAGCGAGGCACCACTCCACCCAGGCGGCGCCGCGCGCCGCGGGAGGCAGATGATCGCTGCCGAAATCAGCGGGCTCCAGGCCCTCGGAAGGTGGTGTCTTTTCCCAATGGGCTTCCCGGGCGGCGAGGAAATCGAAGGCCCGACGGCGCTCGTTCGCGGCCATGGGCCGGCCAAAGACGAGCAACCAGGCGCGATCCGCAGCCCAGCTCGCATTCCCATCACACTCCGTCCACAAACGGCCGGCGAGCGCGCGAGCCCGGGCAAAAGTGTCGTCGCCATTCAAGAGCGTGAGCGCCTGCGACGCGACGACGGTGCTTTCGCGCCCGGCACAACTGCCGATGGTATCCGGCTCATTGAACACCTCGAAAAAGGGCAGTTTGATGGAGCGGCGCACTACGAGATAGAGGCTGCGCCGGTGCAATTCCCAAGGATCCTTCACCGCGTCCCAATGCGTCTGCCGCAGCGCCGCGAGCGCCCACGGCTCGACCGGGGGAACGACGGGTGGACCGAAGGATTTCAGAATTCAGCTCTCCCGAAATGGCGGAGCATGGCGTCACGCAATTGCTCAGCCTGTAAGCGCCGGCGCGGAAAGCCGGCCAGCAAGCGATGCGTCGGATCAGCGGCCTGCGCGGCGTGCGAGGCCAGGCTCGACTGGCGATAGGTTGCGGAATCGAGGATCAGCCGTTGTAAATGGCCGAGATTCCACCCGCTGGAAATGAGGTCGCTGGCCAGCCAATCGAGCAGTTCGGGATGGCTCGGTTCCTCTCCCTGCCGGCCAAAATCATTCGCCGTGCGGACCAATCCCTGACCGAAGTCCCACTGCCAGATACGATTCACCAACACGCGCGCGGTGAGCGGATTTTGCGGCGCCGTCAGCCATCGGGCGAGCGCCGCCCGCCGCGGCGCTTCCGCAGGCAAGGCTCCGCCGCCCGGCAGGATCGTGAGCAATCTCGGCGCCGCTTCCCGCAGGGGCATATCCACTTCACCGCGCCGCAGCACCTGCACGTCTCCGGCCGGCGTGCATGGCACGAGACTTACGAAAGCCGGCAGGGTATTCTCATCGCCCTTGTTTTTCGCAACGCCCAGTCGCTCCAGCTTCAGCTCCGCTTCCGCGAAGATCGCCTGCAGGCCGTAATAATCGTCCTGGGTGATTGGGTCGAATTTGTGATCGTGACACCGCGTGCAGCCCATGGTGAGGCCGAGGAACGCCGCGCCCGTGGTGTCCGCGAGATCGGTCAACCATTCGTTCTCGCGCTCCTTGGAGCGCTGGATGCCACCCTCGTAACGCATCGGCCCGACCGTCAAGAAGCGCAGCCCATCCGCCGCATCTTCGTTGCCCGGCCACAATTCATCCCCGGCAATCTGCTCCTGGATGAACCGATCCATCGGCTTGTTTGCAGCGAAGGAGCGCACCAGCCAATCCCGATACCGCCAGGCATGGGTGAAGAGATAATCCAGTTCGTAGCCGGCGCTGTCCGCATAACGGGTCACGTCCATCCAGTGGCGCGCCCAGTGCTCCCCGTATTGGGTGGAACTCAGCAGGCGATCGAGCAAGGCGGCATACGTTGCCTCGTCGTGCTTCGCGATGAACGCAGTCAATTCCTCCGGCGTCGGGGGCAGACCGGTGATGCCGAAACTCACACGCCGCAGCAGCATCTCCGGCGGGGCGGGAGCGGCGGGGGTGAGGTGCTCCTGTTCGAGACGCGCGAGAATGAAGTAGTCGATGGCGTTGCGCGGCCACGTCTTGTCCTTCACCACCGGCAGCGGCGGCCGCACGATCGGCGCGAAGGCCCAGTGCTGTTCGTATTTTGCACCTTCGGCGATCCATTGACGGAACAACTGCTTTTGCGCAGCGGTGAGCTGCTTGTGCGCATTCGGCGGCGGCATCACCTCGTCCTTGTCGGCCGATTCGACGCGCGCAACGAGCGCGCTCTGGTCCGGCTGGCCGGGAACGATCGCGGTGTCGCCCGACTCCGCAGGTTTCAGCGCGGCATCGCGCACATCCAAGCGCAGCTTCGCCTTACGCTTGTTGGCGTCCGGGCCGTGGCAGGCGAAACAGTTGTCCGACAGCATCGGGCGAATGTCGCGATTGAACTTCACCTCGCCACCCACGGCCATGGCGCCCGAAACCAACCACAGCCACATCCATCTCCAAACGAACAATGGAATTCTGGCGAAGTGAGTTCTAGGGCGGAAAGAAAGCATGCAATGAAGCGCGTTTAGCTTCTACTCTTCTGCCATTTGCCTTAAGTTTCGGCCATGCTCGAAACAATCCTAGACATGCCCGAAACGAACATTGTTGGTTCACACACCCGGCAATGGGCGATCACCGGCACGGATTGCCCAGCCCTGGCCGCGCACTATATTCGCTCGGTCGGCATGTCTGAGGTGGGCAAGGGTTATCGCATCATTCGTCACCGGCCGGGCTTCAGCCATGTGAACGTCTGTCTCGAAGGCGCCGGGCGCTCCTGGAACAACGATCATTGGATGCGTTTCCCTGCCGGCACCGCGGGCATCTTTCCTCTCGCCGTGCCGCATGGCGGGATGTGGGCCAACGAGCCCTGGCGCATGTGCTGGGTGACCTATGTCGAGCCGCCGCAGAAGCATCCGCTCATCGCGGGCTCGCGCATCGAGTTTGTGCACGTCGACCCGCGGCCGCTCGAGTGGGCGCTGCTCGGGCTGTATCACGAATTCAACCGTGCCAACGAGCCGCAGGCGATTGCGCATCATGCGGCGCTCCTCCATCTGGCCGTGCAACGCGCCGTTCAGGCGGAGCCGAACACGAGCCGGCTGGCGCGCCTCTGGGAGAACGTCGACGCGAATCCCGCGCATCCCTGGACCGCCGCCGAGCTGGCCAGCACTGCGCATATGAGCGAGGTGCACCTGCGCCGGCTCACCATGGCGGAACTCGGCCGCACCCCGCTGCAACAAGTCGCGTGGCTGCGGGTGCGCCGCGCGGCATTTCTGCTCGAATCCCATGCCCACACTGTCGAAGCCGCGGCCTGGGATGTCGGTTACCGCAGCACCTCGGCATTCACGACGGCCTTCAAGCGCTGGCTCGGCCGTCCGCCCCGCGGACGATAACGGAGGGACCCGCTCCGGCACATCCGACTGGCACCGCCGCTCCCACGGCTACGATCACCTAAAAATCAAACTGATCGATGTTGTCTTTATTAAAGATGAACGGCTTTCCGAGGACGATGCTATCCCCCTCGATCTTCAACGTCCCGAGACGGCCGGCGTTGTATTCCTTCGCCCCGGGTTTGAGTTGGCCATTCGCCAGGTCCGCCGCGGCGTGGATGGTGAGATAGCCGAGGTCCTTCGTCTTCCACAGCACTACACTCTGCGTTACGCCTTCGTGGACGTATTTCCGATTCTCGCTCGGCAAGCCAAGGCCGATCACTTTCACCGCGCCGGTCTTGCCCGCCTGCTTCACCGCTTCCGCCGCACCGGGCACCGCCGGCGAGCAAATGGCCATGATCAGTTTCAGATTTGGATAGGCGCTCATCAGGTTCGTCGCCTCGGCCTGCGCCTTGTCCTTCAAGTCATCGCACGGCTTGGTATCGACCAGCTTCATCTTCGGATATTTCTCCGCCAGCCGCGCTTCGATGTGCTTGCGCCATTCATTCATATTCGCCGCGGTGAGCGACGCGGTGATGATGGCAAACTCGCCCTCGCTGTCGGTGAGTCGCGCGGCTTCATCCATCAAGGTCTCCGCGATCCCTTCCGGTGTCGCTTGGTTGACGAAGAAATCGCGCGCATCCGGATTCGCATCGGAATCATAAGTGACAACCTTGATCCCCTTCGACCGCGCTTTTTTCAACGCGGTCGAAATGCCTTCCTTGTTCTCGCAGGCTGCCGCGATGACATCGACGCCGAGCGTCGTCCAATTCTCGATGATCTCATTTTGCTTCGCCGGATCGGGATCGGTCGGTCCATCAAAAAGCAGGTCCACATTGAGTTCCTTCGCCGCTTCGTCCGCGCCCGCTTTGCAGGAAATGAAATAGGCGTTGCCCTTGCTCTTCGGCATGAGCGCGATGGTCAGCTTCTTGCCACCTGATGCGTTGCTGGAGCCGCTTTCCGGAGATTTATTGCAGGCCGAAAGAATCGCGAGCGAAGCGCAAAGGGCGAGGGAAAGGAAACGTTTCATGAGGGAGGAGCGGAAGAATGGCGCGGCGCGCGCAGCTTGGCCAGCAGCTTTGGCAGAGCGCCCGCACCGAGGGCCGCTAGCAGCAGCACACCGGTGAGCATGCCGGCCATCTCGCGTGGTTGCCGGGCGTGGACGAGCCCATTGTCGAGAACAGCAATCGCCGCGACACCGAAGAGCGTGCCGTGCACCGTGCCGATACCGCCGAAAATACTCGTGCCACCGAGCACCACCGCGGTAATGGCAAAGAGTTCGTAGCCCGTGCCGGCATCGGCCTTCGCCTGTCCCAGCCGCGCGGTGTAGATAATCGCCGCGAGGGCCGAGACCACGCCGGCGAGAATATACGCCTGGGCGATGCGCCGCTCGACGGGCAAGCCCGCGTAGCGCGCGCCTTCCGGCGAAAAACCAATCGCGCGGAGCGAACGCCCAAAGGTCGTGCGATGCACGAGCAGCCAGATGGCGATGGTCACTACGAGGAAGAACCAGACCTGGGTCGGCAGCCCGGCAAAGTGCTGCTGGCCGAGCGCGAGGAATGAGTCGGGGAAATTGGTGAAGGTATCGACGCCACGCGTGATCGCTTCCGCCAACCCGCGGAAGAGCGAATAGGTGCCCAGCGTGACGATCAAGGCAGGGAGGCGCAGCCGGGCGATGAGCACGGCATTCAAGCCACCGGCCAGCGCGCCGATAAGCAACGTGCACACCGCCGCCACCGGGAGCGACATCCCCACATCGCGCCACAGTTTGCCGAAAAGAATCGCGCACAACCCCAGCAACGAACCGACCGAGAGATCAATTCCGCCGGTGAGGATGATCGGCGTCATGACCAAGGCGAGCAGGCCGATCTCCGCGGAGTGCCGCATGATCTCGAAGGTATTATCCAGCGTACCAAAGCGACGCCCGACGGAGTTGAAATAAAACCATTCCGCAACCAGCACGAGCAACAGGATGGTCTCGTGACGAAAGAGGAATTCGCCGATCGCGTGGCGACGCTGGTTGGTATTGCCGGAAGCAGCCATTTCAGTTCGTCGCTCGACGGTTGCGCAATCCATCAAAGATCACCGCGAGGAGGATGATCGCGCCCTGGATGGCTTTTTCCCAATAGGCTTCCACGTGCAGGTAGGTGAGCGCGGGATTGATGCAGGCCAGCAACAGCACGCCGACAAAGACGCCCCACAAATTGCCACGCCCGCCAGACACGGCCACGCCACCGACGACCGCTGCAGCGATGGCTTTCAACTCCAGCCCGGTGCCGGATTTCGGATCGACCTGCGGCGACTGGACGACATTCAGTAGGGCCGCGAGACCAGCCAGCGCGCCCATGAAAACGAACACGGCGAGTGTGATCCACCGCGGCCGCAGGCCGGCGAGTCGTGCCGCTTCCGCATTCGAACCGACGGCGTAAAGGAAACGACCACCAGCCAGATGGCGCGAGGCCCAGGCCAGCACCGCGAGGATGATCAGCGCGCCGGCAATCAGCGCCCATTGCCCTCCGCGTTGACTGAGCCCGAACCATTGCCAGGCATCCGGCAGATTGATGAACGCGCCCTGTTGTTTCCAGCGCAGCCCTTCGCGCAAAATGACCATGGTTGCCAGAGTCACGACGATACTGGGCAACCGCAGGCCGGCGACGAGCGCCCCATTCATCGCCCCTAGCACGGCCCCGAGGACTACGACCGCACCGAACACTGCGATCAGCGGCCAACCGGAGCCAGCGAGCAACCCCGCGCAAACACCGCACAGCGCGAAGATGGAGCCGATGGAGATATCGATCTCTCGCGCGACCATGACCAGGGCCACGCCGCACGCGACGATGAGCGTCGGCGCCTCTCGCGCCAGTCGCGAAAGCAACGGCTGCGGGTCATAAAATGCCGGCGCAGCCACAGCCATGACCAGCAACAGAAGGGCCAACACAATAGCGACGGAAAGCTCTCGGGAGTATTTCTGCATCACGCCGCCTCCTTTTTCTGGCCGAGCGCGGCGGCCATCACGTCGTGCGCATCCACCCCGTGCGGGAATTCCGCCACGATCGTCCCGCCGCGCATGACGAGAACGCGGTCGCTCATCCCGAGCACTTCGGGCAGGTCGCTGGAAATCATCAGCACTGCCAGGCCCTCCGCGGCGAGATGGCGGATGATCTTGTAAATCTCGCTCTTCGCCCCGACGTCGACACCCTGGGTCGGCTCGTCGAGGATCAGCACTTTCGGCTTCGTGGCCAGCCAGCGGGCCAGGGCGATCTTCTGCTGGTTGCCACCGCTCAGACTGCCGCCGGGCGCCTGCGGCCCTGCGGTTTTCACTCCGAGATCGCGAATGAAATCGAGCGTCAACTGCCGCTCCGCCGTGGAACGCAACCACGTGCCGGGAAAAATCTGCGCATGAATGGCCATCGTCGTATTCGCGGCGATGGGCATCTCGAGGATCACGCCATGCCGGCGGCGATCCTCGGGCACATAAGCAATGCCGTGCGCGATCGCCGATCGCGGGTCGGTAATCTGCACGGCTTGCCCACCAAGCTGGATTTCACCGGTATCCGCGGGCGTCAGCCCGAAAAGAATCCGCGCCAATTCCGTGCGCCCCGCGCCGACCAGGCCCGCCATGCCGACGATCTCCCCGGCGCGCAATTCGAGATCGATGCCGTGGACGCCACTCTGCGAGCAGCCCACCTTCTTCAGCGTGAGTCGGCTCGCCCCGGGCGCGCTTTGCGCGGGCGGATAGATCGCGGTGACTTCGCGGCCGACCATCATTTTGATCAATGCTGATTCGTTGATCTCATCCACCGGGTTCGTGCCCACGGATTCACCGTCCCGCAGCACCGTCACGCGATCGGCCAGCGCGAAGATTTCCTCGAGCCGATGCGAAATATAAATCACCCCCACGCCATGCGCGCGCAGGTCGCGCACGACGGCGAAAAGGAGGTGCTGCTCCTTCTGCGTCAGCGACGCCGTCGGTTCGTCCATGATGACCACGTGGGCGCCAGCGCCGAGCGCGCAGGCGATTTCCACGAGTTGCTGCTCAGGCATGGAAAGCGTCCGCACCTCGGCCGCGGGATCGATCTCCGCCCCAATGCGGTGGAGCAACTCCCGCGCACGCGTCCGCCGCGCCGCCCAGCCGACAGTGTGCAGCGGCGAGGTCTTTTCCAAACGCAGCGCGATATTTTCCGCCACACTCAAATCGGGAAAGAGGGCCGGCTGCTGATAAATGCAGGCGATGCCGAGCGCTCGCGCCCTGGCCGGCGTGAGATGCGAAACCGATTGTCCGCCGATCTGAATTTCCCCGTCGTCCAACGCGTAGGCACCAGTGATGACTTTGATCAGCGTCGATTTCCCCGCGCCATTTTCCCCGAGCAGCGCGTGGACTTCCCCCTCCTCCAAGGCAAAGGAAACCCCACGCAACGCCCGGACCGCACCAAAGGATTTGGTGACATTGCGGAGCTCGAGGAGGGTGGCCATGGGGGAGTTTTTGCATCGGCGATTAATCGAAAACGCCGCGATCGGAAAACTGAAAATTCCCGCGCACACATTCTTTTTGCTTAGCTTGGGTTCGCTTCCGAGTATTACAAACGTGCCCAATTCGCCCGACCGCCTATGCGCGTGACGCTCTTCATTCCCTGTTTTATCGATTCGCTCTACCCGAAGGTGGCGATGTCGATCGTGCAAATTCTCGAACGCCTCGACCACGAGGTCGATTACCCGGAGGGACAGACCTGCTGCGGCCAGCCGCCCTTCAATTCCGGCTATTGGGATGAAGCGCGCGAAGTCGCCGCCCGGCAACTCGAAGTCTTCCGTGATGCGGAGGTCGTCGTCTCTGCGTCTGGTTCGTGCGGAGCGATGTTCAAGAAATTCTACCTCGAACTTTTCCACGGCCGTCCGGAGGAGGAAGCGGCCCGGCGGCTTTCGGCGAAGACCTACGAGTTCTCCGAATTTCTGGTCAACAAGCTCGGCGTGCGCGATGTGGGCGCGCGCTTTGAAGGAAAAAGTGACTTTCCACGACGGCTGCCACGGCCTGCGCGAACTCGGCACGAAAGAGGCGCCGCGCGAATTGCTCCGCGCGGTGAAGGGGCTGGAGCTGGTGGAGATGGGCGAAGCGGAATCGTGCTGCGGCTTTGGCGGCATGTTCGCGGTGAAGTATCCCCAGATTTCCACCGCCATGGCGGAAGTGAAGTGCAACTCGATCGTCGAAACCGGCGTGGACTATGTGGTGAGCAACGACTCGAGCTGCCTCATGCAAATCCAGGGTTATCTCAGCCGGCACAGTCCGCGCGTCGTAAAAAGCCTGCACCTCGCCGAAGTCCTCGCCCAGCAATGATCAATCTCCAGGAACCCCAGGAACAATTTCAGCACGACGCCGATCGGACAACGGCGGACGAGCCGCGCCGGGCGGCGGTGCGCAAGGCGCTCGGCAATTACCAGATCGCCCGCGGCAAGACGGAGAATGCCTTTGCGAGCTGGCAACACGCGCGCGACGCGGCGGCGACGATCAAGTACGAGGGCGTCAATCATCTCGACCAGTACCTGCGCGAGTTTGAGGAAAAATTCACCGCGCGCGGCGGGAAGGTTTTCTGGGCGAGCAACAGCGCGCAGGCGCGGGAATACATTTTGAATCTCGCCCGCGAGCGCGGGGTGAAATCGATCGTCAAATCGAAGGCGATGACCAGCGAGGAGATTCACCTCAACGACGCGCTGGAGAAGGATGGCTATCACGTCATCGAGAGCGATCTCGGTGAATTCATCCAGCAGCTCAAGCACGAGCCGCCTTACCATTTCGTCTTCCCGTGCATGCACTTGAAGCGCGACGAGATCAGCGCGCTTTTCGAGCGCGAGCTCGGCTCGGCGAAGACGGATTCGCCGGAGGAACTGACGATGATCGCGCGCCGGGTGTTGCGGCAGCATTACATCAATGCCGACATGGGCATTTCCGGCGGCAATTTCATCGTCGCGGAAACGGGGATGATCTCGATTACGGAAAACGAAGGCAACGCCCGGCTGACCACGGCCCTGCCGAAGATTCACGTCGCGCTGATTGGCATCGAGAAGATCGTGCCGCGGCTGGCCGATCTCTCGCTTTTCCTCCCGATGCTGGCCACCGCCGGCACGGGCCAGCAGCTCACTTGCTACAACTCGATGTACGGCGGTCCGCGCCTGCCCGGCGAGGTCGATGGGCCGGAGGAATTTCACGTCGTGTTGCTCGACAATCATCGCACGCGTTTGCTGGCCGATGCCGAGCAGCGCGATGCGCTTCACTGCATTCGCTGCGGCGCGTGCCTGAATGTCTGCCCGATCTTTAAGAACATTGGTGGGCATGCCTATGGCACGACGTATCAAGGACCCATCGGCAGCGTCATCACGCCGCACTATCGCGGATTGCAGGATTGGAAGCATCTCAGCGGAGCATCGTCGCTCTGCGGCGCTTGCACCGAGGCCTGCCCGGTGAAGATCGATATTCACCATCACCTCCTGCAAAACCGCCGCAACGCCGTGGCGGAGAAGAAGGTCTGGTGGGAGAAGCTGATTTGGTTCGGCTTCCGGCATCTCATGAAACGACCTTGGGCTTACAAGCTGGCCATTCGCCTCGCGCCGGTCGGGCAACTCTTTCATCCGTTTGTCTACGGCACGGAGCTCGATCCGGTGCAGTCGTGGACGAAGACGCGCGATTTTCCCGAGGCGGCGACGCAGTCGTTTCACGATTGGTGGCGCGAGAGAAAGGGGGCGCGGAAATGAATCCTTTGTCGCCCAATGGGGATCGCGAGGCCGTGCTCGGCCGTATTTCCGAAGCGCTCCGGGAAGAAGCGCCACGTCATCACGAGACGCCCACCAAGCCGGCGCCCAGCGGCCTCACCGCGCCGTTCCGCGAATGGCTGCCGCCGGTCGGCAAGACACGCAAGGAACAGATCGCGCTTTTTGCGAAACAATCGGAGGGGCTGAAAACGGAATTTCACGAATGCGCTTCGCCGGAAGCGGCGGCCAAATACCTCGCCGACCTGGCAAAGAAAGGTCATTGGAAGACGCTGGCGCTGCACAAGGGTGCGCTGACCGACGCGGTCGCGGGGTGGTTGCCGGAGACGCTCACCCTGCTGCGCATCGATGACGGCTATCAGAAAGAAGTGCTCGAGACCTGTGACGCCGGCTTCACGGAATGCGAGTCGTTGGTCGCGCAAACGGGATCCGTTTGCATCACCGGACGCAGCTCCGGCGGGCGCGCATTGAGCGTGTTGCCGCCGCATCACGTGGTCATCGCGCACAAGACGCAGATCGTGACCGATCTCGCCGCGGCATATGAATCGCTCGCGGAAAAATACCGGGACAATTACCCGAGCTTTATCTCCTTCATCACCGGCCCGAGCCGGACGGGAGATATCGAGCGCATCCTCGTCCTCGGCGCCCATGGGCCGAAGAAGTTGACGGTGTTGCTGGTGCCGTAGGCGTTTAAATATTCGCCTCCCGCTGCACGCTGCGGAGGTGGATCGTCTTGTTCTCCAAATCGTGCACGGCGCGGATGTAGCGGACGGTACGGCTGCGGGCGCGCATGAGGATCGAATTGGTGATCGCTTTCTTGCCGATCAGGCGCACGCCGGGGAGCAGCGAGCTGTCGCTGATGCCGGTGGCGCAGAAGATGGCGCTCTTGCCGTTGACGAGGTCGTCGACGGTGTAGACGCGCGTGAGATCTTCCTCGCTCATTTCCTTGAGCACGCTGGCGCGTTCTTCGGCGTCGCGCGGCCACATGCGCAGGAGCATTTCGCCGCCAAGGGCCTTGAGCGCGGCAGCGGTGAGGATGCCTTCCGGCGAGCCGCCGATGCCCCAGTAAAGATCCACGCCCGAATCGACGAGCGACGGCGAGACCGCCGCGGTGATGTCGCCATCGGTAATCAAGCGCAGAGCGGCGCCGCACTGGCGCACTTGCTTGATGACATCGGCGTGACGCGGGCGATTGAGTGTCATGACCACGAGCTCCGGCACGCGTTTGCCGAGCGCCTTGGCGATGCGCTTGAGCGTGATGTCCATGGGATCGTCGATCTGCAACGGTTCCATGCCGCCGGCGATGGCCTTCACGACCTCCGGCCCATAGGCCATCTTGGTCGAATAAAAGGTCGGCAGGTTTTTCATCGCGTGCCCTTCGCCTTGCGTGCGCTCGCTGGCCGCCATCACGGAAATGGCGTTGGGCAGGCCGTTGGCGGTGTTGCTCGTGCCGTCGACGGGATCGAGCGCGATGTCGAATCGCGGCGAGCCGACCCGCCAGGTGCCGAGCTGTTCACCGAGGAAAATGCCGGGCGCGTTGTCCTTGATGCCCTCGCCGATGACGACTTCGCCCGCGATGTCCACGAGATCGAAGACGCCGTAGATCGCGTCGCACGCCGCGGCATCGGCGGCCTCTTTCTCGCCGCGACCCAGCCAGTGGATCACGTTGAGCGCCGCATTTTCGGTCGCGCGCACGAACTCAAATTCGATCGTCCGCTCGGGGTCGGACAAAGATAGGGAAGACATGACCTGATTACGAACCGGCAATTTTCCGTTGGTCAAGGAAGGGCGTGAAAAACTTCGTGGGAGGGCGGGATTTCCGGGAGCCCTTAATCTTAATCTTAATCCTGTCCGCGCATCGGGGGATTAAGATTACGATTAAGATTAAGAAAAACCCTCCGGCCTTGAGAGCCTCTCAACCCGGCAATTGAGCGAAACGGGTGTGCGCCGCTTCCCAGGCGTCATCGGGCCGTGGCTCGTAGCGGATGGTGGCAAAGGATTCGCGGATCACCGCCCGGCCCGCAGCCAGATCGGGCAGGCTGTCCAGGGCCAGGAGTTGGGAGAGCACATTGCCCAACGCGGTGGCTTCGACCGGCCCGGCGACGACGGTCCGGCCGGTGGCATCGGCGGCGAGTTGATTTAGCAGTTCATTTTTCGATCCGCCGCCCACGATGTGCAACACGCGCACCTTGCGGCCGGTGAGGCGTTCCATCTCTTCCAGCTTCGCCGCGTAGAGGAGGGCGAGGCTATCGAAGATGCAGCGCGCGAATTCTCCGGGCGTCTGCGGCTCGGGCTGGCCGGTCTCGCGGCAAAAGGCGCGGATTTCCGCCGGCATATCCGTGGGGCTGTGGAAGCGCGGATCGTTCGGTTGGATGAGCGAGCGCAGCGGTCGCGCCGCGGCGGCGAGCGGGGTGAGGCTGGCGTAATCGTGATCGTGCCCCTCGCGCGCCCAGATGCGCCGGCACTCCTGCAACAGCCACAGGCCGATGATGTTTTTCAAAAACCGAATGGTGCCGCCGTAGCCGACTTCGTTCGTGAAATTCGCCGCCCGCGCCGCGTCGTTCATCAAGGGCGCGGGCAATTCCACGCCGATGAGCGACCAGGTGCCGGAGCTGAGATACGCCCAGTCATCACCCTGCGCCGGCACCGCGGCGACCGCGGCCGCGGTGTCGTGCGTGCAACCCGCCACCACCGGGATCGGGCTAAGACCGGTCTCTGCTCTCACATCAGGCAGCAGCGGCCCCAGCACGGTGCCGGGCGGGACGATCTCCGGGAAAAGTTGGCGCGGAAAACCGAAATGGGAGATCAGCTTATCCGACCACTTGTGGGTGCGTGGGTCGAAGAGCTGGGTCGTGCTCGCATTCGTCGCTTCGGCGACGGCGCGTCCGCACAGGAGATAGTGAATCCAATCGGCGACCAGCAGCAGGCGCTCGGCGGTGTTGAGCAGCATGACGTCCTCGGCCTGGTCCGCGAGCAGGGCGTAGAGTGTATTGATCGGCATGAACTGGATGCCGGTCTCGCCAAAGACGAGGCGCTCGAAATCCGGATTGCGGGCCGCGCGAAAGGCCGCCTCGCGCCGGGCACTGCGATAATGATAGGGGATGCGCAGCAGCGGTTCCTGGCCGCGAATGAAGGCGTAGTCGATGGCCCAGGAATCGACGCCGATGCTGGCGATGGGATGCCCGCGCTGCGCCGCCATGCGCAGGCCTTGAAGGATCTCACGGTAGATACCCAGCAGATTCCAGCGTAGCGAGTCGTGGACGCGCACTGGCCCATTGGGAAAGCGATGGATTTCCTCCAGCTTCAGCCGCTGGCCATCGAAAGTGCCGAGCATGACGCGCCCGCTTTCCGCGCCAAGATCACAAGCGATGTGGTAGCTGGGGAGACTTGCCATCCCGCCGGGCATAGATGCGAGCTGGGGCATACGTAAAGCCGCAAATCGCTCGCGGCGCCGTTTCGGTTTGCCAAGAAACACGATTCGGGTTTGCGTCCGCCTCATCCACCCATGAGCTTATCCGCCTATTCTCTCGCGCTGGAGGCCTACGCCGAACACGGCGTCGATACCGAGGCCGCGCTGCAAGTTCTCGCCCGCACGCCCATCTCGCTGCACTGCTGGCAGGGCGATGACGTGCGCGGGTTTGAATCCGGAGCCGGGGAACCGGGCGGCGGGCTGGCCGTCACGGGAGCTTATCCCGGCCGGGCGCGCACGCCGGAGGAATTGCGGGCTGATCTCGATCAGGCGCTCGCGCTCTTGCCCGGGCGCCATCGTCTGAATCTCCACGCCAGCTATGCGGAGCTCGGCGGCGCGAAAGTCGACCGTGATGCTTACACGCCCGCGCATTTCCAAGGGTGGATCGATTGGGCCAAAGCACGGGGATTGGGGCTGGATTTCAATCCCACCTATTTCGGTCATCCCCTGGCCCAAAGCGGGCTCACGCTCACCCATCCCGATGATGCGGTGCGCCAATTCTGGATCGCCCACGGCATCGCCTGCCGGCGGATCGGCGCGGAAATGGGCCGGCAACTCGGCTCGGCAGCCGTCACCAATGTCTGGATTCCCGATGGCTCGAAAGATCTCACCGTCGACCGCCGTAGTCCTCGCGAGCGTCTGGCGCATTCGCTGGATGCGATCTTCGCCGAAGCGATTGATCCCGCTTTGGCCATCGATGCCGTGGAGTCGAAGCTCTTCGGTCTCGGCAGCGAAGCTTTCGTCGCCGGTTCACACGAATTTTACCTCGGCTACGCCATCACGCGCCGAAAGCACGTCTGCCTCGACGCCGGCCATTTTCATCCCACCGAAAGCATCGCCGACAAGATTTCCAGCGTCCTGCAATTCGTGCCCGGCCTGCTTCTGCACGTCAGCCGGGGGGTCCGCTGGGATAGCGACCACGTCGTCCTATTGGACGACCCCACCCGCGCCATTTTCGAGGAACTCGTCCGTGGCGATTTTCTCGGACGCACCCGCGTCGGCCTCGATTTCTTCGACGCCAGCATCAACCGCGTGGCGGCCTGGGTCATCGGCGCCCGCGCCGCGCTGAAAGCGCTCCTGGCCGCCCTGCTCGAACCGATCGCCCAACTCCGCGACTACGAAAAGGCGGGCGACTTCACCAGCCGCCTCGCCTTATTGGAAGAAGCCAGGACGCTGCCTCTCGCCGCCGTCTGGGACGAACATTGTCGACGGCAAAATGTGCCGCCCGGGCTCGGCTGGCTGACGGAGGTACAACGTTACGAACGTGAGACAAGAGCTCATCGCATTTGAGATGAGAAATCCTCAGAAAACGCGACCACGACTGGAAGGTTAACGATATTGCGGAATTGAGAATTCAACGCTTTTACCACCCCTCTTTTCAGAGGAACCTGTTTAAATCATTGTGTATCTCGAAAATGCCTTGCGCCTGAGGAAACAGAGAGAAAAATACGCGTTTTTGCGGTGCTGTTCGGATTTTATCATTTCTCGGTTGGTAAATATAATTTCAATAGAAATCATAGGTTAGGCACGCCCGCTGCTAGGTGTTATCACCATGATCTCACTCACCAGCTTGCCTGCTGACGCCGAACCCGAGACTGATGAAGAACTCAACGGCGCGGTGGCGGCAAATCCCTCGTGCTACTCCGTCACCATCTTCACCCAGCGCTGGAAGGAAGTCCGCGATTTCTATGTGGATATCCTCAATGCCCGCGTGCTCAGCGAGCGCACCGATCGCTACTGCGAGATGGATCTCGGCGGCATCCCGCTCACGGTCCGTCGCTGCGAGCATGGTGAGATGGTCAGCTACTTCCATCTCTATGTCTCGATGAAGAATCGCGACGCTGTGCTCGGCGAACTTCGCCGCCGCGGCATCATCGTTACCACCGTCGGTCCTTACACGAACTTCCGCGACCCCGAAGGCCGCGTCATCAAGCTCTCCGAGGAAAAGACGATCGTCTCCTGACGATCACGCTGCGGAGCGACTGAGGCGCTCCCGCAGTGAAACGGTGCGATTTGTTTCTACCGCGTGATGCGTTCGGCGCCAGCATAGGCGTTCATCGAGCGGCCACGCAAAAAACCCACGAGAGTCTGCCCGCTCTCGCGGGCAAATTCCACCGCCAGGCTGGACGGCGCCGAGATCGCCGCCACGATGGGAATCCCGCCAGCGTGGGCTTTCTGCATCATTTCAAACGACGCGCGCCCACTCAAAAGCGCGATGTGGCCGTGCAGCGGCGCGATTTTTTCCAGCAACGCCCAGCCGAGCAATTTGTCCAGGGCATTGTGGCGTCCCACATCCTCGCGTGCGGCGAGTAATTTTCCCGCGGCATCGAAAATCGCGCAGGCGTGCAGGCCGCCCGTGCTCTTGAAAGTATCCTGCTTGCGCGCGAGTCGCTGGGGCAACGCCAGGAGCACGCTCGCCTTCACCCGCGCCTCGTCGTGCAAGGGCTTGCGCCGTTTCAAAACCGCATCCACCGAGGCTTTGCTGCAAATCCCACAGCTCGAGGAGGTAAAGACATGGCGGGTCAGCTTCTCAAAATCGAAAGAGTCCGGATGCGTCAATGCGACATCCACGGCGTTGCCCGTGCCCGTTGCACCCTGCTCGATGCAACTGGTGATATCGAAAATGTCCTTCGCCGTCTTGATTACGCCTTCGCTGAGCAGGAAACCGGCGGCGAGTTCCCGGTCGTGCCCGGGCGTCCGCATCACCACCGCAAGAGGGCGTCCCTCGACACGGATTTCGAGCGGCTCCTCGGCCGCGAGGACATCGTCCACTTCGCCGCGGGAACGGCCTTCGTCGTAGCGCACCATCCGAATCTCTCTTGCCTCCGCACTCAGGTTTGAATGTCCGGGTGCTTTCATCGCAAAATTCCGAGTCGCACGCACGCGTTGTCAATGGCCCTCACCCGGCTGGCGCCAGGATGCGTCCGGGCATGAACCGACCGGCGGTGCGAGACAACGTGGGAGGACATGGGGTCAACAATGAAGCGTGGGGCAGGCAGCGCGTCGAGCCAAGCCGCGCGCCGCAATCAGGCAATTGCAGAGGTCTGCCTCGCCGTTCGTCAGGCGCGGAGCGACCTTGGGTTGCGCTCTTCCGCCGTCTCGCTAACATCCTTTGTCGTGAAATCGTTCCTCTCCCTTCTTTTCCTTGTGGCCTGCACGGCCAGCGTGCTCGCCGTCGATGCCAAGCCTATGAAAGACCAACCCGCTTCCGACAAATCCGCCGCCACCGAGCGCATCACCTTCGGCGGAGGTTGCTTCTGGTGCATGGAAGCTGTGTTCCAGCGGCTCAAGGGCGTGAAAGCCGTGGCCTCGGGCTTCGCGGGCGGCGACGTGCCGAATCCCTCTTACAAGCGAGTCTGCGAAGGCGACACCGGCCACGCCGAGGTGGTGCAGATCGAGTTCGACCCGAAGGAAGTTTCGTTCGAGACGTTGCTCCACGTCTTCTGGGCCGCGCATGACCCTACGACCCTGAACCGCCAGGGCCACGATGTGGGCACGCAATATCGCTCGATCATTCTCTACGAAAACGACCAGCAAAAGGCCGAAGCCGAGAAGTCCAAGGCCGAAGCGCAGAAGGATTTCAAGGACCCGATCGTCACGCAGATCGTGCCGTTGAAGGCCTTCTACAAGGCCGAGGATTACCATCAGGATTATTTCAACACGACCGGCGATCGGAACCCGTACTGCACCGTGGTCATCCGCCCGAAGCTGCAGAAGCTGCTCTCGAAAGGCCTGATCCGCGAAGAGCCTTACATCAAGTAGGGCTCGCAGCAAATAATGTCGGCAGTCGGCGATTGGGCTCCGTAAGATCGCCCTCCGACCCATGCGCCCAGTTTCCTTCGTCCTGCTGCTCGCCAGCCTCGCGTCCGCTCACGCTCTCACGCTCGACCTCAAGCCCGGCACCGACATTCCCAATCTCACCGCGGCGCGCGACGCCGCCCGCCAGGCGCATGCCAAAGACGCGAAGGAACCCATCACCGTCCGCATCGCCGATGGCACCTACTCGCTCACCGAGCCTGTCCTCTTCGAACCGCAGGACAGCGGCGTCACCTACGAAGCCGCTCCCGGCGCGAAACCGGTCTTCACTGGTGGCAAAAAAATCACCGGATGGAAAGCTGGCGAGGATGGCCTGTGGACGGCCCACGTCGAACCTGGCACCACCTTCGAAGCGCTCTGGATCAATGGCCGCCGCGCCACCCGCGCGCGCACGCCGAAGGAGGATTACATGCAGGCCACCGGCCAGCCGCTGGAAGCGCTGCCGGGCATCAAGCTCGCCGGTCCGCCGCAACAGACCATGCTTCAGGTCGCGCCGAAGGATGCGGAAATCCTGCGCGGCTTGAGCCCGGAGGAATTGCACGATGTCAATGTCGTCGTCCTCCACTCCTGGAGCGAAACGCGCCATCGTATCGCCAGCGTGCGCGTCGAGGACGGCACTCTGCAGTTCACCGGCGGCAGCCGCAATTTCTTCTCTCTCGAGCCGTTTCACCGTCTCTATTTCGAAAACCTGCGCGCCGCGGTGACCGATCCCGGCGATTGGTTCCTCGCGCGCAACGGCACGCTCTACTACAAGCCGCGCGCCGATGAGAAGCCCGAGACCGTCGACGCCTGGGCTCCCGTCGCATCGCAATGGCTGCTCTTCAAAGGCGACCCGGCGAAAGACGACGCGCTCGTCCACGACCTCCATTTCCGTGGGCTCAAGTTCGAGCATCAGGCCTACACGCTGCCCGAGACCGGCGCCGGCTATCATCAGGCCGAGGAACCGCTCGGCGCGGCCATCGAGGCCGATGGCTTGCGCAACGTGAGCTTCGAGCAATGCGAGTTCACCCACACGATGACCCACACGCTGTGGTTTCATCGTGGCTGCCGCGACATCACCCTGCGCCAATGCTGGCTGCACGATCTCGGCGGCGGCGGCGTGAAAGTGGGCGAACCGCACGTCACCGACGAGCGCAATCACACCAGTTTCGTCACCATCGATAACTGCATCATCCACACCGGCGGCCGCTATTTCCTCAGCTCCGTCGGCGTGCTCCTCTTTCACGCCAGCGATTGCACGATTCGGCACTGCGACATCGCGGATTTCTTTTACTCCGGCGTGAGCATCGGCTGGACGTGGGGCTACAAGCCCACGCCTTGCGCGCGCAACGTCGTCGAGAATTGCCACATTCATCATCTCGGCTGGGCGGTGCTCAGCGACATGGGCGCCGTCTATACGCTCGGCCCGCAACCCGGCACGATCATTCGCGGCTGCCATTTCCACGACATCGGCTGCGGCAGCTACGGCGGCTGGGGGATGTACAACGACGAAGGTTCCACCGGCATCGTTTGGGAAAACAACCTCGTCCATCACACGCAGGACGCGGGGTATCATCAGCACTACGGGCGGGGGAATATCATCCGCAATAACATCATCGCCTATTGCGCGGAGGAGCACGTGCGCCGCAGCCGGCCCGAGGAATTTCTCGCCTTCGCCTTCGAGCACAACATCGTCCTCATGGGCGAGGGACGACTCTTCGCCCACGTCGACAAAAACTGGGACGACGGCCGCGTCTTCCTCGCGGACAACGTCTATTGGAAGCCCGGCGGTCCCATTCCCGATTTCGCCGGCAAGTCGTGGGCGGACTGGCAATTCATGGGACGCGACACCGGCTCACTCGTGGCCGACCCGTTGTTCGTCGCGCCGGAGAAAGGCGACTGGACAATGAAACCGGAATCGCCCCGCGAAAAAAGATCGCTTTCCCTTCCCTTTCGACTGGAAAACAAGCCGGGGTCACTGGCGATAGCGCATGGCGCCAACTCGCCGCCGAGGAATTTCCGCCGATGAAATTCGGCCTGAAACCGAAGACGCCGCCGCTGGTCTTGCACGACGGATTCGAGAACACGCCGGTCGGTGCCCCGCCCGCCCGTGCCCGCATGACCATGAAGAAAGCGGGCGCGATCCAGGTCGTCGCCACCCAACCGAGCAAGGGGCAGCGTTGTCTCCAACTGACCGACGGGCCGGACATCGAGCCCGCTTACCAGCCGCACTTCTACTACAACCCCGGCCACGACCACGGCCTCACCCGCACGGCCTTCGATGTCCGCATGGAGCCCGACTACCTGCTCACCTTCGAATGGCGCGACGATGCCCAGCCCTACCACACCGGCCCGATGCTCAACTTCAGCAAGGGCGCCGCGCACGCCAATGGCAAGACGCTGACCACCTTTCCCGCCAACATCTGGGTCCACGTGGAAATCACGGCTAAACTCGGTCCCGACAGCGACTCCACCTGGGATTGCACGCTGACGATGCCCGGCAAAGAGCCGCAGCATTTCGACGGCCTGAAATTCGAGAAAGCCGACATGAAGATCTTGAAGTGGCTCGGTTTCTCCTCTCCCGGTCGCGCCGCGGCAAAGTGCTGGATCGACGAGATCGAGATCGAAAACAAGCCGGTCAAATGAAAGGCAGAACATCCAACATCCAACACCCAACGCCCAATTGCCCCCATGGCACCGCGGGCGTCTCGCAAAGCCTCGGCTTCCAATGGCGCAAGCGTGTTGGCGTTCGCGCTATCTTGATTGGATGTTGGGTGTTGGATGTTGGGTGTTGGATGTTTATTCCTTCTCCCCGTGGCTAACGTCCTCGCCATCATCACCGGCGAACGCGGCCAACGCGAAATCGTCCGCCCACTCGAAGCCGTCGACGTCACTTGTGCCGTGCTCGACTGGGAGGCCCTGCGCACCAGCGGCAACGCCCACGTCCGCTTCCTTCCCGAGGTCTGGAAGCTCGTCCGCACCCATCCCGACGCCGTTGTCTTCACCGACATGAGCTCAGTCTTCCTCGGCCTCATTCTCCTCGTGGCCAAGATGCACGGCGCACGCGTCTTCCTGCGCCTGCGCGGCGACCCCTTTGCCGAAACACGCGACCAACTCCGCTTCCATTGGGAGCAACGCGAATGGCCTCAACTCCTGCGTTCTGTGGTGTCGTGGCTGCTCGATCGCCCGCTCTTCGCCGCGGTGGATCACTTCGTGCCAGTCTCCGATTGGATCGTCCGGCGCCTGCAGATCCGCGATCGCGCTTCCATCGTCCGCATCCCGGTGGCCATCGAACATTTTCCGCCGCGTGCTCATCACCCGGCCTCACCGCTGCGTTTGCTCTCAGTGACGAATTTCAATTACCCACAGAAAGTCGCCGCGCTCGGGCGCTTTCTCGATCGTTACGGCGATTTCCTCGTCGCCAATGGGATGACCATCACCATCGCCGGTGCGGGCATTGCGTGGGAGACCTTTCGCGCGCGCCACGCTGGGCACGCCCAATTTCCCGGCTTCGTCCGCGACGTCGCCGGCCTCTATGCCGAACACGATGTGTTCGTGCACTTTTCCGACCTCGACGCTTTTCCCTACGTCGTCCTCGAAGCCCAAGCCGCCGGCCTGCCCGTGATCGTCAACCCCTCCTGCGGCATGCTGGAACAGGTGGAGGAAAATCGAAACGGCTTCCTCCTCGAACTCGAAGATCGCCCCGCCGTCGAATCCCTCCTTCTCCGCCTCCGCGATTCCGTCGACCTCCGCACCCAACTCGGCGCCCAAGCCCGCCATAGCGTCCGCGAACGCTACGCGCTTACGGTCATCGGTGAGCAGTTGCGCCGCGTGTTGACCTCCTGAGATAGACGGCTCCTGGCCGCCTGCTTTTCTCTTGCCTTACCATGGCGGCATCCATAGGAACGGGCGTCTCAGCGCCGCTGACGAACGCCCCTTTCATGATCGATACGAATTTCCAGGAATCCCTCGTGGATGTGAGATGGTGAAGGCGCTCCAGCAGTTCAAACGAAAGGTCCTGGAAGGGCTCATCTGGCGTCTGCAAAAGGGCGATTGGGCCGGCGAAGACGAGCCGCGGAAACTGAGCGCGACCCAGGAATTATTTTGCCAGTGGAACGCCGAGCAGCTCGGCATCACCCTCGAGGAAAGCCGTAATCGCTACCTTGCCTCGTGGCATTCCATCCGCCATGGACACGGCGGCAACGAATTCCGCGAATTCTGCGATCTCTCCTATCGCCTCTATCGCGTCTTTCACGATGACCGGCTGCAGGAGTCGTTCGCCTCCTACGAGTTTCACGGGCCGATGCATCTGCTGCGAATGCTCTCCTATTACGAGCCGCCCTGGCCCGACGAACATCCGGTCGTGCAGAATCTCGCCTCGTCCTCCACGGTGCGCATCCTCGATTTCGGCTGTGGCCTGGCGCACGTCTCGCGCAGCCTCGCCCTCAAACTGCGGGAGCAGAAGAAAGAGGTGCACCTGACGCTCGTGGACATCCCCACCGTTCGCAAGACGTTCCTCGTCTGGCTCTGCGAGAAGACCGGCCTTCCCGTCACTTTCCTGAATTGCACGCCGATCGCGCCCATTCCGCCACTCACGCCTTGCGAAGTGTGTGTGGCCACCGAGGTGTTTGAGCATTTGCACGAGCCGCTGCCTTACCTGCAGGCCATGCATGCGGTGCTTCAGCCCGGGGGATTCCTGCGGACGAATGTCGCCGATCACCCCGCGGAATATGGCCACGTGAGCACGAACCTCGAGCCTCTCCGCCGCCAACTCCGCGAGTGGGGCTACGAGGAGCTTCAGCCCAACCGCGTTTTCCGCAAACCCCGCGCCTGAGGGCGCTCTACACCAATGCGCCCGCCGCTTTCGTGAGTCGGCGAACGAGCTTCCGCGCATTTTCTCCGAGCAAAAAGAGCGCGGCGATGCGCACCCACGGCAGCATCCCTCCCAGCCCCGGATAAAGCTCCAGCGCGCGCCGGAACAACTCGAGCGCCTTCCATCGGGCCACCGGCAACGTGCGATAAGCCAGTTCCGCATGTTGCATCCCTACGACCCGCCGATACTCCGCCGGTACCACCTCCGCACCGAAATTCCCCGGACGAAATTTCAACGCCAGCAATTTCTCGAGCACCTCGAGAAAAGCATTCACCGACGCCGCATTGAAATCCCGCCGATAACTCGACAGCACCCGCGCTGCCCTCTCCTCGATGTCATTCAATTCGGCATTCGTCTCCCCGCCCAACAACGCGCGCAAATTCTCCCGACGGATCGCGCCGGTCGCTTCCTCAAACCTCACCTCATCCGCCGCTGACATCGACTGCGTCACCGACGAAGAATGCTCGCGATAAAGTAACAGCGGCTCCGGCAGATTCGCCGTCTCCCGCGACCGCGCAATGCGCGACCACAGCGCGTAATCCTCGGAATGAAACGACGGCGCATACCCGCCGAACACCTGGCGCACCACCTCGCGGCGAAACATCACTGAGCTGTGAATGAACGCGTTGTCGAAGCACAGATACCAGCGGATGTCCTCCGCGCCGTGCGGACGGAGCAACCGATACATCCGCCGCCCCTGCCCATCCGTCTGCGTCGCCTCGGTGCCGACGAGTACGCAACCCGCATGCGTTCGCAAATAATCTACCTGCTTCTGCAGCCGCTCCGGAAGACTGACGTCATCATGATCCTGCCGCGCCACGAACTCGCCGCGTGCCATCTCCAATCCACGGTTCAACGCCGGAACGAGCCCGATGTTTTGCGGATTCGTCACGACGCGTAATCGCGGATCCTGCACCGCGCTCAGGATCTCCGGCGTGCTGTCCGTCGAGCCATCATCGATGACCAGCAATTCGAAGTCGCGAAACGTCTGCGCGAAGATGCTTTCCAGCGCGGCCGGCAGGTGTGCGCTGCCGTTGCGCACCGGCAGAAGGACTGTGACCAGAGGACTGGCAGCCGTCATCGACATTACGCCGCGGCGAGCATCTCAAACACCCGCCGATGTTGGGCCAGCCAATTCTCTTTCGAGAAACGCGTCACCGCCCGGACTCGCGCGGAGGCGCGATAGGACGGCCATAGGGTCATGATCATTTGCACCGCATCAGCCATGGCAGTCGCCGCCGGCCAGTAATTCTTTTCCCAGCTCTGCGGCACCTCGAGCAGCGTCCCTCCATCGTCCCCAACCAATTCAGGCATGCCACCGCTCGCCGAGCCGATGACCGGGACACCGCACGCCATCGCCTCGATCGGCACCGTCGGACAAGGATCCTGGTATTTCGGATGCAAAAGAATGTGCGCCGACCGATAAATCGCCGGGGCCTCTTCCTGCTTGTAGGCCGGAATGCGTTGCACGAGTTCCGCGATGCCGAGATCGCGTAGCGCTTGCGTCACTTCCGCTTCCGCGCCTGGCCACAAGAGCCGCCCAGCGAGATGCAAGCGCACCGGAAACTTGCGGCGCTGCAATTCCGCCACGGTCTCGAGAACCGACAGCACGCGATAGCTTTCGTGATGCGAGCCCGCGGCCAGCAACTGGCAGACCTTCGTGTCCGGCGCTTCCCCCTCCGGACGGAAGTGCGCCATATCCACGCAATTGAACGCGATCTCCGCTGGCGTGATCACCTTGCCGAGGAAACGCCCGGCGCAAGCCTCGCAAAAGGCGCTCTGGTTGAAGATGTAATCCGCCCGCTCACGCAGCGCTCGCATCGGCCCGTTGATTTCCTCACCGCGGTCTCCATACCAGGCAGGATAGGCCACGCCATTTTGATTCCAGACGAATTTCACGCCCTGCGCCTTCGCCCAATCCACCAACTCGATGGCGAACTTCGGCGGCGCGCTGCTCACGAGATAGAGCAGATTGAAATCGGCTCGGATCTCAGGAAATTCCTCGGCGAGATGCAGCAGCTTCACGCGTCCACCGTGCACGAGCCCGGCGCTATCCGGCGCCAGGGCATCGCCATAATTCACCATCGGTTTTCCTCTCTGCGGCGAGAGCGTGAGACGGCTCAGTTGTTGCCGAAATCGTCTCCGCTCCGGGAATTCGAGCAAGCGCCAGAATTTCGAACGCACGCGAGCCGGCAAAATGGTGTCGAGCAGCGATGACATGGTCAGCGTTTTCTCAGGAATTCATCGTAGGCCGCGGTGAGGTGGCCGATGTCGAGCGCCTGCGCTCCGCGCTCCGCCAGGTCCCACGCCAGCACACCTGCCGTCGGACCGGCGGCGATGAGGAAGAGCACATCCGGACGGGAACAATGCGCCGCGGTCCGCTCGAGCACGGACGCGTACTCGCGAAAAGCATTTTTCGCCGGGCAGAATTCGAAATTCACTCTGCCTGCGGTGCGAAACATCGGGTGCTCCGCGGTCGCCGTCGTGTGGTGCACGACCACGATCTCCCGCCCCGCCCAAACCGTCTGCCACGCTGCAAAATATTCGGCCGATTCCAGCCCGACGATGCTCGCCGGACGCGAGACGAAGGCGGAGTGATATTCCGCGCCGCGCCGCACCAGGTGCGAAAACATTCGCCGATAACGCTGCCAGCTTCCTTTGCGATCCTCGGTCTTGATCTGCAGCGCGTCGAAATTGGGAATGCCGATCAGGAAATTCGGTCGCGGCTCGCGCAGGATGCGGCGCAAGCGGCAGGCGAGCTCCGGAGCCTGTTCCTGAAAGGAGATCGCGCCGCCGATCATGATTTCCAGTTCACCATCGCCGTAACGCGCGATGGAAGCGCAGCGCTCGCGAATGGCGCGCAATGTTTCCGTCTCGCCGGCCACATCCAGCGGCGCACCGGGAATGCGCAGCGCGGCGAGGGCGCGCGTGCGGTAATTTCGGAACCGGTCCAATGGCGTGGTCCGCATGAGGTGGTCGTAACGGGAAGTCAGCCCGTTCTGTTAACAGAATGGAGGCGTCGTTCGAGAATTTCCTCTGCGACCGGTGGCCCGCTCGCATTGCTCAGCCACACGGTCGGCGAAGCATTCGATATTGCCGGATTGCTCCACCGTCTCCCGCCCGGCGCGACCGAGGCGCTTGATCATTCGACCGTCCACGATCAACCCTTGAACCCGCGCCGCCAATTCCGCGCTATCGCCCGGCTGGACAAAGAGCACGTTGCGATCCTGGACCATCTGCTCCCGCGACCACAGGCCCTCGGTTTCGGTCAGCACCACCGGCGCTCCGCAGGCCATCGCTTGCAGGGTGACGCTTTGGCCGGACGGCTGATTGCTCGCTTGCAACGGTACCACCACCGCACGCGCGCGTTGGTAGAGTTCACGGACCCGCTCGTCCGCGAGTTCGGTCCCATGCCAGGAGCCGCGATGGTGAACGACATTGGGCGGCAGGGCATCCGGCAAAGGCAGCTTGGTGATGATGTGCACGGGGGCATCGATCTGCGCCGCCGCTTTCACCAGCGTGGCGAAATCACGCCGGCCATCATTCCCGATCGAAAAGACGATATCGCGCTTCACCGCCGGTTCGGGCCGCCAGAATTGCGTGTCCACACCAAAGAGATTCACCGAGATGCGGCTCTCCGGCAGATGGAAGAAGTCCCGCATCGGCAGCAATTCCGCCTCACCAAAGAGCAACGTGTGCATGCGGCTCAAGAGCGCCGCGGAAATCTCGCGCCGCAGATAGCCATGCTTGAAGTTCAGGACACCGCACTGAATGCCAATGATCGGACGGCGGATGACATCCAGGCGGGCCAGCGCCGCCAGCGCGAAGGCGATGTTCCCGCCCGTCGCCACCAGACAATCCGCGGCATTGAGCTGCGCGGCCAGGCTGTGCACCTGCGTGACCACGCTCGGGTCCATTTTCACCGGGCGCGCTCCGCGCGGCCACAGGCGACCGATCGCACGGTCGCCCAGCGTGGCCGGGCGGTCGAGATCGATCTCAAAATGCCGCACGTCAAATCCACGGCGCATCATTTCGATCGCACCGTAAAAGAATTCGGTCGGCGCCGCTCCCCGCTCCACATCGGGGAGACGAGCCAGCCGTCCTTTCATATAAAGAAAGGCGACCTTTACTGGCGGGCTAGTTAGCTCCACAAACCTCCCGGACAAATTTCGCGTGCGCCGCGGCAACGACCGGCGTGCTGTAGTGCTTTTCCACCACGGCCCGCGACGCAGTCTCTTCCATTGCAAAATCAAATTGCCCGGAGAGCACGCTCTCGAACGCCGCGGACCAATCGTCGTCGTCCTCACAGAGGCGCAACCCCAAACCGCCAGAGCGCTCCGAAACATCACGATAACTCGGCAGCGGACTTCCGAGAGCCACGCGACCACAGGCCATCGGCAGCGTGATTTTCCATTCAGTGTGACCCCAATTGTAGGAGTTATCGAGAAAGCGCGGGGAGATGAAAACACCGCCGACTGCGGTGTAAAACTGCATGAGGCTTCGCACCGAACGAAACGGAACCACTTCGTGTTCGACGGCCTTCAGCAGATCCTGAAAACGGCTCTTCCACGGATCGAACCAACGGTCGAGAGCCGCGAGTTCGTTGGTCACCATGATCACCCGGATGTGCGATGCGTATTTCCGCAGTGTCGCTTCGATCCGCAACAACTCGAATAACTTCACCGATTCCCCGCTCCAGAGCAGGTTGAGTTTGCCGTCGCGCTTCCAGGGCGAGTAGCCCGCCAGCCGCGTGTCGACGTCGTCGGAAATCCATTGCACACACGAGTGATGCTGGCCGCAGATTTTCGCGAGGTGGCTGGAGTCGGCGATCAGGGCATGGGAAAGCGCTGCCATGCGTTGCGCATTCGCCGTCTGCTCCGCGGTGGGCGCCATGCCGCGATAATAAAAAGTCCCTTCCGCAAGCGTGAAGTAGTCGACATTCACATCGAAAAAGATGCGCGTCCCTCGGGCCCGCAGCGATTCGGCGAGCCGCAGCGATTCGGCGTTCATCGACTTGAGGAAGATGACCGCGTCGTAACTTTTCCACGGCCGGTAGAGACTATAACGCACCGGCGCCGCCGCATCCGCATGCAAGGCCTCCGCAATCCACCCGAAGCGCATCTCGCCGACGGCCGAATGACTCGGGCATCCCCGCACCCATTGCCACACCCGCGGCCATCGCGGGAGCAGGCCGTCGATCACGAAACCCACCTCCAACATCCGCCTGCTCACGCGCCCGTTCCTTTCGGAAAGAATGTGCTGACGTCCACGGTCACGAGCGGACCGCGCGCATATTTTTCCATTTTCCAATCCGACACATTGGGTTTGCCCAGGAGACGGTTCAGGGCCTTGCGCAGCAACGTGGTTACACCCTTGCGGCGATTTTCGGAAACGTTGGGACGCGCCAATCCTGATCCCTGGTCCAGAGAGCTTCGCGGCACGAAGCAGGTGTGCAGACAACGATAGTGCGAGGCGTCCCAGGAGAATTGCTTGTGCAAATCCAGGCGGCGTGAAGCGTCGTGGCCCGGTTTGAATTTGATCGTGCCATTCGCCATCACATGCGTCACGGCGCCGTCCCAACTTTCAATCAAATGGAAATTGAAAAGCTTGGTCATGCTGCGGCACGGCGGCGCCAGGTAGCCGGTCGCTGTTGCGGCCAGGGAATCGACCGCCGTGCAGTTCCAGGACATTCCCGAAGACGATCCACCAGTCATCGTAGTCGCCGCGGAGCAACTCTTCCCGCAAACGAGGCAGCCCAACGGGATCGTAAACCTCGTCTCCATCAACGGCAAAAATCCAGGTCTTCGAACCGGCAAAACCACTGATCAGGAAATGCGATTCGCGAGTGTCCGTAATGCGGTGCAGCTCGATCTTGTTCGGAAATTCGGCGGCCAGTTTCGAGACGATCTCGAAGGTTTCATCCGTCGAATAGTTGTCCGCGATGATCAGGCGATCGCAGAAGTCGATGACATTGCGTACCGCGCGCTCGACGAAGATGTCTTCATTGCGCACGAGAGTAATGCCGATGATTTTTGCGTCTGCCATTACGAAGCCGCGCTCCTCTCCGCCAGCATGCGCTGCAAGATCTCCGCGTAGCTCAAGACCATCCGATCTCCGGAGGGAATCCGCTCCAGCACTTGCTCATGAAGCGCGGCATAACGATCGCGCGCAGACATCAGCGCCTCCGCAACATTCGCCCGAAAGCCGACGCCGTAACGCAGGCCGGCCTCGACCACTCCGCCGCCATCCTCGTGATACACCAGCGGCAGACCGCATTGCGCGCCCTCGACATGGTGCATGCCGCAGGGCTCCCAACGCGTTCCGGTAAGATACAAATGACATTGCCGCAATTGCTCCGCGAGAGCGTGGCCGGCGAGCGGCGGAAACGTGCGCGCGCTCTTCCACTGAATGTGTTTCGGCCAGCGGCCAATGATCCACAACTCGAAGCCCAGCAGTTTCCCTTCCGTGATCAGGCGGTCGACCTCTTCGTAAACGTCGAACCCCTTGAGCGGGTTATCCGACCAATGATGGGTGACGATGCGGAGCGGTTCACCCGCCTTCCAGGGACGCTGGCCGATGGGATGAAAGACGCCCGAGTCGGCGCCGTTGTAAATCACCGCATGCGGACGCTGCACATCAAACCACCGCTGCGCGTGGTAATCGCGCAACCATTCGGCAATGAAGATGGTAAAGTCGACGTGCTCGCTCGCCTTCGCCAGCAAGGGATCCATGAAGCTCGTGCCCTTGCGCTGGTCGCATTCGTTCACCCGATGGACCACCCGCACATGCGGATATTTTTTCCGATGCTCGATGATCTCCGGCATCCCGAAAGCCTTGAGTTGCAGATCATCCCGTGGATCGATGAGAAAGATCGCATCGACCTCGGGACTGAGGCGATAGGTCACGCGCCATCCGCGCGCGCGCAGAAACGTCCGCAGTTGCGTGACGAACGTGCTGCTCCCGCCCCACGGACCGGAGGTGGATCGCATGTTGATCGCCAGCGTTGCCACGGGCTTGGTCGGAATGAGCTTTTTTAAAATGCCGAGGTCCATGAGGTTCAGTGCAGTTGCGATGCGATCCGCCAGCCGCTTTCATCCCGCCTTCGCAGACAGAGCTTGCACGGATGCATCAGCCCCAACTTTCCAGCCACTGGGCGCAGGAAATCCGGGCAAAGCCGCGCTGCGGCCGAGCGCAAAGAGCTCTTCACGTAACCCGGCGTGGCGCCCCCGGCGCCGCGCAGAATGTCCATCGCCTCGCGCTGATATTCATTCTTGAGCTGATTGGTTTTTTGATCCCCATGCTGGCGAAAGCCGGCCAGCGGAGTATCGACCGCGTACAATTCGGCGTGCTGGAAAAAGCGCATCCACAGCTCGAAATCCGCGGCGATTTTCCAACTGGTGTCGAGCCGGCTCCCCGCACGTTCCCACAGCGAGCGCCGCCAGAAAGTCGATTCCTGCTGCAGCCAACCCGGCGCGTACCACGCCCCCGTCGGCAGATTCTCGCCGGCCATATATGCCGTGCGGCTAAAGCCAGTCCGCCGCGAGCACCGGACGGCGCGGCCCTGGACGTCCCAACGCAGCGGAAAGAGCGTGGTCAGCCACTCGATCTCGGGGAACGTCTCGAAGATTTCCGCGACGATGGAAAGCGTCCACGGCGTATGTTTGTCATCGGAATTCAGCCACCCCATCACTTCACCCGTGGACCGCGCGAAGCCTTTGTTGATGGCATGGTACTGCCCCTCGTCCCGTTCGCTACACCAGTAAGCCAGGCGATCCCCGTGAGTCTCGAGAATCTCCACGGCTGTGATCCGTGAGCCGCCATCGATGACGATATACTCGAGCCTTGGGAAAGTCTTGCCCAATGACCGATGCGATCGTCTCACCGAGGAAGCGCCCCCTGGTGAACGAAGGTGTGACTAATGAAATGAAGCTCATTTCAGGTGGACGAAAACATCCCCGTGGCGCGCCGGAAAGTCTCTCGCGAAACTCCCGTGGGCAGTTGCCACAGGCCGGGCGTGAGCAACGCGCTCACTTGCGTCGCGTAGGGCACATGCCAGCGGCGCAACATCTGGTTCACGCGCTGGCGTCGCTCGAAGTCCGGGTACTTCGCCTCTGCGTATTCGTAGCTGCGAATCTGCGCTTCCGATCCGTGGCGCCGCACCACGCGCAGGATTTCTTCGCGCCGCGTCTTGCCGCCGGAGCCGGATTTATGCGCCGCGTGCCGACGATAGGCGGAAAGAATCCCCTCGTGCATGAGGAAGTCACAATGCCGCCGAGCGCGAATGTACCAGTCCCAGTCGAAACCGAAGTGCAGCTCCTCATCGAGCGGCCCATTCACCTCCCAGAGAGTCTTGGTCCAAAAGGAGCTGGGTTGGTAGATGCAATCCGTCTCCCGCAGCGTCTCCACGGAATGTGCGCGGGCGCGCAGGATGCGGGCCGAACCATCGGCCTCGCGAAAGTAGACGCAGCTCCCGAAAAGCAGCGCCGCCCGGCCCACCGAGCCCGCGAGGAGACGGCCGATCGTCCGCAACGTGCCGGGCAGGAAAAAATCGTCGCTATTGAGCCAGCAGAGAATGTCGCCCGTGGCGCGGGCGAAACCGCGGTTGATAGCGTCCGACTGCCCTTTGTCCCGAGCCGATTCCCAGTGCGCAATCTGGCTTTCGTAGCGTTGGATGATCTCCACGCTGCCATCATCACTGCCGCCATCCATGATGATGTACTCGAGATTGGGATAACATTGGCCGAGGACACTCAGAATGGTGGTTTCAAGAAACGGCGCCTGTCGATACGAAGGCGTGACGACCGATATTCTGGGCCAGACCTCACCGTTGTTAACCTCTGAAGGAACCGTGCAGGACATGAAGGAGAGAGACGGAATGGGCCTCGAAGGCGAAACGGTCAAAAACGGAAATAGATAAATTCGCTCTTCGCGAACCGCAATTCGACATTGCGGATCAAGAAAAGCGAAAGGCAAAAGAGCAGCGCCATCCCGATCGCTTCGGGCGTGCCCAATTTCCGGGTCTCGATCCAACGCTTTGTCGTGGGGGCGACGTTCACAAACAACAGCAACCCCAACAAACCCGCCAGATGTTCCAACTGCAGGCCGGTCTTGAAATGATACAGCCGGAAATTGGAAAGATCCGTCATCTTGTGAAACAGATTTCCGGCTTCTTCGAGGCTGCTCGCTCGAAAAATGACCCATCCCAAAAGCACCGCCAGGAAGGTCAAGGAACGCCCACTCCACACGGGCAGCCGCCACGATGTCTTATGCCAAAGATGACAAATGGTCAGAAGCAATCCGTGAAAGGCCCCCCAGACCAAAAATGTCCACCCGGCACCATGCCAGAGGCCACCGATCGCCATCGTGACAAAGAGATTGAGATAGCGCCGGCCGGAGCCAAGCCGATTTCCTCCCAAGGGAATATAAAGATAGTCGCGGAGAAACCGGGAGAGTGTCATGTGCCACCGGCGCCAGAAATCCACGATGCTTTCCGCCCGGTAAGGTGCGTTGAAATTGTCCGGCAGACGGACATTGAACAAAAGGCTCAACCCGATCGCCATGTCACTATAGCCCGAAAAATCGAAATAGAGCTGCATGGAATAAGCCAGGGCGCCGGCCCACGCCTCCACCATGCTCGCTAACTCCGGCTTTCCAAAAACGGTGTTGGCCAGCGGCGCGCAGGCGTCCGCAATGACCACTTTCTTCAAAAGGCCGATACTTAACCAGGCGAGCGCAACGCTGACGTTGCCGAATTGCCAGCGCTTGGCGTCAGGCCGGGCGAATTGCGGCATGATCTCGCTGTGGTGCACGATTGGCCCGGGCGATCAGGTGTGGGAAAAACGACACGAACAGCGCATAGCGAGGAAAGCTCATCTCCGCAGCCAGGCCCCGGTAGGCATCCACGATGAAGGCTATCTGGGTAAACGTGTAGAAAGAGATGGCCAGCGGCAGAATCACCTGGGGAATGGACAGGCTGGCATGGAGAGCATGGTCGGCCGTACGAATGGCAAAGCCGGCGTACTTATAGTAACCGAGCACCGCCAGGTTACCCGCCACGCCAGCCGCCAGCAGCCAAAGTCTGGGTCGCGCCTGCAAGCTCCGACCGACGAGATAATTTACGGTGGTACTGGCGCATAGTAACCAGACATAGCCAAACATCCTTTGTGGCGCCCCATGACCGTCGAAGGGTGCGTAGGCCCAGTAACCGTAAAAGACCAGAGACATCGCGACGAGCGAGATGTTGGCCGCTTGCGAACCCCAAAAGCGCGCAATGCCGAAGTAGAGCAAAAGCGCCACCGGCAGAAAGCCGAAAAGGAATATGAAACTGTTAAAAAGCACTTTATTGAGCTACCACGCGCCGGAGTTCTTCATCCACATGCACCCCATCGTGGAAAGTATCACGCTGGACCACAATCCCCAGATTCGGGTCGACGACGCAGACCGCCAGATCTCCATCGGCCGTTGAATCCAGGATGGATTCTCTTTCCACCATGAGCCGCCGAGTGTCCGGATGATCCTCGGAAGCCGGCCAGGCGGCCGCCAGGTATTCCAAAGGCGCCGTTCGCGGCAATCGGACGCGGGTGCTCCGTCTCACTTTGACGAACCCCGTCCCGCTGGCGATTCTTTTGATGCCGGAAAACGAACCTGTGCCAAGAATTGCTGCTCGCATCGGCGCCTCATCGTTCAAAAACTTGGAAAAAGAAGCGGGAAGCTCCGAGGAAGAATTGGGCACCTTGGCGCCCCCGCAAATGGAAAGGAGAAAGATGTGCTGCGGGTACATTTTGACCCAATCGGCGAGGGTCGAAGTGTGTCGATTCTCCACCACGCTCTGCAACCCTTGAACTTGCAACATCGGGCCGATGCCCGAGTCATCGTAGTAAAATAAGGTTCCTTTCTGGACCATTTCCCGCACCTGCGCCGGAGTCATGCAGAGAGAATGCTGTAGCGGTGCCATCGAGAGGTAACGGCAAGCGGTAAACTCGAGTGAATCGTCTTTTGGCCCCGCTTTGCTGTAGGGGTCGCATAAAAGAAAAATTCCCGGTTTGCCAGGGGGACGCCCCTGGTTAAAATGCGCCTGGAGTTCCTGCGCCAGTATCTCGGTATGCAATCGCCGGCCCACCTTATTGGTATGAAAACTCGTATCGAGAAACAATGCGCGAGGCATCTGCACCACATCCGGATCTCCTAAAACCGTGAGATGATGAGCCTGATAAAAACTCCGAATCCTCTCGAAAACAGGGGCCGCGGCTTTCGGTCCCTTGGGCCCGCGCACCACCGGGGGGAATAAGCCGACCACTTGAATGTCCCGATGAGCGGCCCAGGAAAAGAAATCCTCGAGTAGTTGTGCAGAGGTCGAGCTGAGGCCGGGCGTGGATTCCAAGTAGATCTCTGCGATCGGCGCAGTGGGATGAACCTCTCCCCTAAAATCACCGCGAGGCCCAAGCTGAACGAAGGAATACTCTGTCCACACCGCAGGTTCACTCCTTTCCAAACCACCCGAAAAGCGGAGGTTCCAAAGCTTCCAAGAGCGTACGTAATCCGAGGAAGGGATGCCATAAAGTTGCTGGCGCAGCGTAGTGAGAGGCAGATGAAAAAGTCGCCCCGGCTCGTATGTCCAACAGTAAGGCCTCTCGATATCGGTCAAAAGCGGTCCTGACGCGTATAATCCATATTCGATATTGAGGAGGACAGTGTCTCCCGGTCGGGCCGCCTGCCGGGCGTCATCGAGGAGAAAGCGCAACCCGAGCCCCGCGTGCGAAGCCAGATTCACGACCGGCCGCCGGAGTCTTTTCTCGAGCAGTTCCGCATCCACCCCAAACAACCCGCTGGAGCCGCCGGCGATCAAGATCCTTTCCTTGGAGCGAACCATCTCCGCCATCTGGAATTTTCTGGTTCGAATCTCTTTGATCCAACGAAGTCCGCCGTCATTAAACCAATTAATCAGAAAACAAGTCGCCAGCGGGTAAAGGATCAGGACCGCCATAACCACCGTGAAACACCAAACGACGACAAACCGCCGGCCTTCATTCGGGTGCGAAGTCTCAGCCTTGCCGGCTCTCGATAGGGGCTCGGAGAACGCCATCGTTATGCTCACTTATCGCGAATCTATCTCGTTAGGCACGAGGGCGGAGCGATAGTAGACAGCCCTGGGACCGATATCGCGAACTTGGAATTTCACGAAACCATAACGCTCCGGCTCCTGTTCCAGTTGAAGGAAAAAAGGCGCCTGTTCCGCCCAAGTACGCGAGGCGCGAAACCCTCGGTCCAGGATCAATATGTCAAATCTCCCAGCGGCAATGTCATTCGATTTGATACCATCCCAAGCGCTGACCCCCTCCGCTTCGCCACGAAAACCGTAAACAACGAGGGGCTCCGCCCAGAGCGCAGCGATCATCGGATGCGGCCGCACCAGGGGCGCGATGTCGCGCATGGCCCGCACAACGAGATTTTGTTTCTTGATAGACAGAAAGTTAGGCCAGCAGAACAGGACGAACGCCGCCGCGATGACTGCAAAATCGAACCGAGGCGAAGACACTCTCCTCATGATCGCATCGCAACACAGGGCGAGGAATAGATACAAGATGGGAACGATGGAGATCCAATAGCGAGGAGATCCAACGAGCATCACAATCGCGACTGAGGACGCCGAACATAGGAGGAGTAGAATGACAACCTTTCTCGCCAAATCATAGCCGGAAGCGGGTGCCTCGCCTCCGCGATCCGCTTCTTTTCCGAGTCCGATTTCGCGACGCAGCAGTCGCGCAACAGCAAACCATCCGCCGAACAGCAAAACGCCATAAAGCAGCAACGAATGTGGCCGGGCGATCAAGGCCGCCGTCGATCCGCTGCGCGTGCTGAGCAACTCTTCCGGAATCCGCCGAAGATTCCTTAAGGTATTCAGCTTGAAGTAGCGCATCATCTCATGGGGGTTGTTTCGGATCGCATCCACCATGCTCTTGGGATTCCCAAATGTGCGATCCAGTACGCCCTGATATTCCGTCATTGGATCGAAAACCTGCTCGGGATGCTCGGTTTTCGAAAAACTCGCGTAACATTGTCCCAGGCCCAAAAGCAGATAATTGTCGGCCTTCATCGCGAAAGGCCGTATTTTCGGCAGGAAAAGGGGAACGGCGCCTAACAAGATGAGGCCAGCTGCCAGGGTGCCGACGATCTTGACTTTTTTGTTGAACCGTTCGTCGTTCGCAAACCAATTCCATGCCGCCTCGGCCAGGAGAAATAGCAGGATCAACAAGAAGGGCGCGATCCATTCCGGACGCAATGTCATCGCCAGGACGCTGAAGAGCGTAAAGCCGAGGAATCCGGCCACTCGTCTCTTGGAGAATAAAAAATAGATTCCCAGGAGCATGACGGAGAATGAGAATCCATTGACGTTCGTAAACTGGACAATCGGCGCGCACAGGCGGGAGGCAATCCAGACGAAACAGGCAAAGAGAATCGCTTCGATCCTCAGAAAATCCGAAAAACGAGAAAGGACCAGGTAAAGGGAAACTGCCGTCAACAAGGAGACCAGAAAGCGCATGACGATGCTGGCCACCATCGGGTCCGGAGCAACAAAGGCCAGAATGAGGGTGTAGAGATCGTTGTAAGTATTTGGCGTTAGCGACAGGGGACTCGTGTGCGCCAGGGCGAGCTTGATTGGAATCGTATCCTCGCCGAAACCCACTTCGGCGTTCCAGATGCCGAGTGAAAAGAAGCAATGGCCGATGATGAGCAAAAGCAATGGATAGCGGCGAATCCATCGCAATGACTTGGTCGAAAATGAATCGTCCAGACTCATGTTACTGAATATCAGTGAGCATATATCGGCAAATCTCCAAGGTCGCATAGTCGACGCCCCTGGGCAGAGAAAGAAGCGGTGAAGTCATCGAACGAGCCCACCAGGAAGCGAACGGAACGCGTGCCCGTTGCAATGCTTTGGTCAATCGAAGGCACCTTTGGACTTGCTCCCAATGCGCGTGAGTGAAGTCGTAGGCACGCACTTGGGCCGGTGTGGAGTGCCGGCGGGCAACCTCGAGAATTTCGCGGCGGCGCCGCTCGCCGCCCGATCCGGACTTATGCCCGGCGTGCAAGCGATAGGCGGACAGGATGTTTTCGCTGCGCGTGAATTCGATTACCCTGGCCGCACGGAGAAACCATTCCCAGTCGAAGGCAAACGACAAGGCGGCGTCGAGCGGGCCGCAGGTTTGCCAAAGCGCTTTCGTCCAAAAGGTGCTGGCTTGCAGGATATAGTCCTGCAACCCGAGAAATTCGGCGTCGAACGGATGCGGCCGCGCGACCTTGGTATGGTTGCTATTCTCGCGAAAAAAGAGCGTCCCGCCGTAAACCAGCGCGGGTTTTTGCACCTCGGGCGCCAGCAATTCGCCGATGCGGCGCAGCGTGCCGGGCAGATAGAAATCATCGCTGTTCAGCCAGCACAGGATATCTCCCGTGGCGCGCGCAAACCCCGCGTTGATGGCCTCCGCCTGGCCGCCATCCTTTTGCGAGACCCAATAGGTGAGATGTTTCTCGTAACGCCGGATCACGTCTACGCTGCCGTCGTTACTGCCCCCATCCATGATGATATACTCGAGGTTCGGGTAGAACTGCCCGAGTACACTTTGGATCGTGGTCTCCAGAAAAGCCGCCTGGTTGTACGACGGGGTGACAACCGTGATTTTGGGCAAGATTCCGCTCATGAAGAAAGGTCAGCGACGGATTCCGCAGCGCAGCAGGCCTGCGCACCAGGCGCCGCGCAACTGCGTTTTGCGCGACCAAAACTCGAGTTCGTCCGCGGAGATCGCACGCCCATGCTCCCGGATCTGAAGTTCATGAATTTCCTCCCGCCCCGTGGACTTCTGTGCCTGCGTCTTCTGCGCACCGTGCACGCGGAAGCAGCCGAGAAAATAAGGCAGCCGGCAAATCGTCGCGCCGGCCCGGTGGAAGCGCAGGAGCAAATCCCAATCGAGCGCGAAATGAAATCGCGGGTTCACGCCGCCCGCTTTTTCCCAGAGCGACTTTCGCCAAAAGAGCGTTTCCTGGGGCACATAGTCGATCCGGCGTAACGTTTCGGCATCGTGCGGCGGCAAAATCCAGCGTCCGATCTCCCGTCCCAGTTCATCCACGAGGACGCGATGTCCGTAAATGACATCCACTTCCGGATGCGTCGCAAAGAATTCACCGACAAACTGCAAGGTGCCTGGCATTAGCAAATCGTCGGCGTTGAGCCACGCCATGATATCCCCAGCGACCTTGACGAAGCCTTTGACGATGGCGTCGGCCTGCCCCCCGTCCGGCTGGGAAACGCAGCTCGATAATTGCGGGGCATATTTCTCCAGCACCGCGGCGGTGCCGTCCCGCGACCCGCCGTCCTGCACCGCCACGGTCAGGCGCGGGTAGCCCTGGGAAAAAATGGACTCCAGTGTGCAATCCAGGAAATCCGCCTGCTGATAAGACGGGACGACGATGGCCAGGCTCGGCAGACCCTCCGGGGCGAGCGCCGAGGGTGGAAATACTTCGCGCTTCAACTCCCTCGGCGGGTATTGGGCAAGGCGTCCCAGCCGCAGAATGCCGACGCGCTGCAAAGTGCGCCACAAAGGGTGAAGGAGCGCATCCCGAATCCGAATGACCAGTGGCAGAGACATCGAGAGAACCAGACCGCTCAGACACTGTGCGCAATGGCGAGGAATGTCTTTCCAAATTCGCGCAGATTCCGCGCGGCGTCGTCGCGCGCCTGGCGCTGGCTTTCCGAGTCGAGCGGCCATGCCCATTCCCGGTCGGCCTGCCGGAGCACCTTCGCCAGGCTTTTCGCCGAGGTCCGTTCGAATGTGACGCTCGCCGGCGGGTTCTGTTCGAGGTGGACGGGAAAGTCGGACAAAATCATCGGCCGACCCAAAGCACGGGCGTCCTCCACGACCGTGCTCCAGCCTTCGAAAAGCGAAGGCTGAATCACCGCGACCGCACCGCGCATGAGCTGAATCTGATCCGCCCGCGGCACCAGGCCCAGCAGCGCGACCTGCCCGGCAATGCCCAATTCATGCGCACGCTGGAGAACGACATTCACGTAGGCTTGATCGCGAAAGTCCAGCGGGGATCCCGTGAAGACTACGAATGGCCTCACGCCCTCGCTGGCGAGCAGTTGTAGCGCTTCAAAAACCAACAGGTGGTTCTTGTGCCGCCACCATTGGTTGCTGACGAGAAAGAACCGCTCCGGAAGATGATACTTCGTTCGCGCAGCCTGCGGATCTCCTTCGTACCAGGCCGGCGACGGGCTCGTACAAAAACGCAGGACCTTGATCGCCGCTCGTGATTCCGGATAGAACCGGCGGAAATCGGCAGCGGCAGATTCGCTGCTGAAGACCAGAGCCCGGGCATCGCGCGCCAAAATGGAAATGCCCTCCTCGCGGCGCGCCAGTTCTTCCGGGCGGAACAGCTCCGGCAAATACTTGTGCTGAAAATCGGGAATCCAGCCGATCCACCGCGCAGTGAGGCCGGCATCGGTCAGCGGCAGCCTTACCCGGATATTGTAGTTGTTATCGTAGGTAATGGGGTAGAGAAGACCGATTCCCCACTCGCGGATCTGCCGTTTGAAATGGGCGTTATCCACCGGCCGGTGCAGCCCCAACCGCATGGCGACACGTTGCGTCAACGAGTCCGCGGGCCGCGTCTCCTCGAGAAAAAGAATTCCGTCCACGTGCGGCCGGAGGGCGTTCAGCAATTCCTCCTGCTGCGGCGAGCGCGCGATGAGAAACAACTCAAAGCTCTTTCTCTCTGACGCCGGCAGCGTCGCCACGGCCTGCACGAGATTTTTGACATATTCGCTGCCGCCGATCCAGGCGTCGCCGCCTTGCATGATCAATCCAATGCGCATGGGAAATCTATCGGGCCGCGAGTTCTGCTGCACACCACGCAGCCACGCCGCTCACACCTTGTTCGAAGGAGATTTCCGGGGCAAACCCCAGCGCGCGGATTTTCGTCAAATCGGCACACCATTTCAGGGGATTGCCCGGTGTGACCTGGCCGTCGAAACCCGGCACGGCGGAAGATTGCAACGCGTGCGCCACGATCGCGGCCAGTTCCCGCATCGACACTTCGCGTCCGCTCGCCAGGTTGTAAGTCTCCCCCCGGCCTGCCGCATCGGCCGTAGCCAGAAGACAAAGTCCGCGCGCCACGTCCTGCGCGTGGATGAAGTCCCGCGTTTCCTCGCCGGTCCCGCGCAACGACAAGCTGCCGGTGTTCAGCAAACGTTCGCAAACATCCCATACCACCTGGCGCCGCAAGCCGGGCCCGTAGGCGGAGAAAATCCGCGCGCTCACGGTGGGCAACCCGTACACGCGCGCAAACTCTTCGCAGAGAATCTCCGCCTGGCGTTTGTGGTAACCGTAGGGCGAGATTGGCTGCACGGCATGCGACTCGGTCACAGGGAGCGTGACCGGGTCGCCATAAACCGCCGCACTCGAGAGGAGCACGAAACGGCAGGTCGGCGCGTGCCGGCGCAGAGCGTCGAGCATCTCGAAAGTCAGGACCGTGTTCGCTTGAAAATCCGCCGCTGGTTCCGAGAGCGAAAGCGGCACCGAGGCCCTTCCCGCGCAATGCACGCAGGCACGCGGCGCCGCGCGTTTCAACAACTCCGGCAGCCGCCCATCCGGCAGACTCATCCGCTCGAAGCGCATGCCCCGTCCCGCCGGCGCATTTTCCGGCGGAACATCGTCCACCGCGACGACTTCCCAGCCTTCGCGCAAAAATTGACGGACAATGTACCGGCCCAGGAAGCCCGCCGCCCCGGTGACGAGGATGGTATTGCTCATACGGGTTTGCTGCAGAGAAAGCTAAAGATGCGGCCTGGGGTGCGGTCCTGCCGTGTGACCATGGCAAGTTGCGCAGCACGAAAGGCCGGCGACCACGCGAGCAGCCTTCCGAGCCCGCGCCAGCGTCGCGCAGCGATTCGCCGCACCGTCTCCTGGCGGACCTGTTCGGTTCCCGGGAAAAAATTCAAGATCGACTCCAGCGGTCCCCATAACGCGCGCTGCACCAGCCCGGCGCCATGCAACGCTCCGAGATAGCGCTCGAGCGGATGGGCATTTTCACCACCATAGTGCGACTGGAGCGGATGCGCGCGCAGGAAACCGGCGAGTTGCTCCGCATCATCGGCCACATGCTCGCGGGTCGCGAGCAACAGACCGCCCGGCGCCAGCACGCGGGCCATCTGCGCCACCCCGGCGTCCAGGTCCTGGAGATGATGCAAAACCTGGCGCGCATGAATCGCCGCAAAGGCGCCATCGGGAAAGGGCAGCCTTTCACCCACTTCGCGTACTACGCGGATGGCCAACCCGCTCTCCGCTGCGAGGCGCTCGATCGCTTCCGCGCCCACTTCCGCGCTCGGGTCCGGCTCGAGCGCAGTCACGTTCCAACCATCGCGCGCGAGAGCGTAGCTGACGATGCCATTGCCCGCGCCAAGATCGAGGATCGCACGCCCGCCGCCCGGCCCGAGCAGCCGCCGGATCTCCGCGAACTCCTCACTCGCTGCATAGCGCTCCGCGGCGGTGCGGACCGGCAGATCGAAATAATTGTGGCGAATGGCGGCCTCGTTGCCGGGCTGGGCCCGGTACCAACGGACCGCTTCTTCCCACGTCATGGAGGCCGTGCTCACAAACGTTTGGCCGTAATGAAATAGCCCGCACCGGCATCGTCCTCCGCCGTCCATGCAAAATTTCCCAGGCGTCGCCACCACAGCCATTTCTTCAACCGCCCCATCCGCCGGAATTTGGTTACCAGCTCGCTCGGGCGCTGGCGCAGCGCGAGCCCGGAAAATTCACAGTCAAGCAGCGCGAGTTCCTGTGCGCTCCCGCGCACGAAATAACCGCGCACGCTTTCCACCGAAAACCCTGCATTCCGCAGCCGCTCCGCCCACTCCTCACGGGTCAGCGCATGGAAAAACGGCTGCCACTCGCGATAGCCCGTCCGCGACGCTTCGTCGCCCGGCCACCATTCGAAATAGCGGTGATTGAGCACATTGAACGCAAACGTGCCGCCCGGTTTCGTGACGCGGGCGATCTCGCGCAGCGCCGCATCGACATCGGGAATGTGTTCCAGCGCGCTGTTGTTGAAGACCAGGTCGAAAGTCGCGTCCGCATAAGGCAGCCCCTTGGCCGCATCACATTCTTCCACGCTCTCATGACGCCCGCGCTTGCGGCATTGCTCCACTGCCCGTCCATCGATGTCGCAGCCCGCCGTGAATCGCCCCTGCGGCCAGGCGAGGCTGGCAAAAATGCCGTCGCCACAGCAGTGGTCCAGCGTCTTTCCGTCGAGCGGCAGCAGGGCGGCAAATTCCAGCTCCGGCACACGACACATGGCGATGCTCGGCGCCCCGGCATAGAGGCGTTTGAGAGAGGGCCAGAAGCGACTGGCCTGGAGTTTAAGGGGATTGCTCATGAGTGTCCGCAGATGAACCATTTTCCGGTCGAGATCTGGTCAGACCAGCGTGAGTCGATGTCGTAAACCACACCGAAATGCTCGCGACATTTTTTCAACCACCATTCGACCGAGTTATTGTAATAGCTTTGATGCGGCGTGATCCAGCCTTCATCCCGCCCACTGCGCGTCACCGGCACCATGTGCGCGGAAAATTGGCGCGTCAGTCGCGCGGCTTCCTTGAGAAAATCCGAGATCCCCTGCTCGGTGAAATGTTCGAGTGACCCGATCGAGTACGAATAGTCGAACATGCCGTCCGGATAGCCGGTCTGGGTGGCATCGCACACCCGGAGACGATCCGTCGGCAAACCACGCTGAATGGCTTTGCTGATCAGAAAATCGGAAATGTCGCACCCGTGCAGTTCCAAAGCGGGAAAGCGCTGACCGAGCGTCTGCATCGTCTTGCCGGTGCCACAGGCAATGTCGAGCACACGACCGCGCGTGGTCGCCAGGAGAAATTGAATTTCGTCCCAGGCATTGCCCTCTCCCCACGTTTCCAGAGCCTCCGCCATCGCGGGAGTCCAGTAGATATCCGTATCGGGCTTCGCTTCGGTGGAAGGAGGCACGGCGTTCCTCGGGGGCGGTTCAGCCGCCTGGGACAGCCCGCGCCATTTTTGAAAGAATTTGGCAATCATAGTTTATTTCATCCGCGTAAAGGTTCGGAATGACTTCTTCCAGCGCGTGAGAAAACTCGGCGGTGAAGGCTTGGCCGCGGAGCCCTGGAGCGCGCGGCGGACGGCTTCTCTAGCCGCCGCGGATTCCTGAAGCGGCGAGCGCATGACCCGAATGTCACCCCCCATTTTCATTCCCAAAGCGCTGATCCAGACTTTTACAGTTCGCGCCCACTGCCGTCGAAGCCGGTATTTTCCACGAGCGTTTGCCTGGGAAACAGAGCCAGCCCTCCGCGCAACAGGACGCTGGCGTACCACCGTACGGCCCAGGTTCGCAAAGTCCCCACTGCATTGGCGCGCAGTTGCCCTGCATAGTCGTATCCCTCTTCGAAATTGAATGTTCTGACCAAGCCGCGCTCCTCGAGTCCCGCCAGAAGTTTCCGTGCATCCGGTTCGAATTGCGTAAAGGCTCGGCGCCAGGTGGCCCAGCCCCAGCAACTGGTGAGCTGGAGAAAAAACGTTTCTGGAAGTTCCACGCTTACCGGGAACATGTAACCGGAGACGTGCATCACGTCCGCGTCGTTTTCGTAGCAGCGCAACGCCTCGTTCATGTAACACAGGAAGCCCGGCGCAAGCAGCAGGTCATCCTCCAGCACGATCACCGAACCATGACGGGTGAGGACGTCCTGCACGCCTTGCACGATCGAATCCGCGAGGCCGCGATTGGTTTCCGATTCCACGATCGTCACACGCCCGCACCACTGTTTTTCGCGAATGACCTTGCGCACCTGGTTCACTCGTTCGCGTTCCTCCCCACCCGCTTGCGGTTTCGCTCCGTCGCAATGAATGTACAGCGGCGTTTCACCGGCCCCGGCGTTGGCCGCCAGGCTTTCCAGCGTGGCCCGGACGTGGTCGGGCCGATTGTAGGCAAATAGGACGACGGGCGCGAACATCACGAAACGGACGGTGCAGCCTTTTCCTTCACTCTCCGGTACCAAAGCTCGAGCACCAATGCTTTGAAGGAAAGCGGCGTGGCCAGGCCGCGCGGAAACGGACCTTTGGCCAGCGCGGTCGCGCCTTCCGGACTCAGGATCTCCGCCTGCACCAGGTAGCCGTCGCGGAGCCACGATCCGTACTGCGCAAACAACGCCCGATGCCAGTCTCCCACCGGCGGGGTAAAGCCACGTTTGGGCCGGTCAAGGATTTCCTTCGGCAGCAAATCGCCGAGCGCTTCCGTGAACCACGCTTTGGACGGCGCGTAAAAATCGGTCCTCGTTTTGCGCAGGCCGATGACCGTCTCAACCAGCCGGTAGTCGAGCAGTGGAAGCCGCAGTTCGATGGAAGATGCCATGCTCAACCGGTCGCCCTGCGTGATGCCGTTTTCGCGCAGGTAGGTATCGAAGATCAACCGCGTCACGCCGATGCCTTCCTGCCCGGGCACCTGCGGTGCATCGAATATGCGGCTCGCCCCGAAGCGGCGCGCTCCATCCCGCATCCGGCGCCCGTACACGCCCCGCACCGTCTTGCACGCGGTGCGGTAGTCGTGGGTCAAATCGTAAAAGCGCGTGCGCCGTCCACGCGGTGCCAGACGGCGCAACATGGCCAGAGGCCCTTTGCTCGAGAAGCGCTCGGCGGCAGCCACCGCTGCATCTTTCACCCACGGGTAACCCCAGAAAAGTTCATCGCCGCCCTGCCCCTGCAAGACCACCGGCACGCGGTGTTCGCGGGCCAGCTTCATCACGGAAAAATAGCCGAAGCCCGAAATGTCCGCGATCGGGTCATCGCGCCACCACACCAGCTCGGGAAAGAGGCGCGTCATCTCCCCCGTCTCGAGTTCGATGTCGTGAAAAGGCACGCCGAGCCGGTCGGCAAACGCTTTCGCATCGGCGCGCTCATCGCTCGGCGGACGCCCCGGATAGCCGATGCTGAACGCGTGCAGCACTCCGGGATAGTGCCGGGCCGCCAAGGCGGCGATCGCCGCGGAATCCAGGCCACCACTGAGAGCGACACCGACCGGCACATCCGAGCGGATCGTGAGCCGCGCGGCGGTGTCCAGTTCCTGCCGGATGATTTCCGCCGGGTTGCCCTCGATCGGCGGCGCATCTTCCATTCGCCAGTAAATCTTCTCGGTCACTTGCCATGGCGCGGTGTCGATCACCAGTAAATGCCCCGCATCCAGCTTCCGCACCCCTTTCAGCGGCGTGTGCGGCTCGGGCACATATTGGTAGTGAAAATACAGGTCGACGGCGTCTTCATCGAGCTCATGCCCCGGAACTCCTGACGCCAGCAGCGTTTTCAGTTCGGAGGCAAATACCACCCGCCCCTCGCTCTCGTGCAGATAGAGCGGCTTCTCGCCCAGGCGATCGCGCACGAGCAGGAGTCGACGCCGTTTTTCATCCCAAAGCGCAAAGGCATACATGCCGCGCAGGTGCTGCACGCAATCCACTCCGTACTCCTCGTAGAGATGGACGATCGTTTCGCAATCGCTGTGGGTTGCAAAAGTGTGGCCCCGCTTTTCCAGTTGCTCGCGCAACTCGAGGAAGTTGTAGACCTCGCCATTCGCCACCAGCGCAACACTCCGGTCTTCGTTGAACAGCGGCTGCCCACCACCCACGAGGTCGATGATACTCAACCGCCGCATCGCGATCACCACATTGGTGTTGCGATATTCGCCCTCCCCATCCGGCCCGCGATGAAACATCGCCCCCTTCATGGCCGCAATGCGCCCTCCCCACTCGTCACCGAGTGGTTCCCGCGCGACGACTCCGGCTATTCCGCACATGGGCGAGAACGATTCGGCTTCCGGGCATCCATAATCAGCGAGGTGTAATGCAACGGCCCGATACGAAAGGCTTCCTGGGTATCAAACGGCAACGAACGGCGGATCATCCCGTCGGCGGGATCCCACGCGGAATGATGAAACTGTTCGCTCGCGTCGAAGTATTCCAGTGGTGTCACCTGAAAACCCGCCTCCTCAAGCAAGCTTCGCAAGCTTTCCACGGTAAAAAGCATCTTGTGCCCATCCTTCGGCGGCGAAACTTCGGCGACGTAGGCCGAATCGCGGCGATGTCCATCCGGCACTGCGATCCGCAGCAGCCCGCCCGGCTTGAGATAGCGAAAGCATTCGCGAAAACTCTTCCGGCACTCCGCTTCGTCGAGATGCTCGTAGATATGCTCAGCGAGCAGACGATCGATGCTATCTGTCCGGAAAAGACGCTTCCATGACTGCGGAAGCGTCACATCCAAGGATTCGAGATCCGTCGACACCCAGCCGGAAAATTCCGTCGAGCCGGCGCCAATCACCACCTGGAGCGGAGTGCTCTGGTGGCACCGCGCGCGAAACGCGCGAAAAGCAAGATGCTTGCGCAGACGGGCGCGCAAATCGAGCCGTGCCACGGTTCGCCAAAGATTTTCAATCGAGCGCCACATTCTTTTCAGCCGCAGGGGAAAGATTCATGATTTGCAAAAGCGACGCCCGCTGTTTCTCCGAGCCAAAATGATCGCGCGCGCGCTGCCATGCGGCCTGGCTCATGCGTCGGCGTAGATCACAGTCAAAGGCGAGTTGCGCGATTCTTTCGCCCATCGCCCGGCTATCGCCTTCACGCACCAAATAGCCCGTTTCCCCTTCGGCAACTGCCTCCGGAATTCCGGCATGCAGGGTGGAAACAACCGGCAATCCGGCAGCCATCGCCTCGAGAATCGCCACCGGCAACCCCTCCGTCGCTCCCGCAGGATCGACCATGCTATGCTGCAGAAAGAGGTCGGCGCGGCCCATGTGCTTGAGCACCTCACTGTGATGTTTTGCACCATGCAACGTGACGCGTTGCTCCAAGCCAAAAGCCCGCACAAATTGTTGCATCGCCGGGAACAGATCGCCCCGGCCGATGAAATCGAAATGGAGCCCGGGGTGTTGTTCCGCTGCGCGACGAAAGGCGTCCAGCGTGAGAATGGGGGCTTTCTGCGCCGTCACCCCCACCGCGATGCACCGGACGACTTGGGAATTCTCCTCCCGTCGGGGAAATTCCGCTGGCACGTCCACTCCGTAGGGCACCACATGAATCTTGTCTTCGCCGATCCCCACGGCATGGAGCGCTTGTTTGCTCAAACGGCTCATCGTGATGACACCGGCGCATTCGTTGAGCCGGGGGTAGCGCGACCGCCAATTGCTGTCCTGGAGATAAGCCGACACATCGTAGCCGTGGGCGTGCGCGAAAAGCCGGATGTCGAGTTCGCGCGCCAATCGCAGCCAGCAAAGCGCGTGGTCAAGATACTCTACCAGCATCGTGTGCACTCGATGTTCTTTGAGGAACTCCGCGACTGACGCCGACTGGAGCGACGTTTTGATCCAGCCGAGCTTCGACCCAAGGCCATGAAGCCATCGCTGGGGGCGGCCAGTCGCGAGTTGATCGAGCACGAGCGTCGGACAATTGACCGACCAATTTCCGGCGAAGGGCTGCTTGGTCGTTTGCGTGACCACGACTACCCCCTCGGGCAGGAGACGCTCGATGTGCCTGCGGATGAACGTTTCCGAAAATGTCCCGATCTGCGGCGTGAAAATGGCCAGTGGCCGGGTCATGCGAGCTTCACCGCGGTGCCCGCGAGGCCCGTCAGCATGGCGCCCTCGTGAAACTTTTTCGGCGGACGATCAATCGCGCGCAACAGCGCGAAAATCGGCAGGGCAAGCCGGCTCAATATCCAGCGCAGCGGCGCCGGCATCGGCCGAGCCAAAACCCATTGCCCCAGAACCTGCGCCAGGCTCGCATCCCATCCACCCAGCGCGCGCAGCTCGACATCCGAAAAACCCGCCGCCTGAATGTGGCGTCGCAACGCGAAGGGCGTGTAGCGATACTCGTCGTGCGGCACGCAATGGAGCGGCCACAAAAACGGCACGGTGAAGAAAATGACCCCCCCCGGCTTGAGCACCCGGTACGCTTCGCGGAGGACCGCTTCAGGATCCGGGCAATGCTCAAGCAGTTCCGTCGCGATCGCACAATCCACCGTGCCGGGTTCCAGGGGAATGGTCTGCCCATTCCACTCGATGTCCGGCTTCTGGTACAAATTGTCGGGCAAATCGAGACCGATGTACCGCTCCGCTTTGCTGGGCGCCGCCAGCAGCAGCCCGCGATACGGCATGTATCCGCAACCGATATCCAGCACCGTGCCACGGAAGCGGGGCAGCGTCGCTTTCAGTTGCCGAACGATCGCCGTGCGCGCGAGGAAATTGTAGAGATTGGAAGCGCTCAAAGGCGGTTCCAGGAAATGGGTGCGGATGTCCAACGGCGGCGGATTCATGAAGCGGTATACACGCCCTCCCCGAGGCGCGCCCGGACATAGGCCAGGCGTTTCTCCCGATCCGGCACCAAGGGAGCCGGCTTGCGCTGCAGAAGACGCGCGAGCAAGCCCGGAGGCCGCGGCTGTCGCACGCCTTTCCAGCCGGTCCTGACACCGGTGACGGCATGCGCATAGTCGCCCTCGTGCCAGACTCCCACCTCACGATAGAGCAGCAATTCCGACGCCGTGTCGCGCGCCAGCACTTGCAGGACATCGACGTCCACATCCTCATCGATCGGCTGGATGCATTCCGGCTCGTTGGCGCGCAGGTGGGCGAGGTGCCGAGGCGTAGGAAAGGCCAGCACGATGCGGCCTTCTGGACTGCGCAGTTCGCGCAGGATGGCATGCAAGGCGGGCCGTTCCGCCTGCGCGATGTGCTCGTAGACGTCCATGAGCACGATCAAATCAAATGGGCCATGCACTGTCCCCGGCTTGAGCTCTCCTTCCACGAAGCTCAGCTTCTCATCGCCAAACAAACGGCGGGCGGTTTCGATCGAACGCGCGCTGATGTCCAGGCCGACCACTTCGCTCTCCGGCCAGCGACGGCGCATGCGCCAGCAGATGTCTCCCACGCCACACCCGATCTCCAGGATGCGTTTCGGACGATTGGGCGCCCAGGCAGCAATGGTCTCCCAGGCGATTTCGACGCGCAGATTGCCTTCCACAAATCCGCGCAGCTTGTCGATCGTGTGCGCGTCGTAGTAGTCCTTTACGGAACTGGTGCTGACAGCCATGGAATCTATTGGGTTCGATTGTGCTGCTTGCCTTTCACCCACCAGGCCTCGGTGTGGCCGCATCGCTCGAGCAGCGGCTTCAGGTTCCGCCGTCCGATGAAATCGTAAAACGCTTCGCGGCAGCCTTCCCAATGACCGAAGTCGTCGAGCACGATGACGCCCCCTTCGACCACGCGATCGTAGAATGTCTCGAGCGTGAGCATGACGCTGTCGTACCAATCGCAATCCACGTGCAGGAAGGCCACCTTCTCCGGGAGCTCCTCGACGAAGGTCTTGTCAAACCAGCCTTTCCGAATGATGCAGTCCGCCTCGGGAAAACCGGCGACGACAACCGCGGCGCGCACCTGTTCGACCGCACCGACGCACTTGCCATGATACGCCGCAGCGTCCGGCCCATCGATCGGCCGTGTTTCCGGCATGCCTTCAAAGGAATCGTAGAGCCACGCCTTCCGCCCGGAATCGGCGAATGCCAGGCAGATCGCCGCGGCCGAGCCACCGTTGCAAACGCCGCACTCGACAAAATCACCAGGCACGCCCCGCCGTTGCACGTCTTTCGCCATGTCGTGCAGATTCTGCAAAACGGCGCGAGCCGACATGGAGAAAGTGAGGACTTGCTCGAACTTGGGGTCCTTGGGTGGCTGAGGCGCCGGAGGCGGTGCCAGGAGCTTGCGAATTTTGGTCAGCATGAGGTCGTCCTTTCTGCAGCACTCCACGTGGCTTCCTCGAGATAGGCACAGGCGCCGGGTTGCCAGTCGATTTCGCGCGACTGACCGTACAAGACCACTTCAAACGCGCAAACACGCTCGACCATCTGCAAACGGCGGCTGCCAGCCACGAAGTGCAAAGTCAGCGTGTATTTTCCCATGTAGAGACGGAGCTTCGGCACCTTGCACACCAGCTCGACCGTCCCCGTCTCCTGGCACAACGGCAGGCCGGAATCGAACACCCACAGGTGCATGACCGGCTGCTCATAGGCATTCATCACCTGGAACGAGATCGCAGCGTCCCGCATCGCACGCGGCACATGTACCTTGAAACGCACTTCCATCGTTTTCCCGGTGCTCTGGATGTAGGCCGGCTCGGAAGTGACCACTTCTGCGCGCACGATGCGCGGCTCCTCGCCATCGGGCGGCGAAACGTAGACGTGTTCTTCCACCGCCCCTTCGCGCAAGTACTGGCCGATCGCCTGATCCGTCGGCCCATCGAAGGTGACTCGACCGTCGTTCATGAGCAGGCATCGATGCGTCAAGGTGGAGACCGCCTGCATGTTGTGACTCACGAAGATCACCGTCCGCCCTTCGTTGTCGGCGACCTGCTCCATCTTGCCCATGCACCGTTTCTGGAAAGCCGCGTCACCCACGGCAAGCACTTCATCGACGATCAGGATTTCCGGCCTGAGGTGCGCTGCGACAGCAAACGCCAGGCGCACGTACATGCCGCTCGAGTATCGTTTCACCGGGGTATCGATGAATTTTTCGATCTCGGAAAATGCCACGATTTCATCAAACCGGGAGCGAACCTCCGCCTTTGTCATGCCCAGGATGGTCCCATTGAGAAAGACGTTTTCCCGGCCGGTCAGTTCCGGGTGAAAACCCGTGCCAACTTCAAGCAAGCTCGCCACGCGCCCTTTCAATTTCACAGCCCCGGATGTGGGTGCGGTGATTTCGGAGAGCACCTTGAGCAGCGTCGATTTCCCGGCGCCATTCCGGCCGATGATGCCGATCACCTCGCCGGAAGTGATATCGAAGTTGACATCCCGCAGCGCCCAGAAAGTGTCATCGCCCTCCACGCGCGCGCCATTGTGCGAGACGGGGCGGTTCGGATCCTCCTTGCCGCGCAAGCGCGCCCATCCGCTCTGCAGATCCTGGTAAAGCATCCGTCGGTTGATGACACCCAGACGGTAGCGCTTGCTGATGTTTTCGGCTCGAATGACGACTGACATTAGACCGTGTCGGCGAAGGTTTTTTCCACGTGATTGAAGGTGACGATTCCCGCGAACAGAATCGCGAAACACATGGCGGCCCCGATGCCAAGTTGCCAGACCTCCACGACTCCCGCGCCCAGGAAGGCAAATCGAAACGCCTCGATGATCGGCACCATGGGATTGAGCACGAAAAGCCAGCGCCACTCGTGCGCGATATTCGACAGCGGATACACCACCGCACTGCCGTACATCCACAACTGCACGCCAAAACTGACGGCGACCGAAAGGTCACGATAACGCGTCGTCAACGCCGACACGAGGCATCCCGCGCCGAGCCCCAGCGCCGCCATGAGCACGATGAGCACCGGTAGTACGATGATGCGAAAATTGGGCGCCACCGGAGCGCCCTTGGCCATGAAGAAGCAAAGAAAGCCCAGGAACAGAGTGAACTGAATGGTGAACGTGAGCAGGTTGGTGATGACGACGGAGACCGGCACCACCAGGCGGGGAAAATAGACTTTGCCAAACAGCGCGGCGTTGTTGGCAAAGGTGTTCGAGGTCTTGTTCAGGCAATCGGCGAAGTATTGCCACATCACCAACCCGCCCAGATAAAACAGCGGCGCGGGAATCGCGTCCGTCGATATTTTCGCGATCCGACCGAAGACGATCGTGAAGATGATCGTCGTGAAAATCGGCTGCAGCAGGAACCAGATCGGACCGAGCACCGTTTGCTTGTAAGTCGCAATGAAGTCCCGGCGCACGAGGAGCCCTATGAGATCACGGTAATCCCAAAGTTCCTTCCAACGGATCTCCAGCCATCCTCGCTGGGGAGTGAGGACTTTGGACCATTCGGTGCGATCGTTTGATATTTCGGTAGCGGGCATTGGGCTATCTTGCGCTGCGGTTGGCGGGAAACGCGGGGCGGAATTTGATCAAGCTGCCGCCCTTGGTCGTTCGCCGGGATTTTCGTTCCCAGTGAGACCTTCCGAGCGCCTTTCTTGCGACAGGCTTTTCATGTAATTTACCAAGGCCGCCCTCGGCCTCAGACCAGCACGGCGGCTTCCTTGAAGACCGAGGTCAGACACAAGTCGACTTCCGTGGCTCCGCCTAAAACTTCGAGGAGCACCTTCACCCGCTCCCGCGCGGGCAGCAGTTGCTTCACCACGCCATTTTGTCCGCGAAAAGGTCCCTCCACGATTTCCACGTCGTCCCCTTCGTCGATGTTGAACGACACGGTCTTCAGCTCCGCGTCTTCCATATACGCGCGCAAATCGTCGAGCGTCCCGGCCGGCACTTCCGGCACATGATCGCCGAAGCGCACGATGCCGCTCACCCCCTGGCAGGAACGGACCAGCGCGTGCGACTGCACCCATTCAAAACGGGCAAAAAGGTAATTCGGAAACAGCGCCTCGGTAAACCACACCAAACCACGCCGCGTGGAACGCTGGATCCGCACCCGCGGACAAAAGACCTGGATCTCCTCGCACTGCCGCAACCGGGCAGCGGCGATGTGCTCGTGCTTGGGCTGCGCCCGCAGACAATACCATTTCGCCTCCGGAATCTCCGCAGGAAGGAGGGTGGGAATGGAAGATTCCGGTCGCATCAGGAGACGAGGAATTTCAAAATCCAGGGCACCATGGCCTGCCCTTTTTCGTGCCAGTGACGCAGGCGGACCAGCCGATTTTCCGCGGTGTCGCGCTCGCCGGGCGTGAATTGTTGGATGAGATGCTCCATGCGCTTGATCCTCTCCAGCCCGCTATCGAGATGCGGTTGCAACTCGCCCTTGATGAAATTGGAAGCGAACCGGCTCAGATCGAACTCGGCCACATAGTGATCCCGCCGGTCCCCGGCCACATACACCGTCTTCACCGCACCAAAGGATCGCAGCAGCTTCAGCCCCTGGCTCGCCGAGCCCTTGCTCATGTTCAGTCGGTCCATGAGGGTCTCCATCGGCAGCGGCGTCGGCGAAACGAAAAGCAGCCCGTAAAGCTCGCCCACCGACTTCGGCATCCCGAGCAGCTTGATCAGGCCGATAAAGAGGTCGATGGCCTCGATCTCCAACTCGGAAAGCGTCGGCGCGGCTCCGGAAGCCGGAGCAGCAGGCGCATGCGAGTCGAGTTCGGTTTGGGCGCGCATTGGGGCGGGATTAGACGGTCATTTCAGACAAACTGTCCAGAAAAAAATGAACAAACCGGACGATTTGAGCAGGTCTTTCAGGGCATTTTCTCTGTAAACATCCGCAGTAACACGCAACACGAAGTGAATAACGCTACTCATTTGTAGCGTCTTATTCTACTTATCAATAAATTTGTCATGCGCGGCTGGAGTTCCATGTTCCAGCCGATCAGCGATTAGGAGATGGCGACGCCCGGAAAGCATCGCCCCTTCCATCGCTTACTGCGCGGCGTCCACCTTCAATCGGCCTTCATCGACATCGATGAATTCAAACATCGTCTGCACCGTCCCCGGCGGCAGACCGATCTCCGCCAGGCGCTCATTGAGCCGCTGCGTCCCCGCGTCGCGCCAGCCGCGCTTGAGCATGAAGGCATTCCACACCTCGATCTCTGTCTCGCTCGGCCTCCGCCCATGGGCAAACGCCCACTCCAGCAATTCCGCATCGGATTTCCTGCCCTTCAGCGTCTCCGCCTCCAGCGCCGCGTAATCGAGCTGCAGAAATTCGCAGCACCGACCGTCGAAAGCCCCTTTCACCGCCCCGCGCATCGGCTGCCAGCCCTCCGGTAATTTTCCCGCCGCCGCGAGCCGGATTTTGTCCAGCATCCGCCCGAAATAAACGAGACCATTGACCTGCTCAGCCGGGCTCCGCAGCCCGGGAATAATCGTAGGGTAAGGTAGAGGCATGACGGAAGAAAACACGTTCTGCCTTTCCCGACAACCCACCTGCGCGTCACAAGTCGAGCCACTGGCAGACAGCGCCATTGTGGGGCGACGATCCTGGCCGCCGATCAACTCTAAACAGAGGCAAGGGTGTTTCGGCTCAATTTGACGCGTTCGTGGCGTGAGGAAGCAAGCGATAGCCAAGTAGAGTGGAAGCGGCATCCTGTTGCTTCACGTTGAACGATTAGCGGCTGGAAGTTGCTGTCGGACTTAGGTTTATACTTGACTTTATTGATAAAAGATACATAAACGTATCATGGCGACGCGTTTTGTGAATATCGATCGAGAGACCCCGATGTTGCTGCCGCCGGACATGAAGGATTGGGTGGCCAAGGATGACTTGGTGAGATTCATCGTGGACGCGGTGGAGACGTGTGATGTGCGGCTGGCGCGGGTCAATGCACGTGGGTCGGGCGATCGGCAATACCCGCCCTCGATGATGTTGAGCCTATTGATCTATTGTTATGGACAGGGGCTGTTTTCGTCCCGGGCCATCGAGCGAGCGACCTACAGCCATGTGAGCGTGCGTTACCTGTGTGCCAACGAGCATCCCGATCACGATACGATTGCCACCTTTCGACGGGAGAACGCGAGCTTGCTGGAGAGTTGTTTTGTGGCGGTGCTGCAACTGGCTCGGGAACTCAAAGCGTTTCATCGGCTGGGCACGGTCAGCGTGGATGGGACCAAACTGGGGGCGCGAGCCTCGCGGCGTTCGAACCGGCGGCGGAACGAATTGGAACAAGAACTGGCCGAGTTACAGACCCAGATCCAAGAGTTGCTGCAGCAAGCCGAAGCAGCCGATCGAGAGGAAACCAGAGCGCCGGGTGAAGCTCTGGCCAAAGAACTGCAAGACAAAGAGCAGCGCCAGGCGTTGTTGCGCGAGGCCAAGGCGCAATTGCAAGCGCGGCAGGAAGCCTGCAGGCGGCAGCGTCAGGAGCAAGCCAGAGGAGAAGATCCCGAAGATCCCAGCGCGCCGAGTTGCCGGGTGCGGGGAGCGACGAGCGCGGAGAAGACCGCGCAGACCATGGAGGAACCACCAGCCAAAAAGGATGCGCAACGCTGTATCAACTTGGTGGAACCCGAGAGCCGGCTGATGCGCGATGCCCACGGAGTCTACCTGCAAGGCTACAACGCCCAACTGGTCGTGGAGGCTGGGGCCGAGAGCCGCAGCCAATTGATCGTCGGGGTGCATCTGAGCCAGGATGGCAACGACCGGCGGGCCTTGGGAGAGACCCTGGCCAAAGTGCCCGAAGCGCTGCGCGCAGAGATCACCCACGTGGTGGCCGACACGGGCTACGACAACACCGATCTGATCTACGCGGTGGAAAAGAAATGGGCAGTGACAGTGCTCTGTCCCCCGCAGAGCGCGACCGCTCCAGAGCCCCCCACAACCTACCGGCTCAAGAAAGTGCAACAGCGGCGACGGCAAAGTGCCCAAGAGATGAGAGAGCGCCTCGAGCAACCGGAGAACCAGCGACTCTATGCCCGGCGGGCCGCGGCCAGTGAACCCGTCTTCGGTGTCCTGAAAAACGTCCTTGGGTTCCGGCGGTTCCGGCTCTTTGGGTTGGCCAAAGCGAAGATCGAACTGCTGCTGCTGGCCACCGCCTACAATCTGCGCCGCCTCGCTCAACAAGCGGCTTTGGCCCCGAGTTGAGGGACTCCCGTAAGGAAATGGCCCTCTTCGGCAGCCTTCCTACTCTGTGGCTACGCAGCCCAAACGCGATCAGTCTCCCACATCTTCAAGAAAACGCGCCGTAACCTAAAAACGGCGACCCGCCACTCGCTCCATACCGACTGACTCCAAAGTCCGACAGCAACTGGATGCCGCTGCCACTCTGATTTTCCGTGCGTCCGATTAAATTGGAATGTTCTACCTTAGCCGCTGAAAAACGTCCCGGACCGCGCTGGCCGGCAGCGCGTAGTTATAGATGCGGAAGTCCGCGATCCGTCCCTTGAACAAAGGATCGGGGAATTGGCTTTTGCCGATGTAACATTGCGTCTGCGTGAAGAACGGATGGAGAGTGATGGGTGCGCTACTCACCGCCTCGCCATCCACATAGAGCGTGCCAGTGTCGCCGCTCAAGGTGACGGCGACGTGCGCCCAGCGGCGCGGCTTCAGCGCCGGTGCCTCGAGACGGCCGGTGCCTTCATTGCCACGACTGGTGGTGATTTCGAATCGCATGACGTCACCGGCTTTCGGGGTCAGCATCATATACTTTGTCACGTCGCCGCCGAAGTCGAAGATGCGCTCGTTGTTCTTCTCTCCGTCCCAATAAACCCAGGCCGCGATGGTGATGTCTTGATCGTTAGCCACGCCGACGGGCAGCGTGAGATAATCGTGAACGCCATCCAGTACGATGGCTTTTCCATTCCCCATGCCCAGCGTGTAGCTTGGGTGACCACTGGCGACGGCGTCCTGGTGACCGACGCCATCCTTGGTATTTCCGTCGAAATGATATTGCGTCACGAGCTTGTTCGCGACTTCCAACTCGGCACTCGTTTTGCCCTTCCACCCGCTGGAGCCATTGCTCGCCACCACATAGTAGTAAGTCGTTCCGGCGGTCACATTCGGGTCGATGAAGCTGGTATCTTTTTCCCCAACCGTGCCGATGGTTGTGTAAGGTCCGCCGCGCTGGGTTGCGCGCTGGATCTGGTATCCGTCGGCATGCGCCGATCCCCACCACGAGAGCGTGATCTCGTTCTCGCCCCAAAATCCGCGCAACCCGCTGGGCGGTGCATCTTCCTTCAGCGGATCGAGCGTGTAAGTCAGCGTACCGAAGCCGAGCCAGTCATAACCTGACGGATGACCGGCCGGATTCGGTCCCGGTTCGGGACGCACTCTCTCGGCGGCCTCCTTCACATAGGGCGCGGCAATGCCTTTGCGGTTGGCATAGTGGTTGTAAACCAACTCCCACATCGGGCCGAGGACAGACCCTTTCGCCACGGTCGCCTCCGTGTATTTCAAATCAGCCGTGCGATGCGGGACATAGGAAACTTCATATCCCAGATTGTATTTGGCCACATACTCCCAGCCGCGCAGCAGTCGATTGTTATCGTAGCCGAAAAGGTCGACTCCCTGGTTCCAGGCGATCTGGCAGAACTTCGCCATGAACTCCCATCCCGTGATATTGTGCGGTTGGTCGCGCCCCATCTCCTCCGTTTGTCCGAGGCCGTCCGCGAAGACATAACCCACGGCTCGCTCGACGCAGCCATTGCTCACTCCTTCGTAAAAGTAGTCGAGCGCTTCGTTGAAGGTTTCTTCGTCGTCAAGGAATACCCCAATGGCCAGCATCGATGCCATGTTACAAGTATCCCAGTTGAGCCGGTAATGCGTCCCGGGCGTGCCGTTGTGCTTTTGCAGAAAAACGCGATTCGCCTGCAGGAATAACTTCATCATTTCCTGGCAGGCGGCGAAATCGGCCGGCTTCCAGCCCGGATAGTCGCGCATCATTTCCGCCCCGCAGGCAAATTCGTAACCGACGATCCCAGCGCCGAGCGCATAGTTGCTATTCCCCGTCGGTGGCTTCTTCATCGTAGCCGACCACCGATTCAGCAACTCCACCGCTTTGTTAGCATAAGCCTTTTCGCCCGTGATTCGGTAACGCAGCGCGCATTGGTAAAGCGTCGCGGCGTCTTTCTGCGAGGGCGTGTAGTTATTCTGCCCGTTGATACCGCGAACGATTTGCGGCACTGGCCGAATGGGCGCCCCCAAACCGTGCGGACTCTTTTCGAGCAATTGCCAATCCTCAAACCACGGCTGCTGGTGGGCCTTCACCTTCGCGGCCATGCGCTCGAAATCCTCCTTGGTGTGCAGGGCGCCGGGATGGACAAAGCGGCCGGACTTGCGCACGGGATGCTGCGCGATCGCCGCCGTCGGTCCCTTGGAAATCGGCGCGGGCATGCTGGCCGTCGCGGTCGCCACCGGCGCCGCCGACTCGGGACGATTCATCTCCACCGTCGCGAAATCGAGCAGGTTGGTCGCGTCGATGGGAACGCGCGCGCCGCCACCATTGTAAACCACGCCTGCAGTGCGCGGAGTCAGTTCCACGAGTTGCACCTCGGTGCCCACGGGAACTTTCACGGAACCGTAAACTTTCCCCTGCACCACTGCCGGAAATTCGGTGGTCTTCAGCAGCGTGACCTCCTCCGGCCAGCGGTCTTTGTTGCGGAGCAACCAGGCGAGCGGATCGGGCGCAAGCTTCTGCGCATCCACGAGGGGCGCGGCTGCCGCCTCGGGCGCCGGTGTCGCCATTACGGGTGCGGGAGCTGCCTCAGGCGGAGCGATGACTGGTAACGGCGTCCCATCTGGATGGATGACATGGACCGGTTGATCGCGCCAAACCCACTTGCGAACCAGCGGCATCCACTCCGCACGAAAGCCGTAACCGCATCCCGCCGCGGCGATCAGCAGCACGAACCAGAATATTCCCTTCCCGCCCGAGCGGCCGTCACCCCCGGTCACTGGCGGCGACGTCGCCCTCCGTGGTTGCACCACCGGTCGCACGGCAGCCGTGCGGGAATGCACCGTCGCCGCGGTCGACTGGCCCACCGATACCGGATTCAACTCCGGAAGCAAAAGCGCCCGCGCGCAAAGAGGACAGCTCATGACGTCCCCGGCCAAGGCTTCATCCGCTTCGATCGTTCCCTGGCAATGAGGACAGTCGATCGTCATGGCTGGAGGCACAGTTGATCATCTCCATTCCTCCGGCGGAGGAATGGACCGTCCACCCAGAGCCGGGTGGTGAATGGCTTTGAAACAAAAAGGGAGGGGATCACGAATCCCCACCGTCGAGGAGTCACCAAAACCGTCGAGTCGCATCTCTGGGTGACAAACCTGCTGCGGCGCACGGTCCGCCGGGGCCACCACCCCAGGGCACGGATGGCCTAAAACTCTTCGCGTCTTTGCTTTCTTTTTCGCCGGCTTTTTTATAACAATCCTCCAACCCCACCACCCCTCCTAACACCATGAAAAACCTCACCTTCCGGTTCCTCGTTCTTCTCTGCGCCTTCCTGGTCGTCGGCGCTCCACTCGGCTTCTCCGCGGCAGAAGACCGGCAAGCGCACATGGAAGCGGCGCTGAAAGCTCTGCAGGAAGCCAAAAAGTCGGACACCCCCGCGGCATCGTTGAAGACCGCCAAAGAGGAGTTGCACAAGGCCCGGCATAACAAAGCCGGCGAGCGCCTCGAATCGATCCAGATGGTCGATGAAGCCCTCACCGAAGCTCAAGCCGGTCATCACGAAAAGATGATCCAAAAAATCGACGCCGCGATTGCCGATATCCACAACGGCATGGCCCACGCCCCCGGCCGTCGATAGGTCGGCGGTCCCGGGATTACGGAATTTAGCCGGTGGCGAAGGCCACCGGAACCCGCCTCCACCACGATTCGCCCTGGAAGGGCGGCGGAAAGAGCATGGCGCAGAGGAGAATCAGAACCCACCTCTCGGCGCACCGCCTTCGACGATGACCAGTTTCTGAATGTAAACCGGCACGTCATTGGGCGCGTGGGCGAACGAACGGAAGATGCCTACAAAGGCCAGACTCGCTTCCGGCGGCACCGGACATCCCGCCATCACGATCCATTTCCAATTGTCCCGCGCAAAGAGACTCGAGCCGGTCACCTCATCGCTGGAGTTGGTAGTGAATTTCACCTGGATGTCCTGATCCGCCGCATCCGGCACATAACACAGCACCGCGATGCTCACTGTCTTCCCCCGCACCCGCGCCAGCGCGGCGCCGGTGATACTGATCTGCAGCCCGTCGTTTTGCGTCACCCCGCCCAGCGCCAGTGACCACGGTGCGCCGCGGAAGGTGTGTTCGGTATCCTTGCGCACGGTGGCGCCGTGGATGATTCGCCAATGCGTCGGCAGGTCCGCCGTCCAGTCGCGCAGATCGCCATTGGCGACCAGCGGTTGGTCCACCGGCAAGTTCGCCCAACAAGCCACCGGCACGCTTTCTTCCTGCGCTGCGGTCGACTCCCACGCGTGCGTGAGCTGTTGATAGATCAGTTCATAACCCGCCGCGCTGGGGTGGACATTGTCCTGATACAAATCGGCACGCTTCTTCTGCTCGAGAAATGGCGAATAGCCATCGACCAGCGTCAAAGCCGGCATGATAGCCGCGACGGCCAGCCACCAATCGCGGACGCGTTCGTAGCCATCGTTGTCCCTCCACGGGTTTTGAATGATGGCCGCCTGGGGAGTTCGCGGAAACTCCATCGCCACCCGCCCGATGGGCGCCAGAAAAGAGCCGCGTCCGTACGGAAAATCCTTCGGCGCGAGGGCGGCCTGATGGTTGTGCCCGTGGTTCCATAGGACGAGATCGGGCGCCTCATGATTCAGCGGCGCGAGCATGTTAGCCCAGCGAGAACCGTCGATCATCCGCTGGGCGAAAGCTCCCGGCAGCACGGCATTGAGCACCGTGAAAGTCGCCTTCGTCGTCCCCTCGGAAATGACAATGGGCTGTGCGCCATAGTTCTTCGGACCAGTCGGCGCACTCGTCACCCATTCCGCCCAGTACCATTCCAGGGTGCGATGAGACGGATACTGCGTTGCCAGCCAGCGAATGAAACGCCGGGTTGCGGAATCCTCCCGATATCCCGTGCTATCCGAGATGAGCAGCAGCGTCGCCGACTGTCCCGCGGCCAGCCTTTTCTTGAGGACGGAAAAGGCGTTGACCGGCGGCAGACCGGAGCCGCCGTGAGCGGGAGTCGATTGCGCAAAAAGACGGGAAGCCGTGCCGCAAGCGGCCAGACTGTAAGTGAGAAAAGTGCGTCGAGGGATCACGGTGGGAAAGGAGACCGAAAGCGGTGTAACGGTTCATTCTCTGCCGTGCTATCTCCAAATCGTCGGTAGACACATAAGTCGCAAGCCACCGCATATCGCCTTCCAGGCTAACCTCCACGCAGCTCTTTACGGACCACGAGCTTCAGGCCGCTCCACACCTCCGTAACCGCACAAACCTTGATATCGACCCACCCGAGGGGGAGCGCGAGTTCGCGAATGACTCCGTCGCTCACGGACGTCGGAACTCCCGACGCCTTTTTGGGCCACGAGATCCAGAGGCTGGCCTCGGGGTTCAATTTGTGGCGCAGGATCCCGAGTCGCTTCGCGAGTTCCTCTTTCCGCGTGACGAACACTTGCACGACATCGACCGTGGCATCCGCTTTCTTCACGAAGGTGACGCCGGCCGGCAGCGGCTCGAGAAGAGAAACATAATCTTCCGGCGCTGCGATCAACAGGACGCGATGCGACTCTTTGAGCCCCAGCTTTTTCACCAGCGGGGTATTCGAGTAACCAGGACTACGATTCTCCATGGGCGAGAGAATGGGAAAGATCGGGACCGATTTCGGGATTGCGCTTCCGATAGAGAACATGCGGGCTGAGCGGAGATTCCTTCGGCAAGGATGGATGGAGAAAGTCATCGCTCTCGTTTCGAGTGAACCCGAGCCGTTCCATCAAACGCCGTGAGCGGGTATTGAGGACCGCGGTGAAGGACACTAACTCCGGTAGTTTCAAGTGGTCGAAGGCGAAAGACTCCGCCTTCAAGGCCGCGGCGTAGGCGATCCCTCGCCCCCAATACTCGCGCCGCAATCTCCAGCCAATTTCCACACAGGGCGTAAAGTGAGCCGCAAACCGGGGCTGACTCAGACCGGTGAACCCGGCGAAAGCGCCCTCCACCTCGACCGCCCACAGTCCCCAGCCCCGCTGCGCAAAGCTCGTGCAAATCGACTTCAGGAACTCCGCCGATTCGGCCGGAGAGAGAAGCTTCGGAAAGAATTCCATGACCTCTGCGTTCGCGTTCATCTCGGCAAAAGGTTTCAGGTCGTCGTCTCTCCACTCACGCAGTACGATTGAGCCGGCGATTTTCATTTAGGGGCGATCTTCAATTTCGGCGAGAGCGGCGAGGAGGCGATCGAGGAACGGACGCTCTTGTTCCAGGAAGGTGCGGAAGGCGTCGGCGCCGCATTTCCGAACCGCGCGTTTGGCCAGCGGCGTGGAGAGGCGGTCTCTCGTCGGACTTTCATAGGTTGGGTGGTTCGCGCGCAGAAAGTGCGTCGTTGATCTCAGAGAGTGTACCGAAAGTCGGACAAAAGGAATTTTGACCACGGATTTCTCGGACTTCACGGATTAAAGAATCTGCGGCGGCCTCCAATCCGTGAAATCCGCAATCCGTGGTCCTTCCTCCGCTCACATTGAATTTCGGTACATCCTCTCAGTCCAGATGCACAATCCCGCGTTGGATCGCAATGGTCGCAGCATGGGTGCGATCTTTGGCGTTGAGCTTCTGCAGAAGGTGCGTCACATGGATTTTTACGGCCGATTCCGTAATCTCCAGGCAGCATCCGATCTCCTTGTTGCTGCTCCCTTTCACGATCTCGAAGAGGACGGACTTTTCGCGCGGGGTCAATTCCTCCCGTCGCATTCGCGCGGCCAGGATCGCCGAGATCTCCGGCGGAAAGTAGGGCGAACCGGCGTGGACCGTCCGAATCGCGGTGACGATTTCGGTGCGGCGCGCGTTCTTCAGCAAATACGACTCTGCCCCCGCCTGGACCGCGCGGAAGACGTCTTCCTCGCCGTTGAAGGCCGACAGAATGAGGATGCGCGCCGTTGCGTCCGCGGCGCGCAGGGCCTGTGTGACCTCGATGCCCGTCATATCGGGAAGGCGGCAATCCAGAAGCGCCACGTCCGGCCGATGATGCTGGTAAAAGGAAATCGCCTCCTTTCCGGTATCTGCCTCCGCGACGATCTCAAAGTCGGGCTCGAGCTTGAGCGAAGTCGCCAGGCCCATCCGAACCATAAAGTGGTCGTCGGCCAGCATGAGGCGGATGGGGCGTTGGATCATGCGCATTGCGCCTCCGGAGAGGGCAGAGGTTTTGCGGTTGCTTCCACGGTTTGCCGCCAGGGAATCCAGACGGATATCGTCGTGCCCGCGCCGGGTTCGCTTTCCAGGACGAGCTGGCCGCCGATTTTCTTGGCGCGTTCGAACATTCCTCTTAGTCCAAAGTGGGCGACCGGCAGTGCGCCTGGCGAGGGCACGCGAAATCCGGCTCCGTTGTCGTGGATCGTCACCATCAGGCCTTGAGCCCTAAAAAGGACTGCGATCTCGATCTGCGTAGGGGACCCGTGCTGCAAGGCGTTTGCGGACGCCTCCTGCACGATTCTCAGCAGATGATTTTCGGCCCCGCCTCCGAGGCGCCGCACTTCCCCCTCCAGCGTCACTCGTAGCAGGGTTCCCCGTCTCTCCGTGAGCGGCTGCACCACTTCGTGAATCGCTGCGACCAATCCATCCCGCGCCAGCGTCGGCGAACGCAGATCCCAGATGGCCAGCCGCGTCTGATCCATGCTGTGGGCAGCCATTTCGCGGGCGGTTTCCAGGAGTTGCTGAGTATCTCCCTCCTCCGTCTTGAGCCGCACCGCCACCGCATCGAGCTGGATGGTGATGCTCGCCAGATGCTGGGCCAGACTGTCGTGCAATTCCCGCGCAATGCGCGTGCGCTCCTCCGAGACGGCCGCCCTTTCCAATTGCGAGCGGATGGTTTCCATCTGTTCGCGAACGCGTTTCCGCAGCAGATACACCCAGCCGAGCGCCGCCGCGCTGACCAATGCCGCCAGCCCGAGCGCAATCCCGATGCGCCGAACCGTCCACCAGGGCGCGGCTTTCAGCACGGTGAGATCCCCACTCGTCCGCAGCTGGATTTGATAACCAACTCCCTGCTCTCCGAAACGTCCTGCCATGGGAGGATTCCGCAGGAGGATGCCCGTGATGCCTACTCTCGTCCCGGGCTCCAGCACCCGGACCGGCGCGCGGTCATTTCCCCTCGGTAACATCACCTGGACAAAACCAAATCCGGTCCGGACCAGCCAGGCAGCCTCGGAAAGGCCGCGAAAGGTCTCCACGATCTGTCCTTGCGTGACGATGAGATGCCCGTGGAAATCCTCCTTGAGGATATTGCGATCCGGGATGTGCAATCCGTCCACCGCCGGACCATGCGATAAAACGCGAAAGATCGCATCTTGCAGGACCCGATAGCCATTGGCTCTCTCGACTACCCCCACCGTATCCACCCAGTCGCCCAAAGCCGGCGCACCCGGTTGGGCCGATTGCACGAAGACCGTGCCGTGCACGTGATCCCCGGCGTACAAATTCAGAAAAAAGCCGTGTCCCTCGCGCGCAAGAGTGACCCGGCCCTGGACCCGGGTCGGTTCGCGGCGCGGAAGCGAGTCCCGGGAGAAGAGCCCCTCAAAGTGGGTCACCGGACATGATTCAAAGCGCTCGGCAAAGGCCGCCGGATCAATGCGGATCTCACGAATGGACGGAACGTCGAGAGTGGTGCGAACCGCCCCGGTGCCGGGCGCCAGCGCGGTGCCGAGGACGCCTCTCGCCTCCACGGGAAAACCGATGAGATGCCGTGGCAGTCCCTCCAGCGAGGTGTAGCCGGGAATGAAGGCGCGCAGCCGGGCATCGCCCGAAACGAGTTCCACCGCGGCCCGATCCCCATCCAGGGTCACCGACTCCACCCGGGCTTGGGTGGAAACCCATTGGGCATCGAAGGTCGCATCCCGCAGATCCTCCAATGCGACCGGCTTGGGGGTCGGCAGCGCGCCGTGACCGAGGAGGCGAATTCCCGCCCGGGACGCGGGATCCGTGACGATGATCCGCCCCACATCTCCCGCAGCCGTCTTGCCGCTGACTTCCACTACATCTCCCGGCCGCACCTTCGCGTACCATAGCGACACGTAAATGCCCGCCGTCTCGTCCTGAATGAAGCTGAGATATCGAGTGGGGTCGTGATAGGTGATGACCCCGCGGATGGTCGCCGGATGAGCCCGATCCGCTTCTGCCGCATCCATCTCACGAATCGTGCAGATCTCGGCGCGTGGAGGCGCTTCTCCCAAGCTCAACCGTGGAAGCGCGGTGGAAAAAACTCCAACGAGCGCGGCGAAGCATACGGGGGAAAGACGCACGGCCAGCAGCTTCGACGATGCCTCACGGACAAACAAGCCGGGACTACCCTAGACTTAAGTACAGGTTCGGGCCTGCACCAATGCCAGCGTGACGACCCCTAAGGCACAGCCGCACGATCCGAGCTACCGGCTCCCGTGGTCTCGCTTCGTCCATGCGCCGCATGCACCCCGCGACTCCCTCGATGCCGGGTAACTCCATAACCCTCCGATAAACATGACTCGTCCCGAACATACGATATCTCGACTGAAATCTCCCTGCCTTCGCCGCTCCGGCGCGTTGCTGTTCACTCTTGCCGCCGGACTTTTCCTCCACGCGGATGCGCTAAATGCGGCCGCGCCCACCATGGGGATCAATCTGACCAACGACCGCCTCTTTGCGGATGCCATGCGCGGAGCGCGTCCCAATTGGGACAGCCCCACCCATTACGGGGACGGCACTGGAGTCGTGGGCCTCGATGGCTGGCCGGCCGCCGATGCCTCCATCATGCTCTGGGAAGGAGTCGGCAACAACGACGGCAATTACTTCATTCAGTTCAATGGAAAGGCCAAGCTTGGCGCCAGCTTCGGCTATGCTTCTTTCTCGAATCAGATGTGGGATCCGGCCAGCAATACGACCACGGCGTGGATGACCGTCACCTCCAACGGCGTGCAAAACTTTTCGCTCGTCTTCACCAATACCCAGCGGACGGCCTCCAGCGCGGTCGGCACCGGCGTCACCAATGTCAAAGTCATGCGCCCGCTAACCGAAGGTTCCACCACTGCGCTCGCTGCGACCGAGATGTTTACCGACCAGGCGGAAAACTTGGTGAGCAAATTCAAGCTCATCCGGTTCATGGATCTGACCGGGACGAATGGGAACACGCAAACTGCCTGGACCGATCGGATGCTGCCCTCGACGCGGAAGCAGAGCCCGCTCGCCTGGGAGCACGTCGTCCGGCTTTGCAACGATACCAACTGCGACGCCTATATCAATATCCCCGAGAGGGCGTCGGACGACTACATCACCAAGCTGGCCCAGCTCTTCAAGTATGGGAGCGACGGCGTCAATCCCTACACCTCCCCGCAGGCCAACCCCGTCTATCCCCCGCTGGCCAGCGGTCGCAAAATCTATATCGAAAATAGCAACGAGGTTTGGAACGGAAGATTCGGACAGTTCAACGACAACCTCAACGCGGTGAAGGCGGATATCGCGGCGAACAACGCGGAATACGCCATCCTGAATTTCGACAACCTGCCCATGACCGGCCCGGACGCGAGTGGAAACTATCTCAACCAATACCCGCTCTGCTGGCGCCGGATCGCCAAACGCCTGGCCGATATCAGCAACCTCTGGCGCGGAGTTTGGGGCGATGGCGCCATGATGACCACCATCCGGCCGATCTTCGAGTTCCAGTACGCCAACGCGCAGAACACCGCCGTGGACGGCATGGATATCATGGACCGTTATTACGACAACGGTGATAACATCGCCCATGTGGCCGTCCCGCGGCCGGTCTCTTACTATTTCTGGGGCGCCGGTGGGGCCACTTACTTTGGTGCCGGAGATAACAACGCGACCACCATCGACGGGATCTTCGCCTCGGGAGTTCCCTACAGCAGCTTCGCCACTACCATCGCCGGGGAGACCATCTGGCCGAAAGCCTACGGTCTGCAGGCCATCGCTTACGAGGGCGGCTGGTCCGTGCAGCAGTCTGGTGGCAACGGCTACTCGAATCCGGCGGGCTCTCCCGCCTGCGAATCCAAGTACGATCCGCGCGCCAAACAGGCCGAAATCGACGCGCAGAACATCTTCAACCAGTGCGGCGGAGACGTGAATGTCTTCTACGCCTCCTCGGGAGTTCGCACATGGATCTGGGGCATGACCGATAACATCTTCACCCTGGCCTCGCCGCTCTACGACGCCATCGACGCGCTCAACGCCAGCACCCAGGCCGCGCCCACCGTCGGCGCGGCGGTGCCGGCCACGGGAATTTCCTCCGGCAATACCACCGGCCAATTCACCGGCCGCCGGAACTTCTTCATCCGCGCGACCGCTGACGGTTTGTATAATGTGACCGCGAACATCGCGGGCCCGACGACCGTGAAGGTCTACGTCGACGGACGGTGCATGGGCACCCGCAGCCTGACGAGCACCGGCACCATCGCCCCGGTGGCCTGCGGTCTCACCGCGGGGTTGCATACCGTCTCCTTCCGCAATGTCTCCACCTACACCTCGGCGTTCACTTCGTTCGCGGTCAATTCCGGCGCGGCCGGTCTCACCATCCAATACGAAGCGGAGGATCTGGTGATTCCCTCCGAGACCAGCCCCGCCTGGCGGATCTTTTCCGACCCGGCGGCCAGCGCCGGCTATGCCACCGTCCTCGACGCCACTGCGCCCGGCGATTTCATGACCCTGCTGGTGCCCAATGTCGCTGCGACCGTCTATCGCATTAAACTCGGCATCAAAGAATTCAGCAGCCGCGGAATTTCCCAGATGTCCATCGGCCGCGCGGATAACTTCGCGGGAACGGCCGCGAATGTCGGCGCGCCCTTCGATGAATATCTCAACGGGATTTCCTTCACCGAAATCGACCTGGGCACATGGTCGCCGGGAACCACCAGCGACAAATGGTTCCAATTCAAGATCACCGGGAAAGATGCGGCCAGCGCCGGCTATTCCGCCGCGTTTGATTACATCAAACTGATCCCGCAGTAAGCCTATCCAGTCGATCGCTCGACGACAGCCAGGGCAATGCCCAGTGCATTGCCCTGGCTTTGCGTTTTTTGTGCAGATGTTCGTCGATCGAATTCGCGACCGCTTCCGGAACAATTACCTGATGCCGCGATTATCTTTCCGGGACGATTCCTTAATGACGACGATCGTCAGAACTTCACGTCTCGATCCATCGCCCCGCGCTTAATGTTGTTCGAAAATCTCCACGTTGGGCGGCGGGTGATAGAGGGTGCCGCCAACGGCGTAGTGCGTTTGGCGTTCGCGGCTGCGCTGGTCGAACTGCGTGGCCCGCGCCGTCTGCCCATCCTTCACCGTGATGCGCGTGAAGTAATACTTGAAATGGCTCACATATAATCGCTGGCTGATCCCCTGGTCGTCCGTGGACACATAAGTTGTAATCCACGGCATGTCACCCTTCAGGTAATACTCTCCGGCAGGTATTCCGCGGAAGGAGAAGTTACCGTCGCCATCCGTGTTCACGGCCCATTCGTATTGGCTCAGACGCTTGTCCGCGGCCCGGAGATTTTCCCCATTGATAAAGCGCCGTTGGACATTCTCCGTGGTGTAGGCATTCACCGGCACGAGAAGGATCTGCTGGAAATGCGGGTAAATCGTTCCGTGATTCTGCGTGTCCACCGAGACCTGCCCCGTGACGACTCCCGTCCCCTTGCGCGTCATGCCGCCGAAGTCCGCCGGATTGAAGGCCGTTTGCCGCCCCACCACGCAGCCGCTCCACATCCAGACCGTAGCACCAAGCAACAGAGAACAGATCGCCACCCGAGAGAGACGAGGCAGATTCATAATTAAAGAATGTTTCCGCCCTTGGACGCCGAACCCGCCGCGGTTGTTCATCGCGGAAGGGTTGCTCTGAGATGGGTGATTAAGATAAAGCGCGGAGGCAAAACTCCGGGGAGCGCACTTGTCCCGAGTGCTGGCGAAGGCGTCCCCGCCTTCGCGGACTTTTCAGGGCATTGCGCGGAGGCTACCCGCCCCTTGGGTTCCAGAGACGGAAAAAGTTCGTTTCGGCGAGACGCCTCTTCGGCTTCGCTCAGGGCAGGCGAAACCAGCACTCGAGACCGAAGAGGCGGAGGGGAATAGCGGAGGCTGGTTGATGGGCGAGCGTGCGCTCCCCGAAAGTTCTGCCGCCATACGCTCACTGACATCCATCATCTCACGACTGACGGAGCAGCCTGGTACGCCGTGCGCGAACCCGATCACCGTGAGCAAACAGGTCACCCAACCGTACCACGGAGTCACCCGATACCCCTGTTACGAAAGCCTCAATTTATTTCACGGTCTCTCAAACCCAGGCGTCTCCGCATCGATCATGGCTCATAATAGCGATTCCCGGCGAAGTAGCATTCTTCGGTGTGAATCGCCACGGTCTGTTGCACTCCGGTATCATCCGGAAACGTAGCGTAGAGGATGATCTGCAAGCGCAGCGTATCGCGGTAGCCGTGCCCCTGCGTCCAGATCCCTTCATATTGATGCGTCAACGAAAGATCGAGCGTTTGGGTGCTGAACGTATAGACCGGTTCCCCCGGACGGGCGATTTGCTTCGGGGTGAAATTCTGAACCGTGGCTTGCCGGTCGCCCAGTTTTTGAGTCACGGGATCGAAATCCCATTCGAATAGCCCGGTAACAGTGCAGTTCTCCGATTGAAAGAGCGTCGGCGATGCGGCGAAAATGACAGTCCTCGAGTTGTTCATAGCGCTCTCTCTTCTAACGTCTGCCCCCTTTTGCGGGCGAGAGTATTCAGCGGAGGCCTCCTTTGCCTACCCGCCATGTTAGAGTAAGGGCATAGGAGTCAGGCATCATGCCCTCGGTCAGCCGGCCTTGGCCGGCAAAGGATACGCGAGCGCTGGGAATGGCACGTGGCTCCGGCCACTTTCGGCCGCGGCTTGCGCGAGCAGCGTTGCCTGGGAGACATGCAACGATTCCGCGGTCGTGCGCAGCGGGGCTTTGCCTTCGGTAAGCAAGGCGATGAAGTCCTTGAAGGGATGCGGCGATTCCGCCCGCAACCCCTTGGCGTCGAGATGACGCTCCGCCGCGCCGGAGGGCCGGAGCGTAAATCCCCCTTGATCGCCGAACACGGCGTCGCCCTTGGTGCCCACCACGTTGCATTTCCAACCGCCCGGATGGCCGGCCGGCGAGAAGTAATCGACGTGGCCAAAAATCGGCGCCCCGCCCTGGAGTTGGAACATCGCGTCACCGGTGGTCTCAAACTCCGGTTGTTGCGGAAACCCGACCTTGGCGCGCGCGCCCGAGAGCACTTCGACATACGGCCGGCGGGTGATCCACTGGACGAAGTCCACCCCGTGGCCCATGAGATCGTTGATGATGCCGCCGTGCATGCCCGGCACGAAATACCATTTCGGCCGCCGTTCGTAGCTCAGCGAATGCGGGCCGGCAAAGCTGCAGCCGACGATCTCGCCGATCTCCCCCTGCTGCAGCAACTCCGCGCCCTTTGCCCAAAAATGCCGAAGGCTGAAATCCACGTGCACCTCGAGATGCTTCGCGGCGGCGACCTTGGCGATCCGCTCCAGCTCCTCCCCGTGCGTGCATAGCGGCTTGTCGGAAAAGACGTGCTTGCCGGCCTCCAGCGCGGCGATCGCCGCCTCGCCGCGACGCCCGTATTCCTCGGCCACCACGACCACGTCGAGCGGCTCCGCTTCGAGCATCTGGTGGTAATTGGCGTACTTCACCGGAATCCCGGAAATCCGTTCGCCCTCCTTGCGGTTCTGCTCATCGTCATCCGCGATGGCGGCGATGGTCACCCGAGGATCGGCGGCCGCCAGTTTCATGACCGCGTAGACATGGCCATGCTTGAGCCCGGAAAAGCCGATGCGCAGGCGCGTTTCCGGAGCGGCCGCGCCAAGGCAGGCGCCAGCCAGGGTGAGCGAGGAGCCGACGAGGAATTCGCGCCGGTGAAGGGAGGTGTGGGGAGTCATGGGGGAAGTGGAATGGTCACTCAATCGGTGGCGGGCTCCAAGCCCGGATTCGGTGTTGTGATCCAGCATTACCAACTCGTCTATGCAACCCGGGCTGGTTTCTCGACGGCAACGAAAGACCGGCTACCGTTCGGAGGATGCGATTACGCAGCGGAAGCTGGTGCTGTCATATATCGAAATAGGTTGTGTGCTGTAGCGACGGGACGACAGCAGATCCCCCCTTTCGCTGGTGTGCCAGCTGGCGCCGCGCAACACCCGGGCCGAACGACGTTCGTCGGCAAAATCTCCACACCATTCGACGACATTGCCGCCCAGATCAAAGAGGCCGAAGCGGTTCGCCAGGAAGGAGCCGACTGGCGCTGTCTCCACGAAATTATCCCGGTAACCCACCAGCGGATTCTTGATCCAGGCATATTTGCCGGCCGCTTTGACCGGTTGCAGCTCTTCACCGGCGAAATTGCCGGCCCTTGCCGGCGGGGGCCATTGGGTGCCCCACGGAAACGCATCGGTAAGCTTACGATCCTTTTCCATGGGCAGCTTAGCCGCATCCTCCCGCTCCCCGATGCCCACTGCGCAACTCCATTCATGGTCACTGGGCAGGCGATAACACCAGCCCGTCGTGAGGCGGTGTGCCGCCAGTTCCCGGAGAGTCAGCCACTGGCAGAAAAGCGTTGCGTTAGTCCAGCTCACATTCACCGCCGGATGAGTCGGTCCTTGCTGGAAATCGGGCTTCATCCACGGAGTCTTAATCTCTTGGTGGTAGGCCTCGTAGTCCTCCACGCGCGTATCCCACACGCTGAATAACACGAGCTGCCCATCGCTCGGCCCGCCTTGAATCGGCACGGGGACGAATTTCATACCCAAGGAGTTAACAAATGGCTTTTCCTTCGTCACAGGACCCAGCAGCCAGGCAGAACTAGCGGGCGGGCGATCTTTATGCGGTTCCCTTTTGTGCAAAATCAGCATTGCCCCCATGGCCAGCACGACGGCCGCCATCACAACTAACAAGACTGATTTCCTCGGCGGCGATGGTGTGGCCTGCATAAGCGTCAATTTCCTCTCGGCCCAAAGAAAGCCGGAGGGGCAATTTTGGTCAACATTTCGAGAACAGGGGCAGCCGGTATTTGTGCGACCCGGAATTGGACGGCGGCCCTCCATCTCTTCCTCGTTCGGGACCTGATGTAGCTCCGCGTCATTCCACATTCCACCCGCGCCGCGCCCGCCAAAAATGGTCGCGTTCCCGCCGTCGTTTTGCCTACCCTGCGCCTCCAATGACCCTCGTCGGGCAAACACTGGGAGAATTCGAAATCCTTGAAGCCCTTGGCCACGGGGGCATGGGTGCCGTCTACAAGGCCAGGCAACTCTCCTTGAAGCGCCTGGTCGCTTTGAAAACTTTGCAGCCCGCCATGGCCAACGATGCGGCTTATATCGCCCGCTTTCAGCAGGAGGCGATCGCCGCAGCCAGCCTCAGCCATCCAATCTCGTCCAGGTTTACTCGGCCGGTCAAAGCGAGGGTCTCTACTGGTTTTCCATGGAATATGTGGAAGGAGAATCGGCCCGGGCCAGGCTGCAAAGCGCCGGCCGCATCGAGCCGCAGGAAGCCATCACCATCGCCATCTGCGTGGCCACCGCGCTGCAATACGGCTCGCGCAAGGCTTCCCTAATCCACCGCGACATCAAACCGGACAACATCTTCCTGGCCCGCTCCGGTGAGGTGAAGCTCGGCGATCTCGGGCTGGCCAAAAGCGCCGCGGACAATCAGGGACTCACCTCCACCGGGCATTCGCTGGGCACGCTCTACTACATCAGCCCCGAACAGGCGCGCGACTCGAAGACCGTGGATTTCCGGGCGGATATCTACAGCCTCGGGTGCACCCTCTTCGAAATGGTCTCCGGGAGGCCGCCCTTCACTGGGTCCAACGCGGCCGCGATCCTGCTCAAGCATCTCACCGAGCCGGTGCCGAGTTTGCAAGCGGCGTGGTCGCAATGTCCGCCCGGCCTCTCCGATCTCGTCGGGAAAATGATGCAGAAAGATCCCGGCGATCGGCCGCAGGATTACGCCACGCTGATCAGTGAATTGCGACACGCGTATGCCATGCCGGCTGAGCCCGCGCCCGCACCCCCGCCGGTGCGAACCGCACGGGCGGAAGCCGGGCCCGCAGCCGGGCCAGCCGCGTCACCGCCAGTCCAGCCCGGATCGAATGAGGTCGGAAGGGCCACCTACGTGATCGACCTCGACCTGGAAGCGTCGGCCGCGCCCGCGCCCGCGTCGGCGCGAGCCGCGCAACCGCCAATCCAGCCCGGACCGACACCCGATTGCGAGACGCTGCCGGAAACCCGCAGCGAACCGCCACCCGTCACCACCACCGAGGTCGACCAAGACACACTGCCCGTGCAGCCCAGACCACCGACTGCTGCCGCACCGGCATCTGCCCCGCAGTCCCAGCCGGTCGACGTCAGTGATTTGCGACTCGTCACTCCCATCGAGCTCCACCGCGAAACGTCCCCGTCGGCCAGCTCTCTCTTCATCCCCCCAGCGACCCCGGCGCGCCAATCACCCGACGCGGCCCCAACGCGAAAATCCCTTCCCTGGGGCAAAATCATCCTCGTTCTCCTTTTCCTGGCCACCGGCTGGTTCTACCTGACTCACCGCAGCCCAACGCCCTCCGCCTTCGACACCGAAGACTCCGCAGATTCTCCGAACCCGAACAGTGTCTGGCGGGACTGGGTGCTGGAAAGTCACCGCAATGGCTATTTCCTCTACAATCGGGAATTTGCGGATCACACCGTCGGCAATCACACCGAAGTGGTCTTCCAGAAACGCGCCTCCGCCAATTCCCAGGATACCTTCCGCAACGGGAAAATCCGCGTGCGCTGCGTCATCCCGCCCCCAAAACTCCCGGCCCAATACGTGCAATTTTACGTGCGCATGGCCCCGGATGCCAAAGGGGTGCTCCGGCGTTACGAAGCCTATATCACGCACGATGCTGTCGTCTTCGCGCTGAACGATTCGGCGCAGGGCGTCCACGAAATCACCCATTGGCCCGTGCCCGCGACCCCGGACCGGCCGCTCGACATCGTCATGGAAATCGAGGCGAGAAACAATACCTTCACCGTCTCCCTCAACCGCATGGTGGTTGGCACCGTTCGGGATGACACCATCCCCGGTGCGGGAACCTTCGGCCTCGACGGCCCTGCCGAGACGCGCCTCTCCACCCTGGCCTTTCTCAATCTCGATCCCCCCGCTCTGCCCATCCCTTTCCCAGTGACGAAGTAACCGGAGCGGTGAAAGCGGGGTCGACAGTTGCCGGTTAACAGGAGGAATGTCGGTCCATGTCAGGTATCAAGAGTCACCCCGAATATCGGGTGCTCTATGGCCAGCCAATGCTCGCCGCCGGCAAAGGAAGTGGCAGGCTGTCCCGGAGGGACAAAGGAATTTAGCCGGGGGTAGAGCGAGCTTGCGAGCGACACCCCCGGAACACGTTTCCAACACGAAAGCGCCCCGGAGGTGGCGCCGGAATTCTTCGCCAGCAGAAGATTCCTCCGCCCCTTCAGGGCGGGCCCGTGGAGGGACGCAATTCCGGTGGCTGCGCCTGTTCGCCTGAAGCTCACAGGCTTGCACACCGGCTAAATTCCGTTGTCCCTCCGGGACAGCTTGCCGCTTCGACCAGCCCAACTGAATCGATGCCAACTGAGATGCGCGTAAAGATCAGGGTCAGCGTCCCCAGCACGGTCGGGTAGGCGGTGATCGGCACGGTGTCCTGCTCGCGGGTGTCGATGAGGATCGTCGGGGCGAATTCCGCGCTCATTTTTCGCAGGGATCGAGAGTTGATTTTGGGGTCCATCCCCAAAGCCCGGGCAGACCCCGGTGAAGACCCCGAGGAGACAGGCGGTCCGTCCGACCGGCCCTATATAAATATAGGGGCGGTCAGACGAACCTCTCCACTGTCTTTGCGCCCGTTCACGGGGGGGCGTGAAGACCGTGAAGACGGCCGTGAAGACCTCTCTTGGTGCCACGTCGAATAGGCTCTGTTCGTGCAGAGAGATGTGAACTTCTCTCGTTTTTAAAGTGTTCTCATTTTGCCTTCGTCGGCGCTGCGAGAGTCGGTTCCGTCGATTTCACCCCGTCCGCCGCGGAGGCCAGATCCTTCCGCTGCCAGCACCGGACGTAGTCGATAACGAACTCATCCGGAAGCTGCGCGTCATCCAGGTCGTTGTTATCCCATCCACCCATCACGTGGGTGAACATCAGGTCCGATGGCACATCGGAAATGCGCGGCGATTCCCAGCGCGCCACCACCGAGCCATTGCAGTAAATCACGGCCTTCCCCGGAGTCCATAGAAGGCCGGCCGTGATGAACCCATCCTGGTCCGCGCCGGTATAAATCGTCGAAGAGCCGGTCTGTTTGTGCTCCTTCTCGTAACCGTCCCAATGGAAAGCGATGTTGAAGCGGTGCACGCCCCAGCGCGAAAGGAACTCCATCACATCGAACTCCATGGCGCCTTGTCCGGTGCTGGCCCGCAGCCCTTGCGCGCCGGAATCGAGGCCACGGTCCGGCATGAGCCACATGGCCGGCCATAATCCGGGCGCTTTCGGCAGTTTCATCCGCGCCTCGAAATACCCATACCGTTGCACCCACTTTCCGTAGGTATCCAGGAAGCCGGTGGCATAATCCGTCTCTGCCCCATTGGGATCGTCGTTGTGCCGGCCACGCTTCTTCGCATAGCGCAGCTTCGCCAGGCCGTTTTCCACGATCACGTTTTCTTTGCTGAAATGGCTCGTCTTGTCCCAGTAGTTCGCCGTGTAGACGTTCCACTTGGTCAGGTCGATGTCGTGGCCATTGAATTCCTCGTCGAAAGTTTGTGTCCATTCGCCCTCCACCGGCGGGCGCTTGCCGAGCCAGTCGGGAACAGTCACCACCGGCGCTTCGGCCACGATCGATTCCACTTCAAACGATTGCGCCCCCGCAGCGGCATCGCCCGCCAGGGTCACGGCGGTCACCGCGTCGCTGATGAATTGCGTCCCAGAGCCCTTCGTTCCATTCCACTCCGTCTTCGCCGAATTTTGGATGCCAGTCCACGGCGTGGAAGGGATGAAAGACACCACGACCTCGCCGGAAGCACCGGGCGCGAGCGGCCCTGGCGTGGCCGCCTTTTCCGTGGAACCGGGCTCACTCTCCACCCACACCGTCAGGGCTCCCGGAGTGGCGCCGGTATTCTTCACCTTCACCCGCACTTGGGTCGCGTCGCGCAGGTCCCATTTCCCTCGCGCCGGTTTGATCCGCACCGACTGATCCTTGCCCGAAAAGCCGATCTTCCCGGTGCTGCCATCTTCGGCCACCGCTGATTCAGCCCCGTTTTGGGCGATCATCTGGGCTGCGGTCACTTTTACCGGAGGGCCGAAAAGAACGCCGTTTTCCGGCTTCACCCGGATGGATGCCGGGTCAACGGGCGGCTGTTCGCCAGCGGGTCCGGCAGCCAACAGGCTCTCGAGACGGAACGATTGCACCTCGGTGGATTTGGTCGCGAAGATGAGCACTTGCGTCACCGCCGCCGGCTGGAGCTTGTAGGCCGGCTTGTGCCCGTAGGCGTAGCCGAAGATGGTCTTCACCGTGATTGTTTCGCCAGGCTTCAGGTAGGCGATTTCCGTGTCGTTCCCACTCGCGTTATCGACGCGCAGATTGAGCGCCAGCGGCTTTTCCCCCAGATTCACCAAGCGCGCTTCGATGTGGCCCCACTGGGACAGATCGATGACGCCACCGGACGGCGGCTTGATGCTCACGCCCGGATACTCTTCCCGTCCCGGCTGGATCGTCACCACCACGCCGTTTTCCGTTCCTCGCGCTGTCGTCACCTGCCCCGAGCTCGGCCTCAGCTGTGACTCCACTCCCGCCTTCATCTCGAGCAAAGCCTTTGGCGCTTCATCCGCCAGAACCGCGGCGGCAAAAATCGAGAACAGGCACGTGAAAACCGCTGCGCCGCTGCAATAGGACTTCGAGTGGATCGACATTGGGTAAGGCTACACGCAAGGCCGGAATAGCAAGCCCTCAGAAGCCGTGCTGCTCTTTGTCTTTCTTTCTAAATCGCATGAGCTAACCTGCAGTATCTCCTCTCGGCTTATGTCCTTCTGGTCCAACCTGAGAAACCTCTCTAAATCGAAATCGGATTGCGTGATCGGCGGCGTGTGTGGCGGACTTGGCGCCCACACCCCCATCCCCGCCTGGATGTGGGCGGGGCCGCCTTTCCTCGTCGCCCTGCTCGTCTTCGGCACCGGTGGACTGGTTTACATCATCCTCTGGATCGCCTTGCCGGAAGAAAAGCCGCAGCCGCCCCCCCGCCGGAAGCGGGAAAGTGGATGGTTGAGACTGGAGCGAAGCGACGGGTCCGCGGTGCCGTGGGGACAATTGATAGTTGATAGTCCGCCGCGCAGCCGCAGGAGCATCCGTTCCGCGGAGTTGTGCGAAGATTTGCTGCCAGCGCAGGCCGTTTTGGTATTTTCCTCTCGCTCCCGTGGGGGCTTTGGGAACGCCATTGCCGGGCAATTCCATTGCGTGGAAGGCGGCCGGATTCTCAGCTCTCGATCGCGAACGATCCTCCCCCATCCGCGAAACAGAGTTTCCCCGCTAAATGAGCATTCCCAAAGCCTCACTTTGGGAACGAGAGAATGAGAGAATTCCAACGGCTTGACGCGGGACGGGGTCTCCGAGAGGTTGTTCCCAGGATGAAGACCCTTCTCGCCGCCATTGCCCTCGTCCTGTGTCTGTGCTTTTCGGCCAAGGCCGAGACCAGTCCCAGGAATCACGATCTCTCGTATCACCATTACTCCCACGGTAACTACCACTACTATTCCACCCGCCACTACTGGCACGGACACTGGTACGGCCCGGGATACTACGGACCCACTGTTTTTGTCGGCTCGTCTTACTACTGGAGCGGCTACGGACCGGGCGTCACTGTCGTCGCCCCGGGGCCGATCTACTATCCGCCGGGCGGAGTTTGGCGGCACGGCCACTATTGGTATCACGGCCATTACTGGCACGGGACCTACCACCATCATTGATACCGCTCCCGATATCCGTCGCGCGGCGGGTCAACGCCTGCTAGTTGAGGGTTGAGGGTTGAGAGTTGAGAGTCCACCGTGCGACCCCTTTTTTGTCCGCTCCGCGGAGTTGCGCGAGGGTTTGGCGCCAGCGCTGGCTATCTTGGTATTGACTTTCGCCCCGCTGAGGGCTGAACGAGCAACGTTCAGTCCTGCCTCAACCCGCGAAACGGAGTTTCCCCACAAAATGGGCATTCCCAAAGCCCCACTTTGGGAACGAGAGGAGAAGGAGGGGCGGAGAAAGTTCGTCTCGGCGAGACGCCGAGACCAGCACTCGCGAGTGCGCTCCCCGGAAAGCTCCGCGCCACCCATCTCCCCGTCGGGAGATCACTTAACGGGGTATTTCTTCCGATCCTTGGCCAGTTGGCGGAGCTCTTCCAATAAATTCCCCTTTTCGGAATTCCAGAAATTGATGAACACCCAGTGCCCGTTCACCGATTTCACCTCGGGGATGACTTGCGGCTTTTTGTCCTTTTTTCCGTCCAGGAAGTGATAGACCTCCACCCGGTAGGCGCCGTTTTTTTCCGTGACATTCCCGACCACGGAGCGGTCCACCGTCTCCTGGCTGTTGAGAAAGGGGTCAAAGTCGAGGCCCACGAGCTCGCCCGGGTTTTTCGCGGCCGCCGCGCTATCCTCCTTCAGCGCCTTCGTCAGCTCCGGGCTGAAATCCGCAGCTCTCTTTTTCAACGCCACATCGCTCGATGCCTCGTGCCGGTCATGTTTGCTCAAGGGCACATACCAATTGTAAAAATCCTGGACGAACTTGGCGGGCGAATCCGCGGCCTGAAGCGGAGCCGCACCCGCGCTCCAGGCAAAGAGCGCCAGTGCCGCAAGGAGGAGGATTTTCAAAGAGTTCATAGTGATAAGAGGACCGTGGGAAGGATGACAGGCGCGCGCGTGTTTTACAACGATCATCGAAGAGCTTGCGTTCCGGACTGATCTCAAACAACCCACCCCGGTCCACGAAACGGAGTTTCCCCACAAAGCGGGCATTCCCAAAGCCTCACTTTGGGAACGAGAGAAAAGGGAGACTGGAGTTCAGTCTCCCTTTTCGTTCGATGAGGTCGCGTTAGTGAACCACGCCAGTGAGTTGGAAGTCAACGAGCTGGATCTCCTTGAACCCATACACATTGTCATAGAAGTAGATCCTAATTTCCGTCGGCTGCGTGATGTTGCTATACGCCGACGTGATCGGCACATAGTAAGTGAAGGTGGTCGGGCTTCCCAGGCCGGTTGGATATCGTGTCGAGGAGTCATAGACCGCCGAGCTCACGGCAGGCTGGGCAGGCAATCCACCCACACCCACAAACAAGGCCGTCTGGCGGGCCGACTGGCTGTTATTCAGCGGGTTCAGCGTCCATTGAATGGCCGCCCCCCGCAGATCGAGCGAGTGTCCGGTGGGCGGCGTGACCGTCACGGTCAGATACTGTTTTTGGGTAACGGCGTCCGACAGTAATTCCGGCGTCGCGCTATTCGGTGTCCCCGTCGAGGGATACGGATTCATGAGCGAGACGCGGTAGGCATTTGGATAATTCGCATCCGAAACGCGCGCATAAATGCCGGAATTGCTATGGATGAATGTCCAACCCGTATACCCCAGCCCCGACGCCAGCGTGCTCGTCCACGTCCAGGGAGTTGGAGTGGTGAGAGGCGTCGCCACATTGTTGCCAGCACCCGCAAAGCTGGATTGCACAATCAACGTGTCGCTTCCCTTCGGACGGACCGCGATCTGAAAGGTATCCGAAGCCGATGCCCCCGAATTATCGGTCACCGAAACCGTGATCGTGTTGTTTCCCACCGGCAAAGAGGGGGAGATGGCATTGGCGGTCGTCGATTGGACCACTCCGTTGATGATCCATTGCGTCGAAACAATCGTGCCGTCGTAGTCCACCGATCCCGCCGTCGACAGGGGCACCACGACCGATCCCGCGCCGGTCGTATCCACCACCGCCTCCGGAACGTTGACGATCGCCCCGCCCGAGGTGCTCGTCACATCGAGCAGCGGCGGAATGTTCGAATCCGAATTCGGGAAGTTCGTTTGATACGTGACCAACGCATCGTACTTCGGATGGGTGGGCTGGTTGACATATTCGATGACGCCCCAGGAACCGTACTTACTCCATCCGCCGATATGGTCGAAGTTACAAAATTCCGCCACTCCGGCAGCCTGGAGTTCTCCCAGATACTCCGTATAGAGCGCTCCCATGGAAGGATCGCGATTGGCTGCCTCCAGGTCTCCGGTTAACGCGGTGTTGTTCACGTTGGCATAAGTAGCCACCAAACCCTGTCCACCCTCATAACAGTTGAGATTGACCCCGTGGGTATTTGCGATGGTTTTGAGACCGTTGATGGTGGTGAGGATATTGCCTTCCACATCGGCCCTCGCGTCGGCGATAATCTGGGGAGTGGTGGCCGTATTGACGGTGCCATCCGTGCTGACGTAGGTCGGCACGAGGGAATTCGCCACCGAGCCCCCAAAATAGGGAGCGACCGCCAGAGCGTCGGGATATTGAGTCCGCGCTTCCGGGGCGAGAATGCCGGCGTTAAACGCCGACAGCCGGTTCGTGGCATTGCCCGTGGAAAACTGGCTGCCCATCACGCGCACCAAACGCTTGGTGGCGTCGGCGCCCCATTCGTCATAGAACCACTGCCAGACATTGGCCGATTGATACGACGCATAGTAATCCCCGTATTTACCGGCAGGAAACCCAAGTGCCTGGCCGTGGCTCTGACACCAGTTATATTGCGCGCTAAACCCGCTATTCCAGGTTTCGTTCGAATACTCGATATAGACCTTCAGGTTGGAATTGAGTCCCGGCCAGACCAGGCTGGAGAGAGGATCGACTCCCGGCCGGTAGGGCGTGCCGTCCGCTTTCGAGCCGTTGTGCAGGACGAGAGCCAGATTTTGCACATAATCCTGCGTCGCTTGATGCGGGACATTCACCCAGATGTTTTCATTCAACAGATTGGCGATCGCGATTTGATATTCCAACGCCACGCCGGTCACCTGGCTTTGCGTGTAAGAAGTAGGCAACGTCCGGTCCGCCCAGTTCACGATGGGACTCCCGTTTGTCGCCCCCCAATCCATCATCCGCAAAGTGGCGAAATTATGGAGAGTCGCATAGAAATCAGGATTGAAAGGCGCCGTGATCCGATTGACGGTGTCCCCCCCGAATCCCGGAGTGAATGCCGAGGGGCTGAGAAACTCAATGTTTCGCAGATAATCTCCGGTCGAATTAGGATCGGAAGCATACAGCGCAAAATAGATATTCGATCCCGCCGAGGTCGCAGGATTGACAGTAATGGCAGGGCTGTCCCAGTAGCGCGTCACCCCGTCGGTGTCCAGGGGGAGGGAGGTGATGGCCGTTCCGGCAGGGTTATTACTGCCCGGCACCGTTGGCCCAAAATAGGTCGTGAAAGCATTCGTCCCATCGGAATTGATGGCGTGAATGGAAAACGAGCCCGTTCCGCGGAATCTCAGCCGGTAGCGTCCCGATTCATAGGCGATAACAATGCTGTGAACGTATTGCTGGCTGGATATCGCGTTGGAGCTATACGCGGGACGTGGATCCGTTTGTGTTCCCGAGTAAGGCCCCGGAATCAGCGTTTGCGTGAAGGGCAACTTGGTCGGCCAGCCGTTGCTGTCGAGAGTCAGCCCGTAGCCGTTCAGCGCGGTGGCCCAAGGGCCGGAGTAAATGGTGTTCGAATTGGCCGTCAACCACGTACTCGTATATTTGAACACGTCGAGAAAGGGATGAGACGTGGTATAGTAGGAGACGCCTCCCAGATTCATGCTCAGTTTCATGACGGGCGTGCAATAAAGGCCGGTCGCGCTGAAAGTATCGAAGGCATACAAGCCCGTGTAATTGCGCGAGCCGCGCCCAATCCATCCTACCGCCTGCACATCGCCGAAGGTCTGCGCCGCGTAGACCAGCCCGCTCTGGGGGATATCAAAATTCGTGCCCGTCAGCGTGATGGGCGCCCAGCGAAAACCGGCGGTACTGTTGTTATTGAAATTGGTCAGGGTAAAGGTTCCCGTGGCCGCCGCTTTGGCTTCCGAAACGTAATAGGTCGAACCGTTCAGAATGATGAACCGCGTTTCCTCGGCATCGCCTCCCGTGATATGGCTGTCATCCGTGATATGCACCGAAAGCGTGCTGCTCGAGTCGAACGTGTCGCTGTACGAAGGTTGGTTGCCGGGGAAGTCACCTCGCTTCCACAGGTAGACCATATTGACGTTATTAATGTTGGTGCTGGACCCTGCATTGCTCATGACAAAAACCTTGGGCGCATTTGGCCATCCCGGAGGATTGTTGTTATGGATGCGGGCATAGGGTGCACTGCCGAGAGTGCCGACGCTGACCACATTAATGCCTCCAAAAATCTGGGCGGTGGTGGCCGTGGCGGGAACCAAAGGGGTAGTCAGGCTCGGATCAAAGTTCCACCGCCCGGTATTCGTCCCATTACTGTAGGAAATGGGCAGAGTTAGATAGGCTCCGCCATTGATCGTCGCGTTCGCCGCGTTAAAGTCGACGAACGTTGCCGGGGTTGCCGCCATAAGTGAAGCTACGGCCAGAAGCGACATGGCGAGTAGGGTAGCGAATTTGAGCATGGTTTTGATTCCTTTGGGGGTTAGAGGAGTTCCACTGATTGGTTCAACAGACGGAATCCGCCGCGGGAAGACTGGGGGGCGGCAGCGTCCGGCATTATCTTTATTTAGCCCGAGCGCCTTATATCCCACGGAAAATTTTTTGAGACCCACGGCTTGAATCACAAGGCGTTAAACGAGCGTTAGCGACGAGGGTCGACGGCCCGCGTAATGAAGTTGCCCCAAGGATGTAACCTCCACCATCTCCCACATCCAATGGCGCTACCACACGTGCGCCGGCGCCGTCGAGTGTTAGATGGTTGAGTCTTGGTTACTCGCCCTGACACATTCGCCGTCGCTTCGCCCCGCCTTTTGGGCTGCCTGCGGCAAGCTATCTCCGCTTCGCTACAGTTCCTCGCTTACCCGAGGCGTCACTTCGGGGCATATCGCCCACCGAGGGAGGCGGAGGGGAATCGCGGAAGACTGGCGGATGGGCGAGCAAGACCCCCGCCGGTCCATTGCCTTCACCCGCGGCTGTTGGTCTGGATGCAAGTTCTACGGCCTTCGCCCAGTTTGTGGGGACTCGTCTCCTGGGAGTAACTTTCGAAGCTCATTATCGCTCCGCGTGAAATGTGAAGAGTCGACCCCGAACAGACGCTTCACGGAATGTCGCCCAATGAGGAGGCGGACGGGAATCGCGGAAGGTTGGCGGACGGGCGAGTGAAGCCCCGCCGCTGTGTTGCCTTCATCTTCGACTGTTGGTCCGGATTCAAGCTCGTCGGTCTTCGCCCAATCTTGTGGGACTCGTCTGCTGGGAGTAACTTTGCGAAGCTCATTATCGCTCCGCGTGAAGTGTGAAGAGTCGCCCCCGAACGCGCCCTCCGCACACCTCCTTTTCGCTTGCAAGGCGCCCTTTCGTCCCCTCAAATCGGCCGTGCAAATCCCCACGGAGAACATACGCTGATAGCTTCACTTCCTCCAGCTGGTCTAATTAACTAATAGGCGACTTCCGCGCGCATTTCCATGAAGAACGACCCACATAGGCAATTCTGCCGACGACAACATCGACTAGTGGCACATTATCTTGCCTTGCAGGCGTGGCTCCGAGGTCTTGAATGCATCGTGCTCAGCCGAGCCGACCTGATGCGCTTTTTCGGTCTCACACGATTCAAGAGTGCACGAATCAAATGGCTTCAGAGTGACATGAAGCCTTGGTTTCCACATCAAGAAGCCTACTACAAGACTTCTTCGCCATCATCGATTCATTCTCTGTTTCTCTCGCGTGTGCCCATCGACCCGCACTTACCAAGGGGTTCTATGTCAACTGCTGACCGTATTCGTCGCATGGCTTCCAACTCTCCACGCACCGAACCCTTCATTGCATTTAGCGCTATGGCTGCGGCCCCGAACGAAGAAGAGATACTCCGTGAGCTTACATTCCTGACTACCGGACTCGCTACGCCGACGATTTATGAACCGGACGAAACCGCCTAACCAAGCATCGCGGCGAGCGGGACGGGTTACGCGCTGCTGCGTTCGGCGCGCCCATGAGTCCGTCGCTGAGGTTGGGGGTCGTAGGCCATTCCTCGCACTTTTCACAAAATCTCTTTTCAGGGAATTGGCCCCGAATACACGGACTTAACCTATCTCTCAACGCTTTTTCCGGTTGCGGGGAACCGACAATAAAACGGGGGAATTGCTCGGTTTAATGACATCATCCGGCTTGATAGAATCAACTCGCTTGCTGCCTCCCTTTTCGCCGACAACCTCAATTTCTCCAGCCTGCATTAGTCGAACCAATGCCTGACGAACCATTTCATCGCTAGCCATTGTGCGGTTGCAGTATGTCTCGATGAATGCGCGGTAAGAAATTCCGCTGGCGTATCCGCGAGAATGTCTTCACCGATCTCGTCAGCCTTGGCGTCTAGTATCGCCCGAATTTGACCGGCTTGAATTGACCGCTCGCTGTAAATTCGCTGTTTGGCATTACCAACTTGGCGTTCACCCCAGCTCAAGACGCCCTTTTTGACTCCGTCTTCGACATCCACTGCAGAGTAAACGATGTCGTCGCTTGCCTCCGCCAAGAATGTTATCGGATTGCGAGATCCAGCTGTGCCAGTTTTAGACCGAATGTTTTTAATCAGATCATCCTCGGAAGTAAAATAGCCGAGTTTCGAACGATCGTGCTGATTTTTCGGTTTCCCAATTTCAAGTGAGTTTGCCGTGTATTTACACGCAGCTGATAGCGTGGCGTACGTTAGATTAAGACCGCTTCGGTCGGAAAGAATTTGCAGCTTCGCGAGTAAGCGTATTGTCTGAGCATTGCCTTCGAATTTGAGGAAATCCTTTTTGAGACGTTCGCTTTTTTTAGGAAATTTCTTAAACACCTTTGGGTGCTCTTCGAACCAGTCCTGAATTGCTTTTTCACCTGCATGTCCAAAAGGAGGGTTGCCGATGTCATGAATAAGGCCAACCGTGGCGGCGATCATTTCAATTTCGTACGCCTGCTGAGAATCGACGATTTTCCCTTCGAAAAGCTTTGCCGCAACTGCATGCGCTAGGTCGCGTGCGACTGAGGAGACCTCCATTGAGTGTGTGAGGCGCGTACGTACTGCGTCAATAGGTTCTAGAGGAAAAACCTGCGCCTTATCTTGCAATCGCCGCACCGGTGTCGAAAACACTGCACGGCCGTGGTCGCGTACGATCTCCGAACGCCTTTCTTCGGTTTGACGGTGTGTTTCGCGAGTTCGTTCTTGGCAGAGCAGCGTTTTCCAATCCATAAGCGAGCTTGTTCTTGGCTGATCGACGATTCAAGTTTGGAAGTGCATTTACTGCTTTTCAGACGAATTTTGGCGATGTACCGCCATGGTGCATCTGCGACCGGCGTTTAAAAGTAAGAATTGGGCCGGAAATTTCATCGCCTAAAAAGAAACTGCTTCGAATTCAGCAGAGCGCAGGCGATGTCTTCCGCGGCTTTGCGGCGATCCTGGTCGGAGCCGCTACCTAGGAGGCTGGTGCAGCGTTCGGATTCAATCTGAGTCGGAGCCGCTCGCCCATTGACCGGCAGCCACTTGTCCCGTATGCCGCCACCTCGGCGGGTGATGCCCTCCGCAACTACTGACGGAAGATGAATTCCTTCGAATTCAGCAGGGCCCAGGCGATGTCTTCGGCGGCTTTGCGACGGTCTTTGTCGGAGCCGCTGCTCAGGAGGCCGGTGCAGCGGGAGGATTCGGCTTCGGTGGGAGCCCGCGTGATGATGGTCCAGAAGAGTTGGTCGACGATTTTGGTGTCGTCTTTTTCCGCTGCCAAGAGCTGGCCGAGGCGGTTGTCGGGGCGGGTGATGAGCTGGTGCAGGAGCGGGCCGCTGATGAGTTGGAAGACTTGCGGCATGGCGGTTTCGTTGCTCCGCTCGCAATCGCTGGCGATGAGGCGCGGAGGTTTGCCGAAGCTGGCTTCGAATTTGTCGATGCTGGTGGTGAGCGGCTTGTAGTGTTTGCGGCCTTCGGCCATTTGGGCGACGCGGGTGATGCCGGGGCGGACGTTTTCTTTTTCCAGCGGGAGGGGGGTGGCGAGGACGGCGCTGCAGGAGTCGAGGAGTTGCTCGGCGCTGAGGCGGCGGACGATGCTGTGGCTGTTGTTGTCCTGGTCGTCGGCGTTGGTGGCGTTGGGGACGTCGCTGAGCTGGTAGACGCGCGAGACGGTGATGGTGCGGATGAGCCAGTGGAGGTCGTAACCGTGTTTCACGAAGTCCTGGGCGAGGGCCTCGAGGAGCTCGGGATGGGCGGGCGGGTTACTCTCGCGGAAGTCATCGACGGGGTCGACGAGGCCGCGGCCGAGGAGGTTGAACCAGACGCGGTTGACCTGCATGCGGGCGAACATGGGGCTGTGCGGGAGCCAATCGGCGAGGGCGAGGAGTTCGTCGTGGTCGTCGCTGATTTTGGGCGGCTCGGCGACGCCGAGAAAGCGGGGCTCGGCGGGCTGGTTGGTGCGGGCGTTGAGGAAGTAGGCCTTGGGCTTGATGAGGATGGTCTGGTCGCCCTTGAATTCGTTTTTGTCGCTCTTGTCGGTGCCCTTGATGCCGGAGAGCTGGTAGTCGATGCGGGCGAAGAGGCGGGCCCAGTTGTAATAGTCGTCCTGGGTCCAGCGCTCGAAGGGGTGGTTGTGGCACTGGGCGCACTTGAGCTGGGTGCCGAGGAAGACGCGGGCGGTGCTGTCGGCGCGGGTCTCGGGATCGCGATTGGCGCGCCACCAGTTGGCCGGCGGGTCGTTCAGGGTGCTGCCGCGGGCGGCGATGATCTCGCGGGCGAATTGGTCGAGGGGCTTATTTTTCGCGATGCTGTCGCGGATCCAATCGTGGAAGACGCGCATGCCGTCGTAGTCGAGCTGGCGCTGTTCGATCTTGAGGAGGTCGGCCCATTTCAAGGCCCAGAAGTCGGCGAACTCGGGGCGCTGGAGGAGGGTGTCAATGAGCCGGGCGCGTTTGCTTTTTCGTCGAGTCGGCGAGGAAGGCCTGGGCGTCAGCGGCGGGCGGGACGAAGCCGAGGAGGTCAAGGTAGGCGCGGCGGACGAACAGGGCGTCGCTGCACAGGCCGGAGGGGTTCATGCGCAGGAGGCGCAGTTTCTGGAAGATCTGTTCGTCAATGTAGTTGTTCGTGGGCGGGTTGCTCCAGACGAAGTTCGGCCGCGCGGGGATGAAGGCGATGGGGACGGCGTACCTGTTTGCTGAGGTAGCGGACGAGGATGGTGATCTCGCCGGTTTTTTCGGCGGTGACGTCTCCTTCGGCGGTGATTTTGGCGACCTGGTTATTCTGGTCGTAGACGGCGAAGCGGGTGACGTCGCGGGTGGTGCCGTCGGCGAAATGCGCGGTGACCTGGAGGCGGACGTCTTTGGCCGGCGCGATGATGACGTGGCCGGGGAGCCGGACGTCGAGCTGGGTGACTTTGGGGGCGTGGATGCCGGAGTCGGGGGCGCCGGCCTGGAGCCATTTCAGGAGGATGTTGTATTCCGGCGAGCCGACGGGGAAGCGCTGGCCGCCCTCGTGGGAGAGCATGGCCGTAGGCTTGAGGAGGATGAGGCTGTTTTCGGGGGCGAGAAGGTTGACGCGGCGGCCGGATTGGTCGCGGGTCAGGGCCTGCCAGTCGAGATCGGGGTCCTGGCCGCGAAGGGAGAGCTTGAAGCCGCCTTTGCCGGTGGCGTTGCCGTGGCAGCCGCCGGCGTTGCAGCCGGCCTTGGAGATGACCGCCATGACGTCACGCCGGAAGAGCGGGGTGTCGGGGGAGGCGGTGGCTGAAGGGGAGTCCGTGGCTTGCACCGCAGCCGAGGATGTCGCCGTATCGCAGAGCAACGCGCCGGCCGCGAGGGCGGTGCAGCGGAGGATGCGGGCGAGGGGCGGGCGGGGCATGTTCGGGCGGGCGGGGTGTGCCTATAAGAGAACCACGTAGGCGCGGGGAAAAATAGGGAGATTTTTCCGGGGGCGAGGGGCGGAACACCCAACACCCAACACCCAACACCCAACACCCAACATCCAACATCCAACGCCCAATCGGCCCCCATGGCGCGGCGAGCTTCTCTTGCGTGCTCGGTCCCAAGCTGCACTTTGAACCGCACTTATGAGGGCAGTTGCATTGCCCGGCGTTTTTCGGGCGGTGTCGATTTCCTCCGCCCGCAGACACCCCCTCCATGCGAAGTAAAACTTCGCTCCTAAGGACGTTACCAAGTGCAACTTGGTAACGAGCGCGGGGGAGGTCGCCAGGCGACGGCCGGGCACCTTTCCGTGGACCAAGGTCCACGGCGACAGGCAAATACTGCTCCGCGATCAGAAGAATCGCGGGCGTATATCGCAAGTGAATGTCGGTTGGCCTACGCCTTGTTCCAGGCGACGAGGCCTTGGGCGGCGGGCTGGATTTCGTCGAGGAGCTCGTCGCCGAGGTTGGTCATCAGCGGCAGGGCGGGGCCGGTTTCGGCGATGCCGGCCAGGGAGACGGCGTGGTGCAGGACGGGAATCGGGCCGTGGCTGTTGCGCAGGGTCTCGAGGGTGTTGAAGCGCTCGCGGATGGCGTCGGCCTTGGCGAAGTCGCCGGCACGCATGGCATTGAGCATTTCCTGGGAACGGCGCGGGGCCACGCAGACGCAGCCGCTGGTGAAGGCCTGCACGCCGAACTTTTGCCAATGAACGATGGCGGGCTGTTCACCGATGCCACTGACGATGAGGCTTGGGTCGACGGTCTTGACGAGGCCGGCGAGGAGGTCATCCTGGGCGGGGTCCGGGCGGACGACGGCGTATTTGATCCAGGAGATGGCGCCGGCGGCGACGAGGGATTTCACGACGTCGAGGGTCACGTAGCCCTGGTCCTTGATGTAGAGGACGATCGGCTTGCCGTATTTCTCGACGAGCTTCATGACGCCGGCTTGCACGCCACGCGGGGAGCTCACGGCGACGGTGGGCAGCAGCATGGCGGTGGGGAATTTCTTCTTCGCGAGGATGGCCGCCTGGTCCATGGCGGTGCCGAAGTAGGGCCCGAAGGCGGGGACGATGAGCGTGTCCGGACCGGCGGCGGCTTCGAGCTGGTCGAGCACGAGTTCGTATTCGCTCAGGGCGATGTTGTAGAAGTTCGCATTGCCGCCGTAGAGGAGCGTCGTTACGCCACCGGCCTCGATGTGTTTGATGAGTTTGGCGTTCTCCGCGGCATTCGGTTTCAGTTGCGCGTCGCGGCAGAGCGGCGGCACGGAAATGACGGAGGTATGGAGGTCGGCTGGGGAAATGGACGTCTTCATCGGATTTGGCAGGGCACCGTTCCACCCTTTCCGGGGGCTTCCGGCAAGCGGGAAGTCTGGCATAAAGCTAACATTGCGCTGGCACCGTGGGTGCTTCTCTGGAACGGATGCAACCCTGCTGTTGCCGTCACCCAGCGTTAGGACTAGGATCGGAGGCTTATCCGCCCCCAGAAATGGTCATTGCATGAGCGAACCCCTCGGTCATCCTTCTGTCCCGCCACAAACGCTGGCGGCGCTCGGTGGTGCGCAGTCGGGCACCGAGGTGAAAGCGCGTTCCTCGACCAAGGGGCCGGCGGGACGTCGCTCGCTGGTCTTCAAGCTCACGCTGCTCGTGGGGCTGACGCTCGCCGTGCTGGTCGCGACCATCGTGGTGGCGAATGGGCTTTTCTGGCAGAGCGTGCTGCGCAAGACGGTGGACAACCATCTCAGTGCCATGGCCGTGAGCCGGCGCGACACGCTGCGGGCCCAGATGGCGCAGTTGCAACAGCGGGTGGAGCTCAACACGGACCGCGGTGAGCTGCGCGGCTATTTGAGCAGCCTGAGCAACGGGACGGATACGAATGCCAGTAAAAACCGCGACACGGCGCAGCAAACGCTCAGCCTCATGGTGAAGAGCAAACCGGTCATCGGGGTTATGGTCGCCGATACCACCGGGCACGTGGTGCTCACCACCAACGCGTCGATGATGGGCCGTGACGTCAGTACCTATGCATCGTACCAGGCGGGATTGGACAACCCCTACTTCGGCGTCCCGCAATTGGGCAAGGACGGCCACAACGTGGCCATGATTTCGGCGCCCATCCGCGCGCGGGAAGACCCCCACCACATCCATGGCGTGCTCCTGGTGACGAACGACATCACGGCCTTGGAAGACGCCTTTCGGGACCGGACCGGCCTTGGCGAAACGGGCGAAGCCATCCTCGGCATGTCCGACGGAAAGCAGATCCGTTACCTCATTCCGCCGCGCAACAGCCCTCCGGCGACCGGGACGTCTGCGGATTCCGTGCCCGCGCTCAAGGCGGCCACGGAAAACCGGGAATCTTTGGTGAAAGGCGTCGACCAACGAGGCATCGCGGTGATCGCCGCGGGTTGTCCCCTGGGCTATAGCAACTGGGGTCTAGTCATCAAGATGGACACCAAGGAGGCCTACCTGCCGATCCTGCACGTGGTGCAGCTGGAGGTGCTGTCCGGCGCGGTCGTCATCGGACTGGGGTTGATCGCCGCTTATTTCCTGGCCCGCAGCTTCACCCACCCGGTACGACAGCTCACGCGGGCGGCATCGCGGGTTACCGAAGGCGATTACGAGACCATGGTGCCGGTGAAGTCGGCGGATGAATTTGGGACGCTCTCGACGAATTTCAACGAGATGACCACGGCGATCCGCGCCCGCCGGATGGAGCGCGACCGGGCGGAGGAAGCGCTGCGCCACGCGGACCGGCGCAAGGATGAATTCCTCGCCATGCTGGGGCATGAACTGCGCAATCCGCTCTCGGCCATCGCGAATGCGGTGCGCCTCTGGAATGTGGCGGGCGACGACCACAGCGCGGTAGAGCTGGCCCATGGGGTGATCGAACGCCAGACGGATAACCTGAGCCGCCTGGTGGACGATCTGCTCGACGTGGCGCGCATCACCGAAGGAAAGATCGAGCTCCGCAAGCGCCCGGTCGATGTGAATGAATCGATCCATCGGGTGGTGGAAGCATTGCGGCCGGCGATCGACCAGCAGCGGCACGAGTTGCAGCTCCTTCTCGAGAACGACGCGAAGATCTGGGTCGACGCAGATCCGACCCGCGTCGAGCAGATCATCAGCAATCTTCTCACCAACGCCATCAAGTACACCCGCAAGGGCGGCGAGATTAGGATCGAGGCGCGCCGGGAAGGCCACGAGGCGGTCATCAGCGTGAACGACACGGGTATCGGCATCGCGCCGAGGATGCTGCCGCAGATTTTCGACCTTTTCACCCAGGGCGACCACTCGCTGGATCGCCCCACGGGTGGGCTGGGCATCGGGCTCAGCCTATGCCGGCGGCTGGTGGAGCTGCATGGTGGCACGATCACTGCATTCAGCGAGGGGGTCGGACGAGGCTCCACATTTACCGTCCACCTGCCTACGATCTCCGCTCCCGAGTCGACCATGCTTCCCGAAACCACTGCCCAACCTGTTCCTCCCGGCCGTCAACGACGCATCATGCTGGTGGATGATAACCAGGATACCGTGCATTCGCTGGCCCGGCTGCTCACCCTGCGCGGGCATGTGGTGGCGACGGCGTTTGATGGCGTAGCGGCCCTGAAGCTGGCTCAGGAGTTCCAGCCGGATTTTCTGTTGCTCGACCTCGGACTACCGGGACTCGACGGCTACGAACTGGCCCGGCGTTTGCGCGCCCAAGGCTTCATTCGCACGCCGATTGTCGCGATCTCCGGTTACGCGCAGGAAGGCGACCGCATCCGCTCGCGGGAGGCGGGGTTCAATTACCATTTCGCCAAGCCGGTGGATTTCGAGGCGCTGGCGGAGTTGATCGTGGAGGATCCGATCACGGGGGAGTAAACGGCGGTCTTAATCTTAATCTTAATCGTAATCTTACTCTCTCCCCCTTCGGCTAAAAACCGGAGGGATTAAGATTACGATTAAGAAGCGGAAGAAGCCCCTCAATGAATCGCCGGCTCCGGCGTCGGTTTGCCGTTGGAATGCAGGAAGCGGAAGTCGCAGCCTTCATTAGCCTGCGTCACCTCATTGAGGAACAACGCGCCGTAACCGCGCTCGTAATGCCGCGGGGCGGGCTTCCACTCCGCGCGGCGGCGGGCGAGTTCGTCATCGGCCACTTCGAGCGTGAGCGTGCGGGCGGCCACATCGAGCGCGATCATGTCGCCATCGCGCACCAGCGCCAGCGGACCGCCGATCGCGGCTTCGGGCGCGACGTGCAAGACACACGCGCCGTAGCTCGTACCGCTCATGCGTGCGTCCGAGATGCGCAGCAAGTCGCGCACGCCGGTTTCGAGCAGACGTTTCGGCAACGGCAGCATCCCCCACTCCGGCATGCCAGGCGCGCCGATCGGACCGGCGCCTTGCAGGACCATCACGCTATCCGCGGTGATCGGCAGCGAGGGATCGTCGAGGCGCTTGGCGAGATCGGGATAGTTTTTGAAGACCACCGCCGGGCCGCGATGCTTGAGAAAACGCTGCTCCATGGCGCTGTGCTTGATGACCGCGCCATCGGGACAAAGATTGCCGCGCAACACCGCCGTGCCGCCTTCCGCGGAAAGCGGGTTCTCGCGCGAGCGGATGACTTCGCCATTCCAGATCTTCGCGTCGGCCACATTCTCGCGGAGCGTTTTGCCATTCACGGTGATGCAATCGCCATCGAGCAGGTCGAGCAATTGCGCCAGCGTCGAGGGCAGGCCACCAGCGAAATAGAAATCCTCCATCAGGAATCGTCCCGCCGGCCGGAGATCGGCCAGGCGCGGGGTTTTGCGGGAGATGGTGTCGAAATCTTCCAGCGGCAATTTGACGTTGGCGCGTCCGGCCATGGCGACGAGATGCACGATGGCATTCGTCGAACCACCGACCGCCATGTCGGCGACGATCGCATTGTGAAACGCCGATTTCCCGAGGAAGCGCGAAGGGTTCAGGTCAGTCCAGGCATTCTCCACTGCCTGCCGGCCGCTTTCCGCGGCCATGCGCCAGTGGCGGGCATCGCTAGCCGGGATGGAGGACGCGCCGGGCAGCGTGAGGCCGAGCGTTTCGGTGATCGCCGTCATCGTGCTCGCCGTGCCCATCGTCATGCAGTGGCCGTGCGAACGCGCGATGCCATCCTCGATCTCGCACCAGTCTTCCTGGGTGATCTTTCCGGCGCGCAATTCCGCCCAATACTTCCACGCATCCGTGCCCGAGCCGAGCGTCTGGTCGCGCCATTGTCCGCGCAACATCGGCCCACCGGGCACAAAAAGAAACGGCAGCTCCGCGGAGAGCGCGCCCATGATCAGCGCCGGCGTGGTCTTGTCGCACGCGCCGAGCAACACCGCGGCATCGATCGGATGACTCCGCAGCACCTCCTCCGTCTCCATCGCGAGCAGGTTGCGATAGAGCATCGTGGTCGGTTTCATGAAATTCTCCGCCAGCGAGAGCACCGGGATCTCCAGCGGCATGCCGCCCGCCTGGAGCACGCCCTTCTTCACATTCTCCGCGAGCACTTTGAAATGCAGATGGCACGGATTGATGTCGCTCCACGTGTTGAGGATCGCGACCACCGGCTTGCCCACCCAGTCCTCGGGGCCGAGTCCCATCTGGCGCAAGCGCGAGCGCTGGCCAAAGGTGCGCAAATCATTGGGGCCAAACCAGCGGAAGCTGCGGAGTTGTTCGGGAGTGCGGCGGGGTGTCATGAGAAAGCGTCCAGCACTATGTCCTGCCGAAAAGTTTTGCAAAGAGTTCCCTGCATTTCGCGAGCCCCTCCCCGGTGAGCACCACCGACTTCGCTTTCCCGACTGGATCGTAAATCATGCCGTTGTAGGGATCTCCACGACGCAATTTTCGCGCAACGCCCTTCCGCCTGCGGGGTTGCGCCGGTCCAACCTCCTGCGGCAGGTTGAGCCGCAGCCAAACTCATTCCCTCATGAATCGCCGTCATTTCCTCCAGCTCACGCTCGTCGCCGCCATTCGCGCCTCCGTCCATGCCGCGGACCAACGCCCGCCCCGGATCATCCTGCGCAATTCCTGGCAGACGGTGAACATCGGCGACATCGGCCACACGCCGGGCATCCTGCATCTGCTCGAGCAATATATCCCCGAGGCGGAGGTGCGCCTCTGGCCGACGAATATCGGTGATGGTGTGGAGGAAATGCTGCGCCAGCGCTTTCCGAAGCTAGTGATCATCAAGACACCGGAGGAAATCAAAACGGCCTTTACCGAGTGCGACTTTTTCCTGCACGGCTCCGGCTCGGGTTTCGTCGCGCAGAAGCACGTCGCCCAATGGCACCAGGAAACGGGCAAACCGTACGGCATCTACGGCATCAGCCTCACCAGTGCGACGCCGGGCAATGAGACCCGGGAACTCATCGACGGCGCCCGTTTCATTTTCTTCCGCGATGGCCATTCGCTCGAATGGGCGAAGCAGGCCGGCCTCAAGTGTCCGGTCATGGAATTCGGCCCGGATGGCGCCTTCGCCGTGGACCTGCGCAACGATGAAGCGGCGAAGAAATTCCTGAGCGCCAATGGGCTCGAGGAAGGCAAATTCCTCTGCGTCATCCCGCGCTACCGCTACACGCCGTATTGGAAGATTCACCACAAGCCGATGAAGCCGGAGGAGGAGGTGAAGGCCAAACGCAACGAAGAGATGAAGGAGCACGATCACGCTCCGTTGCGCGCCGCGATCGCTGCCGTCATTCGCCAGACGGATTTGAAGATCCTCGTCTGTCCCGAGGACGAGAGCCAGATGGAGATCGGCAAGGAGATGCTCGTCGATCCGTTGCCCGAGGACGTGAAATCCCGCGTGGTGTGGCGCCCGAATTACTGGCTGACCGATGAAGCCGTGAGCACCTACGTGCGTTCCGCCGGGCTCTTCGGATTGGAAATGCACAGCCCCATCATGTGCATCGGCAACGGTGTGCCGGCCATCGTCTGCCGTTTCGTCGACCAAACTTACAAGGGGCTCATGTGGCGCGACATCGGTCTCAACGACTGGCTCTTCGACATGGATGTGCCGGAGGACGTCGCCCGCCTCGTCCCGACAGTCCTGGCGATGGCCAAGGATCCCGCGGCCGCGAAAGCGAAAGCTGCGAAGGCGTTGGAGTTCGTCCATCAGCGCCAGCGCGAGACGATGGCCGTGGTGAAGAAGTCGCTCGCGTAGATCGTGACGCGAGCGGAAGTGATCAGTAATCAGTAAGGAAGTAGCGCAATGGCACTGATCACTGATTACTGACACCCCTCCGTTGTCGCTTTCCCCCGCGGCCTCGATGTAGGTTTCCCCTTCCTATGAAATCTGCACACTCCCGGTTGGCGGTTTTGTTTTCGTTGGCCAGTATCCTGGCCACGATGAGTCACGCGGAATATCCGCCCACGGAAAAGAAACCGGTCACCGACGAGTATCACGGCGTGAAGGTCATCGACGATTACCGCTGGCTGGAAGACGCGGGAACTCCGGCGGTGAACGCATGGACCGACGCGCAGAATCACTTCACGCGCGCCTATCTCGATGCGCTGCCGGATCGCGCGGGAATTCAGGACCAATTGACCGCGTGGTTCGCCAAGGACTCGCCGAGTTACGGTTGGCTGACAGCACGCCCGAACCGGATTTTCGCGCTCAAGTTTCAACCGCCAAAACAACAGCGGTTGCTGGTCGTGCTCGCTTCGGTGAACGATACCGCCACGGAGAAAGTCGTCCTCGATCTCAACGCACTCGAACCCAAGGGGCACGTGGCGATGGATTGGTACGTCCCCTCGCCGGATGGCAAGTTGGTCGCGGTGAGCCTCTCGGAGAAATGGCAGCGAGGACGGGACGCTGCAATATTTACGACACGGAGACGGGCCAGGCGTTGCCCGATCGGATCGCGCACGTGCAATACCCGACGGCCGGCGGCAGCGCCGCGTGGGCGACGGATAGCAAATCGATCTACTACACGCGCTTTCCTCGCGAAGGCGAGAAGCCCGAGGTGGATCTCGACTTCTACCAGCAGATCTATGTGCACCACTTGGGCACACCGGATACAGCCGATACCTATTCCCTCGGCCGCGAGTTTCCGCGCATCGCGGAGATCGAGCTGGGCACTTCGCGCAGCGGCCGCTGGCTGCTGGCCTCGGTAGCCAATGGCGACGGTGGCGAATTCGCCCATTACGTGCGCGATCTGCGCGGCGGAGATGCTGCCAGGTGGCGGCAGGTGACACATTTCGAGGATGGGATCAAGCAGGTGGAAATCGGCTGCGACGACGGCACGCTCTATTTGCGTTCGGTAAAAGACGCGCCGCGCGGCAAAGTGCTGCGCCTGCCATTGAACGACACCGCGAAGCTCAAGGACGTGAAGGAGGCGACCGTGGTCGTTCCCGAAAGCGAAGCGGTCATCGAAAGCATCACCCCCACCGCTTCATGGCTCTATGTGTCAGACCTCGTGGGTGGCCCCTCGCGGCTGCGGCGTTTCGATCTCGAGGGGAAGGACGTCCGCGAATTGCCGATTCCGCCCAACTCCGGTGCGGGCAATCTGGTTCCGTTGGAAGATCGTCCGGAGGACAATCGTGTGCTCTTTCGCGAGACGAGTTACGTCGCGCCAGATGCCTGGTATCTTTACACCCCGTCGGAACACAGCTTGCAGAAAACCGCGCTGGCCCGGACTTCGCCGGTGGATTTCAGCGACATCGAAGTCGTGCGCGAATTCGCCACTTCCAAGGACGGCACAAAAGTGCCGGTCAACATCCTGCGCCGCAAAGGCACCCCGCTCGATGGCAACAATCCCACACTGCTCACGGCGTATGGTGGCTACGGCATCAGCCTTCGACCGGAGTTCAATTTCACGGATCGCATCTGGTTCGATCGCGGCGGTATCATGGCCATCGCCAATATCCGCGGCGGTGGTGAATACGGCGAAGCGTGGCACTTCGGCGGCAACCTCACGCACAAGCAGAATTGCTTCGATGACTTCGCCGCCTGCGCGCAATATCTCATCGATCACGGCTACACGAACCCGTCGCGTCTCGCCACGGAGGGTGGCAGCAATGGCGGCTTGCTGATGGGCGCGTTTCTCACGCAGCACCCCGAGCTCGCCCGGGCGGTCGTCTCCCACGTGGGCATCTGCGACATGCTGCGCGTGGAACTCGATCCCAACGGCGCCTTCAATGTCACCGAGTTTGGCACGATCAAAGACCCCGAGCAGTTCAAGGCCCTCTACGCCTACTCGCCTTACCATCACGTCATCGATCGCACGAAGTATCCCGCAGCCTTCTTCCTCGCCGGCGCTACGGATGGCCGCGTGAACCCCGCCAACTCACGCAAGATGACCGCCCGTCTCCAGGCGGCCACGAGCTCCGGCCGGCCCATTTTGCTCCGGCTGAGCGGTAACTCCGGTCACGGCATGGGCACCGCGCTCAGCGAGCGCATCGCGCAGGAAGCCGATGTCTTCGCTTTTCTCTTCGACCAACTCGGCGTCAAAAAGTAGGCCGGTTGGATATTCCCATCCGGCATCCCGGCGCGGCGTCTGGCGTGGGGATCGTCAGATTACATGCAGCAGCCACAGAATCAGCAGGATCAATAAGATGGTGCCCAAACCTCCGCTCGGACCGTATCCCCAACGACGGCTATGAGGCCAGGTGGGCAGGGCTCCGATGAGCAGCAGAATCACGATGATGAGAAGAATTGTTATCACATCCTCGGAATCGCATTAAAACATGCTCGCACGGGCATGCCTCGGACCGAAATCGCACCGGCGTCAGCGGCGATCGACCGGAAGCCCCCCGTGTGATCAGACCATCGGCCAGAGCAACGAGACGATCATCGTCAGCACGAGGCCGGCGACACCTTGGAGGGCCATCATCGGGGAAACGGTGCGCAGGGTCTGGTCTTCGCGCAGGCCGCTCAGACGCGAGATGATCCAGAAGCCACCGTCGTTCATCCACGAGAAAGGTTTCGAGCCGCAGCCGATGGCGAGAGCGAAATAGACCGGGTTCACATGCGCATGGCCGCTCTCGATGAACGCCTTGGCAATCGGCGCCGCGGTCAACATCGCCACGGTGGCCGAACCTTGGGCGGTACGCACCAGCGTGGTGATGAGAAAGAGTGCGGGAAGGGCGAAGGCTTGCATGCCGCTCAGCGTCGAGCCCAGTTGCTCCGAAATACCGGTGTGCCGCAACGCTCCACCAAACGCTCCGCCGGCGCAGATGATGAGCAATACCGTAGCGCCGGTGGTGAGCGCGTGGCCCACCGCTTTATTGGTCGCGGCGCGATCCCGTTTCCAGACCAGCAGCCCCAGCGCGATGAGCGCGCCGATCAAGAGCGCCATTTCCTTTTCGCCCAAGACTCGCACGACCGCCGCAAACACGCCGGGCGCGGGATCCGGTGAATTGATCGAGGCGGAAAGGGCGATGAGGAAAATGGGCAGCGTCACCGGGATCAGTGAAAGCCAGAGCGGCGGCAACGTGTGATGCATGGCGTTCTCCACGATGGCCGCGTCCTCGGCGGGGACTTCGAGGGTGTGGTGGCGATTCGACCACAGGGCGAAGGCGACGCCGAAAAGGGCCGCGCCGAAACCGATGAGACAACCCATCGCCATCATCCGGCCGATCGGCACGCCGAGCGCGACGGCGACGAACATCGGGCCCATGCACGGCGGGACCAGGGAGTGCGTGATCGTGCCCCCAGCGACCGTGCACATGACCATCAGGAGGTAATTGCGCTTGGTCTGCCGGGCCACAGCCTTGGTCAGCGGCGAGAGAAGATAAAAGGTCGTCTCAAAAAAGACCGGGATGGTGAGAAAGAACGACGTGATGAAAAATGCCCAGTGCGCCCGCGCCGCTCCCATGGTGCGGAGCAGCGCCGAGGCAATCGATTCCGCCGCGCCGGAGAGCAACATGGCCTCGCCGAGAATCGAGGCCATGATGAGCAGCAACCCGAGATTGGTGCAGGTGCGGCCAAACTCCTCGGCCACGCGCGCGGCGGCGGGCTTGGTCGGGAAAGCGGCTGCGGCCTTTGCGGAATAGTCGCCCTTCTTCAATTGTTTGGCCGCGTAGCTTTGCAGCGCCGATTCCGGCGTGAGCAGCGCCACGGCAAAAGCCGCGAGCACCAGGGCGAGGAACGCATGCATGCGCAGCGTGAGGATGCCGCCGACGACAATGGCAATGCCGATGAGCAACAGGATCAGCGGGCTCATACGGGGAAAAGAAACTCGGGGGCAAACACGCTGCACAAGCAAGCGGAAGGCGTGGAGCTTGGGAAGGGGGAAGTGGGGGAACGTCCAACACCCAACACCCAACATCCAATGACGCAAGCGTATGCGTTGCCGCTGCGGACTATTGGACGTTGAGCCGAGGCTTTGCGAGACGCCCATGGTGCCGTAGGCGCAATGTTCGATGTTGGGCGTTGGATGTTCTGCCTTTTCTTTTTCCACAACAACAAGCGGTCGAAATGGTTATACGCAGGCACCGCAATGAAATCGTCCCCTGCTCTTTTCTTCGCCACATTTGCCGCATTCGTCTTTGGCGTGAGTGCCACGGCGCACGCCGCAAGCAAGCCGAACATCATCATTCTCTACGCCGACGATCTTGGCTACGGCGATGTCGGCTGCTACGGCGCGACCGCGGTGCACACGCCGAATATCGATCGCCTCGCGAAAGAAGGTCTCCGCTTCACCGATGGCCACGCGGCCGCGGCCACGTGCACGCCTTCGCGTTATGCGATCCTGACCGGGGAATATGCCTGGCGCAAACCGGGGACCAACATTCTGCCCGGCGACGCTGCGCTGATCATCGATCCTCAGCGCACGACGCTCCCCTCGATGCTGAAGGGCGCCGGTTACGCGACGTGCGCCATCGGCAAGTGGCACCTTGGCCTGGGCACGAAGGACACACCGGTGAATTGGAATGGCGACATCAAACCCGGCCCGCATGAGATCGGGTTCGATTACTCCTTCATTCTCCCCGCCACCGGCGACCGCGTCCCCTGCGTCTACGTCGAGAATGGCCGCGTCTTGAATCTCGATCCGAAAGACCCAATCGAAGTCAGCTACCAACACAAGGTCGGCAACGAACCCACGGGAAAGGAAAACCCGGATTTGCTCAAGATGCAGTATAGCCATGGACACGATGCCACCATCGTGAATGGCGTTTCGCGCATCGGCTGGATGAGCGGGGGCAAGGCGGCAATCTGGAACGACCAGGAGATGTCCGACACGCTGGCGAAGAAAGCGGTCACGTTTATCGAGCAGCACAAGGATCAGCCTTTCTTCATTTACTTCGCCACGCACGACATCCACGTGCCGCGCTTGCCGCATCCGCGCTTCGCCGGCAAGACGCCGCTCGGGCCGCGCGGCGATGTGATCGATGAAGTGGATGACGCTTTCGGCCAGGTGGTCGCCGCGCTCGATCGGCTCAAAATCGCCGACAACACGATCGTGATTGTCTCGAGCGACAACGGACCGGTGGTCGACGATGGTTACAAGGATGACGCCGTCCAGAAGCTCGATGGACACAAGCCGGCCGGTCCGTTCCGTGGCGGCAAATACACTTCCTGGGAAGGTGGCACGCGCGAACCGTTTATCGTCCGCTGGCCCGGACACGTGAAGCCGGGCGTGTCGGATGCGCTCGTTTGCCAGGTCGATTTTCTGGCCTCCTTCGCGGCGCTCACCGGACAAACGCTTCCCGAAGATGCGGCACCAGATAGCATGAACGTGTTACCCGCGTTGCTCGGCGAATCCAAGACCGGCCGCGAAACCTTGATCGAACAAGGCGGGCCGCTGTCCATCCGGCAGGGCTTGTGGAAACTCATCGTCGCGCAGAAGGCGCCGCCGAAAAAGCCCATGGCGCTGGAAGATCACGATCGCCCGGTACGCGACACCGGCGCGGGCGGTGGCCTGCAGCTTTTCAATCTCGCTGAGGACATCGGCGAAAAGAAGAACCTCGCCGAGCAACAGCCCGACAAGGTCAAGGAATTGCAGGCCCTGCTGGAGAAGATGCGCGCGGCGGGGCGGACGCGGTAGAAAAGACTTCTACTCCGTGTCGCCTTTGAAGCGGAACGGCTGGCCGCCGAGGAGCGCGGTGCTGAGGACGGACGGGCACCAGTATTTTTCCACGTGCTGGATCATGAGTTGCGTGCCGGCGAAATGGCTCACGTGCGGTGCTTGCGCGGGATTGTACATCGTGTCCGTGAGGTCGCGGATGAGGACCACATGCTTGCCCTCGCCCACCAACTGACGGATGGCGAAGGGCCGCCCGAGCACACACATATTGAGGTGCACACCGCAGACCAGCACGTTTTGAATGCCGCGCTGTTGCATGAGATTGTAAGCCTCCGCGCTGTCGGTAATCGCGTCTCCCTCCGCAATCTCGATCGCTGCGTTCTCCCGCGTCCACGGATATGGGTCGCCCTTCTTCCACGTGCGCGCGCAATCGCATCCGCCATCGGTGTCATCGATCGGCAATGGCGCCTCGAGCGTCGGATCGACGTAGCACCATTTCTTGAGTGGCACGGGCGGGGTGGCCGGCGGCGCGGCCTGGGCCAGCTTGCGTCCCGGATAGTCCTTGTAAAAGTCCATCGTGTTGCTCGGGCAGTGAATGATGAGCACGCCCTTCGCGCGCGCCGCCCTGGCAAACTCATTCACATGCGGCGCCAGCTCGCCCACGCGCTCCTCGGCGTTCGGACAGGTGTGCTTGTCCCACATGTCGCAGATGACCAGCGCCGTCTGGTGCGGATCCCATTCGAGGGTCTTGTTTACTTCGCGGAATACCCCGCTGTCCTGCGCCGTCTCCACGCGCTCACGCGCAGGAAGGCGAAGGGGCGCTGCGTCCTCCGCGAGGACAGAGGTGACGCCACAGGCTGCGGCAACTAACAGGGAAAGAGTGCGGGGAAACATGGGTGTTAGTTTTGACCCGCAGGGACGTTTTGGAAAGGCAGAAGAAAGGAGGGAGGAAAACATCCAACATCCAACGCCCAACATCCAATGGAAGAAGCCCGATGCGCAGCGCGCACTGCCAGCGTCACCGCCATCAGGCCATTGGATGTTGGGTGTTGGGCGTTGGGTGTTGGATGTTCTGCCTTTCTTCTCCCCCCTGCCGCTCCGCAAAGATCCGATGCAGCGTGTGCCCCAAATCTTCCACCGTATTCGGTTTCAAAATGAGATCGCGAATACCCAGGCTGCGCGCGCTCTCGGTATCCTGCGGACGGATGTAGCCGGTCGCGAGAATGACTGGGACCTTCGGCCGGACTTTCAAGATTCGCGCCGCCAAATCGCGCCCGCTCAGGCGCGGCATGGAGAGATCGGTGATGACCACATCGAATCGATCCGGCTCCGCGAGAAAGGCTTTCAATGCCGCCTCCGCCTCGGTAAAGCCGGTCACCTCATAACCCAGCCGTCCCAGCACTTGTGCGGTGAGATAAACGAGCGGCTCTTCATCATCCACATAGAGCAGACGCTCTCCATGTCCGCGTGGAGGCGGTGTCGCCGGGACCGTGACCTCCGGGATCGCGCCCTCGGCCGCGGGGAAGTAGAGGTGAAACGCCGTGCCTTTGCCGGGCTCGCTGTAAACGGTGATCGCGCCGTCGTGCGCCTTCATGATGCCGTGCACCACGGAGAGACCGAGCCCGGTACCTTCGCCCTGGCTCTTGGTCGTAAAAAACGGATCGAAAACGCGCGCGACGGTGGCGCGATCCATGCCGCAACCGCTGTCGCTCACCGTGAGACGCACATAGCGGCCCACGCGCAATTCGGGTGACGTGCGGGCGAGATCGGTATCCACATCGATCATCGCCTGGCGCAATTCCAGCACGCCGCGCCCGCTCATGGCATGCCCGGCATTGGCGCCGAGATTCATGATGACCTGGTGCACCTGCGTCGCATCCGCGCGAACGACCGGGGCATCGGGCACAAAGGTGGACCGAATCTCGATCGTGGTCGGCAGGCTGGCGCGCAACAACTGGAGTGCCTCCTCCACGATGGGCTGCAGGTGCATGAGCTTGCGCTCCTGCGGTTGCTGCCGGCTGAAAGTGAGAATGCGCCGCACGAGGTCGACCGCCCGCAGGCCGGCCTTGCTGACTTCCGCGAGATGCTCCCGCACGGGACTGTCCGCAGGCAGATCCTCCAAGGCCAGCTTGGTGTTTCCGGTGATCGCGGTGAGCAGATTATTGAAGTCGTGCGCGATGCCGCCAGCGAGTTGCCCGATGGCCTCCATCTTGTGCGACTGCAGCAATTGCGTTTCGATCTTCTTGCGTTCGGTCAGGTCGAGGAGCGAGCCGAGGATCGCCGGGCGGCCCTCGTATTCGGAGCGTGAACCGTGCACCTCGATGTGCACCACGCTCCCATCCTTGCGGACCATACGCAGGCCGTAGCGAACAAAATCAACTTCGCCTTCCATCCGCCGGCGGATATTTTCCGCCACCAAGGCGCGGTCCTCTTCGAAAACGAAATCCAGGACCTTCCCCGCGGTTAGCTCCTCGGCGGTGTAGCCCATGATCTGGGCGAAGGTCGGGTTCGCGTAAACATAGCGGTCATCCTGGATGATGTAGATGCCGACCAGCGATTGCTCGACCAACCCGCGATACTTGGCTTCGGCGGTCTCTCGCGCGGCTTCCGCTTTGTGCCGCTCGGTAATGTCCTGAACGACGGCCAGGGTGCGCAGCGGGCGGCCGACATCATCGCGAATAAGCGAAGCGCAAATACTCACCCATACCGCGGTGCCGTCCTTGCGCTGGTAGCGCTTCTGCCGATTGATCTCCGTAATCTCCCCACGAACCATGCGCTGGTGCGCCTCGGAATCGTTCGTGCGATCGTCCGGATGCGTGAGCTGGTGGAACGTCATGCCGAGCAACTCTTCTTCCGTGTAACCGGTGATCTCACAGAATTTCGGGTTCACCCGCAGGTAGCGGCCGGTGACTGGGTCGGCCTGGACCTGTCCCACCGCCGAGGAAAAAAAGCTCGCTCGAAAATCCGCCTCGCGAGCCCGCAGGTTCTCCTCGGCGAGCCGTCGCTCGGTGATGTCCATCGCGAGCCCGATGAAACCGGTGATGTTTCCATTCGCGTCGCGCAGCGGCACCTTGTCCGTCTGCAACCAGCGCACGCCACCGGACGTCGCCAGCGGCTCGATGCAGCCCAGCTTCGGCTCTCCGGTTTCGGCGATTTGATCCTCATCACGCGCGTAAATCTCGTAGTATGGCGAGCCGATCTCCTCGTCGCTCTTGCCGATCACTTCTTCCTCCGCTTTGCCCAGCGTCCGCAACAGGGTCGCATTCGCCCGCATGATGCGGTGCTGGCGGTCCTTGTAGAAAATCATCGCCGGCACGCCATCCAGGATCATCTGCATTTCCGCAGCGATTCGATTCCGCTCCCCCTCCGCCCTCCGGCGCTGCGCACCGTGCTCCATTTGTTGCAGCGCAAACGAAATATCGCTCGCCATCTCCTCGAGCAGTTTCACCTCCTCCTCATCGAAGAAACCGACCTCGTCGGAATACAACACGAAACATCCTATGACGTCCTTCTCGCTGTGAATGGGGAACGCGGCCGCGGAGCAGAAGTCGCGTTTCATCGCCTCCTCGACCAGCGGCAGCATGCGCGGATCGTGGCGCATATCGTTGGAGACCACGCTCCGCTTTTCGCGAATCGCCGTGCCCGGAGTCAGGCGTCCTTCGGGTTCATCGCGAACGGAAAACTTCACCCGCTCGAAAAGTCCCGCATCGATCCCGGCATGGGCCATCGGCCGCACCAACTGCGTCTTGCGGTCCACCTCACCGATCCAGGCCATGCGGAATTTCCCGAGGGTCACCGCGATCTCACAAATCCGCTCGAAGAGCGGCAAGCGCTCGCTGATGTGCACGATGCTTTGATTGCACTGGCTGAGCAGAGCGTAGAGCCGCTCGCGGTGCGCGATCCTCTCCTGGGCCACCTGCAAGGCGCGGGCGGTGAGCCAAAGCAACACTGTTACGGCGAGCCAGAGCGCCAGCGCGGCGAGAATCACGACCAGGCCTGAGGTCGCCGGGCTGCCGGAGGCGATTCCGGCCCAGGCCGGCGAATGCGAAGCCCACGCTACCAGGACGCCGATCGCGGTCAGGGCGAAGAGCACACTCGATCCCAACGCGAGCTTTTGGAGCCGCGTTGCCGAGAAGATGCCCGTCCGAATGGCCATGGAGTTACGAGCGCACCGCCGAAATTCGGCGCTGGTCACAGTTTGGCCACGCGCGGCCCGTTTTCATCAATCAGCCTCTCGACTCAGTTCGTGCTTCACCAGCTTCCAGTCGAACTGGAACTGCGGTGTCACTTTCGCTGAAATTCCGGAAATCGACTGGCTTGACGATGTAGGAATTGATCCCAAGCCGGCGGCACTCCGCGTGGTCGCTTTCGAATTTCGAAGCGGTCAGTATGACCACGGGGATATCGCGCGTTCGCTCGTCCTGGCGGATGCGGCGCAGCACTTCCAGACCGTCGAGCTTCGGCAGCTTGAGGTCGAGGAGGATGACTCCGGGGAAGGCTTTACCCGCGCGATCGGCATACGCGCCGCGCGCATAGATAAAGTCGAGGGCCGCGATGCCGTCGTTCACGATGTGCACGGGGTTCACGATGCGCGCGCGCTTGAAAGCACGTTGCGTCAATTCGATGTCGTTCGGCTCGTCTTCGACGAGCAGAATTTCCAGCTGGTCGGGCGCAGTTCCGTTGGAGGCTTGTTCGAAAAGCCGCCAAACGGAAAGGCCAAGAGCATGCGCAAGTTTTTCAATGCTGATGAGCGAGACATTCCGCATGCCTCGTTCCACGTCGGATACGTAGGTGCGGTGCAGCCCCGCACGATCGGCAAGCTCCTCTTGCGACATGCCCAGTTCGGACCGCTTGCTCTTGATGGTGGTACCGAAAAGCGATTTGAGGTCGGCGTCTGTCATGGAGTTGGTCTCATTTGGGGACAGAATAGTAACCCCTCAATCCACAGACGATGAGCGACATTCATAATAAAATGTTGTCCTGATTAGTTCTACTCTTAGAAGGCGCAAGACCGGCTTGTCTCAGTTTCGAAGCGCATTAGTGGCAGCACGTATCCCCCAAAGTCTTTATCAGCAAGGGTTCACGCAGCTTATCACACTCGCTATTCGTTGGCGAGGCCCAAGAAGCGCCTGTCGACATCAGGCGGATCGGTGACGAAAAGGCAGTTTTTCAGCCGCTGCCGCCAAATTCAGTGATTTCGTCACTCAGCTTTCACCGACGTGCCATTCGGCTGTCACGGGCCCACCCTAGAAAAAGCATGTTCGTAATTTTACTGCCATATTTGCCACAAAACGTGCTTATCTCACATTTGCCCTCTGCGCCTATTTTTTAACCATTTCGCTACACGCTGCACTTTTTATTACGGAGATCGATCCTTCGGGGAGCAGCGCCAGTTACGGGGCAGATTGGTTCGAGCCGACCAACACCGGAACGACCTCGCTCGACATCACTGGCTGGAAAATGGACGACAACTCGAACTCGTTCTCGCTCGGCGTGCCGCTGCGCAATGTCACGAGCATTGGCGTCGCCGCCGTCTTTTCAAGTGAGCTGACTTTTCCCTCGGGTCGAAACCATTGCGCCGCGGGGTGGTCTTTCCCCTGCGGCGCATCTTTTGGCGGGAGGGGAAAGGGAGGAAGGCGCTCTTAATCTTAATCTTAATCGTAATCTTACTCTCAGCCGGGGGATTAAGATTAAGATTAAGAACAGGCCCCCACCCCCCCGAAGACAGCGACTTTACCTTTCGCGGGAGTCCGCTACCTTCCGCCCTCCACGCCAGCGCCCTGTCCTGCCATGTCCTTGATGACCTCAGCCCAAATCCGTCAGTCGTTCCTCGATTTCTTCCGCGAGAAGCAGCACACCATCGTGCCGAGCTCCTCGCTCATGCCCGACTCCCCGAACCTGCTTTTCACCAATGCAGGCATGAACCAGTTCGTGCCGATTTTCCTCGGGGAGCGCAAAGCGGATGTCAGCTCCTGGGCGGATGCGGTCAATTGGTTCGGCGAAAAGAATCGCGACGGCACGCTGAACAAGACTTCCGACACGCGCGCGGCGGACACGCAGAAGTGCATCCGCGCGGGCGGCAAGCACAACGACCTCGATGATGTCGGCCTCGACACGTATCACCACACGTTCTTCGAGATGCTCGGCAACTGGAGCTTCGGTGATTACTTCAAAAAGGAAGCCATCGAGTGGGCGTGGGAGCTCGTCGTCGGCCGCTGGAAATTTCCGCCGCAACGTCTCTACGCCACGATCTACAACCCCGACAAATCGATCGGCGATCCCGCCGATCGCGACGAGGAAGCGTGGAACTTGTGGGCGGAGAAATTCCGCGCCGTGGGTCTCGACCCCGCCGTGCACATCGTCAACGGTAATAAGAAAGACAATTTCTGGATGATGGGCGAGACCGGCCCATGCGGCCCGTGCAGCGAATTGCACGTCGACCTCACCCCCGCCGGCGACACCAAGGGCGCGCTGGTCAATAAAGGTACCGCCGAGTGCATCGAGATCTGGAATCTCGTGTTCATTCAGTTCAATGCGAACCCCGATGGCACCTTCTCACCGCTGCCCGCGAAGCACGTGGACACCGGCATGGGCTTCGAGCGCGTGAGCTCGATCATCCAGGGCACGAAAGACTTCACCGACTTCGCCAATGCGAAGATTTCCAATTACGAGACGGACATCTTCCGCCCGATTTTCGACGAGATCGAGAAGCAGTGTGGCAAGCGTTACACCAGCACGCTTCCGCAGCCGAACGCGCAAGGGCAGATCATCCCCGAAAGCGAACAGGAGAAAGTGGACGTCGCCTTCCGCGTGATCGCCGACCACATCCGCACGTTGAGCTTCGCGATTGCCGATGGCATTCAACCCGGCAACACCGATCGTAATTACGTCCTGCGCCGCATCCTGCGCCGCGCGGTCCGCTACGGTCGCACGCTTGGTTTCACCGAGCCCTTCTTCTACAAGCTCGTCGGCGTCCTCGCCCGCACCATGGGCGACGTCTTCCCCGAAATCCGCGCGAAGCAGAAGCACGTAGAGGAAGTGCTGAAACGGGAGGAAGAGTCGTTCAATCGTACTTTGGACAAGGGCATCGAGCTGTTCACCAGTTTTGTTGCTTCGGAGAAGCAGCAACAGTTGAGTGGGACCTCGGCTTTCAAACTCTACGACACTTATGGGTTCCCACTGGATCTTACCGAGCTAATGGCTCGCGAGCGTGGACTGACGGTGGATATCGCCGGGTTTGAAGTGGAGATGGAAAAGCAACGGAAGCGCGCACGCGAGGCTCAGGTCCGCGACGTCATCGAGCTTTCCGAAATCGAAACCAAGACCCCGACGCATTTCATCGGTTACGATCACAATCACACCGGCGCGGATGTGCAGGAAGTGTTGTCCGTAAAAGGCAAGACGGTCGTCATCGCGAACAATTCCGTGTGCTATGCGGAGATGGGCGGGCAGGTCGGCGATAGCGGCGAGATGACCGGCCATGGCGGCAACTCCTGGCGTATCGCGAACACGCAGAAGAGCGGCAACACCTGGCTCCACTTCCTCGAGGAAGCGGACGGGCCGGCGGTGGGCGATCATGTCACCATCCAGCTCGACGGCGCGCGGCGCGGGGCGATCCAACGGCATCATACGGTCACGCATTTGCTGCACTGGGCGTTGCACGAAGTGGTGAGCAAGGAAGCGACGCAGAAAGGTTCCTTCGTGGGGCCGGACAAGCTGACCTTCGACTTCAACAGCGCGGCGCTCACGCCCGTGCAGGTCCGCGATATCGAGCGACTCGTCAACGAGCGCATCGTCGAGAACGGCAGCGTCTCGTGGATCGAGATGCCGTATGCCGAGGTGCGCGGCCGCGGCGACATCATGCAATTCTTCGGCGACAAGTACGGCGAGACCGTGCGCGTCGTGCAAATCGGTGGCCAGGCGACGAAGCTCGATGGCTACTCGATGGAACTCTGCGCCGGCACCCACACGCGGGCCACGGGCGAGATCGGGCTCTTCCGCATCAATGCCGAGAGCGCCATCGCCGCCGGCGTGCGCCGCATCGAAGCGGCCGCTGGCCTGAATGCCTACGACCTCGCCAACGCTGATACCCAACGTCTCCACGCGCTCGCGACCAAGGTCGGCTCGCCGCTGCCCGAGCTCGAGAAGCGCATCGAAGGCCTGCTCGCCCAGCAGAAGGAACTCGAGAAAGCGCTCAAAGCCGCGCAACAGCGCGAAGCCGCGGGCCGCGCCAAGGATCTGCTCGCCAACGCGGCGACGATCAATGGCACTCCCGCGATCATCGCCAATCTCGGTGCGGCCGATGGCGACACGTTGCAAACCGTGGCCGACGCGCTGAAGTCGAATGGCTTCAAGGGCGTGACCGTCCTCGGCGGCACGGCCAATGGCGCTGTCGCGCTCGTCGCGGCGGTTTCGCCGGACTTCACCGCCAAGGTGCAGGCCGGGAAGATCATCCAGACCATTGCCCCGCTCGTCGGTGGCAAAGGCGGTGGCAAACCCGAAGGCGCCCGCGGCGGCGGCAAGGATCCGTCGAAGCTCGAAGAAGCGCTCGCCCAGGCGAAGGCGCTCCTCGGATAATCGCGTTTACTCGATCTTGAAAAGGATCGTCGCCGTCTTGCCGTCGGCGATCACGCTCAGCATGTAGTTGCCGGGCGCGAGCTTCTGCTTGTCCATCGTGCCGGCCAGCGAGCCCTTGCTCGTGCCTTGCAAGATGATCACCGCCGGCGAAGCACCGGGCGCGGCCTGACCTTTGTCATCGACCTTGTTGACGTTGATGATGATCGGATTGCCTTGGGCGCTGATCTCGATCGCCGCGTCGTTCTTCACCGCATTGGCGATCTTCGCGAACGGCTCGCTCTTGTTGTAAACCGCGGCCTGGCCACCAAGACTCACGGGAAAGGGCAGCGCACTGTAGTCCTGCGCGTGGCTGATGCCGAGGCCGAGGAACAACACGGAGAGGAGAGCGTGAAGGAATGTTTTCATATGTTTATAAGTGAGTGGCCGGAATGCTGGGGCATTCCGCGTGCAGGGCAAGCCGGGAAATCGCCCTGTCCATCGAATGAGGGAGACAATGAGACGCCCTGCAAAATGAATGTCTCATTGTTCGATTGTCCCATAGTCTCATTGTCTCTTCCTCCCATCTCTCGACGATGAATCCAGAAGCCACCCTGCGCCGCTACCGCCTCGTGCTCGGCCTCTTCATCCTCGGCTTGGTGCTGAGCGGTGTCACCGCTTTCCCTCTGCTGCACGAACTGGAATTGCTCGGTCGAATTCTCGGCATTCCCGCGGATGCCGGACCGTCTTCGCTCTCCGGCCTGCAGTTCTGGATCGCTACGGTCCGTGATGGCCTGCGCGCCACCTACGCCAGTTATCCCTGGCTTGCCTATGGCACGGATTGGCTGGCCTTCGGGCACATCACCATCGCGCTCTTCTTCATCGGGCCCTGGCGCGAACCGGTGGCCAACGCCTGGGTGCTCAAGGTGGGCCTCGTCGCTTGCGCCGGGATCCTGCCGCTCGCCCTCATCTGCGGACCGCTCCGCGGCATCCCCATTTATTGGCGGCTGATCGATTGCAGCTTCGGCATTTTCGGCTGCCTGCCGTTGCTCTATTGCCTGCGTCTGACCGCGACCTTGCGCAGTCTTGACTCCGCCAACCGGGCGTGAGCGAATCTCGCCCCGTATGACGTTCCGGTTCTTTCGATGGATGGCGCTGCCGTGTCTACTGCTGCACAGCGCGTCGGCGGAAACGGTGCCTCTTGCGCAGGCCCCGAGCGGCGTGCAGAAGACGATCAAGGAACGGCTGGGCAACGCCCAAATCGAAGATGTCGATCGCGATCTGGACAGCGGCAAGGTGATCTTCACCATCACGTTCGGCATCAATGGACAGAGCCGCGAGATGACGCTGGGCGAAGACGGCCACATCGTGAGCGCGCAGGTCTTTCTCAAGGATCTGTCGCTCGCGCTGCAGATGGCCATTCAGCGCGTGGCGGCAGCGGATGCGATCGAGCGGATCGAAAAAGTGCTCGAGGAAAATCCCGAATACTACTCGATCGATTGGAAGGCCAGGGATGGCCAGGCGCATTCGTTCGACGTGTGGGAGAGCGGCAAGATCAAGAGCATGCAGGTGACCCTGGATGAAGTGCCGGCGGCGGTGCGCGCGGGCCTGCAAAAACAAGCCGGCAGCGACGCGGTGAAGACAATCGCGAAATCGTTTGAGGAAGCGGATGTCCAATACGTTGCGACCCTCGATCACGGCGGCCACGAGCGCGACCTGACGGTGTCCGAAGCCGGCGAACTGTTGCGGATGGATATCGCCCTCGCGGACGCGCCAGCCACCGTGCAGCAGACCGTGACGAGCACCGCAAGCCAGGGCGCGATCACGAGCATCGAGAAAGTCGTCGATGATGGCCACCTGCAATACGAAGTGGAGTGGAAGACGAAGGAGGGCGCGGCGCGGTCGTTCACCGTGCTGGAAAGCGGCAAGCTCCTGAGCATGCGCGTGAGCCTTGAAGAAACACCGCCCGCCGTGCGCGCGGCCATCGCCAAGGAAATCGGCGGCGACAAATTGAAGGAGGTCGCCAAGTCCTTTGACGATGGGGTCGCTTACGACGTGACGGTCAATCGCAACGGACGCGATCGCGATTTCAGCCTCCGGGAAAATGGACAGATCTCGCGAGTGGAAGTCTCCCTGGCCGAGATCCCACCGATCGTGCAGAAGGGCATCCAGCATGTCATCGGCACCGGCAGCATCACGTCGATCGATCGCACGGTGGAAGACGACCGCACGCAATACAACATCGACTGGAAAGCCAGCGACGGCACGGCGCACGCCTTCAGCCTGCTGGAGAATGGCAGCATGAAGAGCGTGCGTGTCGCCCTCGAGGAAACGCCGCCGGCGGTGAATGCCGCCATCGTGCCGGAAGTCGGCAGCGGGAAGCTGAAGGAGATCGCCAGATCCTTTGACGACAACGCGGTGACCTACGACGTGACCTTCGTCCGCGACGGTAGGGAGCGCGATTTCACCGTGACGGAAGCGGGCAAACTGGAGCGACGGCAGCTCTTTCTCGAAGAGCTCGCGGCCGCGGCGCAGGGCACGATCAAGCGGGTCACGGCCAAAGGCATGATCCTGCGCATCGACCAGATGTTTAACCAGAAAAAGGGCGGCTTCCACATGGAAGTCGAGAGCCTGGTGGACGGGAAACAGTACGACTTCAACGTGGGCCAGAATGGGCTGTTCCTCGGCGTGGAGAAACCGTGACCGTGAGCGTTTCCACAAGCCAACTCGTCAGCGGGCTGCTTTATTCCTTTTCTCCCCATGGGCGGACTCGTCGATAACAGTCGCAACGGCCGCAGCCGCAAACCGGAGACATGGCTCGACTCGTGCCCGGACTTTTCGCGGCCGATTTGTGGTGAGTTGCAGGAGTTGTTCGTGCGCTGGGAGCCGGACCTCACGGAGTCGGTCAAGTGGGCTGCGCTGTGCTTCCATGGGCGCAAGATGGTGTGCGCACTGGGCGCGTTTCAGAAGCACGTGAGCATCGTTTTCTTTCGCGGCACGGAACTGCCCGATCCGGCGCAGCTGTTCAATCAAGGCGAGGGCAATACCAACCTGCGGACCATTCAGATCAAAACGCTCAAGGCGTTCGCGGGGCTGGATCGCGCCGCGCTGAAGCGTCTGCTCCATGCCGCTGTGGAGCTCGATGCGCAGGTGGATATTCCACCACTGCCACCGCGCAAACGTGCGCCGTGGCCGGTGCCGTCCTTCTTCACGAAAGCGCTGAAGGAGCACAAAAAGGCGGCGGCATTTTTTGCGTCGCTGGCGCCGACTTATCAGCGGGAATATATCGTCTGGGTGAGCACGGCGAAGCGCGAGGAAACGCGCGAGCAGCGTCTCACCCAAACGCTCGCCGCTCTCGCTGCCGGACGGAAATGGGCGGAGCGGAAGAAGGTGTAAGCGGCGCGCGTTCTACTTATCGCGAGACCGTCGGATACCGCACGTCCTTCGCCAACGGCTTCGAGGTCGTTCCTCCGGGCAGGGTCATCTTGTAAAGCGACGCAGTCTTTTCCCCGACCGCCTGGCTGAGCAAGAGCACGGTCGAGTTATCCGCCCAGCATCCATCCCAACCAAACAACTTCTTCGGCGTGATTCGCGTGCCTTTCTTTGCGGCGAGATCGAGCGTCCACAACGCCGGCAGCGGGCCATCCCAATCCTTGCGATGCGCTTCCTCGCCCATGTCGATGCCGAGGAGCAGCTTCTGTCCATCGGGCGAGACATCGATGCGGCCGTCGCCGCTCATGTCACCATTCGGGATGCACTTCTTGATGTCCCACTGTTCCAGCGTCGCGCCGTCGAGGCCGATGCGGTAGATGTTCTTCATGTCCTGCGCGAAGAGCGATTTGCCGTCGGGAGACCAACACGGCGAATAGAGCGTGCCCTCGGCGTCCTTGGATTTCCGGATGTATTTGAAGCCGGTGCCGTCGGCATTGATCAGGCCGAAGTGCCAATTGTGGCCGTCATAGAGCGTGAAGGCGATGTGCGTGCCGTCCGGCGACCATCGCGGATAGTAGGCATTGTCGCCCGGCACATCCTTGAACACCGTCTGCTTACCGCTCGCCAATTCCACCACGGCGATGTGCCGCGCCCATGCCGTCTTGCCGGTCTGCTCCTCGGTATTGAAAGCGACTCGTGTCCCATCGGGCGAGATGTCGGGGAAAAGGCCGGTCCCAATTTTCTTCGCGCCGCTGCCGTCGATGCTGGCCACCCAGACCCGTCGGTCCTTTTCATAGGCGAGCTTTCGCGGGGAATCTTCCGCGGCGACCGTGAGGACGCCGCACAACAGGATGGCCAGAATGCGGAGGGGGGGCATGGCGTCGAAAATTAGCCGAGCCATGCCGGGAATGAAGTCAAAAGGCGGCGCCGGGGCTGTCGATGGTCGCGGACCTAATCTTTACCCATATCTCAGTTGGCGTCGATCGAGTTGAGTTGGCGAAGCAGCAGACTGTCCCGGAGGGACAACGGAATTTAGCCGGTGTGCAAGCCTGTGAGCTTCAGGCGAACAGGCGCAGCCACCGGATATCCGACCCTCCACGGGCCCGCCCCGGAGGGGCGGAGGAATCTCCCGCGAGCGAAGGTTTCCCGCGCCACCTCCGGGGCGCATCCGTGTGGGGGACGTGTTCCGGGGGTGTCGCTCGCAAGCTCGCTGTACCCCCGGCTAAATTCCTTTGTCCCTCCGGGACAGCCTGCCTCTTCACCGCGACGACTCGGTCGTCGTTCGACAAGAGGTGCGTAAAGGTCGGTCGCAGACCACCGCTCTAGCGCGCCGCGGAGTCAGCGCGAGACGCTCGGGTTTTCGGCGCCCTTCACCAAGAGTTCGCGTTTCTTGCCGTCGAGCGAGAGCCGGTAAATGGACCGTTGCCGCGACTTTGGCGGCTGCACGTTGCACAGGATTTCGCTCTCGCTGACCCATGCGGGGTTCCAGCCGTAGAAGCCCTTCGGCGTGATGCGCGTCGGCTTCATCGTGGAGAGATCGAGCGTCCACACCGCGGGCGGCGGGCCGTCCCAGTCCTTGCGGGCGGTATTCTCATCCATGTCCGCATCGACCAGCAAGGTGTGCCCGTCGGCGCCAACGGAGAACTGCTGGCCGCTGTTGAACGAAGCATTCGGCACAAGCTTTTCCACCGGGCGCTGATCCTTCACCGTGCCGTCGAGCGCGAAGTGATAGAGCGTCTCGAGATCCTGCGCGTAGAAGCTTTCGCCATCCGGCGTCCAGGCCATGGAGTTCAGCGCTGCGGTGCCGACTTTGGCCTTCGGCTCGAAATAGTGGAAGTGCGCGCCATCGGCGTCGATGAACGCGAGCCGCCACTCTTGCTTGACCATCGTGCTGAAGATGAGCCGGGAGCTATCTGGCGACCACACCGGGCCGTAGCTGTTGTCGCCGGGGATGTTGGGCAGCACGGTGGTTTTGCCGGTGGCGACATCGGCGATGGCAATGTGCCGCTCGGGCGTTTTCGCGGTTTCGGTATTGAAGGCGACGTGGGTGCCGTCGGGCGAAATCCGCGGCCAGGCTCCGGTGCCGATCTTCCTGGCGCCGGAGCCATCGAGGTTCGCGACATAGATCCCGTCGCCTCGCGAAAAGGCGAGCTTGCGAGGGGCATCTCCAGCGTGAACGGCCAGGGTGGTGCACAGGAAAATAGCGAGATGACGGAAGAGGTGCATTGCGAGGATACGTAACGGAACGTCCTCTTCTTACAAAACCTTTGTTTAACGCAGAGGACGCAGAGGGATTGGAGAGGGCCGCAGAGGGAAGATCTTCTCTCCTCTGCGGCCCTCTGCGTTCTCGGCGTCCTCTGCGTTTAAATGGGTGGGGCCTTTGGTTGCGGCTTTGCCGCGCTGTGGCCTCTGCGTTTAAAAAGGCCTACCTAATCCCAAAGCTCGTGGTGGACAGAATAGGAACCACGGATTTCGCGGATGACACGGATTTGGAAGAAGCGAAGGCACGAATTGCTTCAATCCGTGATCCTGCAATCCGCGGTCAAAAACCTAGGCGATTTAGAGTGGGCGGCGACGGAGCGCCGTCCGCCGATTAAATCTTCTCCAGCTTGCCGGTACTGTCGCCGAGCTTATCCGCCTTCACGCCCATGCGATCGAGGAGCGAGAGGTAGAGGTTGGTCATCGGCGTTTCTTTTTCGAACTGCACGTGACGGCCCGGCTTGAGGGTCCCGCCGCCTCCGCCGCAGAGGAGCACGGGCAGGTCGTGATGCTGGTGCGCATTGCCGTCGGCGATGGCGCTGCCGACCACGATCATCGAATTGTCGAGCACCGTGCCGTAGCCCTCTTTCATCCCCTGCAGCTTGCCGAGGAAATAGGCCACCTGTTCGATGTGGAATTTGTTGATCTGCGCAATCTTTCCCATCTTCTCGGGGTTGTTGCCGTGATGCGAGAGATCGTGATGGCCTTCATTCACACCGATGAACGGATACGGCCGGTTGCTGCCCTCATGCTGCACCATCATCGTCATGATGCGCGTCGAATCCGTCTGCATGGCCAACGCCATGAGATCGTACATGATCTTCACGTGATCGGGAAATTCGGTTGGAATGCCTTCCGGCTTTTCCATCGCCGGCTTCGGCTTGCTGGCCTGTTGCGCCTGGAAGCGCGCCTGCTGCTGGATTGCGACCTCGGTCTCGCGCAAACCGGTGAGATACTCATCGAGCTTGTGACGATCGGTCGTGCCGAGGTTTTTCTGGAAGGCCTTCGCATCCTCCGCGACGACGTCGAGGATCGAGCTGCGGCAACTCTCGCGCAAGGCACGGCCGGCAATGAGATCGGGATCCTGGTCTTCGGTGGAGAAGAGCCGTTCGAAAATCAACCGCGGGTCACCGATCGGCGGCATGGGCTGGTTCTCATTGCGCCAGGAGAGATTGTTTTGATAGGCGCAGGCATAACCCGAGTCACACGCCCCAGCCTGCCGGAGCGATTTCTCGCAGCTCATTTCGATCGAAGGCAGCCGGGTGTTCTTGCCGATCTGCATCGCTGCCACCTGATCGGCAGAAACGCCGACCGCAATATCCGCGCCCGCCGTCTTCCGCGGATGCACGCCGGTGAGAAAGCACGAGTTCGCGCGCGCGTGATCGCCGGCCCCATCGCCCAGGGCCCGCGCCTGCACATGCGCGAGACCGCTGAGCACCGAGACCTGCTTTTGCACCGGCGCGAGCGGGGCCAGCGTGGAGGAAAGCTCAAACCGATCGCCAACCCCCTTCGGCGTCCAACTCCCCATGTCCATGCCGTTCGGCAGATACATGAAGACCAGCCGGCGCAGGCCGCCATTGGGTGCGGCGGCGGCCTTCATCACACTCGGCAGCATGCACTCGAGAAACGGCAGGGCCAAGGTAACCCCGAGGCCGCGGAGAAAGGTGCGCCGGGGCAGATAGATGGATCGGTTCGTGATGTGCATATCAGGGGTGGGTTGCTGATTTCGTGGCCGCGATCGGGGCCAGCGTAGAACTGGTCGCGCCGGAGGGCAATGCCGCAGTCCCCGGCGCGGACACCGGCTGGGCAGCAGTCTTTTTGGCTTCGTTAAATTTGCGGTGGTCGCCTTCGCCCCGGCGCATCTGGAAGGGCACGCTGTCGACCACTTCCATGATGAGGTTGGAGAAGTTCGGGTTCTTTTCCAGCGAGGCGGAAATCTTCTCGATGGTCACGCGGTCGTAATATTCGAGGCCGCGGCCGAGCGCGTAGGTGAGCATCTTTTCCGAGATGCAGCGGAGGAAATCCGGGCGCTTGGTGGTGAGCAGGATTTTCTGCAGCTCCTCGGGGCCGGCAAATTTCTCCCCGCTCACGAGCTGACCGGTGGGATCGATCGCCGCGCCGTCATCCTGCGTCCGGCGCATCCCGACGCCATCAAACTGCTCGAGGCCGAACCCGATCGGATCCATGCGGGCATGACAGCTCGCGCAAACTGGATCCGTGCGATGCTGCTCCATCTTCTGGCGCAGCGTGCCGTGCAATTCGGCGCGCGCCTTGTCGTCGAGATCGGGCACCTGCGGCGGCGGTGGTGGCGGCGGCGTGCCGAGAATATTTTCCAGCACGTACTTGCCGCGCTTCACCGGCGAGGTGCGCGTGGGGTTCGAGGTAATGGTGAGATAGCTGCCCTGGCCGAGAATGCCCCCGACGCGATCCGGCGGCAGCGGCACTTTCACGAAGGCCTCGCCTTCGACCCCCTGAATGCCGTAGTGCCGCGCGAGACGCTCATTCACGAAGGTGTAATTCGCGCCGATGAAATCGAGCACCGAACGGTCTTCGTGCATGATGGTCTCGAAGAGCATTTCCGTCTCGCGCTCCATGGCCGTGGCGAGCGCCTGGTCCCACGCGGGGAAAGTCTTCGCATCGGGCTGCACGAGCTTGAGGTTGCGGATCTGCAGCCATTGGCCACCGAAGTTTTCCACCAGCGCCGACGACTTCGGATCGGCCAGCATGCGCTTCACCTCCGCGGCGAGATTCTTGCGCAGCGTACCGTGCTCGGCCTCGGAGAAGAGTTCGTCGTCCGGCATCGTGCTCCACAGGAAATAGGAGAGCCGCGAAGCGAGCGCGTATTCGGTGATCTGCGTGGCGACCTGCGGATTGTCGGGCTGCGGTTGCAATTCGCCGCGGAAGAGGAAGTGCGGTGAGACGAGGATGGCGGTCAGCGCGGTCTGTACGCTCTGCTCGAAATTCCCGCCCTTGATGCCGGCCTGTTTGTAGATCCACATGAAGCGGTCGATCTCCGTATTGGAGAGCGGCCGGCGGAAGGCGTGCGTGCCGAAATTCTGGATGATCGCGCGGGCCGCGAGTTCGAGCTTCGGCTGACCGCCGCCGGCCTTGAAGATGCGATACTGCGACTCCGGCGCTTTCACCGGCTGCGGCGGCGAGAGGAGGAGAATCTGCCGCACGGTAAAGGTGCGCTTGTCTTCCTTTTCCCCTTTGTCCGCGCCTTTCTTGGCGGTGGTCGTGCTGGCGGTCTTCATCTCGCCGCCGGCCATGGGGTTGGCCACGTGCATCATCAGGGTGTGCTCGCCCGGCTTGGCGATTTGCAACACGCCCTTGATCTGTTCCTTGAAATCCTTGCGGCCCGAAAGCTCGATCGTGCGCAGCAATTGCCCATCCAGCTTCCACTCCAGCTTCGGCGCTTCGCCGCCGACCTTCTGCGATTCGACAACGAGCTTCACGTCGTATTGCCCGGCCGCCGGCAGGTCGAGTTTCACCGTCGCTTCGGTTTCATCGATCTTGCGCGAGATGGATGTGGTGCCGGTCTTCGGTCCGCCTTCGATCTTGAAGAGATCGACGTAGATTTTCTCCGGACGCGGCTTGTGATCGTTGAGGATCGCCATGCTCATGACCTTTTCCGCGGCGCTGAGATAACGCTCGAAAAGCACGGGTGGCAGGGTGAGCACGTCACCGATGTCATCGAAGCCGTAGCCCGAATCGTCGGCCGGAAAATCGTCCGCCGGCTCGAAATCGACGCCAATCAAATCGCGGATGGTGTTGTTGTATTCCGCGCGGTTGAGGCGACGGATGGTGACCCGGCCCGGATCGGGGCGATCGGGATCGACGGCAAACACCACGACGTCGATCCACTTCATGACCTTCTCACGCTCGTCGAGCGTGGGCTGCTTGTCCTCATCATCGGGCGGCATCTCCCGGGTGCGCAAATTCTCCAATACGTGCCCCCAGGTCTTCTGGTCCTGCAACGTGGCGACATTATCCAGCGCCAGTCCGCCCTTCTTCTTTCCGTTGGCGTGGCACTTGTAGCAGTAGTTCTGGAGCAGCGGCTTGACGTCCTTCGAGTAGTCCAGCGGCCCGGCCACGACCGGCGTGGGCGTTGCCGCGGCTGCCGCGGGTGCAGGTATCGCGCCAGTGGCCGGAGTCGTCTTGGGCACGGAGACCTGCGGTTCCTTGGAAGAAGGGGAGGGCGTCGTGGGCGCCGGCGTGGCGGGTTCGGGCGAAGAGGAAGGCGCGGCCGGTTTCGAGCAACCCATCCAGGCAAGCAACATGCCCGCCGCACCAAGGTGCAGCAGCGGAGACAGAGGGGAACGGCGGAGCTTCACAGAACCGCCAGTCTACATCGTATTTTTACCGCCGTCGAGTGGATGCTCAGGCGTTCCGAAAGGGCGTCATTTTTTGACCGGCCGTCTGGTCACACCAACGCTGCCAGGCGGTCTCCATGAGCGTGGCGAAATTGCCCGCAAAGCGCGGGCCGTCGCACAAGGGAGAAGCGGCCACCCGGGCACGCAAGCCGGCGCGCACCTGCGAGAGGTGGTCGAGATCGCTGGCCAGCGCCACGGCCAGGTCCACATACGCATCGAAATCCGCAGCCACCCATTCCGGCAGGCCTGCCGCGGTGAGGTGGGCCAGTCCGTGCCGGCCGGCAAACGTTTCCCCAGCGCAGGACACGACCGGCAGGCCCATCCAAAGCGCTTCGCAGGTGGTGAGGCCGCCGTTGTACGGAAAGGTGTCGAGCGCGATGTCGGCGTCTCCATAGCTGGCGAGGAATTCCGCCTGCGGCGAGGGGCCGCGGAATTCGATGCGCGCAGGATCGACTGATTCCTGGGCGAAGAGTTGGTGGATATCCGCCTGGAGCCGAGCGCCTTCGAATCCCTTGTTCTTGATAATCAATCGGGAGGTGGGGAGACGGCGGAGAATGCGCGACCAGAGGGCGATGGTCGGGCCCGAGGTCTTGGAGACAATGTTGAAGCTGGCAAAGGTGATGAACCCATTGGCGGCCGCGGGCAGTGGGCCGACCGGCGGGGCTTCGGCCGGCGGATCGAAGCAAATGTAATCGTCCGGCAAGCGCAGGACCTTCTCGGAATACCAAGGCCCGGCCTCTTCCGGGATCTGCCGCGGATCGGCGAGAATGTAGTCGATCGCGGAAAGGCCGGTGGTGCCGACATAATCCAGCCAGGTGATCTGCACCGGCGCGGGTTTGCGGGCCAAGACCAGCAGGCGATTTCCCGGGGTGTGGCCGGCGAGATCGAAAAGGATATCGATGCGATCCCCACGGACGCGGCTGGCCAGTGCTTCGTCGGAGAGAAGGCGAACGTCGTTCCATTCGGCGACCGCCGCGCGCAGGCGTTCGGTCATCGCGTCGGTACGCGTCGTATCCGTGTAGCAGACGACCTGAAAGCGAGCGCGATCGAGGTTCTCGAAAAGCCGCACGATGAAACGCCCGACGGGATGAGAGTGGAAGTGCGGCGAGATGAATCCCAGACGCAGCACGCGGCCGGGGTCGCGCGAATCGGCGTGCGGCTGCCAGGCGGATCGCAACCCCCGCGCGTAACGCTCCTCGTAGATCAAATGCATGGCGTGCAGTTGTCGCAGCGTGATGCCGGGCCGGTATTGGAGAGCCGCCAGATAGTTGTCGGCCAGGCCCGGGAAGTGGTTCGGCAAATCGGCGGCCAGCTGGTAGAGCGCGATGGCGTCCTCCAGTTTTCCCAATCCCTGCAGCGCCACAGCGAGATTGGTGTAGGCCTCGGGCATGCTGGGATCGAGACGGATCGCTTGCTCGCAAACGGCTGCGGCCTCTTCGAGACTCCCGTGGGCGGTGAGCGCCGCACCGAGGTTGTTGAGGGGCTGGGCCAATTGCGGGCCGAGCTCCACCGCGCGCCGATAGCAGGCGATCGCTTCCGCGAGCCGGCCTTGATCCTGCAAGACGTTGCCAAGGTTGTTATGAAAGCTGGGCGCCGTGGGATGAACCGCGATGGCCCGCTGCTGCCATTCAATGGCGCTGTCCAAGGCGCCTCGCTGATGCGCAACGAGCCCGAGCATATTGAGGAGATCGGGATTGTTTGGCTCCCAGGTCAGCAATTGGCGGTAGAGCGTTTCCGCTTCAGCCAATTTCCCCGAACGCTGGTACTGTCCGGCGAGATCAAAAGTTTGCTGAAGGGTAAGGACCGCCATGGAAAAGCCTGCATCCAGCAAACCACCCAGAGCGTGGCGCGCCTAGACCGAAGTTTTCCCGCCGTCGAGCGCCTTCCCCACCGCGGCCAGCAAATCCTCGGCGCGATACGGCTTGCGCAGAAAGTCCACGCCCGCCGGCAACACGAAATCGCCGCGGAAAACCTCGGCGCTGTAACCGCTGGTGTAGATCACTTTCAGCGAGGGCTTTTTGGCCAGGAGTTGCTGCGCCAGTTCGTGACCCGACACACCGCCCGGCATGACCATGTCGGTGATCAGCACATCGGTCTCGAGTCCGCACTGTTCCCACAGCTCCAATGCGGTCTGGCCATTGACCGCTTCGTAAATGCGGTAGCCGTTCTGCTTGAGCACATGCACCACGACGTTGCGGACGGTAGAGTCGTCTTCCACGATGAGGATCGTCTCATTGCCGCGCCGTTTCTTCACCGCAGGCTCGGGAGCGGCCGCTTGCTTCCCGTTGGTGGAGGCATGACGCGGGAGGAAGAGCGAGAACGTGGAACCGTGCCCGACCATGCTCTCCACGGTGAGCCAGCCGCCGTGCTGCTGGGCGATGCCAAACGCCGTGGCCAGGCCCAGGCCCGTCCCCTTCCCCACTTCCTTCGTGGTGAAGAACGGCTCGAAAATATGCGGCAGGCAATCCGCCGCAATGCCCTGGCCGTTATCGGACACATCGACCTGGACGAACTCTTCGCCATCCACGCGCGCAGCCAGTTTGCCCGGCAGATCCTGCGGCGGCACGACACGGGTGCGCAGGGTAAGCTGGCCACCATGCGGCATGGCGTCGCGAGCATTGACCGCGAGATTGAGCAGCACCTGTTCGATCATCCCCGAGTCCGCATGCACCGGCGTCGGCGAAGGCGTGAGCTCGGTTTGTAGCGTGATGTCCTCGCCGATCAAGCGGCCAAACATGCGCGAGGCTTCGGTGACGATGGTATTCATCTCCAGGTCGCGCGGCTGCATCGGCTGCCGCCGGCTGAAGGCGAGGAGCTGGCTGGTGAGCGCCGCTGCCCGCTCGGTAGCAGTGACGATATCCTGCAAAATGGCGTGCACTTCCTCCGGCGGCAACTCGGCCATCAAGGCCAGCGACGCATTGCCCTGGATGACCATGAGCAGGTTGTTGAAGTCGTGCGCGACCCCGCCGGCGAGCTGGCCGATGGCGTCCATCTTCTGCGACTGCCGGTACTGCTCCTCGAGCTTGCGCTGCTCGGTGATGTCATAGCTGAAAACGGTCACGCCGGTGATCTCGCGTCCGTTCGAGATCGGGCTGAATGACTCGGCGAGAATGTGTGGGACGTTCCGGAACGTGCGGTTTACTTCCCAGAGAAAGCGCTCGCCGGCCAGCGCGCGATCGTAGAGCGGTTTGCGCTCGGCCAATTCCTCCGCGGACAGAATCTCCGAGAGGGCCATGCCGACTTCCGGCGGGCGGCCCAGGCTCTCCTCCACCAGGCGGTGGAAGTGCGAGTTGAAGATGATGTAGCGCAGATCCCGGTCCACCGACCAAATGGACGCCGAGGTATTCTCGATGAGCGCGGTGAGGTTCGCCTCGCTGAGCCGCACGTCCCGCGTGCTCCGCTCCACCTTGCGGCGAAGCTGCACATTCCAGAGCAGCACGATGCCACCGATCAGCAGGGCCAGCGCGAGCACGCACCCAAGAGACCACAGCAACCCGGTATCGATCCCCGGATCGGGCTCGAAGAGGAAGCCCTTGAGGCTTTGCTTGTGCCGGATAAAACCCGTCTCCTGGAAGATCTGCTCCATCCGCTCCCAGCGCCCCGGGTTCATGTGCCCCATGTCCACGAGTTCAGGGAGAATGAGCGGCCGCATTTCCTTCGCCTCGCTCTCCAGGTTCTCCCGGCGCAAGCCGCGCCGCTTCACCTCCGGCATCTTGAGAATGAGATCGATCATCTCCTGCGGGTGCTCCATCGCGTACTCCCAGCCCCGCCGCGTGGCGCGGACGAAGGCAGCAACTTGGGCGCGGTCTTTCTTCACCATCGTCTCGGTGGTGAAGAGGGTGTCGCCGTAGAAATCCACGCCGTAGTCGGTCACGCGAATCATCGCCGGCTCGACGCCCACCTGGCGCATTTGCATCGGCTCGACCGTGCTGTAGGCGGTGACGGCATCCACGCGTTTCTCGATCAAGTCGCGCAGGTCCCAGGTTTGCGGCACCAGCTTCACTCTTTGGAGCGGGATGCCCTCGTGCTTCAGCATCGCCAGGAACTGCACCGACGCCTCTGGTGAGGCCATCATCAACGTGCGCCCCGGAAGATCCGAGGGCTTGCGGATGCCACTATCGGCGCGCGTCAGGACCACGTAGGGCGAATGCTGGAAGATCGCCGCACAAGCCACCAGTGGCTCGCCGTGCAAGCGGGCCAGCAGCACGCTTTCATTGCTCACGCCGAAGTCGGCCCGCCCCTCCAGCACTTCCTGGATTGCCGGACGCTTCGGGGAGCCTTCGCGGATGATCACGTGCAATCCCTCGGCAGCATAGAAGCCTTTCACATCCGCCGCATAGAAGCCGGCGAACTGAAACTGATGATACCATTTGAGCTGCAGGACGATGCGCTCCTCGGCGCGCGCCACCGTCGTCGATAGCCATACGGCCAGGACCACCAGCCAAAGGACCGCCATCGTCTGCCGGGAGGCCGAGAGACGGCGGAACATCGACTGGGGGTGAGCGGCCAGGATCATGCGTTCGGGGCACATTAAGCCGATGACCCTATTTAGCAGAAGCTATTCTTGTCGTAAATTTACTTACTATTTTCTCTGTATTTCAAACCGAAATACCGGAGGAAATGGCAAGTAACGTCCGAAAACAAACGTTTCCGCTTGTCGACACCTGTCGAAGTTTATCCCTTGAGGGGTCTCACGCCTGCAACCCAAGCGGGCACAAATGCGAGACCTTTTAATGGAATTTCCTACAAGCCGGTGCCGGCCTTCAGCGTCTGGCGGCCTTCGTAGATGACGTCCTTGTAGGTCCCGCCACTCGGAATCATCGGCAGCACGTGCTCGGTGTAGGGCACCATCACGTCCAGCACATAGGGTTCCTTCGCGTCGAGCATGCGCTGCATGGCGGCGGCGAGATCCTTCTTGTGCATCACGCGCTCGCACTTCACGGCGAAGCCTTCGCACATCTTCACATAGTCCGGATAGATGCCCGTCGGATCCTCGAGGCTGCCCTCGTAAACTTTCTTCGGGTTGCCGAGGAAGGTGTGACCGCGATTCGACTTATAGAAGCGGTCTTCCCACTGCATGACCATGCCCAGCCATTGGTTGTTCAGGATCATCACCTTGGCGTTCACGCCTTCGACGTGCGCCAGGGCCAGCTCCTGCACGTTCATGAGGAACGAGCCGTCGCCGTCGATGTCGATCACTTCCTTGTCGGGGAAGGCCACCTTCGCGCCGAGCGCCGCCGGGTAGCCAAAGCCCATCGAGCCGAGGCCCGCGCTGGTCAGCAGCGTGCGCGGCTTGGTGTAATCGTAGAACTGCGCCGCCCACATCTGGTGCTGGCCCACGCCGGTGGTGATGATCGCGTCGCCCTTGGTCAACTCGCAGAGCAGCTTGATCGCGTACTGCGGCTGGATGACGTCTTCGGTGTCGTTGAAGGTGAACGGGAACGCTTCCCGCCACGCGTTGATCTTCACATACCAATCCGGGAACGCCTTGAAGCCGGATTGCACACGCTTCGCGCCCGATTCCTCGAGCAACTGGTTCAAGCGGCCGAGCGCGTATTTCACGTCGCTCAGGATGGGCAGCTTTACCACCTTGTTCTTGTTGATCTCCGAGTTGTCGATGTCGATGTGAACGATCGTGCCGTGCTTGGCAAACTCGCTGATCTTGCCGGTCACCCGGTCGTCAAAACGCACGCCGATGGCCAACAGCAGGTCGGCTTCGTTCACCGCGTTGTTCGCATACACGGTGCCGTGCATGCCCAGCCACTTCAGCGAAAGCTCGTGCGTTTCCGGGAAGCAGCCGATGCCCATGAGCGTGGTCGCCACCGGGATACCCGTGCGCTCCACGAACTCGAGCAATTCGCCCGACGCTTCACCCGAGATGATGCCGCCGCCGCAGTAGATCATCGGGCACTTGGCCTGTTTGATGAGGCCGACCACTTCATTCAGCGCCACGTCGTCCGCGTGCTTGATCGGGTCATAGCCGCGCAGGTTGATTTCCGCCGGGAAGACCGGCTGGGTGGTGGCGAGCTGGATGTTCTTCGGGATATCGATGAGCACCGGACCCGGACGGCCGGTCTGGGCGATGTAGAAAGCTTCCTTCACGATCCGCGGGATGTCGTTCACATCCATCACCAGATAGTTGTGCTTCACGATCTGGGCGGTCACGCTGAACACGTCCGTCTCCTGGAAGGCACCCTTGCCGATCATCGCCTGCGGCACCTGGCCGGTGATCGCCACCAGCGGGGTCGAGTCGAGATAAGCGTCGGCGATGCCGGTCACGAGGTTCGTCGCGCCCGGGCCGCTGGTCGCCATCACCACGCCGGCCTTGCCGGTGGCGCGGGCATAACCTTCGGCCGCGAAAACGCCGCCTTGCTCATGCCGCGGCAGGTAAGTGCGGATCTTGTCCTCGCGCTTGGTCAGCGCCTGGTGCATGTGCATCGAAGCGCCGCCCGGATAGGCAAAAATCGTATCTACGCCCTCGCGAATGAGGCACTCGACGAGAATCTCCGCACCGCTCATGGTGACGCCGCGCTCGGCTTGCGGAGCGGGTTTCGTTGAGGATTCAGAGGTCGTAGTTGGAGTGCTCATGACTGGATAAAAGGGCCGCGAAGCTAGCCGCATTCGCCCGGTACGGCAAGCGGGATTCACTGCTCCGGCCAGGGCGGCCCCAAGAGGGCGTTTGTCGACCGGGATGTGCGTGGAACGGTCCTGCTTGACCGGCCAGCGTTCGCCTTCGCCACGGCTCAGCGGGAAAGTCAGAATCGTTCGGGATGCCTTCTCACCCCACCGCGAAGTCCACGATGTGCTGGTAGAATTTGGCCAAATCCGGCTCCGGACCAGGCCCGAGATTGCAGTTCTCTCCCTCCTCCGTCACGGTGCGGAAAGTCGTGCCGCCAGCGGGGGATTGGCCGAGGGTGAAGTAATTGCGATCGCCACTCGTCCGGTCATGGATCACGGCGGCAAAATAGGGCGCCAGCCTCGGTCGCTGTTTGCTGGCGATCAGCGCCTGGAATTCTTCCTCGCTGAGAATCGGGTAGGGCGGCGGCGGCGGGAATTGCACGAAATAACCGTCGCAATTCGGCCCGAAAGGCGCCGTCGTCGTCTTAAAGGCGGCTTTCTGCTCGATCGTCGTGCGGACGTTTTCCTTTGAGCACCCGAAGTCGCAGAGCATCCAACCCATGGGCCAGGAGTCATGCCAGGACTTGAGAAATTCCTCGAACGAGCGGTAGACCAGGTCGGGGAGAACGATGTAGGCGAATCCGTAACTGATGCGGGCCAAATCCTGGGCGGTGGCCAGCGGCAGACCGGAATCCTTTTTCTCCAGCGAATCCTGAAGCGTTTGCAGAAGAGAATCGGGTAATTTGGGTTCGGGCATAGGGTCAGGAAATCGGCGAGGTGAAAGCAGGCGCGGGCAAGTCGCGGGCGACACCGGGCGCTAGGACGAGGCCTCGTCCGGTTTCGTGTACTTGGTCGTCGATTTGAGGATCTTCGCTTTGCCGTCTTTGCCAAAGCCCAGGATCACGGTGCGGTTTGCCTGGATCGTGCTGCCGTTGCCGTCCTGGATCGTTTCGATCTCGACCTCGAGCGAGCCATCCTTGCGCCAGCGCTTCGCGCTCTGCGAACTCAGTTCGACGACGTGCGGGTACTCCTTGCCGGCCATCACTTTCTCGGGAATTTCCGCCGTGAGCTCGGGTAGTTTCACCTCCCGGAACGTGGCGCCCTCACGCACAAAAACCATGACTTCGCTCCCCCGCTTCCAGAATGTCCCGATGAGCGCAAACCGTTCCGAGTCCGGTTTCCACAGCACCTCCATGTGGAACCGTGCGCTGGGACCCAAGTCAGGGTCGGCTTTGGCGACCTGCTTGAGGACTTTGCCCGACTTTCGGTCGATGAGCACATAGGTCTCGGGCGTATCGTCCGACTCTCCTTTGTGGCGAAAGGCAAATCGCCCGTTCGGCGAAGGCGCTTCGATCTTTTTCTTCCCGGCCCCGGTATCCTCCTCAGCCGAGCCGGAAAGCGGGTGGCAAAACGCGACGAGAAGAAACAACGCAGCAAGATATCTTTGGAGGTGCATCAGGTGTTGGCGGTCGGGTTTTCGCTTTTTGCCGTGCCGCGCCGCAGAAGCGTTTCCGAAAGGAAGCGGACATCCGTTATCGGCGGGCGAGGGCGGCGGAGGTTTTGGGGAAATGAAGACGGAGATATTCCTTGGGCTCGAAGGGCCAAAGGCTCGCGCCGTCCCGGAGAAATTCGCGGAGATCTTTGCGCGAGGTGGGGGATTGCGTGGAGGCGAAGGCAGCCATGCGGTCGTCACCGGCGAGGTGCAGCACGATGTTCGCCATAAACTCATGCGCTTCCCCGGCGGCCCCGTCTCCACGATAGCGGAAGAAGGTGTGCAGTGCCTTGGGGTCACCCTTGGCGGCGAGGCGGGCGGTGGGGTAATAGGCAAAGCCTTTCCACTTGTCCTGGTTGACCTCGTCGGTCGGGCCGCCGTCCTTGAGGTCCGATGGCTCGAAATGGAAACGGATGCGGGAATGATCCATCCACCCGGTCTTGCCATTGCGAAGTTTGACCTTGAGCCAGGCCGGCGGGGTGGTCCGCTCCGTCCCGGCGGAAAACTCGAAGACTTCGCCCGCATTGACCAGCGCCATCACGGCGGAGGTCGCGCTCTGGGCCGCACGGAGATAGGTAAAACCGTCCGAATCGTCGATCACACCCCGTTCGGCGTGGAGGGCGGCGCCCGGTAGTAACAGCAGCAGCAGGCCGGCGAGGAGAGAGAGCAAGAGTCTCCTGCGGACGGAGTGATTCGCCGCAATCCGCGGTAAATTCGGTCCCGAGGGCCTCCTCGGAAATAGAAATGAGAAATCCGCCGAAGACCATCGCCACGCTCGGCATTTCATGCGGTTGAGCCTCTTTTTCCAGGCGATTTAAGTCAATCCTCAACTCATCGCGTCTAGGGGGTGTCCACCCGATGATAGAGAGCCAGGTACTCCTTGCGCGGGTGTCACCGGCCTGATCTTTATACACAAGTCTCCGCAATAGAGAGATGCCGCTACGGATGGCGCTGGGAGCGGCGACTTCCTAGTCGCCGATCGAAAAACCCTCGGCGCGGAGCGCCCTCACTGCAGGGCACCGCTCCGCGGCGCAGGGTCTTTTCTAGGAAGTCGCCCCTCCCAGTGCTCTCGTGCTCATCGCCCCTTCCAGGAAAAGATGTGTATAAAGATCAGGCCGCCGACTGCCGCGACAACGGCCTTGACCGAATGGGACGGTCGGTCCTTCTTCCCGTTCGCGGGAGAGGCGCCGAGCCCTCACGCATCATCAATCAATGAATCCGATCGATTTCCTTTCTTTTAAAGGACGCACGCGCCGAAAACACTTCGCGTTCGCCCTGCTCATCGTCATCGCGCTCCTTTTCGCCATCAACACCGCCTGGCAGATGACCCACATCAAGGCGATCATCCTCTCGCGTTACCTGGTGACCGCAGCGCTCATTCCCTCGTGCGTGCGGCGCATTCATGACATCGGCCTCAGCGGCTGGTTCGCCATCGCCGCGTTCATCATGCCGCTGTTTTTCATTCCGCTGCTGGTCCTTCCCGGCTTCCCGGAGGCGAATAAATATGGGGCCAGTCCGAAGCCAGGATTGCCGGATGACGGGTTGGGCGATTCCGACGGCGATGCGATTAACCGCCGAGACACGATCCAGAGAATCGAGTGACTGCGAGGTTGAACGCCTGAGACCATCGCGTATCGTCAAGGCGTCCTATGGATATCTGGAATGCCTTTCACGGGGATGCAGAAGTGCGCGAGCTGGCCGAAGCGTGGATTGCCCAGCCGCGGCCGGACTATACGAAAACGGACGAGCAGCTTTACCGATGGCTTCGCGAGGAACCCGACAGGGGCCTGGCGACGATCTGCGCCATCGCTCAACTCGCGGACGTTCCTGAAACAGTGGGCCTTCTGGCCGCCGGGCCGCTGGAGGATTTCCTCTGCCTTCACGAGGAGAAGGTTTTCGATACCGTCCACCGGCTGGCGGATGAACATGAGCTGTTCCGCGTGTTGCTCCGCGGCGTTTGGCCACTGACCATGTCCAAGGTCTTTTATCAAAAAATCCGGGCCCTCAGCGTCGAACGATTATGAACGTAAATACGTCAACGCCCCAACCGGCAAGCGACAACGCGTTGCGAGATGCCGGCACGTGGGCCGTGTGGCGGCAGGATGATTCTGGGAGCCGGTTTTTGATCGAAGCGAATCTCACCGAAGCCCGGGCGCGATCCGTAGTCGCGGAATTTGAAGCGCGCGGACACAAGCAGACCTATTGGTGCCACGATGAGAAGGTCAGTCAGTAAGAGACTGTGAAATAAATAGCCGCTTCCCCTCGCGTGTCATTCTGAGCGAAGTGCCCGGGGGCGAAGGCGGCGGGGCACGCAGTCGAAGAATCCGGCCGCTTTACCGGAGATCATCGCTGGTTGTTCGGCCGGGTTCTTCGACTGCGTTCCGGTCGTTACACTCCCTCCACTCCGCTCAGAATGACCGCGAGAATGGAAACTTGATCGGGTCGCTGACCATCACTCCTCCAGGTCCGCCTCACTGCTTCATGATTACTCGCGCACGATTTCCCGTTGGGGATTTCTCCGTTCGCATGTAGGAATCTGCAGCCTTCGCTTTGGAGACATCCGAAACTCGCAATTCGCCATCCGCCAGCACTACCCCGGCGGCGTCCTCGCCGTGGGAACCGCTGCGCCAGCCGCTCTACCGCTGGGTGTGGCTGGCCAGCATCGTGTCGAATATCGGTTCGACGATGAATGACACCGCGGCGGTGTGGACGATGACCACGATGACGCCGTCGCCGGTGATGATTTCGCTGATGCAGACGATGTCGAGCCTGCCGCTCTTCCTGCTCGCCCTGCCCGCCGGGGCGCTGGCGGATGTGGTGGATCGGCGGCAGCAAATCCTCCTGGCGCAGGCGGGCGCGCTGCTCACCGCGGTGGGTATGGCGTTGCTCGCCTGGATGGGCCGGCTCAATGCGGGGCTGCTGCTGCTCGCGACTTTCCAGCTCGGCATGGCGGCCGCCTTCACCACGCCGGCGTGGCGGGCGATGATTCCCGACCTCGTGGGACGCGCGAAGCTCGCACCCTCCTTTGCCCTCGACGCGGTAGGTTACAATATCGCCCGCTGTTTCGGGCCGATCCTCGGCGGCTTGCTGGTGGCGGCGCTGGGGCCGGTGCCGGTATTTTCGCTGAATGCGATTTCGTTCATCGCGGTGATCGCGGTGATGAGCCATCGCGGCTACTCCGGCCAGCCGCGCAGCGCGCAAAAGGAACAGATGCTTGGCGCGATCACCGCGGCGCTGCGCTACGCACGGCATTCACCGCCGATGCAGGCTGTGCTCGCCCGCGCGGGAGTACATGTCTTCGCGGCGGTCGCTCCCATTGCCCTGCTGCCGCTGCTCATTCGCGAACGGCATTGGGCGGCCTCCGATTTCGGCCTGCTGATGGGCTGCTACGGCACGGGGGCGATCGTCGCCGCGCTGGTCCTGCTGCCGAGTCTGCGGTTGCGGCATTCCTACGACCGCGTGCTCGGGGGCGCGAGCGTGGTGGCAGCGGTCTCGATCGGGCTGCTCGGCATCGCCGCGAATCGTTGGCTGATGGGCCTGGACCTGTTGTTCGTGGGTGGCGGCTGGATGACCGCGCTGAATACTTTCAGCGTGGCGTCGCAAAGCGCGTTTCCCAATTGGGTCCGCGCGCGCAGCTCGGCGATTTATCTCGTGGTGGTGCAAGGCGGTTTCGCCCTCGGCGCGCTTTGCTGGGGCCGCGTCACCGGCTGGACGGCCTCTTCCACCGCCCTGTGGTGCGCCGGCGGCTGGCTGCTGGTCTGCGCGGCGTTCGATCGCTGGCTGCCGATCAGCCACGTGGAAAAGCTGGACCTGAGCCCGTCGAATCACTGGCCGCAGATTCACAATCTCGCTGTCGAACCCGCACCGGACGATGGCCCGGTGCTGATCACCGTCGATTACCAAATCGACCCCGCGCAGGCCCGCGAGTTTCGCGCTGCGATGCGCGCCCTCCGCCGCACGCGCCTGCGCGATGGCGCCTTCCGCAGCTCGCTCTTCCACGATCTCGATCACCCCGCGCACTTCCGTGAAACCTTCCTCGTCGGCTCCTGGGCCGAACACCTGCGCCAGCACGAACGCGCCACGGTGGAAGACAAACGGATCGAGGAAGCCGTCACGGCTTTTCACCGCGGTGATGAGCCACCGCGCGTGCGGCATTTCCTGATGACGAATCTGCGGGATCGAACCGGAGAATAGCGAACGATCAGCGTCTCACGCCGAGGCGCTGAGCGTTTTCAAATCCGCGCGCTTCGTTTCGTAGCTCTCGCTGAAGGCCAGCACGTGCTCGTCCGGCTCGATGCCCTGCACGCGGCACCAGTCGCGATACACCTCTGGCCACCAGTTGCGATGTTGCGTGAGGCCTTCGTCCTTCCACTGCCGCCAGCCGATGAGCACCTTCGACCACGCGCGATCGCCCCAGTCCACGGCTTCCTTCGGGTTCTCGAATTGCGACACGTACCAGTCGCGCCCGACGCGGGCGTGCAGCACTTCATCCGCCCAATCGTAATCCTGGAAGAGCGCCGAGAGTGCATGGTGCGCCGCTTGCGCGGTTTCCCATTCGAAGCGCTTGCCGGTCTTCGGCATGAGCCCTTGCTCGATGAAATAGAGCACGCCGTGCCGCTCCTTCGCGGAAAGCTGCGTGTTTAGCCCGAGCGACCAGGTGAAATTCACCATCACCTTCGTCCAATCCACGCCGAGCGAGACGAAGCCCACTTCGCCCATCATGGCGTGCCGCGCTTCGTCCCAAAGCTGGCGGGTCATGTCGCGATAGTAGCCCCACGGCTTGCCCTTGGTCTCGCTGAGGATCGAGGCCATCATCTCCGGCACATCGATCTCGCGGATGCGCTTGTAGAACATCATCAGCACCTTTGGCTCCGGCGGCATCGCGGGATCGTAGAGGAACGCCTCCGCGTTCACGCCCATGTTGTAGGGATCGGGGAAACGCGCGTCCCGCTGCGGCACGGGGTCGTAGACGAAAGGCTTGCCGGAATACTTGCGCGGGAAGGCCGCGCTGGTGCGCTCGCTCGTGCCATCGAGTCCGCCGGCGGCGGCCAGCGCGTCATCGAGCACCTCGAGCCAGGCCTGGATCTCCGTCTTGCGCGCGCCGATTTCCGCCTCGAAGGCATCAACGGCCTGCGCGCCGTAATCGTCCATCTCCTCGACTTCGAGCAGAGCAAATTTCACCAGCCGCACGCTCGGGGCATCGGCCAGCGGATTCGTCGTGGTGCGATGCTTTTCCAGCGCTGCACCGAGGACGGGCAATGCGTGGGCATAGAGGCCGAGCAACAATTCCTCGGTCGTGGGCGCGGCGAGGATTTCGTTGAAGTAAGCCTCCAGCGCCGGGTCGGGCACGATGTCGAGGCCGAGCGGCGGTTCGCGCATTTCGCCCACCCGCTGACGCAACGCCGCCACGTGCTCCGCGCAGTAGTGGGCGTGCAGCGAGAAGGCCATCTTCAGCTCATACACCGGCTCGGCGGTGAGCCGCGCGAGGAAGATCTCGTGCAGCCGCCTGAATGCGTAGTGGAAGCGTTTGAGCCGCCGCACGCATTCCTCGACGGAAAGGCCTGGTTGTTGCGCGGCATCGAAACTGGCCAGACCGGCGAGCGCCGGCAGGCCGCGGAAAGACTGGTACATGCTCATGGCAGTAAGGGGGTAAGCCGGAAAAGCATCCGCCCAGCGCGACGGCGAGGCAATGACTGATTTATTCCAGATAATGTCGAGCCAGTTTCCACCCGGCGATGACGCCGATGGCCGACCCGAGCGAACTGACCAAAAACGCCGCCATGATGCCGTGCGGCTCTCCCAGCTCCCAGCCGATGTAGCCACCGACATTGAGGCCGACGAAGATGAGGAGTTTCATGGTAGGACCGGAACAAAGCAGCATCTGCGCCCCTCTGAAACCGAAAATCCCGCCCCCCTCGATCTTCACTTTCCCCGCGCCTCGCTTGCGTTGCGCGGCAGTCCGGGCTTTCCTACCAACTCGCGCGTGACACGTTCTCGCTGCGCCACCTCAATTTCCGCCGCCGCATGTCCGCCCTGACCAAAGACCAAATCGCCGATCTTCTCGAGAGCATCGCCCAAATGCTCGAGCTGAAGGGCGAAAACGTTTTCAAGATTCGCGCCTACACGAACGCCGCCCGCGCGATTGAGACCTATAGCGGCGACCTCGCCAAGGCTGCTGGGGAGAACCGCCTCGCCGAGATCAGCGGGGTGGGGAAGGCCATCGCGGACAAGCTCACCGAGCTGATCGTTACGGGGCACCTCATGTATTACGAAAACCTGAAGGCGGAATTCCCGCCGGGGATTTTCGAGATGTTCGATCTGCAGGGCATCGGGCCGAAGAAGATCAAGGCGCTGTGGGAAAAGCTGAATGTCACCACCATCGCCGAGCTGGAAAAGGCGTGCAAAGACGGCCGCGTGGCCGCCCTCTCGGGTTTCGGCAAGAAGACTTCCGATAACATTCTCGCCGCCATCCAGTCGCGGGCCAAGCATGCCGGCCGCTTCCGCCTCGGCGAGATTGCCAAGGATGCCGAGCGCATGCTCGAGGAATTGCGCGGGCTGCCCGATGTGCTGCAGGCCTGCGTGGCCGGCAGTTATCGGCGGAACAAGGAAGTCGTCGGCGATCTCGATTTCATTGTCGCGACGAATTCGCCCGCGGAAGTCTCCGAATTTTTCGTCAAGCACGAGATGGTCGAGAGCGTCATCGCCAATGGCGCAACGAAATCGAGCGTGCGTCTCAAGTCGGGCATCCAGGCCGATCTTCGCGTGATCAAAAACACGGAGTTCCCGTTTGCGCTGAATTACTTCACCGGCTCGAAGGAGCATAACATCATCATGCGCCAGCGGGCGCTGGCTCGTGGGTGGACGCTCAATGAATACCGTCTCGGCCCGCTGGAAAATTCCAAGAGCGAGCCGCCCCCACCCATTCACGAGGAGCGCGATCTCTACCGGGCGCTCGGCCTGGATTACGTCGAGCCGGAGTTGCGTGAGGATCGCGGCGAATTCGCCGCCGCGGAGAAACACACGCTGCCCGACTTGATCGAGAAGGAAAACCTCCGCGGCACTTTCCACAATCACACCACGGCCAGCGATGGCCGCAACACATTGGCCGAGATGGTCGAAGCGGCGCAGGAACTCGGCCTGCAATATCTCGGCATCGCCGATCACTCGAAAGCTTCCTTCCAGGCGCACGGCCTCGACGCCGATCGCCTCCTCGCGCAGGTCGCTGAGATCCGCGAGTTGAACAAGACCTTCGGCGGCGACTTCAAGATTTTCGCCGGCAGCGAGGTGGACATCACCAAGGAAGGCGCGCTCGATTTCCCGGATGAAGTGCTCGCGCAACTCGATTACTGCGTGGTTAGCGTGCACAACGTCTTCAACCTCACCGAGGCGGAGATGACGAAGCGCATCATCAAGGCGATCGAGAATCCCTACGTGACCATGCTCGGCCACCTCACCGGGCGGCTGCTGCTCTCGCGCGAAGCCTATCAGGTCGATCACGCGGCGGTCATCGAAGCGGCGGCGGCGACGGGCACGATCATCGAGCTCAACGCCAACCCGCGTCGGCTCGACATGGATTGGCGCTGGTGGCCGTTGGCCAAGGAGAAGGGCGTGAAGTGTGCGATCAACCCGGATGCGCATTCCACCTCCCATCTGCAGTACCTGCACTTCGGCATTGGTATCGCACGCAAGGGTTGGCTGACCCGCGCCGATGTCGTGAACACCCTGCCTCTCGGCAAAATCGAGGCCGTCCTTCAAGCCAAGCGGAACGCGAAAAAGTGATCTGGCTCGTCGTCGCGCTCATCGTCATCGTGAGCTATCTGCTCGGCACCATCCCGAGCGGGCTCATCATCTCCAAATCGCAGGGCATCGATATCCGCGAGCATGGCAGCAAGAACATCGGCGCCACCAATGTCTGGCGGACGATGGGGAAGAAGTGGGGAGCGTTCGCGTTTTTCTGCGATACCTTCAAGGGCTGGCTGGCCGTTTACATCGGCGTGAAGCTGGCCGCCCATTTCGGGGTGACGATTCCGCTCCCGCACGAGCACACCGAGATCAAGCATCTCCCGCCCGACTACGCTGGCATCGCCGCGGCGCTCGGTTGCATCATGGGACATAACTTTCCGGTGTGGCTGCGCTTCAAGGGCGGCAAGGGCGTGGCTACTTCGTTGGGCGTGATCATCGGGATGATGCCGCTGGTCAGCCTGATCATCTTCGCCATCTGGGGCCTGGTGCTGAAGGTCTCGCGTTATGTGTCGCTGGCCTCGCTGGTCGCGGCCCTGGCCCTGCCCATCACCGTCATCGCGCTGATGTTCTTTGGCCCCTCGGAAGGCTGGGCGGCAGTGCATGGCTGGGGAAATTTTTACTTCGGTGTGGCTGCCGCGCTGATGGTCTTCAAGCGTCACACGGCGAATATCAAACGGCTGCTGAACGGCACCGAGCTGCGTTTCGGCACGCCCAAACCGCAGGTCACAGCCGAACCAGCCGCGGAGGAATCGTCCCCCTCCAAACCTCCGCAGTCATGAGTTTTCGCCATGTCGGTATCATCGGTGCGGGCAGTTGGGGCACGGCGCTGGCCGCGGTCCTCGATGCCAACCGCCTGCCCACGCTCATCTGGGGGCACGATGCCGAGCACATCGCCCGCGTCACGGCCACGCACGAGAATTCGACTTACCTCCCGGGCTATCGACTGCCGGATTCCTTTCACTTCACCACAGCGCTCGACGATCTCGCCGAGTGCGACCTCGTGCTGCTCGTCACGCCATCGAAGGCCGTGCGCGAAGTGGCCGCACGCCTTTCCACCACCGCTCTCTCGCCAGAGGCGGTGCTGCTCTCCTGCACCAAGGGGGTGGAGCGCGGCAGCGGCCTGCGGATGAGCGAGATCATCGCGGAATGCTTTCCGCACAATCCGGTGGCGGTGCTCTCCGGGCCGAGTCATGCCGAGGAAGTCGTGCAAAAAATGCCGACCGCGATTGTCCTCGGCTGCGCGCGGGAAGACATCCGCACGCGGCTGCAACAGACCTTCGCCACGTCTTTCTTCCGGCCCTACACCAGCGAGGATGTCGCGGGGATCGAACTCGGTGGCGCGCTGAAGAACATCTTCGCCCTCGCCGCCGGCGTCAGTGATGGCCTCGGTCTCGGCGATAATTCCAAGGCCGCCCTCATCACCCGTTCGCTCGCCGAACTCATCCGTCTTGGCGTGGCGCTCGGTGGCAAACGCGAGACCTTCCAGGGCCTGAGCGGCATCGGCGATCTCATGGTCACCTGTTTCTCGCGGCACAGCCGCAATCGCGCCGTCGGCGAACGCCTCGGCAAAGGCGAGCGGCTGGCCGACATCGTCGCCTCGATGAACATGATCGCGGAAGGGGTGCCGACGACTTACAGCGCCTTCGAATGCGCCCGCCGCTTCGGCATCGAAACACCGATCATCGACCAGATGCGCGCCCTGCTCGACGGCACCAGCGCCCCGCGCGAAGTGGCGCTCAATCTCATCACCCGCGAACCGAAGGCAGAGTAGGGTGGCCCACTTCTTTACTCCCGCCCGAGGACAAAGATCAGGCCACGCGCGAGGCGGTCGGGGAGATTGTCGCCGTGGTGGCCGGGCGGCTGGTAGAAGCGGCAGGAGGAGGAACGATTGCGCAATTCCATGAAGATCTTCTTCGCGCCGATGTTGGCGCCGAATTCATCCTGCTCCGCGCCGTCGAGATAGATGCGTTGCGTCGCCGTGAAGGCATCGTCATTGCGGCGCACGATCATCAGCGGATCGAGGTCGAGCCACTTTTTCCAGACGTCGTTTTGCCATTGGCCTTTGTCGTCGTAGAGCCACTCGAATTTGCCCGGCTTGTCGGCGATCGGGACATAATTCGCGCACAGTCCCATGACCAGCCGCGCGATACCATCCTTCGGCAGACGGAATTCCTTCGCCGGTCCCATCGCCGCGTCGAGCGCGGCCCGCGTCACGGCTTTCACACTCGGTTGGTCGACGAGCGGCCGATGGGTGATGTCGAAATTGCTGTCGGGTGAGAGCGCGACCACGGAGTTGAATTTCTCGTGCTGCCGAATGGCCAGGATCAGCGCGCCGTAACCGCCGCTGGAATGGCCGGCGATGACCGGGCTCGCCCCGAAGCTGGGCGAGGTGTATTTCGCCGTGAGGGTGGGAAGAATCTCCTCGGTGATGTAATCGGCGTACTGACCGGTGGCCGTGGAATTCAGGTATTGGCTGCCGCCATAACGTGAGCGCGCATCCACCACCGCGATCCGCACCGGATTGCTGGGCGCGAGCTGATCCACGACCTTGCCGAACCAGGCCTTGCCGCCATCGGGAATCACGTCTTCGCAGGAGGAGCCCCAGCCCGGCAGATAGATCACCAACGGCAGCGGCGCGTCGTCCTTTGCATTGTCCGGTTTGAAGACCGCGAGATGGCGCGCGGGCGGATCGCCGAGCGGATTGTCCTTCAGCGTCTTGCCGGGGATATCCAGCACATCGAGCTGCGCGGCGGAGAGCACACCGGCGGCGACGAAGAGCGTGGCGACAGGGAAGAGATTACGGGCTAAAATCGGAAGGCGCATGGGATGAGAAGAATTCCAGGGAAGCGCCGGAGTTTCCGCCATGGCCGCGCCGCCTGTCAGGCATTTTTAAAAGCCCGTCGAAACGGAAGCTCAAATTCCTGAGCGTGGCCCATGGAAATGTGCGTGCATTTCCAATGGCCCGAGGCACGATCTCGCGCGCAGGAGGAATCTCTTTATGGCTACCGGTATCGATAACATCGAACACGTCGTCGTGGTGATGATGGAAAATCGCTCGTTCGACAATTTGCTGGGCTGGCTTTACGGCCCCGGGAATCTACCCAAACACAACATTCCCGAGCAAAATCCGACGACGTTCGACGGGCTGCTCCCGAATACCTTTTCCAACGCCATGGGTGACGGGACACCGCCCGTCTTTGCCGGCCGGCCGCCCAAGTCCTGGCCATCGAACTCGAACGCGAGCTGCGTGCCGACACCAGATCCGCACGAGGAGTTCGACCACATCGCGACGCAGATTTTCGGCACGGCGAATCCCGCGGAGGGACAGTCCGCCAACATGAGCGGCTTCCTCAAGGACTACGCGAGCACCAATGCCGGTCAGGCTTCCGCGGGGCAGATCATGGAGTCGTTCGGTCCGCAGGAAGCGAATGTCATCAACGATCTCGCCCGCAACTTCGCGGTGTGCGACGGGTGGTTTGCCTCCTGTCCGTGCCAGACGTGGCCCAATCGCGGATTCGTCCACACCGGTTCGTCGGACGGCCATATCAATAACGACAACTACGAGCTCTACGACATCCCGACCGTCTTCAATGTCCTCGAAGAGCAAAACATCACCTGGAATGTTTTCGCGGATACCACCCCACCGATCCCTGCGCTGACGCTCGGCCAATTTTTGCCGCGGCTTCTTCCTTACTCCGCGCACTTCCGGGGTTTCTCCAGCTTTCCCAGCCTCTGCGCCGCACCGGCCAATGCCAACCCTGCGTCGAAATTGCCGGCCTATTCTTTCATCGAGCCACGCTTCGTCACCCAGCTCGGTCTCTTCAAGCTCGACTACCCGAGCGATTATCATCCGCCGCACAACGTCTGCCGCGGTGATACCTTCCTCGCCCAGGTTTACGATGCAGTGCGGCTCAGTCCGTATCGCGACAAGATCCTGCTGGTCATCACCTTCGACGAACATGGCGGATGCTACGATCACGTGGTGCCGCCGACGGGCGCGGCACCGCCGCTGCCCTATAGCACGTCACGCGATGGCACCTTCGGCTTTGACCGATTTGGCGTGCGCGTGCCGGCCATCGTCGTCTCTTCCTATGTGCGCCCAGGCACCGTTTTCCGGGCACCGGGGAATACGCCTTACGATCACACATCGATTCTCGCGACGTTGCGCGACTGGAAGGGGCTCGGCCAGTCCTTCCTGCCCAGCCCGCGCATCAAGGCTGCGCCCACGCTGCAGCCAGTGCTAACGCAGGATGATACCGCGAAGATTGTTGTTTGGCCGGAGATCACCGCGCAGTGCAGCATCACGGGCGACGATGAATCGCTGGCCACCCCGCTGAATGACGTGCAGCGCAGCCTCATCGCCAGCGCGATCCGGACTAACAATCCGCAAGCTTCGGAACAGGCCACCGCAGCCGTCGCCAAGCATCTAACCAACTATCAGCATCAGTTGAAGTTCCTGCATCCGGACGCACCGTAGAGATTGTACCGAAACTAATTCGGGATGAAGAGTGACCACGGATTACGCGGATTTCACGGATTACAGAAATCTGCATCGCTCGTCTCATCCGTGAAATCCGCGTAATCCGTGGTCAAAAACTCCTTTTGTCCGACTTTCGGAATTCGTTTTCGAATCAGAGCTGGAGGAAAGCGCGCCGTCGCTTCCGTGTGAGTGGAAAATTGATGCTCTAAATCGGCGGTGGTGGCGGGAAGCCGGGCGGCGGGCCGAAGCGGCCGGGACCACCGGGACCGCCAGGCCCACCAGGGCCGCCTCCGGGTGGGCGCTCGCGGAAGCTGAAGTCCGGCGTGCCGTGGAATTTCCGGGAGATGAACGGGAACTCGGCGGTGGTCACGTAATAGTAAGTGCCTTCCGGAAATTCGGGAGTCGCACCGAAGCGGCCGTTGCATTCATCGAGATCGCCGGAGCCGGCGGCATACTCGTAGTCGGGCGTGTATTTGCCGTCATACGCTCCGCCGGGCCCGCTTTCACCGCCTGGGCGATTGCCGGTTTTCAAGCGAAAGGACGATTTCATTTTCACCAGCGGACTCGTCGCCTCTTTCGCGTCCTGATGGGCGAGCGGTCCGTAGATCGGAAAGCCATCCGCCGCCCAACCGATGAGCACCATGCTGTTCTCGCCACGCAGTTGTTTGATGAGCCCGATCGGAATGCCGTGATAGTGATAGGCGCCGCTCGGTTGCACGTGCGCGTTGCTCCAGTCCATGCCGAGCTGACCGCGACCCTTGTAGATCGCTTCTTCGTTCCAGATCGACCGGAAGTCGCGGTGCCAGAATTCCGCGGTCGCCGGATCGAACTTCACGCCATTGACCGCGATGCCGAAGACCATATGCCCCGCATTGACCGGAGCCGGCGCTTCCTGCGGATGCGTGGGCACTTCGTAGTGATAACTCTGCGGACGAATGACATTCGGATTGCCCGGATTGGGAAAACGTCCGGTCTCATGATTCGGGATATCGTTCGACTCGATGATGCGCTTGTCACCTTCCACGCGAATGCTCACGCGGCTCTCCGGCAAACCATAAGCAGCTGGTTCGAAAAACGCCGGTGGGTTGTCGCCCGCATCCTCGGAGTGGGCCAAAGCGACGATTGACGTGGCCGCGAATACCGCAGTGCCAGCCACGAACAGAAAAATGGGGGAATGGGAGGAAGGCATAATTTCGAAATGCGTCGATTCACAAAATGAACGCCGCCCCTTTCCTTCAGTAACGCCGAAAATTGTTAAGCAATGGTAAAAGTCCGCGCGGGGCGTTTACGTTGTGGCTGACGGTCAGTTATCTGCCAATCGTACGTCCACGACCATCACGGCTTTCACGGGAGCGTCTACCCAATAAGTGATCGCGTAGTCGCCGACGATCTTCACTTGCCGCACGCGCAGTGACGTGTCCTTGTCCAAAAAATCGCCCGGCGTGTCCGGTTTCTCCCGCAGACTGCGAATGAAATTCATGATGCGCTGGCGCTGCGCACCGCTCTTCGGAACGCTCTCCAAAACCGTGAGGTGCATGAATACCTCGTAGCCGCCCATTCAAGTCACTTTTCGTCGAGCCGCTTTTCAAATTCCTCTGGCGTCAGCCAATGCGCCGGATTTTTGTCGTCCAGAACCGCACTCACATGAGCCTGATAATTTGGATCTGTGTGATGGCGCAGGTGAAAGAGATAAGCCGACACCTCGTTCTGCTCCGCAGAGGAAAGTCCGGCGAGACTCTTCTTAATTTCTTCCACGCTCATGCCCCGATCTTCGTGCCAGAGAGGCAACGGTGCAAGCACCCGTTTGCGGGCAGCTGCTAATGACGATTTAATCTCCGTTCATCGCCTCATCCTCATACTTCCGGCTGTAGCGCACGAAGGCGAAGAAGGCGGTGGCGACGGCGATCCAGAGGCCGGGGAAGCCGTCGAGGAATCCGCGGCGGATGACATAGGCGCGGAAGAAACGCCACCACGGGCGGAACAAGGTCGCGGCGAGCGACCAGCGGGCGCCTTCGCTCTTTTGCTTTTCGAGAAAGGCGTCGGCGAACGTGTTGATCTTGCTCACGTAGTGCCGCATGTCGCGGAAGGAATAGTGATGGAGGTCGCCGTTCAAAGTCGTGACCGGGCCCTCGATCTCCACTTTGTCGTGCGCGGCGTTGCCCCCGCAGCGACCTTTGTCGCGGCGAAAGAGGCGCAGCTTGCGATCAGGATACCAGTCGCCGTGGGTGATCCAGCGGCCCATGAACCAGACTTTGCGGGCCATCTTCGCGCCCACGTAGCGCTCGGCGTCGCTCTTTTCGAAAAAGGCAATGATGGCGGCTTTCAGCTCGGGGGAAAGTTCCTCGTCACAATCGAGCAGGAGCACCCATGGCTGGGTGCAAAGCGAGACGGCGACGTTTTTCTGGTCGCGCTGGCCGAGGTAATCCTGGTGCTGCACGCGGGCGCCGAATTCCCGGGCGACATCCAAAGTTTTGTCGGTGGAACCGGAATCCACGACGACGATTTCCTTCGCGAGGTCCGCGGCGCTTTGCAGGCAACGGCGCAGGTTGGCTTCCTCATTGAGAGAGATGATCGCGATGGAAAGATTCAGCGGCAGACCGGGCATGGATGGCCGAGGGTGGCGTGCGCCAGACGGGCCGCCAAGCTCGTTTCTGGGAGTGGACTTCACCGCTGAGGCACTTCGCTCAGAGTGACATGCGAAATAAAACAGCGGAAAGAATGTTTGGCCCGCAAATCACGCAAATGACTCGAATGAAGGAGCACCAATTCGTGTCATTCGCGTGATTCGCGGGCGTTCTTTTCCGAGTCACTCAGGAATGCTTCGGCACGGGCTTCTCGCTGAGCTTGCCGCGGCCTTGCTCGAGGATCTTCCGCTCCGAGCGGGTGAGGCTCTTTATGCCGTGCTGCGCGATCTTCTCGAGGATCGGGTCGATCTCCGCGGTGATGAACTGCTCGGGGGTCATGCGGGCCAGCCGGGCGGCACGCTGGCGGCGATCGAAGATGTAGCGCTGGATGGCCAGCGGATTACCGTAGCCGAGCTGCTTCACGTAGGCCCAGCCGAAGATCGCGCCCGCGATCATCCCCGCCGGGCCGATCTCCGTGGCCGTATCCGTCACCCAGCAAATACTACTGACGCCGAGCAGCGCCCAGGTGAGGTACTTCGCCCGGATTCGCACGGGCATGACGAAGAGCAGGTGGCAGGTCACCTCGAGCTCCGGCAGGATGGTGGTATAGGCGACGATCACCGCGGACACACCGGCCGACACACCCATGAGCGGTTTCGCGCTCATGAACGTCCAGTGCGCCAGGCCGCCGAGGAGATTGCCCACGACGTAGATGATCGAAAAGTGACGTGCGCCGACGATCGGCTCCAACTCGCGGCCCGCGAGGAAGAGCAACAGCAGATTGACCGCCATCTGCACCGGATCGGCATGCAGCAGGCCGAAGCTCAGGAATTTCCACCACTGCCCGCTTTTGATCACCCCATCGTCGAGCGCCAGCCATTGGCGGAGGATCTCGTGGGTCGGCTGGCCACTGAGCAGCGTCTCGGTGATGAATTGCGCGCCGAAAGCCCCCGCACCGAGCGCCACGACGAGCATCGTGGCCGATGCGCGTCCCGGTTGCCACCGTCGCACAAACGGCTGCATTTGTCGGCGGGAGGGGCGCATACGTGAAAGAAATTAAGCGACGCGCCGTCGCTTGTAAAATTGGAAAGCGTCCGGTCTTGTCATTTTAATTATCGCGCCCAACCGGCACCACGACCTTAAGTTTTCGTGACGAAATGCGGAAGGTCACCGGCAGGGCGCCGACGACCTCGCCATCGACCTCCACGGGTACGTCTTCGTCGCTGCGCACGGACGCCTTTTTCGTCTGGAAATACTCCACATCGGGCAGGCCGGTGTGTTTGCCGATGAAGACATTCGTCACGTAACGGGCGATGTCGAGGTAGGCGAGGTTCTTGAAGATGAGGACGTCGAGCTTGCCGTCGTCGATCCGGGCTTCCTTGAAGAAGGCGAGCGGGCCGCCGTAGTAGCGGCCATTCCCGATGAGCACGAAGGATCCCTCGCGCACCTGATCGTCCGCCTCCACATAGAGACGGGGCGGTTTTTGGGCGGCGATCTGGGCCGCGGAAATGAGGTAACTCAGTGGGCCGAAGTTCTTTTTGAAATTCCAGCTGGTGGCCTGCACGACCTGGGCATCGAGTCCAACCCCGGCGAGCTGGACGAAATATTGTTGGTTGGCCCGCAGCAGGTCGACCCGGCGGGTCCGGCCGGCCTGAATGATGGCCCAGGCCTCATCGAGGTCGCCCGGCAGGCCGAGTTCGGCCGCGAAGACGTTCATGGTGCCGACCGGCAGGATGCCGAGAGAAACGTCCGAGCCGACGATCCCGTTGACCACCTCATTCACCGTGCCGTCGCCGCCGGCCGCCACAATGGTGGCAAAGCCCTCTTTCACAGCAGCTTCCGCCACGGCCCGGGCATCGCCGGGAGCCGCGGTCGCACGCATGGTGCAATTGGGCAACTTCTCGATGCGGCGCCAAGCCGCCTTGGCTCGCTCGCTGCGAGCCGCTGGATTGAAAATAACAAGGGTCTCCTGCATGCTGCACGGGCGATTCCGCCTTTTCTTTCAAGGCTCGGGGACTACGTTGTGCGGCGTGAAAAAAGTTTCCAAGGCTATTCTCATCGGGCTCACCATATTGGTGGCCTTGGGGGTCGCCCTCGTCGTTGGCTTGAACCTCTACATCCAGTCGCCCGGCTCGCAAGCGCGGATCCAGGAGGAATTGAGCAAAGCCCTGCGTCTGCCCCTGAAGCTGACGAATGTCAGCGTGTCGCCGTTCGGCGACCTGCGCATCACCGGCATCACCATCCCGAATGGGGGCGCGAATTTCCTCGAAGCCACTTCCTTCAATGCCCACTACCGGCTGCTCCCGATTCTGCAGGGCAAGCTGGAGATCACCGAGATGAGCGTGGAGAACCCGAAGATCATCTGGGCACAGACCGCGGACAAAAAGTGGAAACTGCCCGCGCCGGAACAGGCGAAAGAGGTCTCCGCCGAGGACGCGAACCAGAAGCTGGCGAAGGAGGAGAAAAAGGGGGAATCCGCCAATGGACAGCCCGGGGAAAAGAAGCCGGCGGAGGAGGTCGAAAAAGTGGCCGCGGAGAAGAAGAGCAAGTTTGTCGTGGCCGTCGATCGCTTCGAGGTGAAGGGCGGCCAGGCCGAGTTGTTCGACAACGAAAACAAGCACCTCGCGGTGTTGAGCGACGTGAACATGGTCTACACGTCCCTCACTCCCGACCACATCGAGGGCACAGCGACCATCGGCAAACTGGTCTATGCGGACGGCGCGACGTTCGAAAATGTGAGCACGCCGTTCAGCTTTGCCGGGGGCGCATTCGACCTCTCGCAAATCGACGCCACTTTTGCCGGCGGCAAGGTGCAGGGCAAATACCACACCCACAACGAAGGGGAGCATTCGCCTTTCAAAATTGCGGTGAACTTTTTGCAGGTGAACCTGGACCAACTGGGACGGCAATGGGGAACGGATCCCGGGCAGATGCTCGGGACCCTGAGCGGGCAGGCCGAAATCCACGGCGACTATCAGCGCAAGAACCGTTACGATGGCGTCGGCCGCGTGGACATTCGCGACGCGCAGTTTCACCAGCTCGATCTTTTCCAGAACATCGGGCAGATCATCGGCCTGAAGGAGCTCTCCGACCTGCGGGTGCGCGATGGACACTCAGATCTGCGGCTGAGCGGCGAGAAGGTGTATGTGGACACACTCGCTCTCAATACCGCCGACCTGCAACTCACCGCGCACGGCATGGTGCGGCTCGACAAGCGGCTCAACCTCGACGCGCAACTTTCGGTCGAGGAAGCCGTGGCGCAGCATCTCCCGGCGATGATTCACGACAGCTTCACGCCCATCGAAGGCGGCCGGCGGGCGATCGATTTCGTCATCAACGGCACGACCGATAAACCGAAGACGAACCTGCTCAACAAGCTCATCGGGCAGAAGATCGACAACCAATTCGGCAATGTGCTGAACAGCATCTTCGGCGACAAGAAGCAGGAAGACGACAAGGCCCGGAAAGAGGACAAGGACAAGGAGAAGAAAAAGAAGAAGGACAAGGAAGCGCCCGGCACACCCGCCCCGACGGCGGCGCCCGAGCCGGCCAGCCCCGCTCCCGCTCCCGCGGCTCCCCAGCCGGCTCCGGTGACTCCGCAACCTCAACCGACCACGCCGAATCCGTGAGGGTCATCGCTGGTAGTGCGGGTGGGCTTTCGTTGTATCTGCCCAAGAGCGAATTGCGACCGACCATGGATGTGGTCAAAGGCGCGATTTATTCCAGTCTCAGCGATTTTATCATCGGGGCGCGGGTCCTCGATCTCTTCGCCGGCAGCGGCGCGCTGGGGATCGAGGCGCTGAGCCGCGGAGCGGCTGCGGCCACGTTTGTGGAAAGCGATCGCCGGGCGGTGGCGGCGATCGAGAAGAACCTGGAAAGGACGAAGCTGACGGGCGACGTGCAGCCGGTCGATGTGTTCCGTTTTCTCGACCGTCTTGTCGGGGCGGGATCGTTCGATTTGATCCTCGCCGATCCGCCTTACGCCAAGGTGCCGGGCGAGCGCGATTTCACGCCGGAACTGCTCGGTTCGGAGCCGTTGCGCAAGGCGCTGAAACCCAATGGCATTTTCATTCTCGAACATATGCCGGGGGCGAAATTGCCGCTGCGCGACGTCTGGGAGTGCTTTCGTCAGAAGCGTTACGGTGCTACCGAGGTGGCCTTTCTCCGGCCGGTGAGTTGATCGCATGGCTGCGCCTTTTCCCGATGACGCGCGCCGCTCGTTGCGTCTCTACAATTTCTTCTTCCCGTTCGTCTTCGTCGTCCTGCTGCCGGGCTACCTGCTGCGCATGATGCGCCGGGGCGGCTATCGTGAAAATTTCGGCCATCGTTTCGGGCGCTACAGCGACGCGGATCGGCAACGCTTCGCCAAAGGCGCGTGGCTGTGGCTGCACTCGATCAGCGTCGGCGAAACGTTGCTCGCGTTGAAGCTCGCGCGGCAGATGCGCGCGGTGGATCCGAATACGAACATCGCGCTGTCGGTCACGACCTCGACCGGGTTCGCGGTCGCGCGCGAGGCGGCCGGCGATTGGCTGGAGGTCATCTACAATCCGCTCGATCTGCTTTCCTTCGTGCGGGCCGCGCTCGGTGTCGTCCGGCCGAAGCGGCTGATCTTCATCGAAGCCGTGTGGCCGAATCTGCTCGCCGAGGCCAAACGGCGCGGGCTTCCCGTGGCGTTTGTGCCCCGGCTCTCGCCGCGCTCGGAGCGGCGGTTTCGGCGCTTTCGCGGAATCGCGGGGCCGATGTTCCGGCTGGTCGATGTGCTCGCCGTGCAGGATCAGGAAGATGTCACGCGTTGGGAATCGCTGGGCGTGGATCGCGCCCGCATTCAGGTCACGGGGAATACGAAGTTCGATTACGCCGGAGGCGGCGGTGAACGCGTGGCGGAGTTTCGCGGCTTGCTGCGCCAGCTCGGGGTCGCGGAGAACGCCCCCATCCTGCTCGCCGGCAGCACGTTTCCCGGCGAAGAACTCATTCTGGCGAAGGTGTATCGCGAGCTGCGCGGACGATTTCCGAATCTCTTCCTCATCCTCGTCCCGCGCCATGTCGAGCGCACGCCGGAGGTGCTGGCGGATTTGCGTCCGCTCGATCTGCGCGTTGAGCTGCGGAGTGAACCTGCAAAGGCGCCTGCGGATGTCCTCGTGGTCAATACCACCGGCGAGCTGCGTGATTGGTATCACCTCGCCACGGTGGTGTTCATCGGCAAAAGCCTGACCGCCCACGGCGGGCAAAATCCCGTGGAACCCGTGATGGCCGGCAAGCCGGTGGTCTATGGTCCGAACATGGAAAACTTCGCCGCCATCGTCACGCGCTGGCGCGAGGAACAAGCGGCCGTCCAAGTCCGCGATGCCACGGAACTTCAGGAGCAAATCGCCGAGCTGCTCACCGATGCACCGCGCCGCGATGCGCTCGCCAGGCGCGCCCGGGAAATCGTCGCCGCCCATCTCGGCGCCACGGAACGCACCGTGGCCGCCGTGCTGTCGACGCCGGCGCGTTTTCCCTCGGTGTCATCCTGAGACCTAAAAGCCGCTGCGCGGGATTGTTCGCTGGGACAAGAACCAGCCGCGGAGGCTGGGGGAGTCCCCTTGGATATGGCGTGCGGCAACGGCTTTCCTGGGAGGGGGGCGACTTTCCAGTCGCCCTGCGTCGCGGAGCGACGCCCCAAAGAATGGGCGCTCCGCGCGTTTGCTCGGTCGGCGACAGGAAAGTCGCCGCTCCCAAGGGAGCGAGTTCCAGTTCGAAACAGGTTCTTTGGAAGCGGAGCGCGCAGTCGAAAGCCGAGCTTGCGAGGCGCTTATGGGACTGCGGGGCAAATCCCGCCGCTTTACGAGCGATTCTCGCTGGTTGTTCGACGGGGTTCTTCGACTGCGTTCCAGTCGTTACACTCCTTCCACTTCGCTCAGAATGACATCGAGGAGAGAGCTGCGCTCTGATAATGCCACTTGTGGCAAAAGTTAGGTCGCAGACCGCCCCTGAAGCCCCACGTCCTTTTCGCACGCACTCCGGCCCCATCGCGTTGAACACGCGCGCCGCTGGGTTGTCATACTTGGCAGTCGACAAGTGCGGCCTTGCCCTATTGTAAGACGCAGGGTTTTGCCTGCACCGCGTTTGTCGGCATATTTGTATCATTCACCATGAGTCTCTATCTCCTTCTCTTTCTCGGTACGCTGGCGATTTCGCTCTTCGCCCAATTCCGGGTGAAAAGCCTTTACCGTCGCTATAGCCAGGTCAGCTCCTCTTCCCACGCCACCGGCGCGGAAGTGGCCCAGGCGATCCTCCAGCGCGCCGGCATCGGCGACGTGGAAATCGTCGCGGCGGAAGGCCTGCTCGGCGACCATTACGATCCCTCGAGCAAACGTCTCGTGCTCTCCACGGAGAACTACCAGAGCGATTCCCTGGCGGCGATCGGGGTCGCGGCCCACGAGTGCGGCCACGCCCTGCAACATCAGCAGGGCTACGGCCCGCTGCACCTCCGCATGGCCGCGGTCGGCGCGGTGCAATTCGCCAACCAGATCGTCATGTTCCTGCCGTTCCTGTTCATGTTCACGAGAATCATTTCCGTCCACACCGGCCTCACGCTGATGGCGGTGGGCTGGGGTGTGATCATGCTCTTCAATCTCGTCACGCTGCCGGTCGAGTTCGATGCCTCGAATCGGGCCAAACAGGTGCTCGCCGAGATGGGCTACACTCGTGGCGAGGAGGAAGCGGCCGGGGTGCGCAAAGTCCTCGATGCCGCCGGCTGGACTTACGTCGCCGCGTTAATCAGCTCGCTGGCCTACATGTTGTACTACCTGCTCCCGCTGCTCACCGGCGGTCGCAGCCGCGATTGATGGGTCGATTGATCCGTGACCGAAATTGGCGTGCATAGCGGCTTCCCCGGCGAGATGCTCCGAAGCATGGCTGAGTTCGAAATCCGTCGCATCACTGCTGAGGAGACCATTCCGCTGCGCCACCCGATTTTGCGTGCCGGGTTGCCGCGTGAGACGTCCATTTTTCCGGGAGACGAAGCGGAGACCTCGCGGCATTTCGGGGCGTTCCGCGATGGCCAGCTCGTGGGCGTAGCGACGATCCATTTCGTACCCCTGCTCGATCGGCCGGATTTCGATCCTGCGTATCAATTGCGCGGGATGGCGACGGCGCCGGAAGTGCGCGGATCCGGTGCGGGACGCGCATTGGTCGAGGCGTGTGTCGAAGCGGCCCGGGCCGCGGGCGCGCAATGGATTTGGTGCAACGCGCGGACCCCGGCAGCGGGTTTTTATGCGCGATACGGTTTCCAAACCACCGGCGGGATTTTCGAAATCCCCACCGCCGGCCCGCATGTGCGCATGCTGCGGGCGTTGTAGAGTGATTTACGCTTTCGCACTCGCCTGCACGGTGAGCGCGAGGCGTGAGGCTTTGAGGCAGGTCGCGGAGGTGAAGCCGGTCGCCGGGATTTGTCCGCGCACTTCCTGGAGGAAGTCTTCGAGATACCCACGCGTGCGGTTTTCGCCGACGGGAATCAATTCGGGCTCGGTGCTGCTGTCTTTGATGACCGTGATTTCCTTGGCGAAGAGATGCGTCTCGGCGAGGCCGCGCGTCCCGTGGACGAGCAGATGCCAGTAGTGCGGGAGCTTGTAGCCGAGGGTGTCCGGCGCGAGATAGGAGAAGTCGCACAGGATGCCGGCGCCGTTGTCGAGCGTGGCCATGAATTGCGCGCTATCCTCGAAGTGCGGGAACTCGCGGGCCTTGGCGTTCCAACTGCGCACGGCGCGAAACTCGCCCCACTGATGACCGGTCATCCACGGCACGAAATCGAACGCATGGACGCCGATATCATTGATCGTGCCGCCATGCTTGCCCTCTTCGAAGTACCAGCCCGGCCGTGTGCCGAGGAGCAGCGGATGCTGGCCATCGATGTGTATGCTGGCCACTTCACCGATCTCCCCGCTGAGAATGATGTCCCGCAATTTCCGCAGCGCGGCGATGTCGCGGCTATCGAGCTGCAGACCGACGAGCAACTTGCGCTCGGCGGCGACGCGCTCGATCTCCTCCTGTTCGGCGAGCGAAGTGCAAAGCGGCTTGTCGCTGAGCACGTGACGCCCGGCGCGCAACGCGGCGAGGGCGAGGCTGCCCCGCTTGCCGTAATAGTCGCCGATGGCAATGACGTCGCAGTCGACCTCGCGGAGCATCGTGGCGAAATCAGTGTGCGTGATCTTCACCCGGCCCTTCTCGGCGAGAGCGTCGCGCGTGGCGGCGTCTTCCTCGCAGCAGGCGACGACTTCGGTGTCACTGCGCTCTTCCACCCCGGTGAGCAGGTCGAGGATGTGAACGTGGCGGAAACCGGCAAAAGCGAAACGTGTTTTCATTCTTCAAGATGGGTGGCGGAAGCGGGGTCGATATGCAGCACGGCGTTGGCATGCCGGCGCAGGATGGAAGCCGGGCACTCGCGGGTGATGGGCCCCAGGAGGGTGTCGTGCACGGCGTTGGCCTTGCGCGTGCCGGGCACGCAGCAGGAAATGTGTCGCGCGCCGACGAGCGCGGGAATGGTCAGCGTGATGGCGTGCGCGGGCACCGCCTCGATTTCCGGGAAACAGCCATCGTGCACCTGCTGGCGCCGGCATTTCTCATCGAGCTCGACAATTTTCACGAGCTGCGGGTCGTTGAAATCCGCGACCGGCGGATCGTTGAACGCGAGGTGGCCATTTTCGCCGATCCCCATGCAGACGAAATCGATCGGCCTTTCCGCGAGCAGCTTGCCGTAACGGGGCGCACTCGTGCACCGGATCCTTTTCGCCCTGGATGAGATGCACCGCCCTGGGCCGGGCGATGTGATCGAGCAAATGCGCGCGCAGGAAATGGCGGATGCTCTGCGGATGCGTGGCGCGCAGGCCAACGTATTCATCCATGTGGAAAATGGTCACTTGATTCCACGCCACGGACTGCCGCACCAGCGCGGCGAGAAATTCATCCTGCGAAAGCGCGCAGGCAAAAATGACCCGTGCCTCCCCGCGTAAATCACACGCCTCGCGGATCGTCTCCGCTGCGACCACGGCGGCGGCCTCGCCGAGCGCCTCGCGGCTCGCGTGGGTGCGCACCTCGAGCGCATCGTATGTGATCGTTTTCATGGGGGACTTATCCTAAATGACGAGGGGCGGTCACTTTCCCGGGATTTCAATTTCCGGCAAGGAGATTCCGAAGTGCGCGGCAACGCCGGTCGAGAACAGGGCGCGCGCTTCGGCCTCGGGAATACCGATCCATTTCGCTGCGTTCGCCACGCCCTGCGCGGGAGCCAGGCAGGAACCGGCAAGATTGGCGCTGCCCGGAGCGCGCACGAAACCATCGCGCGATTCCACTTCCAGCCGCCCAATGCGATAACGCCCGGGCGCCGCGCCGGCCGCGGCCATGGCATCGGTCGTGAACAACACTTTGCCGGGCGGTTTGGCGCGGAAGAAATTGCGCACCGTGAAAGGCGGCAGATGCGCACCATCGGGAATGAGACAGGCGGTCAATTCGTCGCGGGCGAGGAGGCGCTGGATGACGTTGTTGTGCCGCGGAAGCGTCACCGGGGTGCCGTTGCCGAGATGGGTGATCATCGTCGCCCCGGCACGAATGGCTTCGTCGATCTGTGCTTCGCTGGCATTGGTGTGACCGAGGGAAAGGACCACCTTTTGCGCCACCAACGCGGCGATGAATTCCGGGCTGCCCGGCCATTCGGGCGCGACCGTCAGCAGGCGGATATTACCGCCCGCCGCCTCCTGTAGTCGCTGGAACGCCGCCCGATCCGGCGCCCGCATGCATTCGCCGGGATGCGCCCCCCGGTAACCCTCTTCCGGACTCAGGAACGGCCCTTCCAAATGATAGCCGCAGACCGTCTCCGCCAGCACCGGATCGGCCGCCCGGTATTTCTCAATCTGGGCGAACTTCCGGGCCAGCGCGTCCATTTCATCGGTAATGAGGGTGAGCAGGATGCGGTGCGTCTGCCCGGCGCGCAGGGCGTCGACGCCCCGCCGGAGGTCGGCTTGGGAGAGGTCGGGGTTCTGGAAATCGACACCGGCGTAGCCGTTGATCTGCAGGTCGAAAAGCGAGGGAGCGAGGGGCATGGGGGCGTGGTCAGGAGGAAGTAATCAGTAATCAGTGATCAGTGCTCTCGAATCGGGACACGTTCCGAAGGAAATACTGATCACTGATCACTGAATACTGAATACTCTCCCCATAGCCACTCTTTGAACCCTGCAAAAAATCTTGGGGTCCGCCCGTTTGCGGGGTTAGTAGTGGAAACCTCCCGCCATGAATACTTCCCTCCGCCTCATTTGCGCTTCTGTTTTCGTCTTTGCCACGGCTCATGCCGCAGATTGGCCGCAATGGCGCGGACCGAACCGGGACGCCATCGTCAAGGATCCGAATCACAAGCTGGACAAGCTGCCCGACGACCCGAAGGTGCTTTGGAAAATTGACGCCGGCCCCGGCCAGTCGTCGCCCGTCACCTCCGGCGGCAAGGTTCTCCTGCTCGATGCCAAAGGAGCCGACGAAACGGCGCATTGCTTCGACGCCGCGACCGGCAAAGAGCTCTGGGCAACCCCCGTCGGCCCCGTCGTGGAATTTTCGCCCGCGTACGGCGGCGGCCCGCGCTGCACACCGATCATCGACGGCGACCGCGCCTATCTGCAATCGAGCGGTGGTGAATTCGCCTGCCTGTCCATGGCCAATGGCAAAAAGATCTGGGGCGTGAGCTTCGGCAAGGATTACGGCGCCACCTTCCTCGGCAACAAGAGCGGCGACCCAGCCGCGAAAGAGACCGCCTCGCGCCGCCATGGCAACGACGGCTCCGCGGTCATCGACGGCAATCGCGTTTTCGTCCCCGTGGGCAGCACTAATGGCGCGACGCTGGTCTGCTACGACAAGATGACCGGCAAGGAGTTGTGGAAAGCCGGCAACGACAACACCGCTTATTCCTCCGTGCAGGTCGGCACGCTGGGCGGCGTCCGGCAGGTCGTCCACTTCACCGCCGATGCGCTCATGGGAGTCGACGCCGCGACCGGCAAAGATCTACTGGCGCATCCCGCTCAAGACCGGCGCCAAACGCCACGCCTGCACTCCGGTCATCGGCCCGGACAGCGTGGTCGTCGCCTCCACGAGCATCGGCACACAGCGGTTCAATATCTCAAAGAAGGGCGCCGATATCTCCGCGGACAAGGCTTGGGAAAACAAGTCGTGCAAGACGATCCTCGGCACCCCGACGCTGATCGGCAATTACCTCTTCACCCTCGGCCCGAGCGATCATACCGATCTCGAGTGCCTCGACTTCGCCACCGGCAACCAGCTTTGGTCGCAACCTGGCTTCGGCGACTACGCCTCGCTGACCACGGTGAACGACAAGATCCTCGCCCTCAACTCGACCGGCGAACTCATCCTCATCAAGATCAACCCGGCGAAATACGAGGAACTCGGCCGCGTGCAGCTCTGCGCGAAGACCTGGGCCAGCCCGGCGTATGCGGATGGGAAGATCTACGTCAAAGACGAAGGCCACCTCACGGCTTACGCGCTGGCACCGTAATCCGTGTTCAGTTTTAAGTTTAAAGTTTTAAGAGCTCCTTCATCGGGCGCTCTCGCGATGCAGACACTTAAAACTTAAGACTTAACACTTAAATCTTTCCTAACTGCCCCGATTTCATGCCCTTCCTCGATACCTCCAAAACCCGTTCTCCGCGTTACGACGTCGTCATCATCGGCAGCGGTGCCGCCGGCGGCATGGCCGCCTATGTGCTCGCCAAGGCGGGGGTGAAAGTCCTCATGCTCGAGGCCGGTCGCAAGTACGATCCCGCGACCGAAACGCCGATGTTCGAGACGAACGCCGACGCGCCTTTGCGCGGGGTGGATACGCCGGACAAACCGAACGGTTTCTTTGACGCCACGATCGGTGGCTGGACGGTGAAGGGCGAGCCCTACGTGGTGGAAAACCAGAAGGAAAAAACGTGGGTCGAAGGCGCTTTCCAAAATCGCAACAAGACCGACCAGGGCTTCATGTGGTGGCGGGCGCGCATGCTCGGCGGCCGCACGAACCACTGGGGCCGTGTCTCGCTGCGCTTGGGGCCGCTGGATTTCAAGCCGAAGAGCTTCGACGGCCTCGGCTTCGATTGGCCGATCAGCTACGAGGACGTGGCGCCGTATTACGACCAGGTCGACCAGCTCATCGGCGTCTTCGGCTCGAAGGAAGGGCTGGAGAATAATCCGGATAGCGATTTCTTCCAGCCGCCGCCCAAACCGCGCGCTTACGAGCATCTCATCATGCGCGGCGGCAAGAAGCTCGGCATCCCGGTAGTCGCGTCGCGTCTGGCCATTCTGACCAAGCCGATCAACGGCCGCGCCGCGTGCTTCTATGCGACCTCGTGCGGACGCGGTTGCGCCATTCGCGCGAATTTCCAGAGCACCACGGTGCTCATTCCGCCGGCGCTGGAGACGGGGAATCTCGACATCCTCACCGGCGCGATGGCCCGCGAGGTCACCCTCGATGCCCAGGGCCGCGCCACCGGCGTGCATTTCATCGACACGGCCACGGGCAAGGAAGAGCACGTCGCCGCGCGCGCCGTCATTCTCGGGGCGAGTGCTTGCGAGAGCGCGCGCCTGCTCATGAACAGCAAGTCGGCGAAATTCCCGCAGGGCCTCGGCAATTCCACCGGCCATCTCGGCCGCTGGCTCACCGATTCCACGGGCAGCGATCTCGGCGGGCAAATCCCCGCGTTGGAAAACATGCCGCTGCACAACGAGGACGGCACTTCCAACATGCACACCTATGGACCGTGGGTGAAGCATCACGAGGCCAAGGCCGGCAAACTCGGTTTCCCGCGCGGCTACTATCTCGCGTGGGGCGGCGGACGCACCATGCCCGGCATGGGCGCGGCCACGAGCAGCCTGCTCGGCAATGTCTACGGCAAGAAGCTCAAGGAAGAGGCGCGCCGCTACTATGGGTCGTTCGTCAGCATCAGTTGCCGCGGCGAGATGATCCCCAACGAGCAGAGCTACATGGAGCTCGACCCGGAGAAGAAGGACCAGTGGGGCATCCCCGTCGCACGCTTCCATTTCAAGTGGAGCGATTACGAGTTGAAACAGGTCGCTTATGCGCAGCAAAACTTCGCCGACCTCATCGAAGCCGCGGGCGGCAAGGTCACGCGTCCGCCGGAGAAAGATGGCAGTAAGGCCATCACCGCCGGGGGCAGCGTGAAACACGAGATCGGCGTCACCCGCATGAGCGCCGAGCCCAAGGACGGCGTGACGAATAGCTTCGGCCAGCTCTGGGATTGCCAGAACGTCGTCGTCGCCGACGGCGGCGTCTTCGTGAGCGGTCCTTACAAGAACCCGACCCTCACCATCCTCGCCCTCGCCTGGCGCGCTTGCGATCGCCTGATCGACGGGATGAAGAAGGGCGAGATCGCGGCTCCGGTATAGTCAGAGGCTGCATTTTTTGGGTGGCGAAATAAATAAGTCACCCTCCTCGCGGGTCATTCTGAGCGGAGTGCTCCGGTGGTGAGGCGGCGGAGCACGGAGTCGAAGAACCCCGTCGCTTTACCAGAGATCATCGCTGGTTATTCGTCCGGGTTTGCCCCGCAGTCCCATGGGCGTCTCGCTGGTTGTTCGACGGGGTTCTTCGACTGCGTTCCGGTCGTTACACTCCCTCCACTCCGCTCAAGAATGACCGCGCGGAGGGAAATTCATTTTGACCGAGATCCCGCCGACCGGAATCTGCCGGTCGGCAGACGCGTCCCCCATCCTACCTACCACCGGCAGCGGCTCCGCACGGCCTGGATACTCGCCGCCAGGCACTGCTGGCGGGCCTCACGTTCCTGCTGCTCGGCGAGGCGTCGTTGCTCTCGCAATTCCAACGCCTCGGCCAGGGTCACCCCGAGCATGCTGGCCACAGCCTCCAGAGATGGTGATATCGTTTTCATCCAGTTTCGGGAAAAAGAATGGAAGCGGCATGATGCCGCTTCCAATCGGAGGATCAGCGGCAGGGATGCCGCTGCCACTTTGGTTAGCAGGCCGCCGTGAAACCCCATTCTTCGCCGCCGATGGCGACGATGTTCGCGCGCAGTTTGCGGACCGCCAGTTCCAGGCGGGTCTTGATCGTGCCCAGCGGGATGCCGGTCTTGGCGGCGATCTCGCGCTGGCTCATGCCGCGATAAAAGGCGAGTTGCACGGCTTCCTTCTGCGCCTCGGGGAGGGTCTCGAGCATCTGGCTCATGAACTTCGCGCGGTCGGTGGACATCACTTGTTCTTCCACGCTGACCACGTCGGGCGCCTGGCTGTTGTCCTCGACATGGATGCGGAGGCGTTCCTCGGCGCGGTCGTAGGCCTGGCGGCGGCGCACGCGGTCAATCGCGCGGCGGCGGGCCATGGTTACCAGCCAGCCGAGCACCTTGCCCTTGGTCTCGTCGTAAGCCTTGCAGCGGTTCCAGAGCTCGATCATCGCCTCCTGCATCAGGTCATCGACATCCGCGTCGTTGTGGATGACGCGGGCGATGACAGTGCGGAGGATGGCCTGGTGGCGATGGAAAAGCATGCTCAACGCCGCTTCATCTCCCTCGCGCAAACGGGCCATTAGTTGTTCGTCGGTCGCCTCAGTCTGGATGTCGATCGAGGTCGTCGTCGAAGTGGTCAGCCGGGTATCGAATTCGTAAAGCATAGTGTGGAGTTTGGTTGAGATCCCCTTTTGCTACCCGCGTGCCAAATCCAGTTTACTCTGTAGACGCGTGCCGACGCTGTGTCCGAGTGTCAATAACACTGACAAAAGTGTAATTTTAAACGACACTGTCCTACATCGTGACACGTAATTGGTTACGTGCTCGGGGTTGTAGCGGGTTAAATGGGGCGGCGGAGCTCCGGGGAGCGCATCCGTCCTCGGGTGCTGGTGGCGGCGTCTCCGAAGGATTACCCACATCTTTTCCCGGTGTTGGGACGTCGGAGGGATGGCGCCACTGGATCGGGTCGCCCTGAGGGGATTTGCACCCGTCAGGGCTCCCACACCACCGGACGTGCGGTTTTCCGCATCCGGCGGTTTCACCGTGGCGTTTTAACGCGCCAGCAGGACTGATGGCATGAGGTATCCGTAACGACGCAGACTTGCCACGCTGATGGCCGCTTGCAGGGCGGGGCTGCCCGCCATGCACCAAGCGCCTCGACTACTGCGGGCGCTGACCCAGTGGTGGCGGGAGATGCCCAGGCGTTGGAACGCCTGGAGTCGTCCCTGGGTGCAGTGCCACCGCTGCCAGTAGTATTTGCGGATGTGGCGGCGTATCCAGCCATCCACCCGCTTCACCCAGCGCACTTCTTGTGCGAGAGCAAAGTGGCTGCACCAGCCACGCACGTACTGGTTCCATTCATCACGCATTTCCTGGTTGCCGCGATGTCGCTGGGGCCGCCAAAAGGCACGCACCTTCTCTTGCAAGTGGGTCAGGCTCTTTTGGGCGATTTCAATCACCCCTTGGGCGTTGATGCTGAACCCCAGCAACCGGCGTCCTGTGGTCGGTCCCGTTCCGCTCTTGGTCTGGTTGACCTTCAAGCGCAGCTTCTTTTCGATCCAGCCGATGAGGCTGGAGAGGACCCGTTGCGCGGCGGCGGCACTGCTCACATAGATGTTGCAGTCGTCCGCATAGCGCACATAGGCCAGGCCGCGCCCTTCCAGTTCCCAATCCAATGGGTCGAGGTAGATGTTCGCCAGCAGGGGCGAGAGCGGCCCGCCTTGCGGCGTGCCTTCCTCGTTGTCCTGCACCACTCCGTTGACCATCACCCCGGCCTTCAGATACCGACCGATCAGGGTTCTGACTCTCACGTCGCTGACCGTCTCCCGCAGCCGGTGCATCAAAAGGTTGTGGTTGACCCGGTCGAAGAACTTTTCGATGTCCAGGTCGATCACGTAGCTTTTGCCCTCCTTCACGCAGGCTTGCGCCTGCCGCACCGCGTCGTGCGTGCTGCGTCCGGGTCGAAACCCATAGCTGCGCGCACTAAAGCGCGGCTCGTAGATCGGCGTGAGCACTTGCAAAAGCAGTTGCTGCACGAAGCGATCCATCACCGTGGGGATGCCCAGATCGCGTTCTCCGCCTCCAGGCTTGGGGATCTTCGTCCGTTTGACCGGACTCGGAGTATACCGACCCGCCAGCAGTTTGGCCCGAATGGCCTCCCCGTGGCGTTGCAGGTGTTCCACGAGCTCGCTGCAGCGCATCCCGTCAATGCCGGGCGCACCGCCGTTGCTCACCACTGCTTTCCATGCCGTGTGCCAATTTTCCGGGCTCACGGCTTCCTCCATCAGTTGCTCGATCATGGCTTTCTGTCGCCGGCGCTCAACCAGCTCGACTCGACCCCGCCCGACGCCGCCCGCCCCGGCTCCACCGGTTCTGCCGCGCCGTGCCCGTCCGCAGTAGTGGCCGCAGTTGCCACGCCGCGCGTTCCAGAGGTCTCTCGCCTCGCTGGTTGGCTCCTGGTTGAGCCATGTTCGTTGGTGCTTCCGCCCTTCGCTCCTCCCGACTTTCGC
>NZ_ABVL01000008.1:262322-289882 GCF_000173075.1 Chthoniobacter flavus Ellin428
GCTTCGGCTGACTACTCCGCGGCTCTCGCCACAGAGTTCTCCCCGGGTAAGAACCTGAACTCTCCCTCCGCGCCGCCTGGCTCTACCTGACGTGTCTGGATGGACTTCGGACTTCGCGGTTGCTCGCACGCTCGTCGCCCACGCCCGGCCTCTCTGCCAGTTTGTCTTCCTGCGGTCGGAGTTTTGCCTGCGACTTCTTTCAGCCACGACCTCGCGGTCGCTGCCTTGTCGTTCGGCTACGATTACTTCCATCAGTTTCGATCAGTTCGTTTCATCTGATTAGTTCAGGCCCATGCCGGGCACACGAGCGGCGACTTCCTGGTCGCCGATCGAAAACCCTCGGCGCGAAGCGCTCTCACTGATGGGCACCGCTTCGCGGTGCAGGGCGTTAGGAAGTCGCCCCTCCCAGTGCTCTCGTGACTCGTCGCTCCTTCCAGGAAAAGATGGGTCTAAAGCTCAGACGTTTCCATCGTCGCCGTGGAAAAAACTGGCTCCGCGATGCGCTTTTCCACGCCCCGGCGGAGTGGGGCGGCTACACCCAACGCGTTCTTTCCGGCGATTCTCTGGACAGGAGCCATCCTCCCACAGACACTTTTCCTCGCATGATCGACCTTTTCCCGGCCGTTCGCTCGGCTCTTCAGCACGTGAGCAGCATTGCGTGGCTGCTCATTTATACCGTGCAGGAAATGGGCGATCACATGCTCCGCCGGCGTCGTCTGCCCTTCCGACCGTCGATCTTTTTCGAGCAGGCCGACCGCACCGGTGTGGGCTCGGTGCCACTGGTCGCCCTGGTCTCGTTTTTTCTCGGACTCACCATGGCCCTGCTCACCGGCCACGTGCTCGCTCCCTACGGCCAGGAAACGCTCGTTCCCGCGGCGGTGGCCATCGGTTTCACGCGCGAACTCGGGCCGCTCATCACCGGCATCATGGTCGCCGCGCGTGTCGGGGCGGCTTTCACCGCCGAGCTGGGCACCATGGTCGTGGCCGAGGAAGTGGAGGCGATCGAGGCGATGGGCCTCGGCCCGTTGCGCCTGCTGGTCAGCCCGCGAGTGCTGGCCGCCTTCCTGCTCATGCCCTGCCTTTCCGTGGTTTCGAATATGATGGCGCTCTCCGGCGGCGCCCTCATCTCGCGCTGGGCTTTCGACATTCCGATGCAGGGTTTCTGGCAGAGCTCGCTCGAAAACCTTTTCATCCGCGACATCGTGGCCGGCGTGCTGAAGAGCTTCCTCTTCGGCCTGCTGATCGGGCTCATCGCCTGCTACAAGGGCTTGACCGTGCGCGGCGGCGCGGCCGGCGTGGGCACGGCGACCACTTCCAGCGTGGTCACCGCCATCACCACCGTCATCGGCTTCGATACCGTTTTCAACATCGTGCTCGTCGCCCTTTTCCCCGACTAAATGGCCACCGATTCAAAACCACTTTTGGAGTTGGAAGGGGTGCGCCTCACTTTCGGCAAGGAAGAGGTGCTCAAGGGCGTCGACCTCCACATCGCGCCGCGCGAACGGCTCATCGTGCTCGGGCAATCCGGCGGCGGAAAGAGCACGCTGCTGCGCCTCATCCTGGGCATTTTGAAACCCAGCGGCGGCTCCGTGCGGTTCAAGGGCCTGGAGGTCGGGCGCATGGGCCGGCGCCGGCTCAACAAGATGCGCCAGAAGATCGGCATGGTCTTTCAAAACAGCGCCCTCGTCAGCTCGCTCAATGTGCGCGACAATCTCGCCCTGCCCCTCGAAGAGCTGACCGACAAGCCGCGCAACGAGATCGATGACCTCATCATGCACAAGCTGGAGATGGTCGGGATGCAGGATGCCCGCGACAAGATGCCCGCCGAACTGAGCGGCGGCATGCGCAAACGCATCGCCCTCGCCCGCGGGATCATCATGGATCCGGAGTTGATTCTCTACGATGAGCCCAGCGCCGGGCTCGACCCCGTGACCAGCACGCTCATCGATCAACTCATCATCAGCCTCAGCGAAAAGATCGGCGCCACTTCCATCGTCGTCACGCACGAGATGGACAGCGCTTTCCGCATCGCCACGCGCATGGCCATGCTTTATAAAGGCCGGATCATCGCCGAAGATAAACCCGAAGCGTTCCGGCACCACTCCAACCCCGTGGTTGCCCAATTCATTTCCGGTAATACGGAAGGCCCGCTGAACGAAGATTTGCCGGAAAATCGCACATGAACCTCGTCCGCAACGAAATCCGTACAGGACTGCTCGTGGTGATCACGCTCGTCGTGCTCGTCGGCGTCCTCATCTTCCTTGGTGCACCGGGCGTCTTCGTTCCGCAGCACACCTATCGCATCTACTTTGAAAATGCCGCCGGCGTGAAACCGGGCGCGCCGGTGCTGCTCGGCGGACGCAAGATCGGGCAGGTGCGCTCGCTGTTTTCGCCCGTGGAGGAAAAGGATCGTCCAAATCCCAAGCTGGAGACGATGATCGAGGTCACCGTGGCGGCCAGGGCGCGCATCTTCAAGACGGTCAAAGTCGAGATCACCCAGCCCACCATGCTCGGCGATGCGGTCATCGATTTTGCCAGCGGCAAGGAATCCAGCGGGCTCGCGCCCGACGGCGCCTACTTCGTCGGCGAGCGCGCCCCGAGTCTCTCGGATCTTCCTTCCACCGTCATGGAGCGGCTCGACCCCGTGCTCACCAAACTCAACGGCACCCTCGACAGCCTGGAAAAGACTTCCAACAACCTCACCCGGCTCACCGCCGAAGGCGCGGACCTGCAGGAAGCCTTCGCCGAGTTCAAACAATTCGGAGTCAATCTCAACGAGATCAGCGGCTACGACAGTTCGCTGCGCCACTCGCTGCAAAACATCGAGACCCTGACCAGCGACAACGGCAAGCTGGGCCAGTCGCTCAATCATCTCGCCGAGCTCACCGGCCCGGACGGCTCGCTGTCGAAGACGTTCAAGAACACGGAAAAATTCACCTCCGAGCTCACCGCGCACGACGACGCCGCGGTGATCCTCCATAACTTCCGCGCGGCCTCGGAAAACCTCGACCGCGCGCTCACCCAGATCGGCCAGCAGTTCACGACCATCGGGGGAAATCTCGAGCAAGCCAGCGATACGGTGAAGCGCCAGCCCTGGCGACTCATCTGGCCGACGACGAAGAAATACCCCGAGCCCGCGCCGGGGATCCCGGCGAGAGGAGAAAAGGCCACGCCTTCACCGACACCGAAGAAGCGGCGGTGATGCCTAAATAAGGGAATGGATGGCCACAAAGAGGCACAAAAAGCACAAAAGCAGGCCTTTGCAGAATACGGCGGTGTCACCCGTAGGGTGTCGATGAGCGCGACCTACTGGTCCAAGGAACATTTTCTTTTTGTGTCTCTTGCGCCTTTTTGTGGCCATTCCCAGTTCCGTTTTTAGGATTACAGAATCTCACTCGGCGAATGGGTCATCGCCCAGACTGCTTCCGCGTATTTCACGCCGCAGGTGACGCCACGGTAGCGGGCGATGGCTTCCTTCAGCGCCCGGGCACTGTCCGGCTTCGCGGGATCGAATTCCGTTTTATTGACGAAAGCCATGAGCCGCCCGAGCCAATCCATGGCCGCGGCCCATTGCGGAGTAACATCGACGAAGGTATTGGGTTCGAAGCCGATGGTATGGCGCGGCCCATTGTCAAAGCAGTAAACATGGCGCGGCCCCGCGCAGGCCCGCCCGAGCACCATGTGCGGCTGCGCCAGCGCCGCCCGGCAAATGGCCGAAGCCGCTTCGTGATCCGGATGCCGATCCTGCGGCCAGAGAATGAAAGCCGTGTCGGGCTGCACCTCCGCCACGAGCTCGGCGACTTCGCGCTGGGTATCTTCATCGAGCCGGAAGTGCGCCGAAGCGCGGGAAAGAAACCGCATCTCCATCCCGCGTTCCCGCGCCAGTTCGCGGCTCACTTCGAGCAACTGTTTGTCCCGCCCCGCTACCGGCGGCCACGCCGCATAATCCCCGATGATCGCCGCAATCACCACCCGCTGATGCTGCCCCACCGCTTTGAGAAGAATCCCCGGAATCCCAAACACGCAATCATCGTAATGAGCGCCAATGGCGAGAATAGTCTTGGGCATAAGTCAGGGGGAAATCGCCCTCCTTTGTGCCCTCATCCGCCCCCGCTGGCAAACCGCGAATCGACCGAGGATGCAAAGGTTATCTGTTAGCTCTTCCTAACCTTCATGCTTTGCCGCGGTTAAAGCAGATGGGCCTGCCATCCAGTCCCCATCCGCAACTCTCCCCAGTTCGCTGAAGCCCCTTCCTTTTGCGCGTCCGATGAAAGCACTCCGCAACCTCCCGCGTCTCCTCTGGCCGCTTCTGCTCGGCTGGATGACCAGCCCGGCCCCGGCCGCGCCAGAACCCAGCCATTTACCCGCGGAAGATCGCATCGATCAACTCAGCGAATTGGCCAGCCGGCGGCATATCAAGCCGTATGAGTTGCTCGAGATTGCCGACGGTGAATATCCCAGCGAGCGCGTCATCTTCCGGGACGTCAAGACCGGCACGGTCATCTGGAAGATGAGCCACAACCCCGGCTACAACTATCACGCCTACTCCAACCTGCGGGTCTGGAATCTCGACGGCTCCCGCCTCCTCCTCTTGAGCACCCGCCCGAAACAGCCTCGCGCCTGGCTGGTCAGCCCGAACGGTGATCGCTGGATGCCGACTCCCTCGGACGACACCTGGACCTACTGGAGCGAATTGGACAAGGACCATTTGATTTACGCGGATACCCATCGTCGAATCTTCGAGAACGATGTCTCGACCGGAAAATCCCGCCAGCTCTGGGATCTCTCCCAGGAACCCGGCGAACTCAAACTCTTCCGGCCGAGCCTGGACGGGAAGAAATTCCTCGTCCGGCAGCTGGGCGTCCCGGTGGGCGACACCAAGCACTCCTTCGCGCTGGTCATGAACGCCGACGGCACCGGAGCGATCCAGCGCATCGACCTGGGCGTCATGGACGGCCAGATCTGGTTCCTCAAGCGGGCCGACCACTCCTTCACCTTCAACAGGAGTGAGGGTGGCGGCGACCGCGCCCAATGGATGTGCGAACCCGAGAAAGACGGCGCCATTCATCAGATCGGTCCCTACATGTTTTACCATCCCAGCATCAGCCCGCTGGGAACGCGCGCCGCTTCCGGACAAGCCCGCACGCCCAAGGCGCTGTGGACCACCGACCTGGATACCGGTTCCTCGAAGCAGCTCGTCTTCGTCAGCGACGAGGAGTCGCGCGTCGGCGGCGGCCACTTCTCCTGGGCGGTCGACGAAAAATGGCTCGTCGGTTCCATCGGCAACGGCATTTACGAAGTGCAGGTCGATTCCGGCGAGCGGCGGCTGCTTTGCGTCCCGAATACCCAGCACAGCGCCCGCGCCGAATCCGAGCCGGAGAGTTCTCCCGACGGCACCAAGGTGGCCTACAATTCCACCATGCTGGGCGACTGCGATGCCTACATCGCGGTGCAGAAACTTCCCGACCCTCCGCGGAACGTCCGGCGAGAGGGGCGAACCCTCACCTGGGATCCGCCGGAGCACGCTAGGGAATTGGCGGGCTATGGAGTCTATCGGGGCGCGGAGTGCATCACGGCCGGGCCCATTCAGGAGCCGCATTGCTGGGTGCCCGCCGAGAAGGAATCCTATACCGTGGTGGCGATCGAGCGCAGCGGGCTGCAATCTCCCTGCCCCGACCACGAGCCGCCACCCGCGCCCTCCGGCCTCACCGCCACCGCCAAGTCGCCATTCGCGCTCCGAGTGAGCTGGCAGCCTTCCCGGGCTCGCGACGTGAGTTACTACAACGTCTACTGCTCCGCTGGAGCGGAGACCGCGCCGGTGCAGAAAAACCGGCTGGCCTCACCCGCCGAGACCCATTCCCACGACTGGGGCCTTTCCGAGATGCATTTCCTCGATTGGGGTCTGCAGCAGGACACGCAGTATACCTACGTCGTCACCGCGGTGGACCGCGCCGGAAACGAGAGCGCCCCCAGCCCGCCCCTCACCGTGCGGACTCCGGCGATCCATCGTGTCTTTCAACACCTGGCCGTGGATAAGCCACTCGGCAACACGCCCGCCGAGATCGCCTTCGACCTGCCCCAGGATGACCACTATCTCGTCTGGATCGAACTCCAGGGCGAGGGAGGCGCAGTCAAGCAGCAGTCGCTCCGGGTGAGTTGGGACGGAGCCCGGCCGGCCGTCGATTTTCCCATGTGGGACTATGTCACAACCGGGCACGATAACCCGTCCGCCACCGCCTTCTTCGATACGCTCAAGTCGGACAGCCAGTGCAACCCGTGGTACGAGCTCAAGGCCGGCCCCCACCGCGTCGCCCTGACGATGCCCGGCGGCAAAGGCACGCTCCTCTCCCTCACCATCACCAACGACGCCGGCTACCTCCCCGACGGGATCACTTCTTTCCGCAATTCCCCATAGCGCCGATGCGTTAGCCCGCTCCCCAACCGCCTCGGACGTAACCCCCCATTTCTTATGCGAACCATCCTGTTTGCCATGGCGATCCTGGCGGCGAATGCCGCGGCCAGCGACACCCTCGCCCCCTGGTCCTCGAAAACCGAGCCGGGAGATATCGCGAAGAATCACGTGGAGCAAATCGCCGACGCGGGACCCGCAAAGCACACCTACACGGTGATTCAGGGTGGCACCGTGGATGGGCAAAACTGCCGATCGCCATTGGGAGTCGGCATGAATCGGGAAGGCGTTTCCGACCAGGTCTGGGAGTCCAATCGCTTCGTCCGGCTGGAGAACGTCGGCGACTCCGATGTCATCAATCCGTGGCTTTCGAACGGTCGCAATACCTTCCGAAATTTTGGCGAGGTCTTCGCGTCTGCCGTCACGCCGGGGATGAGCGCGAAGGAGAAGGCCCTGGCCCTGTGGTTCCAGGAAATTCAGTTTCGGTATCATGCCGGGGGCGACAATAAAGAACTGGGAGATCCCGTGAAGGTGTTCAATTCGTACGGCCACAACACCTGTGGCAACGACTCGATCTGCCTAGCGGGGCTGTGGCAGAAGGCCGGCTTGAAAGCCGCCCCGGCGCGCGGCGTGGGTCACTGCATCACCCAGGTGTTCTACGAGGACCGGTGGCATCTGCTCGATGGCGACCAGGCCGTGCTCTATTTGCTGAGGGACAATGAAACGATCGCCGGCGAGCAGGATATCGTGCGCGATCACGATTTGATCCGGCGCACCCACACCTCGGGCATCACCTTTGCCGACAACCGCGCGCACGACGAATGGGAGTCGGCGCTCTATGGGTACGAGGGCGAGGTCAAAGGGCAGCGCAACTGCAACGACAAGACCTCGATGAACATGACCCTGCGTCCGGGCGAGGCGCTGGTCTGGCGCTGGGGACATCTCACTCCGGTCAAGTACCACGGCGACAAGCCGATCTACCCGGACATGGTCTGCAACGGTCTTTGGGAATATCGCCCCGATTTCACCAAGCCGGTCTGGCGCCAAGGCGCAACGCGGGTGGAAAATATCCAGGAGAAGGACGGTGAACTTTCTGCCGAGCCCGGGAAAAGCGGCACGATCGAATGGACCGTGCGGACTCCCTATGTGATCGTCGGCGGCCAGCTCGAGGTCGGGGGCGCCGGGGCAAAATTTGCCATCTCCCGCGATGGAAAAACCTGGGAATCCGCGACGGACAACCTCGACAAATTCTTCCCGCCCAACGGGCCGGCCTGTTACGAGTACCGCATCCGCTGTGAGTTCACGCCGGAGACGCGCGTGCAGCGGCTGGCCATCGTGAACGATTTGCAGATGGCGCCGCTGGTCCTGCCTTCGATGTCGATCGGCGGGAACACCTTTGTTTATAGCGACGAGACCAACGGCGAACGAAAGGTCACCGTGACCCACGGTTGGGTCGAGCGCTCCAGCTCCACGCCGCCACCTGCCGTGGAGGCTCCCATCGCCCCGGTGGATGGCGGCGAAGTGAACGGCACCGACATCGCGTTCCAGTGGAAAGCGCCACCGCCGGCCGACGGTGCCCGGATCGCCGACTATCATTTCGAGCTGTCCGACCGCGTGGACATGAAGTGGCCGCTCTCCACCAATTTCTACAAATTGATCTCGCGGACCGCGGACCGTGGCCAGGCGCAGTACACCCTGCCGGCCGCGGGTTTGCTGGCTCCTAATCATCGGTATTTCTGGCGTGTCCGGGCCAAAAACAGCCAGGGCGTTTGGGGACCGTGGAGCAAAGTCTGGAGCTTCACGCCGCAGGCACCAAGTTACCCCTTGGAAGTCAACCTGGTGTATGACGAAAAGAAGACCGAGGGAATCCTGCATTGGAAGCCGAATCCCGCCGGCCGGCCGGCGGTGAAGTACCGCATCTACGGCAGCGACGAAAAAGGCTTCGCGGTCAGCGATGTGCCCTACCAGGTCAACGTCGGCGCGACGCGCGATCTCGCCGCGCAATTCCCGGCCAACTTCATCGCGGAAACCAGCGACGCGGAACTGGCGGTCCTGGGCCCCAAAATCAAACTGCCGAATGCCAACAAGACCTACTATCGCGTCGTCGCCGTGGATGAGCATGGCAAGCGAAGCGGCCCGTCCGATTACGCCACCGCGCCGCGCCCGGTCATCCATAGCGAACCGCCCACCGCGGCCCGCGTGGGTGGCGACTACCACTATCAGCCCCAGGCCAACCGCTCCCTGGGAGATTTAAAGGCGCGCGAGATCAACGGCCAGGAGGTCCGCGCGTTCTTCGAAATCGAATCCCCGAAGTACACGATCGTCAAAGGTCCCGCCTGGCTGAAACTCGACCCTGCCACCGGCACCCTCGTGGGCAAGCCCGACGCCGCCGGCAAGTTCGAGGTCACCATCCTCGCCACCATCGAGCGCGAACAACGCAAAGTGGACGAAGCGGCGCTCGTCTGGGGGAACTATCGATTGCTCGCCACCTCGATCGAGAAATTAGCCGGCACTCCCCAATCATTCACCATCGATGTGACCCCGTGAAGCCGGCCCTCTCGCGAAGAAAGCGGAGGTCGCAAGGTTCGCGAGCCAGGGCTTCTGCGAGGGGGAATGTCCGTCTGAGCAGGAGAGCTGGCAGATCTGTCAATATTTGTGGCTCTTCGCTGTTTGGAGTGGGTGGCTTACGAACTGCCTATGCTCGCGGTGAAATCATCGCAGTAAGCGCGAAGCGCCCCAAAAAAAGGTCATCCTGAGCGGAGCGGGGAAGCATGGGCGGAGTCGAAGGACCTCTGATCTCCGTGGGTTTTCGCGCGGAGCCGTGTGACGGTGTGACGGAGTTGAGATACACGCGTTACTGTTATTCGCTATACCATCTTTGCCCTACGGAAGAAGAAGTACCTCCAATATCCTTCTTCTCATCCGCTGCACTGGAGAAGACGGTTTCTCTTCGAGAGCTAACCGACGCTCCGCAAAAACCCGCGGAAGTCGGAGGTCCTTCGACTCCGCCCATGCTTCCCCGCTCCGCTCAGGATGACAGGGATTTTTCCAGGCGCTTCGCGCTCACTGCCATAATTTCACCGCGGGAAAACGCCAAGCCTTCGGCACCCACTCCAAACAGCGAAGCCATATTTGTTGCCCGACCCCTATCTTGCGACTCCAATCTTGTGCGATTAGCGAAGCGCTTTGGGAACGCACACCACGGTCGGAAACTCCGTTTCCCTCTCACCGCCGCCGATTACCGCGCAGCACTGGCTGAGCGCCGGGTAACCACTCGCGGACGGAACCGATAGTCTTCCCGCCAAAGTTGGCAGAGTGACTACCGAGAAACGGAGTTTCAAGGCCGCGCACGCCATTCCCAAAGCGCTTCGCTAATTGTTGGCGGTCCGGGCCGGACGGGCGTTGCCGTCGCCACCCTGCGGGCAGACTGCGTCTGACCTCTCGCTCCGCTCGAGTTTAGGAACGATATGAAGCCGGCAGCCGCTAATCAATAAGGGCCAGCCATCCGTGACAGGCGCCTGTGCAAGAAAATCGTCTCTGCTAGCGTGCCGCTCGTGAATTCACCAGCGAACCCCTCTCATGCCGTCCCGGCGAAAATCGGCAGCGTCGTCGTTTTCATCAATCGCACCAAGACCGATTCGCAGCGGATCGCGGTCGCCTTGAAAGCCTTTCTCGATCGCAAAAAAATCCGGCAGGAGTGGGTCGAGACCCTGCCTCCGCAGCGGAATCTCTTTCGAAAAATGGGGGATCTCCGGGAGAGCAAGGCCGACATGGTCATTGCCGTCGGAGGAGATGGCACGCTCCTCCAGGCCGCCCATCGGTTTCGCGGATCGCCCGTGCCGATCCTCGGGGTCAACATCGGCTACCTCGGGTTCATCACCTCGGTCACCAGCGAAGGCATTCGCCGGCAGCTCAGCCGCGTGCTGAATGGAGATTTTGTCGTGAGCGAGCGCACGGCGATCGAGGTGCTTATCTCGGGGGAAAAGAAAGCCGTCGCCGGATGGGCGTTGAATGACGCGATCATCACCCGCGGAAGCAATCCGCACATGATCAGCGTCAACGCCAGCATCGGAAAGCGCCGGTTGACCAAATACCGTTGCGACGGTCTCATCATCGCCACGCCCACGGGGTCGACCGCCTATTCCCTCGCCGCCGGCGGACCGATCATCAGCCCCGAATGCAGCGTCCTCACCGTGACCCCCATTTGCCCGCAGGCGCTGACCAATCGCTCCGTGGTCATCGACTCCACCGAGCCGATCGAAATCCGGCTTGATCGCGCCTCTGGTCCCGCTGAACTCCAGGTCGACGGGATGCGCATCGCGAAATTAGAAAACACTCACACCATCACGGTGAAAACGGCGAGCGCCCCCGTGCCCATCGCGTTTCTGCCCGAGATCAATTACTACGACGTGCTCGCCGAAAAATTGCAATGGCGGGGAGACGGACTTTCCAAACCCAAATACGGACACTCATGAGCTATCTGCTTTTCCCCGGCCGGCACCTCGTCAACACGACATTCCAGGAGCAATATCTCCAGCGCGTTTTGTCGCAACCGCCGGCGGCGCTTCCCGGCTTTTTGCCCGGCAGCGATGCGACCGAAAAGCCGCCCGTGGAAATCCTTTTCGCGATCACTTCCGCCAATCAGGAAAACTCCCGCTACAATCCCATTCCCTTTCACATCCGCGCGGTGGGCGTGGATCGATTTGCCCGGCAGTTGCCGGCCGCGGCGACCTTCCGCCATCGCATTTTCGGCATCCCGCACTACGGCCACACCCGGAATTTCGCCGCTTTCACCATCAAGGAAATCGCCCACCAAAGTGAGCGGACGATTCTCCTGACCCCGGCGAATTGTCTCGTCCTTTGTTCCACGCCCGAGGTGATCAAGCTCTACCAGGAACTCGGGTTCCCCATCGCCCCGGCGGAATTGGCGGAGACCGAAATGCGTCCGGCCACGCCCATCGAAATCATCCGCGAAATCGGCGCGCAAAAAGATTGGCGGAGCGGGGATCTGGTCAAAACCCAATTGGCGGCGAGTCACGGCAGTTTGTTCGAGGATTTTCCCGAGGTCCCCAAACGCATTGCCCGCCTGTATCAGGATCCGCTCACCAATCAGGAAGGCAGTCTCACCGCGACCCGCAACTACAGCTCTTACGCCCGCGGCATGAACGAGATCATCCGGCTCAAGTATCTCGACATCCGCCACACCCTCAAACCGGGACGCATCGTCGACGAAGGCTGCGCCGATGGCGCCCTGCTGGCCGAGATCAGCCAGGACTTCCCCGACGCGGATTTATTCGGGATCGACCTCTCGGCGGAATTTGCCGGACGTTTTCAGGAGCGGCAACGGGCCGGGGAATTCAGCGGCGCCTACGTGCATTTCTTCCACCGCAACCTCCTCGATTCCCTCTTTGAGGAGGAGTCCATCGACACCACCATCTGCAACAGCACGCTCCATGAACTCTGGAGCTATGCCAGCCAGGAAAAAACCGTCCGGGCCTATCTGGCCGAAAAGTTCCGCCAGCTTCGTCCTGGGGGCCGGTTGATCATTCGCGACGTGCTCGGCCCCGAAGACGGCGACGCCACCGTGGACCTATGGTGCTCTCCGGATGATGGAGAAAATCCAGCGCCAGCGGAATTGGCGTCCCGCAAAGAGCGCGACCAGGAATGGCTGCAACGCCTCTCGACGCGGGCGCGATTCCATTTGTTTGCCCGCGACTTCCTGCCGGCGAATCGGAGCTTTTCGTTTGCCGAAACCGAGGAGGCCGGCCGCCCTGTCTTTCGGCTCACCCTCCGGCAAGCCGCGGAATTTCTCTCGAAGAAAGATTACACCGACAACTGGAAATCCGAAATGAACGAGGAGTTTTGTTTCTGGAGTTTTTCCCAGTGGAAAAACACCCTCGTCGAAACCGGTTTCCAGGTGTTGGAAAACGTCAACGATCCCGCCTCCGGCTCCCGCGCCTACGCGAATCCCTGGATCATCCAGAACCGCTACGAAGACCGGGTCTCGATCTCCACCACCGAAGGAACCAAGCTCCCCTGGCCCCCGACCAACATGGTCCTGGTCGCGGAAAAACCGTTGGGGTAAGGAGGCGACGGGATGACGAAAGCGGGTTGGCCGCCTCGGTAGCTGAGGGGTAAGGTGCAAATTTGCACCTTACTTCCATTTCCCCTCGTTCCCTCGTTGGTTGGCCGCCTCTGTAGTTATGGGGAAATAGGCAAATTTGCCTATTTCTTTCCCCTCGTCTCGCGCGTTCCCAAAGGTGTTCCGCGACACGGGGGAGGCCAAGGGCATCGCGTAGCGATGCAAAGCCGGTAGCCGTGGACTTTCAGTCCACGGTCCCCGATCGCAGAGCGTCCGTCGCGGAGCTACGTTTGCCCGTGGCGATCTCCTTTCCGAGGCAAACGTCGCTCCGCGACGAAGCGCATGGGGTCGTGTTTTCCGTGGACTGAAGTCCACGGCTACCGGCAAGGATCGCTACGCGATAGGAAGAGTCGCGTCGCGCTATTTTTTCTCGTTCCCACGGCACCACGGACTTCTCACCGAGCTTTGAATCTGCGGCCTCTGCGTTTAAAAATCTTTGGTTGCTGAGACTCTGCCGCGCTGTGTCTCCTCTTTTCCTCCTCTGCGGCCCTCTGCGTTCTCAGCGTCCTCTGCAGTGCTAACCATGAAAATGTCCGCACGACGCGTAGAATTTTTGGCCCGCGAATCACGCAAATAACACGAATGAGGGCAGATCATTCGCGTCATTCGGGTGATTCGCGGGTCACTTTCCCTTCCCTGTCTTTTCGCATGTTCGTGGCTCCCCTTTTGGTTGCGGCTCCGCCGCGCTGTGTCCTCTGCGTTTAAATCTGCCCCGATTTCTCGGGACAATGCCTTGTTACTCGTTTCGCCGATTGAGGAACTGGCGGCTTTTGGTGATGTCGAGGATGGCGACGGAGAAGCGGTCGTCGGATTTCGATAGATCCGCGCGCATGCTGTCCATCAGCGGTTTGTCGGTGAGGATGATGGTGCGGCCGAGGGCGTAGCCGATGAGCTTGCGGCAGAAATTCATGGTGAATTCGCTGTCGCGCTGGGCGAGGAAGTTGCGCAGGCCGTCGAGGCCTTTGAAGGTGGCGCCGCCTTTCATCTGGCCGGTGTTGTCGATGGGCAGGCCGGCTTCATCGACCGTGCGGACGCGGCCGATGGGGTCGAAGCCTTCGAGGGCGAAGCCGAGCGGGTCGATCTTGTCGTGGCAGACGGAGCAGGCTTTGTCCTTGCGATGGCGCTCGAGGCGTTCGCGGAGGGTGGAGGCTTTGCTCACGCTGTCGTCGAGCTTGGGGACGTTGTTCGGCGGCGGCGGAGTGGGTGTGCCGAGGACGGAGGTGAGCAGCCAGACGCCGCGCAGGACGGGGCTGGTGCGCTGCGGATAGGAATTCTTGGCCAGCAGGCAGCCCATGCCTAACACGCCGCCGCGCTGGTAGTCGGCGACTTTGACCTGGCGGAATTCGTCGCCGGTGATGTTAGGAATGCCGTAGAATTTGGCCAGCCGCTCGTTGAGATAGGTGTAGTCGGCGCTGACGATCTCGCGCACGGGACGGTCTTCGCGAATGAGATGGGTGAAGAATTCGACGGCCTCGCGATACATGTCGTGCTGGAGCTCGGGGGTGAACTCGGGGAACTTATTGGTGTCGATGTTCGCCTTGGCGTCGAAGCCGTTGAACTTCAGCCATTGGCCGGCGAATTCCTCGGCGAGGGCGCTGGCCCGCGGGTCGCGCAGGAGGCGCTTCGTCTCGCGGGCGAGGACGTCGGGCTTGAGCAGCGAGCCATCGGCGGCGGCGGCGCGGAGGGGGGCGTCGGGCTCGGAGGCCCAGATGAAATAGCTGAGGCGGCTGGCGACTTCCCAGGCGTTGAGCGGCTGGACGCCGGGCTGGCTGGCGTCCTCGAGCTTGAAGAGGAATTGCGGGGAGACGAGGACGCGGACGATGACTTCGCGGCCGGCGGATTCGCGATCGAGGTCACGGCCGCGGGCGGCGTCGTAGAGCGCGCCGATCTGCGCGGTTTCGTCAGCGCTGAGCGGATGGCGCCAGGCGCGGGTAGCGAAGGCAGCGAGGTCCTTTTTCTCAATGTTATCCCACTCCTTGCTGTACTGCGGGGCGATCTGCGGGCTTTTGACGAAGTTCCAGTCGGTCATCATTTTTTCCCAATGCGCCTTTTCGGCCGGGGAGATGATGGCGGTGAGCTGGGCGTCGCTGAGATAGTAGACGCTGGTGGCCGGGTGGCCGCCGCGATAGTAGTTGCGGGCGACTTCCTCGAGGCGACGGACGTATTCGTCGGGAAACGCCTCTTTCATGACGTTGAACTCGCGGCCGAGGAGGTGGGTGGCGGAGCTGCCGCGCTTCCAGACGGTGAGGCTGCCGGGAATGACTTTCGTGGGATCGGGCGGCGTGTCCGCGGTGGCCAGCCATTGCACGCTGGCGGCATCGGCGTCGGGGCCATCGATGTCGAGCTTGCCGCCGCCGATGAATTCGGAAGCATCCGGCGGCAGGGGCAGGGTGATGACGACGGGCGCCTGGACGACAATGGCGTCGGCGGCACAGGTGCCACCGCGCGGGTCTTTGCCGAATTTACCAAGGGCCTCTTCCTTGGTGGCGAGGGCGGCGTTGAGCTTGGCGGCGTCGGCGCCGGCCTTGGCCGGGTCGGCACCCAACTTGCCAGGATCGGCACCAAGCTTGGTGAGCGCGTCCTTGTCCGCGGCGATCGCGGACTTCAGCCAGTCGATGTAGAGCTCCTTTTTCTTGCCGTGCTTGAGGGTCAGGCCGTCGAAGGTCACCCAGTCGCCCTTGTTGCCATCGGCGACGTCGCCGAGGACGATATGCACAGCCGGGTGGCCGCTCACGCCCGTGGTGAAGCTGTAGCGATGGATGCCATCGGAATCCTGTTGATGGCGCTGGACGCCGCCGCCGGGATTTTTCGCCGGTCCGAGCCAGGAACGTTGGTTGGCCTGGATCTGCTGGATCTTTTCACTGACCGCGGCCGGGACGTCGTGCGGCTTGGCGGCATCGGGCCCGGGGAGTTCGCGCCAGGTCACGCGGGTGAGGTCGAGGTAGCGCGATTCGGGCTTGGTGCTGTTGAGGACGGTCCACCAATTCTCGAGGAAGGCGAGGGTGAGGTGGTTGTCCTTGGCGAGCTGCTCGAGCGAGGTGGCGCCGGTGAGGTCCTTGTGCTGCCACTTCCAGCAAGCGGTCATGTAATCCGCTTCGTGCGCGTCTTCGCCGTCCTTCGGCAGGAGCGGCTCGGCCATTTTCTGATACCAGACGTAGAGGGCTTGCTCGGCCTGAGCCTTGAGCTGGACGGGGCCGCGCAGACCAACGCGCGTCTTTTGGAAAGTGATGCCGGAGCCGGGCAGGATGGTCGCGTAATCGGCCAGCTTGCGCGCGGCGGAGAAGTATTTGTCGAGCTGCTGCGGGCTGATGAAGAGGACGTCGCCGACGTTGGAGAAGCCTTCGCCGCCGCCGCCGTCGGGGGTGAAATCTTTCGCCAGGCCGAGGTCGACGCCGGTGAGGTCGCGCAGGGTGTGGTCGTACTCGGTATTGGTCAGGCGCCGGATGGTGACGGTGCCGGGGTCGCCGCCGTGCTCGCGGATGGTGTCGTCGAGCGAATGGGTGAGCCACTGCAGCGTCTTGTCGCGCTCGGCGTCGGCGAGGGGCTTTTTGTCATCGGGCGGCATGTCGCCCGAGGAGACGGCTTCCTTCACCTTTTCCCACATTTCGAATTCGGTGGAGAGATGCGGGTCGTCGTTGAGCTTCTTGAGGTTGACGCCGCCTTTGACCTTCTTCTCGCCATGGCATTCGTAACACCGCTGCTGGAGGAGCGGGCGGACGTCCTGCCAGCCGGAAGTGGTCGCGGTGTCCGCGTGGGCGGTGCAGGCGAGCAGGGGCCAGAAGGCGATGGGCAGGAAGAAATGGCGGCGGTTCAACATGGTTCGGAACGCCCGAGGGCGGCGGAAGAAAAAGACCTTCCCTGTAACCGCTTTCTTAGCCTCGACAACGGAAAGTGCTTGTCGCGGCTTGCGAAGATTGCGCCTGATCTTGCGGTGGCGACATGTTGTCGCGCATCGCAGCGGAGTGCGGCAAAGGGGAAAGACATGGGTGAGCGTAACACGGAAATGGCGGGATTGCAGATGGTTGGGGCGGGACGCCCATCTGCAGCGGCGCCGTCCCCGGCGTCGGAAATCTTCGGTGGGAAGCGAGGCCGCTTGCCGCCATCACGCCACCCATGCTAGGATGACGCAATGAGCACGCTTGCCGAAATCGAGTCCGCAGTCGAAACGCTGCCGCTGGCGGAGCAGGAGGAGCTTTTGAATCGCCTCGTCATGAAACTGGGCGGGAGTAGCGGGGCTGAGTTTGCGGTCCGCGAAGATCATGTCCGACTGCTCGACGAGCGCTTCGCTGCCTACCGCAAGGACCCGAGCCAGGCGTCTACTTGGGAGGAAGTGAAACGCCGGTTCGCAGCCCGCCGCGGCTGATGCGGATCGAGCTCTCGCTCCTCGTGCCCAAGCTCCTGCTTGGGCAAGAACTGGCTGACGAGTCTTCTCATCGCGGAGCGATCCTTGCCTGTAGCCGTGGACTTTAGTCCACGGAAACCTTTCCCAGAGGCCTCGTCGCGGAGCGACGTTTGCCTTTCGTGTTCCCTCGTTGCCGCAAACGTCGCTCCGCGACGGGCCCTATGAACTCCTTTCCGTGGACTGAAGTCCACGGCTACAGGCAAATATCGCTCCGCGATTGAAAGACCGCTGTCGTCCACCTCTACCGAATGTCGGTTCGGCCTAGCGGGAGTCGGAGGACGGGTGAGCGGGCGCTCCCCGAAGATCCGCAGCCGCGCCGTTCAGCCTTTGCGCGCGCGGTATTCGCTCGGGCGCCAGCCGACCCATTTCTTGAAGGTTGTGGAGAAGACGAAGGGATTGGCGTAGCCCACCGCGCCGGCCACGGTCTCGATTTTGTCGTCGGTCGTGGCGAGCAGCTTGGCGGCGTATTGCATGCGCAGGAAGATGACGTGATGCATCGGGCTGCGGCCGAGTTCGCGACGGCAGAGGCGGCGCAGGTGCTCGGTGCTGAGGTGGCAGTGGCGGGCCAGGCGGTCGAGCGACCACGGTTCGCCGAGGCGGGCGGCGACGTGTTCCCAGAGATGGCCGAGGCGGTCATCGGTCTGCCACGGACGGGCGAAGCGGAGCACGTAGGTGTGGATCAATTCCACCCAATGGCTCACTGCCGCCGGGGCGGTCTGGCTCTGCATCTCAGAGAAGAGGCCCTGCACTGCGGCGTGGAGCGGGCGCGGATCGAAGCGGGCCAGCGCCGGCGAGGAGGACGAGATGATCGGCTTTTGATCCGGCGGCTGTTGATAGCGCACCCAGGTAAATTCCCAGCGCTCTCCCCGCACCGCGCGGAAAGCGAGCATGGCATGGGGCGGGGCGAGACAGGCCCAGCCTTCGCGGCAGGTCTGCCAGCGGCCGTCGAGCAGGATCTGCCCGCGCCCGGCGGAGCAGGAGAGCAGATACGTTCCGCTCAGATCCATCCGCACCATTTCATAAGGCGCGGCGGCATCCGCGAGGCCGACATGCGCGATGTGGTGCAAGGCCAGTGCCGGACATTCCTGCGCCCGCACCTTGGCCTCGATGGTCTCGGGGCCGATGACGTGGGTCTCGGTCAGTTGCTTGGGAGGATTGGGCACAGAGGGGCTTTATCTCAGAGCCGCGCGTCTGGCGAGCTTCGCCGGAGGAATGACCACGGATTGCAGGATTACGCGGATTTTAGAGCATCCAAATAAAGCCGTAGTCGCAGCTAATTTAAACGCAGTCCTGAGGAACTTCGTTCTGCACAGAAAGCCTCCATGAGAAGCGGCCTCCTCTTCACAACCATTTTCGGAGTAGAGGACACAGCGCGGCGGAGCCGCAACCAAAGGCCTACCCATTTAAACGCAGAGGACGCCGAGAACGCAGAGGGCCGCAGAGGAAGGGCCTGCCATCCCTCCTTTCCTCTCTCAAAATGCTCTCCCCTGCCCAGCTGTTCTCAAACTAATACCAACATGTTGGTCTTAACCGATAAGCCGTTCCTCACGACCGGACTGTTCGGCTCGACGAACCCTATTTTCCGAGCGAGGTCCCGGAAAATTCGTGCAGCGCTAACCCGAAAAGTGTACGCAGCTTGCGAAAATTTTTTGACCGCGAATGGACGCGAATAAGCACGAGTGGCCCGACAGCATGCTCCAACAATTCTCTGCGGCCCTCGGCGTCCTCTGCGTTTAAATGGGTAGGGTCAAAACTTCCGTCGTTCTATTCTGCTATGTGCTTGGGCTTTCCGCACGGCGAACTGGTGGCCGCTCTCCCCAGAATACTTCGCGGTCTTCAGGTTCGAATAATTCCGCCAGATCGACAGTCAGGCCGGGAAGAAGCCTTGATTCCGCTTTCCCTGTTTCCGCGGCAAACGAGTGCATCACAAAACGCTTTTCATTCAGCGCGAGAATTTCGAGTGACTGATTCGCGGGATCGACAATCCAGTACTCCTTTACTCCGAACCGAGCATACTGTTCGAGCTTGTCATAGCGATCGCGCACGATGGTTGAGGGAGAGATGATTTCCACGATCAAGTCGGGGGTGCCCCGAATCCAGTCCTGGGCGATGCCCGCGTTTTCCCTGGCGATGAAAAGCAAATCCGGCTCCGCCGTATTGTCCTCAGCCATGATTACATCCAGTGGGCCGATGAGCAGTTTCCCGAGGGCTCGCGGGCGGATGAATGCATCCAACAACCGGAGCAGTTGCCCGGAGATGAGCTGATGATAGAACCCGGGTAATGGGCGGTGGATGGGAATCAGTCGCCCGTCATAGATTTCGTAGAGGTCGGTTTCATCGAACTGCATGAGATCGGCGAACGTCCAATGCTTGCCCGCGGGTGGTCCACTCGATGCGGCATTCATGTCGATGTGGGTAGCATGTTTAACGAGAGATGCCAGCCCGCGCCCCGCCCAAATGTGCGTTGGCGATAGGCGTTCGTGCGTTTTTGTCATGGGTTCGCACTTTGAGCGGACGCATCCTCGGGGTTGTCTGTCCGTCACCCAAAATGGCGTCGTACGTCCCTTTGCGCATTCCTTCCATCCGTTCCATGCTCCCCTTTCCCACCATGAATCGTCTCCTCTCCCTCCTCGGCGTCTTTTTTGTCTTTCTGTTCACGGCTCAGGCCGAGCCGTTGCATGTCTTCATTCGCGGCGGGGTGAAGACCCACGGGCCAAACGCCCACGAACACGAGCGGTTCCTCCACGATTGGACGAAGCTCCTCACCGAGCGCGGGATGGAAGTGGATGGCGCCATGCAATTCCCCACTGCCGAGCAGCTCGAGAAAGCCGACGTGATGGTGATGTACGCACAGGATGCGGGCAATATCACCCCGGAGCAGCGCCCGATCCTCGAGACTTTCATCCAGCGCGGCGGCGGACTGGTCATCATTCACACCGCCTCGGTGGCCACCAAGCCGGAGACCTCGGCGTATTGGAAATCGATCATCGGCGGCTCCTGGGTGCAGGGGAAGACGAAGTGGAAGGAAGGGCCGATGAATCTTTATTACGTCGAGAATGAGCGCATCGGCGGCGGACATCCGATCACCAAGGGCGCGGCGAACTTCCGTCTCGATGACGAGATTTACTATGACATGGACATCTCGCCCGACGTGCGCGTGCTGGCCACGGCTTATACGCCGAAGGTGAAGGACGGGAAGAAAGAGGCGCCCGGCGGCAAGGCCAATGTCTATGACATCCAGCCGCAGATGTGGGTCTACGAGCGCACCGCGGAAGGCGGCACGAAGCCGTATCGCGCGTTCGTCAGCATCCCCGGGCATCTCTATTCCACCTTCGAGCTCCCGCAGTATCGCGCGATCCTCATGCGCGGCATCTCGTGGGCGGCGCATCACGAGAATCTCGATGAGTATTGCAAGCCGGAGGAACTCGCTTCGCTCACCTATCCGCCCGGCGGTCCGTCGCATCCCGCGCAGGAACGCGCGCAGCTCGAGGTGCATCCCGATTTCAACATGACCCTCGTGGCCAGCGAGCCGCTGATCAACAAGCCCATCTGCCTCAACTGGGATCCGGCCGGCCGGCTGTGGATCGCCGAGTCGCCCGAGTATCCGAATGGCAAGCGCGGCATGCGCCCCGACTATCGCAATCAGGAATGGAAAGATCACGGCGGCCTCGATCCCGACCCGGGCAAGCAGGTGCGCGAGGGGCACGACAAAATCAGCATCCTCACCTCGAGCAAGGGCGACGGCGTGATGGACAAGAAAGAAGTCTTCTACGAAGGCCTCGATCTCGTCACCAGCTTCGTCTTTTACCAGGATGGTGTCATCGTCACCCAGGCGCCGGATATCCTTTTCATTCACGATCCGGGTCCCGACGGCAAAGCGCGCAAGGTCGAGAAGCTCTACACCGGCCTCGGCATCCACGACACGCACGCGGTCATCAACAACGCGCGTTGGGGTTGGGACGGCTGGATCTACTGCACGCACGGCTACAGCTCCTCGGAGCACGTGACCAATGGCGACGGCTCGAAAGACTTCGGCGTGATCGGCAGCGGCGTGGTGCGCTTTAAGCCCGATGGCTCGAAGATCGAGCAATACTCCTCGAAGGGTGGCAACACCTGGGGCCTGCAAATCACCGCCGACAACCGCGTGATGTGGACGCAGCCGACCAGCGGCCAGCTGCTCATGCAAACGATCCTGCCGGAAAACATTTTGGCGCGCGGCAAGATCGGCAACACCAACAGCTACAACGTCGTCATCAACTCGGACAAAGTGTATCCCGCGATGTCCTGGGACCAGCTTCCCTATGTGCAGATCGACTGGGTCGGTTCCTTCACCGCGGCGGCGGGTTGCGCGATCTACGATGGCGGCGCCTGGCCTACGCTGTGGAATGGCAGTTACTTCTGCACCGAGCCGACGGTCAATATCGTGCACCAGCGCTTCCTCGATCCGAAGGGCAGCAGCTACACGTGGCACAAGCAGCCCCGACCGCGAGGAAACGGAATTCGTGCGCAGCAAGGACATGTGGTTCCGTCCGATCGAAGCGCGCATCGGCCCGGATGGTGCGCTCTACGTTCTCGACTTCTACAACCAGGCGGTGATTCACAACGACACGCGCGGCCCCGATCACAATGAGGTCAACGCCGCGGTGCGTCCCGATCGCGATCACTATTTCGGCCGCATCTGGCGCATCGATCACAAGGAGGCGAAGACTCTCGCGGTGCCGGATTTGTCGAAGGCGAGCGTCGCGGAATTGGCCAAGGCGCTGGATCAGCCGAATCGCACCTTGCGCATGACCGCCAGCCGCCTGCTGGTGGACAAACGCGCCACCGCTGCCGATCTCGCCGAACAACTCAAGTCGCCGAACAGCGAAACGCGCATCGCGGCCATGTGGACCGCCGAGCGTCTCGGCGCATTGGGTGATGCAGTGGAGAAAGCGCTGGTCGATCAGGACGCGGCGATCCGCCGCAATGGGGCCAATATCATCGAGGCCAGAGGACAGGCGTATTCGAACGGAGGCGCCTTCGAATTGAATCTTTTTGGCCGGATTCACATCAATGACTGGCCGGTGCGTGGGGAACATGCGGACGACATCTTCTCGGCGTTGCTGACCGATCCGGATGGTCAGGTTCGGATCGCGGCGCTCCGGGCGCTCGCTTCGGACGATTTCAACGATTTCGGCGCCCAGGCGGTCGTCAAAGCGTGGCCGAAGCTCGACGATGACTTCCAACGCAGTGGAGCGGTCGCGGCCGCTTCGCGCAATCCGGCCGTCGCCATCACCGCGGCGCTCGACAGCGCGGATCCCGCGTCGCTGAAGCCGCTGGTCAATGCGCTGACGCAGAACATCGATGCCGCTTCCGCGGGCAAACTGGTGGTCGCCCTGGTGAACAAACCGGCCGGCGTCGACGCGCTCAAGCGCGAGATCCTGGAAGGCCTTTTCAAGCACGTCAAAGAGGCGCCCGCAATGACGCCGGAACTTTCCGCCGCGCTGGGCAAATTGATCGGCGGCGAACTGAGCGGTGCGGTGCTGCCGCTGGCCGCCAAGTGGGACAAGGAAGGCGCGCTCAAATCGCAGATCACGGAACTTTCGAACAAGCTGTTTGCCACGTTGAAGGACAGCAAGGGCGCGGAAGACGCGCGCATCTCCGCGGCGCGCAGCCTCGGCGGTTTGCGCGAGACGAATCCGGAAATCGTCCCGGCGATCATCGATCAACTCGGTGGCGACGCGAGTGCCAAGGTCCAGGGCGCGCTCATCGGCGTGCTCGCGGAGACCGATGACGCGAAGGTCGGCTCCGGCCTCTCCGCGGTCTATTCCAAGCTGCCCCAGGCGACGCAGGTCGCGGCCTTCGACACGCTGCTCAAGCGCGCCGATTGGACGAATGCCCTGCTCGACGCGCTGAAGGCCAAGCAGATCGATTTCGCCGCGTTCGGCCCGGCCAACGCCTACCGCCTGCGCGCTCATCCAAACAAGGACGTCGCCAAGCGCGCGACCAAATTGTTCGATGAATTGAATCCGCTGGCCAAGGCGAAGAAGGACACCATCGCCAAGCTGCTTCCCACCGTGGAAGGGAAGGGCAATGCCGAACACGGCAAGCAGCTCTTCACCACCACCTGCACCGTGTGCCACAATTTCCACGGCGTGGGCGCGGACATCGGGCCCGGCCTCACCCGGCATGGGCGCGCACGGTGCGAGCGAGTTGCTCGTGGCCATCGTCGATCCGAATGCCGAAGTCGATCCGAGCTTCGTCCAGTGGAACATCGAGACGAAAGACGGCCAGGCCTATGCCGGCGTGATCTCCTCGGAAAACCCCACGACGATCACGATGAAGAGCCTCGCCGGTGTGCAGCAGATCAAGACGGCGGACATCAAGTCGCGCACCAACACCGGCCGCTCGCTCATGCCCGAGGGCTTCGAAGGCATCGGCGCCGACGCGCTGCGCGACATCATCACCTATCTGCAGAGCGTCGATGGCTCGCGCTTCCGCACGCTCGATTTGCACGATGCGTTCACCACTTCGACGAGCAGCGGCATGTATCAAACGCAGACCTCGAAGAACGACACCTTCAAGTTCACCAAGAGCGGCACGGTGAGCGTGGGAGGCGTGCCCTTCAACGTGGTCACGCCGGAAAAAGCCGAGGGCGCTTCGAACATCATCGTGCTCAAGGGCGGCCCGGATAATTCCTACTCCAAGACGATGCCCAAGAAGGTCGACATCAAGGTCGGTGGCTTCAAGGCGAACCGGTTGAACTTCCTCGGCGGCGTGACCGGCTGGGGATTCAACGGCAACAACGACGACAAGAGCGATGCGCTCACCGTCACGGTGGTCAGCTCGCAGGGGCAGAAGGAAACGCTGGTCTGCAAGAATGGCACCGAGTTTGCCGATTACATCCGCCGCATCGATGTGCCCGGCTCGAAGTTCGCCGAGGGCGTGGTGAAGAATCACCAGATGCGCTGGTTCACCAAGCAGCTCAATGAGCCGATGGACATCGACCACATCACGCTGCAGAGCCCGGACAATCATTCCGCGCCGACGATCGTCGCCATCACCGCCGAGATGGCGGATGTGAATACGCCGGCGCCGGCTGCCGCTGCGGCTTCGACGACGCCTACGCCCACGTTCGCGCTGACCAAGGCGGGCGCCGGCACGCTGATCCTCACCGCGGCGAATGCCTCCGCTTCCAGCGCACCGGTGGCGGCGCCGAATGAAGACGCGAATTTCAAACCGCAATTCACCGACCCGGTGCCGCAACCGCCGGCCACGCGTCCGGCGAATGGCCCGCGGGTGTTGCTCGTGGGCGGCGGCTCGTCGCACGACTTCGTAAAATTCTTCGGCGGCACCGACAAGGCGACGCTCGCGCCGCATGTCGGCTGGGTTGATTTCACCCAGAATGCCAATGGTGTCCCGGCGATTCTCGATCGCGTGGACGTGCTCGTCTGGAGCGCGAACCAGCCGATCAGTTCCGCCACGCGCAAGGCGCTCATCGATTACGCGAACAGCGGCAAGGGCATCGTCGCCCTGCACCCCGGCACGTGGTATGCGTGGAAAAATTTCCCTGAGTGGAATGCGCAGATCATCGGCGGGGGCACGCACGGTCACGACAAGCTCGGGCCGTACACGGTGAAGATCACGAACCCGGATTCGCCCATCACCAAGGGGGTGACGCCGACGTTTGAGATCACCGACGAGCTCTACAATTACAATCCGGATCCCAAGGCCACGCCGATCGAAGTCCTGGCCACGGCTTCCAGCCCGCTCACCGGCAAGACCTTCCCGCAAGTCTTCATCGTGAAGCATCCGAAATCGCGTGTCGTGGGCATCACCCTCGGCCACGACGCCCGGGCGCACGACCTGCCGGAGTTCCAGACACTGCTGAAAAACGCAGTGGAATGGGCGGGTGGGAAGTAAGGGGATTTTAAACGCAGAGGCCCAGCGCGGCGGAGCCGCAACCAAAAGGGGAGCCACGAACCTTCGAAAAGACAGGGAAGGGAAAGTGACCCGCGAATCACCCGAATGACGCGAATGATCTGCCCTCATTCGTGTTATTTGCGTGATTCGCGGGCCCAAAATTCTACGCGTCGTGCGGACATTTTTATGGTTAGCACTGCAGAGATTTCCGGAGGGGGGCGATGTCCCATACTCCGCGTCTCTGCGACGCTTTCGGTGAACGCCTGGAAGTGGATGCGCGAAGCGCTCCCAAAAAAGCCGGTGGCGGCGAGCCACCGGCTATTATGGAGTGTTACTGTTGATACGCGCCGAAGGGCGTATCTTACTTCGCGAGCGCGGGCGCAGGCGCGACCGCAGCGCGATTCACGGCGCTGAGCACGGCTTTGATCGAGGCCAGTTCGATGTTCGTGTCTTCGCCGGCGCCCCACCTGGTTTTGCCATCGGGCAGGCGGATCTGGATGTAGGCGATCGCTTTGGCTTCGGTGCCGGAGCTCAAGGCGTGTTGCTTGAAATCCGCGACTTCGAAACGCGCCGCGCCGCTCTGGTGCAACGCGTGCACGAAGGCCGCGATCGGGCCGTTGCCTTCGCCGATCAATTTCACCTGTTCGCCAGCGCGACGCGCGGAGGCGCGGCAGGAGAAAGTGCCATCCACGCCATCGGCATGGAAATGGATGAGCTCCCACGGCTCCACGCGGTCGATGTATTCGCGCCAGAACATGCCTTTCAATTCCGCGGCGCTGACTTCGCGGCCCAGGTGGTCGACTTCGTCGTTGGCCAGCGGACCGAATTCGCGCTGCAAATCCTTCGGCAGTTCGATGCCGAATTCGCTCTCCAGCAAATAGGCGACGCCGCCCTTCCCGCTCTGCGAATTGACGCGGATGACTTCGCGATACTCGCGCCCGATGTCGCTCGGGTCGATGGTCAGGTAGGGCACATCCCAATGCTCGCGCCCGGTGCGCTCCCATTCGGAGAGGCCTTTCTTGATCGCGTCCTGATGCGAGCCGGAAAAAGCGGTGAAGACCAATTCGCCGGCATACGGCTGGCGCGGCGGCACGGTCATGCCGGTGCAGCGCTCGTAGATTTCGATCATCGCGTTCATGTCCCGGAAATCCAATTTCGGGTCGATGCCGTGCATGTAGAAATTCAGCGCCACGTTGACGATGTCGAGATTGCCCGTGCGCTCGCCGTTGCCGAAGAGCGTGCCCTCCACGCGCTGCGCGCCGGCCAGCAGGCCCAACTCCGTGGCGGCGACACCGGTGCCGCGGTCATTGTGCGTGTGCAGGCTCAGGATGATGGCGTCGCGATTCTTGATGTTGCGGCTCACCCATTCGATCTGGTCGGCGTAGACGTTCGGCATCGCGACCTCGACGGTGTCGGGCAGGTTCAGGATCATCGGCCGCTCGGGCGTGGGCTGCCACACGTCCATCACGGCTTCGCTGATCTCTTTCGCGAACTCGACCTCCGTGGCGGAGAAGCTCTCGGGTGAATATTGTAATCGCACATCGGTGCCGGCCAGGCGCGGGAGGCGCTCCTGGATCCAGCGGGCGCCTTGCACGGCGATCTGCTTGATCTCGTCCTTCGTCTTGCCGAAGACCACGCGGCGCTGCGCGGGCGACGTCGAGTTGTAGAGGTGAATGATGACCTTCTTCGCGCCGAGCAACGATTGCACGGTGCGCTCGATCAAGTCCTCGCGCGCTTGCACGAGCACCTGGATGGTGACGTCATCGGGAATGCGGCCTTCTTCGATGAGGCGACGGTTGAAGGCGAACTCGGTATTCGAGGCCGACGGGAAGCCGACTTCGATTTCCTTGAAGCCGCACTTCACCAGCGCGTCGAACAACTCGAGTTTTTGCGAGACGTTCATCGGCACGGCCAGGGCCTGGTTGCCGTCGCGGAGATCGACGCTGCACCAGATGGGTGCGGCGGTCAGGGTGCGGTTGGGCCATTGGCGATCGGGGATCGCGATGGGCGGGAAAGGTCGATACTTGCTGCTTGGTGGAAAAATCATCTGACTGTCTGTCTAAAGGTTTGGCGGGCGAAGGAATGGAATTTTACAGACCAGTCGCCGCTTTCGCCCGAAAGCAGCACCAGCCGACGTTTAAGCGAGGAACGCTCCGCGATCCGCGCGCAAGAAAGCGCACGCGGTGATAGCGCGGAGCAAGGTAAGTCGGCTGGTCAGCAGATGACGCATTGGGAGCGCTAAAATAGCGGAGACGGGGGATTTGGCAACTGTGATGTGGGCACTGGTCGATCGCTTGGCGCGGAACGTGGTGTTTTCGAGGGGGAGATTTTAAACGCAGAGACCCAGCGCGGCGAAGCCGCAACCAAAGAATTTTTAAACGCAGAGGCCGCAGAGGCGCAGAGAAGAAGTGTCGAGGGGCAGGTGGAGTAAAACCGCGAATGAACGCGAATAGGGCGGCAAACGCAGTTTTCTATTCGCGTTTATTCGTGTCCATTCGCGGTTAAAAAATTTCCGCAAGCTGCGGACACTTTTCGGGTTAGCACTGCAGAGGCGCAAAGATCGCAGAGCAGGAAAGCAACGATGCGGAATATCCTATCGGTCCTATTATTCCTATACGTCCTATTTCTCCATAGGAGGCATAGGACCGATAGGACGAATAGGATGCTCCTGTGGGGGCGCTTTGCGGCTGTGACCTCTGCGATCT